>NZ_JACRVR010000001.1:0-542935 GCF_018811975.1 Acetobacter sp. P1H12_c | reverse complement strand
CCATGGAATACCCGCGCGATAGCGATACAGCACCGCCTCCACGAACAAACGGTTGTCCACCGCAGTGCCGCCGACATAGCCTTCTCGACCGGGAAGAAGATCCTGTATCCGCTCCCACTGGTCATCGCGTAAACTATAGCGTCGCATCTGTCTGTCTCCCCCAAAAAACGGGAAAACAGTCAGCACACGCAGACACAAAGTACAACCCTCACCTGCCACACTCAGGGTTTAACTGACGACACGCCCTAAAATTCACGGGGAATTTTTGATAATAAACTCAATATCATATTCTAATTATTGTTTCCTATAGCAAGAAGAATTTGATGGAAATTGGCGCTTGGTCCAGTCAATTCCGTTTCAAGGGTGGCAAGCGAGATGCTGGCTCGAGGTGAGGGGCCGGAGATGGGATGGAATGTTGCGCCATCGGCATGAATTTGTCGCAGGTAGGCCGGAACGACTGCTACACCCAGTCCCGCCGCAACCATTGGAATTGTTGCGGCGATCTGAGGGGCTGCTTGTCCGAAACGCGGAGTAAAGCCGCCTTGTTGGCAGGCTGAGATAATAGCATCGTAGAAACCGGGACCGAGTGAGCGATCAAAAATAAGAAATGGTTCTTTGGCGACATCGATTAATTTGAGCGTATGGCGCTTGGAAAGTGGATGGCCTTTTGGAATGGCGATCAGTGTAGGTTCATCGAAGAGAGGATGAAGCGCGATATCCGGGTCTGGTGCGGGTGGACGCACAATGGCGAGATCTACCCGACGCTCTCGTAATGCTTCACAGAGAGCAGGAGTGTTACTTTCTTCGAGTGTAATCACAACATCCGGCCATTGCTCACGAAATGTCCGTATGGCTTTTGGTATCAGAGGCAAAAGCGCGACGGCACCAGCCATCCCTATTCTAAGACGCCCTTGTTCGCCAAGAGATAATCCTTTGGCCAGAAGGTGGAATTGATGTTCAAGGCGCAGAATTGTCTGGGCTTTTTCAAAAAGCTGCTCCCCAAAATCCGTTAAGGTGGCCCCGCGTTTAGACCGGATAAAGAGTTGCACTCCGAGCTCTGTTTCTAGGGATTTAATCTGCTGGCTGAGAGGGGGCTGCTCGATATGGAGCACCTCCGCAGCTTTTGTGAAGCTGCCATGCTCTGCGATGGCCACGAAATAGCGTAGATGGCGAAGATCCATGGATCCATATTATCTACATATGACAATCAGTCAAAATATATATTGGACGTTTAAAAGAGGGGCATCCATCTTGGGGAAAGAATTTTTGTTGGAGATCCTGTGTTATGACTTTCACTGTTGGACATTATCTTGCTGAGCGGCTGACACAAATCGGTCTAAAGCACCATTTTGCTGTTGCTGGTGACTACAATCTGATTCTGCTTGATCAACTGATTGAGCATGGCGGTATGAAGCAGATCTATGACTGCAATGAGTTGAATTGCAGCTTCGCGGCGGAAGGTTATGCGCGCGAAAATGGTGCTGCTGCTGCTGTGGTGACGTTTAGTGTCGGTGCAATTTCAGCAATGAATGGCCTGGGTGGGGCTTATGCTGAAAATCTACCCGTCATTCTGATTTCTGGTGCGCCGAACTCTAATGATCATGGGTCGGGCCATGTCCTGCACCACACGATCGGCACGACAGACTATAATTATCAAATGGAGATGGTGAAGCACGTTACGTGTGCGGCTGAGAGCATCACCTCGGCAGACACTGCACCCGCAAAAATCGATCATGTCATTCGGACCGCACTGCGCGAAAAAAAGCCCGCTTATTTAGAAATTTCTTGTAACGTTGCGAGCCAGCCATGTGTGCGCCCAGGTCCGGTTTCGTCGCTTCTGTCTCACCTGAAGGCAGACGAAGACAGCCTCAAGGCGGCGCTTGAAGAAAGTGTCACGTTCCTTGAGAAGGCTAAGAATGTTGTCATTCTTGTCGGCAGTAAGCTGCGTTCCTGCGAGGCTCTTACGGAGACAGTAGCTCTCGCAGACAAGCTTGGTTGTGCTGTGACCGTTATGGCTGCGGCCAAGGGTTTCTTTTCTGAAGCTCACCCAGGTTTCCGTGGGGTTTACTGGGGGGAAGTCAGCAGCCCTGGCGTTGAAGATGTCGTTAAGAGCGCCGACGCGGTTATTACCTTGGCTCCGGTCTGGAATGATTATTCGACTGTCGGCTGGCGAGATTCCGTGCGTGGAGAGCGTGTGCTTGAAGTGAACCCGAGCCGGGTTACGGTGAACGGGAAGACTTTTGAAGGTTTCCGTTTGAAGGAATTCGTGGCTGCTCTGACGGAGCAGGTGTCCAGTAAGCCTGCCTCGTTGGTGAAACCGTATACCCCGGTTACGCTGCCGGTCGCTGACGGCGCGAAGCCGCTCACCAATGATGAGATGACCCGTCAGATCAATGCGTTGGTTGATGGCAACACGACACTATACGCCGAGACCGGTGATTCCTGGTTCAATGCAACACGCATGCATCTGCCTGAGGGGGCTAAGGTTGAGACGGAAATGCAGTGGGGGCATATCGGTTGGTCTGTGCCGTCCATGTTTGGTAACGCCTTGGCTGCGCCTGAGCGACGGCATGTTCTGATGGTCGGTGACGGCTCGTTTCAATTGACCGCGCAGGAAGTTGCGCAGATGGTCCGCTATGAATTGCCTGTCATCATCTTTCTCGTGAACAACCACGGTTACGTCATTGAAATTGCCATTCATGATGGCCCGTATAACTACATTCAAAACTGGGACTATGCGGCCCTAATGCAGGTCTTCAATCAAGGTGTCCCGGGTGTTGAAAGTGGGAAATACGGACTTGGCCTGCACGCTACGACAGGTGCAGAACTGGCTGATGCCATTGAAAAGGCCAAGAAAAATACACGTGGTCCAACATTGATCGAATGTAAGCTCGATCAGACAGACTGCACCGAAACGCTCGTGAAGTGGGGCAAATTCGTCGCCGCTGCGAATTCACGTAAGCCTGTCTGAGGGTAAGTAATTTTATTCGTGCATGTACCTTCCTTTAAAAATAGGAAGGTAGGTAATCCCCCCTTTTTTAATGGGGTTCTGACTGAGAATTTAGACAGTTGCTTTTAGTTTCTGGGCGGGTGTGAACCCGCCGTTCCCCATATTGGGTCTGTCATGGTTATATGTCCAGAGCCATTGTGTTGCGACTTCCTGCACGTCCTGAATGCTTTCAAATAGATGCTGCTCCAGCCATTCCTGCCGGACAGTTCTGTTGTAGCGTTCAATATAGGCGTTCTGCTGCGGATTGCCCGGTTGCGTATAGATCAGGGTAATCCCCTGTTTTTCGGCCCATGAAACCACCGTATGACTGACATATTCAGGGCCATTGTCCATTCGGATAGCCTCGGGCCTGCCGCGCCACTCCATAACCTGTTCCAGACAGCGAACAACCCGGCAGGCCGGCAGGGAAAAATCAACCTCAATCGCCAGTCCTTCACGATTGAAGTCATCCAGAATGTTCAGAAGCCGAAAAGCGCGTCCATCCAAAAGTCTGTCCGCCATGAAGTCCATGGACCAGACCGTGTTGGGAAGGGCCGGAACCGACAGCTTTTCAGGCTTTTCGCGAACCAGACGCTTGCGGGGTTTAATCCGCAGGTTGAGTTCCAGTTCCCGATAGATCCGATAAACCCGCTTATGATTCCAGAGCAGTCCCTGCACATTGCGCAGATACAGGAAACACAGACCAAATCCCCATCTCCTGTGAGCCTGGGTCAGTCCCACCAGAAGATCGGCAATCCTGTCGTTCTCCGCTGCCAGTCGTGGACGATAGCGAAAGCAGGTCTCGGATATCCCAAAAATCCGACAGGCCAGCGCAATGCTGACCCCGTGATGCGCCACAGCCTGTGCGGCCAGTTCCCGGCGCTGGGCTGGCCGCTTCATTTTTTTCCCAAAGCCTCCTTCAGGATATCCGTCTGCATGCTCAGATCCGCATACATCCGCTTCAGCCGACGGTTCTCCTCTTACAGAGCCTTCATCTGACTGATCATTGACGCATCCATGCCGCCATATTTCGCGCGCCATCGGTAAAACGTGGCGTTGCTGATCCCGTGCTCCCGGCACAGGTCAGGAACAGAGACGCCGCCCTCAGCCTGGCGGATCACGCCCATAATCTGGGCATCAGTAAAGCGATCACTCTTCATCAGAATCTCCTCATCCTCACGCTGAGAAAATTCTCATTCAAAAGCCACTCTTTTTATGGGGGGATTACCGCTGAAATACGAATGCATCTACCTGCACGCGTTCGAGACCGGATCGGAGCTACGGACCGCGCTTGCCGGATGGATTGTGCATTACAACGGACAGCGGCTTCATTCAGCATTGGCTGGACGTAAGCCCGATAAGGCGTATCATGACGTGCCGCCGCCCTCTGGTCCGGGGGGTTAACCCCGGACCAGAGGGCCAACAGCGGTGCCGTCAGAATGGCAGCATAACAACAACCGGGTTATAGCTTATTCAACCCAAAAACTGTCCGAATACCTCTGGACGCTACAGAAGATCTTCAGGATGTCAGCGCGATCAGAGCGCCCATACTAAAAACAGCGGCGATGGTGGAGAAAAACACCGTAGATGCGGCCTCACGCTCCCCCTTTTTAATTTGACTCGATAGAATCACGATGACAGAGGCCGACGGCATCGCAAATGTCAGAACGACTTCCCGCAGATAAAACGGCGACAGATGCGCCACGAGTGCAAGGCCCCAAGCACCGAGTGGCACGACAACGTTTCTGATCACAACCGACGTGATGACCATTCTGTTCAACACAGGTTTCATCAGGCACAATAAAATACCGGCGGAAAACATTGCGGTTCCCCCAGTCGTTTTACCGAGCATGATCAAGGAAGTGTCCAAAAGCTTTGGGACGGGCACGCCGGACAGAACCCAGAAAAATGCCAGAAGCGGCGCAAGGACGACTGGCTGCTTGAAGGCCTGCTTGAGATGCGAGGTCCATCCTCCCTCACCTCCGAGCGTCTCCCTATTATCGCTGGCCAGAAGAAAAAAAACAATTGGTATCAAGACAACATTAATGGTCAGGCTTGCCAAAGACACGGCGAGCGCGCTTTTTTCACCAAATAGAAAACCCAATACAGCCGAACCAACGAATGGAACTGAAGGGTTTCCAACGGCAAGTGCCTGAAGCGTGCTCAAGGAGACGGAGCGCTTGAAGACAAAGCGCGAAAGCCAGTACGTCAGCAGAAAGCTGACAATCATCCAGCCAATAATAATTGCCGCAAAGCTACCAGAATTGAGAATTTGCTGACGGTCAATTTTGGAAATACCGACAAACAGATCCATCGGCAGTGCGAATTTCAGTACCATTCGGTTGAGAGCGGTTGCTTGATCGCGATTGAACATACCACAGGCGGCACCCAAGTATCCCAACGCCATGGAGAGGACCACAGGGAAGACAGCCCCACAAATAGTCTCTAACATACGACCTCACATTTTTGAAAAAGCTGCCTCAACATCCGTCAAGAAAAACAACACCGACAAAAGATCGGCGCTTCCACCCGGGCTAATATTTTTATCAATAAATATCTTATTTATATTAAAAACATTTTCAAAAAAAACCTCATCATCAATAGAAGATGGAATATTCAACACCTTTTCTGCACATTTTCTGGAGAAATCAAGCCCAGCCAGACCCGCTCTGGAGATAATATTTGTATCTCCATTTTTGGATATCAGAGTCAGCAATGCGACAAGGTCTGCGCGACCGGATGGGCCATGTTCGGAAAGAGCCGAGAGATAAGCAGGCAGCGCATATGTCCGAACAGTGACAAAACCAGATTCCGCCTCTCCTCTAGCCCCGGCCAATCCGTATCGTCGATAAATCTTCTCGCCCGCCGTCGCACTGGATGTGTTGCCCTGGCATCCGAAATCATTCAAGACGATATCCTTAGAGATATACGCGACTTCTGTGCAGATTCGTTCAATGCTCAGTTCTTGCCCACCAGCCACGACTCTCCCGACAGCCCCACACAGGAGGCCGAGAGAGAAAATACTCCCCTTATGTGTATTAATCCCGCCTGTTTTCTGAAACATACGCCGTTCGCACGCGAGACCAGTCGCGCGCAGAGCCGACAGTGTCCGATCAGCCGGTTGAAAGGCCGTTTCACATCCCTGCTGATAGAAACGCTCTAAAAAGGGCGAAATTGCTTCGATACTACACAGGAAAAGTGGGTAATCCATATCACGGTGGGCACCGCTATCATGGCGATCGACGAGACCGGGCTTGGGGGTCAGATCAATCTCTCTGACCAAAGCTTTTCGCGCTATCTCCGAGACTCTCTCGCCGATTGTCATGACGGCGGTCATACCGATACGCCCTCTTCATAGAGGGATAGAATCCGCTTCATACTGGTCTCCAGAACCGGCAAGGGGTGCTGACGGTTGCGTGCACAGAAATGTGCGTTTTCCTGGCAGGCTAAGCATCGCCGCGCTGGCAGGCCAAACTGCTCCCGCGACAGAACATTCATGCCTGGCTCGATCACATCCAGATCCCACAGCCGCCCGAGCGGATGCGTATCTTCGAGGTTCACGGCGATCTGCTTCAGCGCCTCGGATTCGATCCCTCTGACGACACAGAGCGCCTCCGGTCCTGCTGCCGAATGTGAGAAACGCTGCGTATCGATCCTCAGACCAGCACCGTCACACGCCGCATGGAGTGTCGTCACTCCGACATGAAACACTTTATCGATCAATAGAGACGATTTGACCGGACCCGGAGACACGATCGTCAGCGAAATCAGAGGACACTCACAGTCCTCCAGCAGGAGATACTGCCTGTACGCGCGCGCTTCCCTTGCCGCCAGCAGGGCAGAAAATGGGACAGAGCCATCCGCCAACGCATCAGGCCGATCTCTCGTCATTATCGGGCCACCTGGCGCACCACATCCATGACACTGCCATCACGATACCGTACGACCGCAACGATCTTGTCCGTGTAGGCGATCGGTTCCGGCTTGCCGGCGCGGCTGATGGCGAGATCTTTCAGTTCCTCGATACTCAAGACCGGAAGCTTCGCGTCGCGGAGACGTTTTTCGAGAGCTTGATTATTGGGATTCACCGCTATTCCGTGGTCAGTTACAACGACATCCACGGTGCTGCCCGGAGTCACGACCGTATTGACATGCTCGACTACACACGGCATCCGCGACCTGAGCAACGGCGTCACGATAACCGTCAAATTGGCTGCAGCGGCAACATCGCAATGACCACCTGACGCACCACGCAGCACTCCATCAGAGCCTGTCAGCACATTGACATTGAAATCGATATCAACCTCCAACGCACTCAGCAACACGACGTCGACACGATCGACATAAGCGCCCTTGGATGATGAATTCGCATATTCATTCGCCGAAATCTCGCAATGTGCAGCATTCTCTCTCAATGACTGTGCTGCGGTCACATCAAACGACTGCACGTCTGCAATCGCGCCGATCATGCCTTTGTTCAGCAGATCCACGATGGGGCCCGTCACGCCACCCAAGGCAAAACTCGCTTTGATATTTTTTTCGACCATCTTTTCCCCGAGAAAGATGGTCGTTGCGGTAGCGGCTCCTCCTGATCCTGTCTGCATGGAAAAGCCGGTTTTGAACGATCCTGAATGCTCGATTACAGAGGCGGCGATACGGGCCAGAAGCAAGTCGCGGGGGTTCTTCGTCAACCGTGCAGCCCCAACGCTGATCAGAGACGGATCGCCCACCTCGTCCACCGTGACGACCGCATCTACCTGATCCTGGGAAAGGCTGGCGGGATAGTTCGGAAAATCCACCAGTTCCTGAGCCATCGCGATAACATACCGCGCGTGCGCAGCATCCACCTTGGCATAGCCGAGCGAACCACAACTCAGTTCGCCATGACTGCCATTCGCGTTGCCAAACTCATCGGATGACGCCACCCCGAGGAATGCAACATCAATGGAAATTTCGCCCGTTTGAATCAGATGAACACGGCCGCCATGAGAATGAACCTGCACCGGCACATCCATCAAACCTTTGGAAACAGCCTCGCCCAGTTCACCTCGCAAGCCCGATGTAAAGATTTTAGCGATCACGCCGGAGCGGATATACTCAACCAGGCCATCATGGCAGTTCAGCAAAGAACTTGGTGCAATCGTCAGATTTTTAAAACCGAGATCGGATAACGTCTTGATGACATGCATCAAAACCTTATCGCCCTCCCGGAAGGCGTGATGAAAGGACACCGTACTGCCATCCCGCAAACCCGACGTACGAATTGCCTCTTCAAGAGACGGAAAAAGCTTTCTGTGGCGCTTCGTGGACGGGCTCGCGAGTTGCGGCGATTTCGCAAATACACCTTCAAATTCTGGAAGGTTATTTCTGGAAGCGTATTCTGCGGTGCACTGTTGATTGTATGACATTGAACCCTCCCTCACGAGTGATCGGATAGAAGAATGACGCGCTGAGCCTCGTGAATAACCGGCGGATCAATCATTTTTCCATCAAGGGAAACGACGCCCAGATTTTTTTCTTCGGCGTCTTTCGCAGCCTGAATGACCTTCCGGGCGTGATCGACCTCGCCCGTCGTTGGGGCATAGGCCTTATGGAGAAGCTCAATCTGGCGCGGATGAATGAGGGACTTTCCATTAAAACCAAGATTTTTGGCAATGGCGACCTCTCTCAGGAATCCCTCTTCATCATTGACGTTTCCATAAGCAACATCGAATGCATCGATTTTTGCAGCGCGCGCAGCATGCAACACGGCCGCACGTGCATAGAACAATTCGGGTTCACTTCCGGAACTCCGCGATGTCTGCATATCCACCAGGTAGTCAAATCCCGCAAGGGCAATGGCGATCATTCGGGGCGTACATGATGCAATAGAAACCGCATTGACGACACCACATGCAGATTCGATAGCTGCCATGATTTTCGTATCACCTATGGGACGACCACAAGATTTTTCTATATTTTCAATACGATTTTCAATTTCTTTTACGTCGGCAACGCTTTCCGTCTTGGGCAGACGGATGACCTCGACACCGCCGCGGACAGCCATGTCAAGATCATCTTCCCAGAACGGAGTTTCGACACCATTGATGCGTACGACAGTTTCGATGCCACCGTAGAGGTTGGCTTTCAGCGTATTGAAAACCAGAAGGCGCGCCGTATCCTTCTCGGCCAGGCTGACGGCATCTTCCAGATCGAACATGACGGAATCAGGTCGATAAATATAGGAATTGGAGAGCATTCCAGCGCTGTCACCCGGAATGAACATCATGCTCCGGCGCAATCTCATGACACAACCTCGAAATTCACTTTATTTTCTCCTGCGGCCCGAAAGACAGCAGCCTGGACACGAGCCCGAATGACACAATCCAGAGCTCCCTGATCCTTCACATCGACAGCAACTCCAGTTACGCCGAGCTTTTCCAGCGTCTCTGTCACAAGCTGTCGGATGGCCGCACCGTACTGTTTTTCAACTTTGCTCTGAAGCATGAGTTGAACCTCATTTCCGTCATCAGGAGAAACCACGACTAGGATGTCACTCGACTCCAACGTACCGGCTATTCCTCGTTGCTTGATCTTCATGATGATGCATCCTTCTTTTTGTCCGAACTCATGAAATTCTGCTTGATAAAAGCAAACGTTGAACATGGCACCAGAGGCCGGACAGATTCATATTGATGTTCTTTAATCAGCTCTCTAACGCGGGACGCTGAAACAACTTTGCCATCACATTTTATTCTTACAATTTCTTCAAGCTGTATTGATTTCTGCACGCATAACGATTCTGAAAGATATTTTTTCAAAACTCTATTATACATTCGAGTCGTTTTATCCAGCGGCTCGGTACCAACATATCTGACAGTGATACCGAGCGCCGGACCAATATACTGGCGAAACATCAGTGCATCGACGGCAGAAGCCTGCTGGTTTACCTGATCATCATCTTTAAGAAAATACTGGGGAAATGTAACGTGAGAGACGATATAGTCGGAGCCCTCATGGATGATGACGTTCGCAATATCGCAAAGCCCTTCTCGTACAAGATTGAGGCGATCCTGGTATGAGAAATAAGACACATCTTCCTTGACCAGAAAGACATGCACCCAATCACACTCCCTGCATGCCCTTTCGACCAGATAACGATGCCCGTTCGTAAACGGGTTGGCATTCATGACGACACTACCGACCCGACCACCTTCTTTCTTTTTTCTGGAAAGATTTTCCAGATAATCGGACAGTCTGTTTCTATTATACTCCATGAATGTGACAGCCCCTGGAATCTCCACCAGGGGTGAAAAGCCCCACCCACGAAACTTTTTAGAGTTTTCTTGTTTTGTATAAAGAAACAGATCGTCGTACCGTGCCTCGAGTCCCTGCTTGACGATCTCGGTACCGACTTTGAGACTTAACTCCGTACCCCGATATTTCTTATCGACGCATACACATTTAATAACATTTTCATCAAGCCCGGCGCTGGCAACAATTCGTCCGTCGTCCAGGCTTGTTGCCAGCACGAATTTTTTGATCGCCCTATCTATTTTCAATTCATTCTCAAGCAGAAACCGTTCGATGTCGAGCCAGAGGAATTTAAGATCCATCCCATTGACCACGCGCAATTTCGCATCGGTGAAGAGGGACCGTGTTGCGAGTGACAACATCACTGCGCGCGAGCGAACCTGATGATGCTGCGTGACATCTGATCTTTCGCCCAGTTTGGCATCTTGCGCCACGGTGTCACAACCTGTGCGTCGTTACCCGTGATCGTGACCGTACGACGCTGCTCGGTTCCGACCCATTCCGGGGCCCACGCCGTCTGTACACTGGTTACCCACTGATTGCCTTCGATCCTGTAACGCCCGATATAGGCGACAAGGGTGCTCATCAGATGAGCGCGCTCTTCGTCTGTCGTGGCAGCCTCACGTCCGGTCCCTTCAAGATTGAAAGCAACCCAACCATCTTTAGTGAAAATGACTCGTCCTCGCGGATGGTCTCCCATGGCATCGATAAATTCGCCGGTTGCCTGCAACTCCACTTGATACGAAACCAGCGTCCAGGTTCCCACGATCTCTTGTACCAGTGCTTTTTCCTGCTCAGGCTTGACCTGTGGCGCGACGCTCATCTTCGATGTCCCATCAATTTTTCTCAAGCTGGATCATATTCAGAACGAGTCGCTTGGCCACCGGCTTTGGGCGCAAATAACTATTGCGTGTGACACAAGTATTTTTTGTGTCATCATCCTATAAGGACAATGCGACTACGACCCGCTTCAGGAACAGAAACATGGCTTTGGACGATCTGACGGATGTCGCTTTTTTCATGCATCTGGTTAATGCCGGCGGTGTAACGGCTACAGGCAAGCGACTGGGTGCCTCTCCGGCGGCCGTTTCCCGAAGGCTGAGGCGACTGGAGGCACGGCTGGATATCGCTCTCGTCATACGCAATACACGGCACTTTCATCTCAGTGACGCCGGGCAATTATATTATGATGGTGGAAAAAAAATCGTTGAAGAAACCGATCGGCTTGAGGCCGAAGTGATCCAATCGGATCAACTCCTCCAAGGGGCGCTCAGCATCGGGGCCCCCCTCGAATTCGGGCGAAACAAGCTGGCGCCGTTCATTGCGGACTTTCATGAGAAATACCATGGCCTTCAGCTTAATCTTGCTGTTGCTTCCGAAGGATCTTACGATTTTGCCGATTATCTCGACATCATCATTCGTGTCGGCTTGCCGGAAGCGACCGGCACGATCGTTACGAAAATCGCCTCAACTGTCCGGGTGCTCTGCGCATCCCCTGAATATATCATAAAAAACGGCGAGCCACGCACACCGAACGAATTACGTCAGCATACCTGCCTTTGCCTGAGACGTTACAAAACCATGGAAGTGATCAATCAGTGGGTTCTGGAAAACAAAGAGCATTCTCACGTTCTCACCGTCACGCCTTCGCTCAGCAGTACAAACGCGGAAATCATCCACGACTGGGCTTTATCGGGCAAAGGCATTGCATATAAACTCTTATGCGATGCACATGAAAATCTACAGAATGGCAGCCTTGTACGCATTCTGCCGGAATATCAGGGCGAAGCGATATCCCTCTATGCCGTTCTTCCATCTAGGAGCCACATCAAGAAGAGCGTGCGCTTGCTCCTTGACGAGTTGAAAAAATACATAAAAAAATCGATGGTTTTCGACTGAAATCCAGAAAATCATTTATTTTTCGTCAGATTTTAATATCCGGCATAGCGACCCGGCCGATGGAACGTTGCCACGCCCCCGCTGATGGCGGACAGCCCGACATGAGCGAGGTCGATGGTCAGGGTAGAGAGCCCCAGGATAAAGCAATCGATCCCGATTTGGACCTGGAGGGTTCGAAAAACTCTCTGGTTTTGATAATGCCTTTGTGATTTCATTTCCCCTGAGTTGATTGGGGTATGGATCATGAAACAGCCCGTTTTTTTGATGTTGAAGAGCAACTTGCCCGGCTGAGCGGGCTTAGTGACCAACTCGAAGCGTTTTCCCGAACTGTGGATTTTGAAGTGTTCCGCCCGGATCTGGAGCAAGCTTTGGCCTATTCGGACGGGGGCAAAAGCGGGCGTCCACCGTTTGATCCGATACTGATGTTCAAAATTCTGATGATCCAGACGCTGAACAATTTGTCCGACGAACGGATGGAGTATCTGATCAACGACCGTCTGTCGTTCATGCGTTTTCTGGGATTGGGGCTGTCGGACCGTGTGCCTGATGCCAAAACGGTGTAGCTGTTCCGTGAATGCCTGACACAGGCAGGGGCCATTGAAAGACTGTTTGAGCGCTTTGATGCGGTAATCCCCCCATAAAAAGAGTGGCGTTTGAATGAGAATTTTCTCAACGTGAGGATGAGGAGATTCTGATGAAGAGTGATCGCTTTACTGACGCCCAGATCATGGGCGTGATCCGCCAGGCTGAAGGTGGCGTCTCGGTTCCTGACCTGTGCCGGGAGCATGGGATCAGCAACGCGACGTTTTACCGGTGGCGCGCGAAATATGGCGGCATGGATGCCTCGATGATCAGTCAGATGAAGGCTCTGGAAGAAGAGAACCGTCGGCTGAAGCGGATGTATGCGGATCTGAGCATGCAGACGGATATCCTGAAGGAGGCCCTTGGAAAAAAATGAAGCGGCCAGCCCAGCGCCGGGAACTGGCCGCACAGGCTGTGGCGCATCACGGGGTCAGCATTGCGCTGGCCTGTCGGATTTTTGGGATATCCGAGACCTGCTTTCGCTATCGTCCACGACTGGCAGCGGAGAACGACAGGATTGCCGATCTTCTGGTGGGACTGACCCAGGCTCACAGGAGATGGGGATTTGGCCTGTGTTTTCTGTATCTGCGTAACGTGCAGGGACAGGTCTGGAATCATAAGCGGGTTTATCGGATTTATCGGGAACTGGAACTCAACCTGCGGATTAAACCCCGCAGGCGTCTGGTTCGCGAAAAGCCTGAAAAGCTGTCGGTTCCGGTCCTTCCCAACACGGTCTGGTCCATGGATTTTATGGCGGACAGGCTTTTGGATGGACGCGCTTTTCGGCTCCTGAACATTCTGGATGACTTCAATCGTGAAGGACTGGCGATAAAGGTTGATTTTTCCCTGCCGGCCTGTCGGGTTGTCCGCTGTCTGGAGCAGGTTATGGAGTGGCGTGGCAGGCCAGAGGCTATCCGAATGGATAATGGTCCTGAATATGTCAGCCATACGCTGGTTTCCTGGGCCGAAAAGCAGGGGATTACCCTGATCTATACGCAACCGGGCAATCCGCAGCAGAACGCCTATATCGAACGCTACAACAGGACTGTCCGGCAGGAATGGCTGGAGCAGCATCTGTTTGAAAGCATTCAGGACGTGCAGGAAGTCGCAACACAATGGCTCTGGACATATAACAATGACAGACCCAACATGGGGAACAGCGGGTTCACGCCCGCCCAGAAATTAAAAGCAGCTGCCTGAATTCTCAGTCAGAACCCCTCTAAAAATGGGGGGATTACCGTGAGATTTATAATTTTAAGGTAAAATCGGGGAGATAAGCACGCGTTTCGTTAAGGCGATGCTGTTTGCCGAATCCCCAGGCCTCACAGGCATGTCTCATTATTGCTTATATACGCAGAATGATGCGAAAAATCAATCAGACCGCTTTTTGAGTCAGGCTCTCGGGTAAACATGGTGTTTGCCGTTCCGCCGCAGAAAAATAGTGAAAGTCGTCGCATTTATGAACGCTGACAATCTGACAGGGCTTATCGGATATCTGAAGCAGGATCAGTGGCAATCCTGCTTTGAAGAGGTGTTGGGTGAGCATCTGGGACCGGCTTTAGAGGCGGCGGATATCAGCTTCGAAGACCTGGAAGATATCCTAGGGCAGGGTGCGGCGATGTCACTCTGGGGCTGTGCCTTCGAAGATTTCTTGGGACAGGAATGGGATAACGAAAATTTCGTTGAAGTCTATCTGAAACGACGGGGCTGGAAAGAAGGTCCACGTAAAAGTGCTTATATGCGGGGCCTCAAAGAGGCCGTCATGAGCCTGTATGAGGTTTCGCAGATCGTGCCGGGTCAAAGCATGATGGTGCGTGACCTGTTGCGGGGTGGTGACCCTGTTCTGGTTCATGAACGCTCAGCCACACAGTCCTTGAAGCCTTGGGCGCGCATCGCGGCGCGCCTTGTTCCCGAAGACGGTAAAATGGTTTTGGCAGGGAGTCTGTTGGCATATTCGCCGCAGGCTTGCGAATATCTGGCTGAGAATTTGCGCGATGTTCTCAAGCGTAAGCGAG
This sequence comes from Acetobacter sp. P1H12_c, assembly GCF_018811975.1. NCBI lineage: Bacteria > Pseudomonadati > Pseudomonadota > Alphaproteobacteria > Acetobacterales > Acetobacteraceae > Acetobacter > Acetobacter sp. P1H12_c. The sequence goes on along the minus strand of NZ_JACRVR010000001.1, from coordinate 528,157 downwards.
GTCAGGCTGAGTTTCCAAAGATCAAAACAGAGGTGCTCCGCGATCTGGCTCCGGTCTTTACGTTGACCTGGCTCTTTAGAACCATGGAAAACATGGTGAGCGCCTCTGAGCCACCCGTTCTGTTTAACGGCGATGGCGAAGACCTGGTCTTTCATGACGTGTGTTTTCCTCTCAGCAAGGGAAGCACCCAGAAGAGCATTGCCAAGGTTTTGAAGACGATACCCTGTTTGCAGCATGCGGGGCGCATGATCTGGAATTGGACGCGTCAGGCTGGGGACCATGTTCCTGAGGCCCATTCTAAGGCAGGCGACAGCAAAGCTCAGTTTTTGAGCACCACGTTGGATGATGGTGGTCTTGTTCTGGGGACTCTGGAACTGAAAGGCCATCAGCTGAGATTGCAGGTCAACTCAAAAACACGGGCTGAGCAAGGCACGGCTGTACTCCGCAACGCCTTGGGAAGCCTGATTGGATCTCCTCTAACACAGATTATGACCGCCGAGCAGGCTTTAGAAGAACAGCGGACCTCTGGCCGAGGGGACGTGCTTGAAGACGAGATCCCGCTCGAAGAGGAAGCGGAAATTTTGGCTGCTGTTTTTGAGCAGCATTATCGCCGTGTTCTGGATGAGGTTGTTCCGGGGCTTGGGCATGTCACGCCGAGGCAGGCTGTTAAAACAGCGGCGGGGAAGAAGAAAGTCGCGGCCTGGTTGAAGCAGATTGAAGCCACGACAGCAGGCCTGGGGCGTGAGGAGGCAGGGGCCTCTTTCAGCTTTGACTGGATGTGGGAAGAGCTGGGTATCAAGGGGTTGCGAAAGTGAAGGGGAGCGCTGCTCACAAACGCAACCAGTCGGGCCAAAGATGTGTTTTAGGTCGCCACTCTATGAGAGGCACGCGCCTCGTTTCAGGTGGGATAGTCGCGGCGTTGTTGTGCATGCCCATACCCAGTCATGCCGCTTCGTCTCGCTGTGATCCTGTTACCTATGGTGCACGGCATGATGGCCGCACCAATGACGGTCCGGCCATTCAACGTGCCATTACAGCCTGTAGCGAGGCAGGCGGTGGCATGGTGTCGTTGACGTCAGGAACATGGTTGAGCGGACCTTTATCTCTCAAAAACCATGTCACGCTGAATCTGGGGCAGGGAAGTACCCTTCTGGGGAGTTCGGACACGCGTCTATTCCACTGGGCCTTTCTGGGGAAAGCAGCGCAGCCCGGTGAAGCCCTTGTTTCTGCGATTGATGTTCAGGACGTGGCTATAACCGGTCAGGGCCATATTGATGGGAATGGGGCTGCTGTCTGGTGGCCTCAAGCGGTGCGGGCGCACAAGACGCAGACCTCAGGTCCTTTACCTTACGGGCCAGACTATCCGGGGGTTCCTGCTGCTAATGGCCTACCACGTCCTTGGCTGATTGAGTTTTCGCATGTGCAGCATGGACGGATCTCAGGCGTTACGGCGACCAATTCTCCGATGTGGACGGTCGTTGTAAGGGAGTCCAGCCAGATCAAGATCGATCATCTCACGATCCGCAACCCGGCCTCGTCTCGGAATACCGATGGTATTGATCTTGTCTCCTCGGATCATGTCACGATGAGCACTCTCGATATTGCGACGGGGGATGACAATATCGCCATCAAGTCCGGTTTGAGGCAACCGGGACGAGCCGTGAGTGATATTAGCATTACACAGTCTCGCTTTGGCGAAGGGCACGGTCTGTCTATTGGCAGTGAACTGGCCAATGGGGCCCATCATATCAGAATTTCTGACGTCTCGTTTCAGAACACGCTGTCCGGGCTGCGGATTAAGTCTGGACGAGATCGTGGGGGAGATATTGGCTGGATTAGCGCGGAACATGTGATGATGAATCATGTCCGCGCTCCGCTGTCGATCAGTGATTATTATGCAGGGCAGCCCGGTGGAACCCAGAAGACTGTCTCAATGACCGATCCCGCTGCTTCGGTAACGTCAACAACCCCGCATATTCACGATGTCACCATTACCGATCTGACGGCGAAAAATGCGGAGACTGCGGGGGTTGTGTTGGGATTGCCCGAAGCGCCGATTGAGGGACTGACTTTGAGAAATATTCGACTATCGGCCCGGAAGGGGCTTCAGTTTAGTCATGTTAGCGGACGGGCCTCTGAAAGTACGTTTGCAGTCCAGACGGCTCCAGTTCTTCAGTGTGGATCTGCTGTGCATATTGACGGATCAGATCTGCGCTGCCCAGATGAGAGAAGCGTTCATGAATGAGTTTTTGCTCGTCATGATTGACCGTCTGTCGACGCAAAACAAAACAACACAAAACAGACAGGCGGCAGTCGCCTCATATTTGACATACACACCGATGAACAGCTTTCCGCATAACGGACATGAGCCGCACGGTAATCCCCCCTTTTTTAATGGGGTTCTGACTGAGAATTTAGACAGTTGCTTTTAGTTTCTGGGCGGGTGTGAACCCGCCGTTCCCCATATTGGGTCTGTCATGGTTATATGTCCAGAGCCATTGTGTTGCGACTTCCTGCACGTCCTGAATGCTTTCAAATAGATGCTGCTCCAGCCATTCCTGCCGGACAGTTCTGTTGTAACGTTCAATATAGGCGTTCTGCTGCGGATTGCCCGGTTGCGTATAGATCAGGGTAATCCCCTGTTTTTCGGCCCATGAAACCACCGTATGACTGACATATTCAGGGCCATTGTCCATTCGGATATCGTCCTTGTTCTGGGGCAGATTGTCTTCCAGACGACGCACGAGGTCCGGATTGGCGAGGAAAGGCCGACCAAACGCAATGGCGTCCGCAACACCGGTAGCGACTGTCTCGATCGCTTCTTCCCGTGTGTAGTCCTGATTCAGAACCAGCGGCTTCCTGAAGACTTCGCGGATCGGACCATGCAGCTTGGGCTGGTCGGTCTTGCCGAACGTGCCGTTCGGTCCGGGCTCGCGCAGTTCAAGGAAAGCGATATCGAGGTCATTCAGCAGCTTTGCGGCCGGCACAAAAACCTGCCCTGGATGACTGTCGATGCAGCCCTGCGTATTGCCATTGGGGGACAGCCTTACTGACGTTTTGTGCGCGCCAATCGTTGCGATCACGCGTTCGGTGACTTCACGCAGGAAGCGGATGCGGTTTTCCATATCCCCACGGGCGCAGTAGATCTGTTCGTAAAGGTGACGCGCCTCGGACGTTGCCTGCGGCAGAGTGGTGACGATAAAACGATGATAGCGGTTGCCGTGGCGCCATTCGGCCTTGGCCACCACCAGCCTGCGGCGCGCCCAGCTGTCCTTTGTGATCCAGTCAAAGGAGGCAAAGCCGCGTGCCGCTTTGCCTGTCGCGGTGGCTGCGTCACAAACCTCGGCGGACAGGGAGGCAATCCGGTCATACAGGCGGGTGTTCCCTGCAAGCCCGAACAGGAAGTCAACGTGGTTGAGAGCCTGATCCGGCATTACGGTTGTGCCCCACCTGGCGCCGCCACTCTCCGCATCAACATGCCGCAACGGCTCGGCGCCATCATTCCGGAGGTTCTTCTGGACTCAGTCCATATTCCGGATCCCAGGATCTACAATCATGTGGTGGTAGGGCATGTCGCGATCGAAAGACTGGCCCGAAACCTCTCCCGCGCTTCCCAGACGACGACCGAAGAGACGCTCAAAATCATTGTTCATCATGGCCTCGAGCCCGTGCCCGACCGACGGGCTGTCAAGAATGCGCAGCAGGGACGCGACGCTGTATCGCGATCACAGAATGAAATCGAACGGCAAGCCGCCACAGGAAAAGCTAGAGGATGGGATATAGATTTTTAATATTTGTATTTTTTATTATTCTATCTTGATGGTTACTTATGACGATTTGAGCGGTGGTTCGAGGGTTCTTATCTTTTCTCCTCATGAGGTCTCATACCCGTAATTCCCCAGAGGATTTTTACCTTCTGACGTGTATCGGTCGTGGGGGTGTGAGCCTCGTTCCTCCAATATCGAACGAGAAAATCTTCATGTCTCAACACATCGTCTTATCGTCCCGCATGGAAGCGGACATCATGCAGATCGCCGCATTACACGGCCTTCTGGATTTCGCGCTCAGCGAATGTTTGGCTGGCAATGACGTCGACGGCACGGTCCTCGAAGGGGCCGTCGTGCTGACGCGTCACATCCGCCGAAGGTTCAGGCACCTGACCAACGCACTCCTGAGCCGTGAGGCCGTGATGCCGTAAAACGCGACTGAGCGCTGCACGCCAGACCAGTGGCAGGCTTGCCGTCACCTTATCACCTTCCCTTACATTCCGCGCGTTTCTGCATCGGGCTCATAGACCTGAGGGAGACGTGCGCCCTTTTGGATTATCCTCATGATCAACGACCATCTGAACAATACCCTCCCAAACTGGGTCTCCCGCACTCTTTTCCGCGACGAGGATCTGGATCGCTATGCCGCTCTGTCAAAGGAACTTCTCGTCACGCCGACGCAACAGATGCTCAAGTTCTGCGACGGCGGTCGCGCTCTGGTCGACCGCTACAACCGCGACAAGCCTCTGTGGAAGGCTTTCCGTCAGGCCGTGACCCAACGCCATCCGACGTTGCCGGCCTGGCAGGGCGACGTCCGGATCAAAGGCTATCGCATTGAATCCATCGTCGAGCTCGCCGTCTATCGCCGGATCGAGCGCATCTGTCCGCAAGCGGTGCGCGTGATGGTTCAGCCGCCTGTCAGAGAGAGTGTTGTCCAGGCGCGAGCCGACTTCGGGCTCTACGTCCGAGGGAAACCCACGTTGTATGTCGAAGTGGTCGGCACCGTCACCCGTGACGGACGCTCGATCTCAGAAGACGCCGAAGGCCTCCGCAACGCTATCGAGGAACGCCTGCTCCGCTATGTCGGGATGGCTCCGGTCGAAGTGCTGCACATCGATGAAGTATGCGATCCTGCCAGCCTGACGGCGCGTCTGGGGCAGGCTTTTGTCAGGGCTCAAGCCTTGTGAGCGCCTGACCTCAGTGAAGGCGAACGGGGGCGTGCACCAGGACAAGCCCCCGTCGGCTCCGGGTCAATGATGGAGCATGATGAATCGTATCAGCAAGGCCGCAGCGATCAGATAGAAAATGAGTGTCTCCAGGGCCACTGGAAGAGGCTGGGAACAGGCCCGACCGCGACGCGTTGAACCGCAAGGTCCACCTGATTCCATATCAGGGACATCCGCCCGGACCACCAGCTTGAGGACGTCCGCCAGAAGGAAGAGCGTTTTCCGGCCGAACTTGTATTTCGGGAGGAGCCCCTTGGCGACGTATCGGTCAACCGTCGCAACGTCGCATCGCAGATAGATCTCCGCTGCCTCGAGCCGGGTGATAAAGCGCCCCAATAGGCCAGACGTCTGTATGTCGTGCACCGCATGCACTCCTCAAGCCATGACGGTCGACCATCGACCGTCTTGTCGAACCACCTTGCCGAGGAGCTGGGGGGATCGGAGCTGGGGCTGTCTTGGGGAGGACGTTTGCCCTCGGTCACGAGGGGCTATGCTATGTTCTGTCGGGATGGAGAAGTATTAAACGAAAAGGCTCCTCAGCGTATTCTTGTTTTGTTCTATCAGAACACGCGGCGTTCTGCCAACACAAATCGTTCCAACGCGGTTTGAAGCCGCCCGACGCCACAGGAAACCGCAAACCATAAGGTGGGATGGATGATGGGAGCGTAAAATAAATCACTCGCAACACACTGATTTGTTTGATGTTTTTTGATTATGTTGGCGGAGGGGATGGGATTCGAACCCACGATACGGTTACCCGTATAACGATTTAGCAAACCGTCGCCTTCAGCCTCTCGGCCACCCCTCCGCAAGAAGAGTATGAAGTGTACACGACGTTTGCAGGGACGCTTTTAGGGGGTTCTGAGCATTCCGTCAAACCCCCTGAAAGACTTATTTGCAGGATATTTTAACCCCCTGCAAAAATTTTACACCGGCCCGCGGCCCTCAGGCGTCCAGCTTGGACTTAAGAGCACCATTCACCAGCGCGGGGTTGGCTTTCCCCTTGGTTTCCTTCATCACCTGCCCGACAAAGAAGCCGAACAGCTTGTCCTTCCCGGAGCGATATTCAGCCACTTTATCCGCGTTTTTGGCCATAACGGCATCAATCGCGGCATCAATCACGCCGGTATCCGTCACCTGACGCAGGCCTTTTTTCTCCACGATGGCATCCGGGCTTTCACCCGTTTCCACCATGTCTTCAAACACCTCTTTGGCAATTTTGCCGTTGATGGTGCTATCCGCAATCAGGTCCAGCATCTGGCCCAGCGCTTCCGCGCTGACAGGGCTGGTTTCAATGGTCTTGCCGGTGCGGTTCAGAGCAGCGAACAGATCCCCCGTCACCCAGGACACAGCCAGTTTGCCATCCCGCCCTTTGGCCACGGTTTCATAAAAATCCGCCACGGACTGCTCAGCCACCAGCACACCCGCATCATAGAACGGAATGCCGTAGTCATACTGGAAGCGGGCGCGTTTGGCATCCGGCAGTTCCGGCAGAGCCGCTTTCAGCGCATCCACCCAGTCCTGCTCAATTACCAGCGGCAGCAGGTCCGGGTCCGGGAAGTAGCGGTAATCATGCGCGTCTTCCTTGGAGCGCATGGTGCGCGTCTCACCCCGGGCAGCGTCAAACAGACGGGTTTCCTGATCAACCTCGCCACCGTTTTCCCAGATTTCAACCTGACGGGCAGCTTCCACCTCAATGGCCTGCATGACAAAGCGGATGGAGTTGACGTTCTTGATCTCACACCGCGTACGGAACGGCTCACCCGCCTTACGAACAGACACGTTCACGTCTGCCCGCATGGAGCCTTCTTCCATATTGCCGTCACAGGTACCCAGATAGCGCAGGATCTGGCGCAGCTTGCGCAGATAGGCCCCGGCTTCTTCCGGTTCACGGATATCCGGTTCACTGACAATTTCCATCAGCGCCACACCGGCACGGTTCAGGTCCACCATGGATTTGGTGGGGTCCTGATCATGGATCAGCTTGCCGGCATCCTGTTCCATATGCAGGCGCGTGATGCCGATTTTCCGGGTTTCACCGCTGGACAGCTCAATTTCAATCGTGCCCTCACCCACAATCGGGTGTGCGAACTGGCTGATCTGATAGCCCTGCGGCAGATCGGCATAGAAATAGTTCTTCCGGTCAAACCGGCTTTCCAGATTAATGCGGGCGTTCAGGCCCAGCCCGGTCCGCACGGCCTGCGCCACACATTCCCGGTTGATCACCGGCAGCATGCCCGGAAATGCTGCGTCAACCAGACTGACCTGAGAATTCGGCTCCGCCCCAAAGGTGGTGGAGGCACCAGAGAACAGCTTGGATTTACTGACAACCTGTGCGTGGACTTCCAGCCCAACCACAATTTCCCAGCTACCGGTTTTGCCTTCAATCACGTAGCTCATACGCCTGCCTCCGCATGCAGGGCGGGCTTGTGGGCAAAGCCCGCAGCCGCTTCCAGCGCGCCGCCCACGGACAGCACGGTTTCTTCATCAAAATGCCGGCCAATAATCTGCAACCCAAGCGGCAGACCTCTGGAATCCAGCCCGACCGGCACGGACATTGCCGGAACCCCGGCCATGCTGGCAGGCACGGTGAAGATGTCATTCAGATACATCTGCACCGGATCATCCATATTTTCACCCTGCGCGAAGGCAGCACTCGGGGCGGTGGGGGTCAGCAGAACATCCACCTGCTCAAACGCCTGCACAAAATCCCGCTTAATCAGGGTGCGGACTTTCTGAGCCTTCAGATAATAGGCATCATAATACCCGGCGGACAGCACATAGGTGCCCATCAGAATACGGTTGCGCACCTCCGGCCCGAAGCCTTCCGCGCGGGTGCGCTCATAAATGCCATCCAGCGTGGGGGCATCCTGACGCTCACCGAAGCGAATTCCGTCATACCGCGCAAGGTTGGAGGAGCATTCAGCCGGGGCAATAATATAGTACGTGGCCAGACCGTATTTGGTGTGCGGCAGAGACACATCGACCACCTCACACCCGGCCTCACGCAGCCAGGCGATGCCCTGCTCCCACATTTTGGCAATTTCTTCTGGCATGCCGGGCGCGCGATATTCCGCAGGGATGCCGACCCGCAGACCTTTTACGCTTTTGCCAACCGCTTTGGAAAATTCCGGCACGGGGCGATTTGAGCTGGTGCTGTCTTTTTCATCAAAGCCAGCCATAGCTTCCAGCATCAGCCCGGCATCGGCCACGCTGCGCGTCATCGGGCCAGCCTGATCCAGAGAGCTTGCAAAGGCAATCGTGCCCCAGCGGCTGCACCGGCCATAGGTCGGCTTCAGCCCGACAATCCCGCAGAACGCCGCAGGCTGACGGATGGAACCGCCGGTATCCGTGCCGGTTGCGGCCAGCGCAAGACCAGCAGCCACAGCAGCGGCAGACCCGCCGGAGGAGCCGCCGGGTACCAGAGCGGCATCATCACCCTGACGCTTCCACGGGTTCAGCACTGAGCCGAACGCGGAGGTAATGTTGGCGGACCCCATGGCAAATTCATCAAGATTGGTCTTGCCCAGAAAGACCGAACCCGCCTCCAGCAGGCGCGCCGTCACGCTGCTTTCATACGGCGGCACGAAGTTGGCCAGCATCTTGCTCGCAGCGGTCGTCTTCACACCTTTGGTGCAGAACAGGTCCTTCACGCCCACCGGCAGGCCGTCCATCAGCCGCGCAGCGCCACTGGCGTAACGGGCGTCTGCGGCATCGGCCGCAGCCAGAACGTCCTGCTCCGGCAGCACCGTAATATAGGCATTCAGCTGCGTGTTCAGGCGGCCAATGGCGTCCAGATGCGCCTGAGCAAGCTCACGGGCAGAAAATTTACGGGCCGCAAGCCCCGCGCGCGCTTCAGTCAGCGTCAGTCCGGTCAGCATTATTCAACAACCTTGGGTACTGTGTAGAAGGGGCCGGATTTTTCCGGCGCGCAGGAGAGGATGGCGTCCCGGCAATTGCCGTCCGTCACCGCGTCGTCCCGTTGGCGCAGCGCCTCAGTCTCGGTGCCCACCATGGGGGGCACGCCCTCAACATCCACCTCGGAGAGCTGATCAACCCAGCCCAGGATGCCGTCCAGCTTCTGGCGGACAGTTTCAAGCTCAGCATCTTCAAGGCCGATGCGGGCCAGTTTTGCAATACGTCGGGTGGTCGCGAGGTCGAGCGACATGAAAGCAGACTCTCTTCAGCTATGGAGGAAAAAAGCCCTAGCATAATCGGGCGCAAGGCAACATACCGTGCAGACATGGCTCTGTTCAACCTTACCGACCTCGCCGCCACTCTGGCCCGTGATGACCGCCTGCTGGGCATTGACCCCGGCCGCAAGCAGGTGGGGCTGGCGCTGTCCGATGTCTCCCGCATGGTGGCGACCCCGCTGGAGACTGTAAAGCGCGGCAAGCTGGGCGCCATGGCGGAGCATATCCGCGCGCTGGCGGCAAAGCATGGCATTGGCGGCATGGTGGTGGGCATTCCGCTCTCACTGGATGGCACCTTCGGCCCCGCCGCGCAGGCCAGCAAGGACTGGGCGACTGCCCTTTCTGAACAGACTGGCCTGCCCGTGTGCCTGTGGGATGAACGGCTCTCCTCCTCTGCCGTCAACCGGATGCTGATTGAGGAAGCAGACCTCTCACGCAGCAAACGCAATGAAGTCGTGGATCAGCTCGCCGCAGCCTATATCCTGCAGGCAGCTCTGGATTGCATTCCCCGCACCTGACGAAACCTTCTGGCAGTTCAAGACGTTACGCCGTGAGGACTGAAGCGAGGTCACGCTCTGCCCCGGCATGGGCTGATCTCATATTTGCCATAAAGCCACGGCAAGACATTTGTAACGTAGCAAAAATCGTATGGAGGCTATTTCAATGACGTTTGCGACATTCCGGACCGCCCTGACCACAATGCTGGGGGCTGCGGCCTTCACCCTCACCCTGCCCGCAGCCCATGCTGAAGAGCAGGGCGCCGTGAACCGGGCATGGAACGACACACGTCAGGCAACAGATAACGCGTGGGATAAAACCAAGAGCGGGTCTGAAAAGGCATGGGACAAGACCAAGCAAGGCACCAGCAACGCCTGGGATAAAACCAAAAGCGGGTCCGAAAAGGCTTGGGACAAGACCAAGCAAGGCACCAGCAACGCTTGGGATAAAACCAAAAGCGGGTCCGAAAAAGCCTGGGATAAGACCAAGGACGGCACCAGCAACGCATGGGATAAAACCAAAAGCGGGTCCGAAAAAGCCTGGGATAAGACCAAGGATGGCACCAGCAATGCCTGGGATAAAACCAAAAACGGGTCCGAAAAGGCTTGGGACAAGACCAAGGAAGGCACAAACAACGCCTGGGATAAAACCAAAAGCGGGACTGAGAAAGCCTGGGACAAGACCAAAGAAGGTACGTCTGACGCCGCAAAATCCACCAAAAACTGGGGCAAGCGGACGGGCAAAGCTATTGGTAACTGGGGCGATAAAGCCGGAAAAGATATCAGCAACACCTTTTCTGGTGACCGCAAATAACAGCACTGAACGGGGCAAGGTTTTCTTGCCCCGCCTTTGTAAAAAAGCCCCGCTCTCCTCAGGAGGCGGGGCTTTTTTACAAAATAGCTAAACGACCCGGCTATGGCTCAGACCACTCCCCGGCCACGCACCATTCACGCAGCATTAAAGACACCCGACATTTTCTGAACAGGCGCGCCGAAGCCTGCGCCGTTGCCGGATGGAGAGACGGACTTTGCGCACCCCATCCTTTAAAGCCAGCCAGTACGCCCAGAATGCCGTCATGATATCCTCTCAATACTGTGATCGTTCAAAATAATGGGCAATAATGGCCCCAGTATGACGCTCTTTGCTGCGTATATTAACAAAATGTTTCTTCTTTTTATTTCATAGAAACGTCACATCCGACCTGACATGATGGTGCTAGAACGCCGTCAGTTCCGCTTCCAAACAGCAGAAGACACTTGCTATGACACGCCTTCAGCCCACGACCGGCTCAGCACCTTCCAATGAAAAATGGCGCGAAGCCGTTCATGAGACACTTCGCAAAACGCTTCTCTATATCTGGGAACAACCCAATTACACTCCGCTTCAGGCCCGCCGGGACGCACAGAACAGCAAAACGCATTCTGCCTCCACCGCACTGGTTCTTTCCGGCCACATCGGGGGCTAACGCGCCGCGCCCGTTGTGGCTCCCTGCCAGAGAGCAACGCGCGCCTTAAAATTTAGGGAAACAGAGGACCTGTCCGAACGTCTCTATACAGACATGCCTGCACCAGAGGCATTCTGAGAGAAGGAGGAGAGGGTTCCTGATGCACTATTTATCCCGCCTGACGTTTGCAATCGGCAGCGTCATGCTCATGCTGCTTGCTGTGCTTCTGGCCGCATTTGGGATGTCTGGCCTGATAGAAACACTCCTGCATTCCTGGCAGGACGGACAGAAGGCGGTGGTGCATGCCATCAGCTATGTCGTTATTTCCATGGCGGTGTTTGATGTCGCCAAATATTTCATGGAAGAAGAAGTCATTCTCTCCCGTGGCAAGCAGACTCTGGCAGAAGCCCGGACCAGCCTGACAAAATTCATCACATCAATTATTATCGCTGTGTTTGTTGAAGGGCTGGTCGGTATTTTTGAAACAAACAAGGAAAGCCCCGCGACCATCCTCTACCCCGCCTCTCTGCTACTTGTCGCCACGGGGATCGTGCTTGCGCTCGGCATCTATCAGAAACTGAGCGTGACAGCCGAACGCGAGAAAAAACAGGAAAATTTAACAGATTGAGAAAAGCCTTCCTGTGAAACAGCAATCAGTCACAAGGAAATTTTCTGAGGGCATGCGTCAGGCACAGATTCACAGATCAGGCAAAGCCTGCACGCAGCATCCGGGTGCCACTAACGAAACTATTTTCAGGGAATAAATTTTCTGGCAAAGCCGCAGAAATCACCGGTCAAAGATGGTGGGCGCAACAGGGATTGAACCTGTGACCCCTACCATGTCAAGGTAGTGCTCTACCGCTGAGCTATGCGCCCATCTTTGACCGTGGGCCGCGTTCTATCGTGCTTGCGTTCAAAGTGCAAGCCCTCAATGATAGCCGGATGAAAAATATTACGCATAGCCTGATTCAACGGGGTCTGGCCCGTGTCTTACCGGGCGTGCCCGCCAGCCTTCCGCAGGAGGCAGACCGCGTGCAGGCCCCTGCTCCTGTGCTGGTCTCCGGCCAGCCGGACACCCCTGTGGTACTGGCCTCCCCGCATTCCGGCCGCTTTTACCCTGAAGCCTTTGTGCGGGAGAGCCGCCAGCCGCTGAACATTCTGCGCAGCGGAGAAGACAGCTATGTGGAAGAACTGGCGGCCAGCGCGCACGCCCTCGGCCCCATGTTTGTCCACGCGACCTTCCCTCGTGTTTTCTGTGATGTGAACCGGGCCGCGTGGGATCTGGACCCGCGCATGTTCAATACGCCGGTTCCGGCATTTGTGCGGGCTACATACCGGGGGCTGGCGGGCCTTGGGTCCGTACCCCGCATTGTGGCTGATAACCGCCAGATTTACCGCGCCCGGATGCCATTCATGGACGCCGCCCTGCGAATCCGGGATTACTGGATGCCCTACCACGCCACTCTGGCCGCAGCCCTGCGCAAGACCCATGCCCGGCATGGCATCAGCTTGCTGCTGGACCTTCATTCCATGCCAGACGCGCCGGAGGCCGGAAGCCCGGACTTTGTGCTCGGAGACGCGCACGGCGCAAGCTGCTCCGGCCTCCTGATACAGGCCGCTGAAGAGGTGCTACAGGGCATGGGCTTTAAAACCTCCCGCAACACGCCTTATGCCGGGGGATATATTACACAGCATTATGGCCGCCCGCGTGAGGGCCTGCATGCCTTACAAATTGAAATGCGTCGCAGCCTGTATATGGATGAAAAAACGCGCGAAAAACACACTGGCTTCTCTGACCTGCAACGCGCTCTTGCCCAAATGACAGAACGCCTGACGACTGCCCTCCAGACGCGCGAAATCAATGGCTAGAGCGTGCGTTTTCAGAAAGCGCTCAAAAAGCGCTCTGGAATTCTGTGCAGACCGCTTTCTCCCCCGGCAGTGACAATCCCGGCAAGATCAAGCGTGTCTAAAGATGTTTCCGAACGGGTTTTCTGGAAAGCTCTGATAAACCCGACCATTGCCTGATCTTCCATACGGTGCGATTCTCCGTGTCGCAAAGCCCGGGCCTGCGCACTCCATGGCAACGCACGAGTAACACTGAGACGCTTAAGCACGACGTCTTCATCCGCATATTTCAGGTGAAACATCCACAATGCTGTATCCAGCGTTTTGTGTTCTTTGCAGTCATGGAAACCCGGCCCCCACGTCAGAGGTACGGAAGACAGCAGGGTTTTACAGGACCAGACTCTGACCGCGCCATAAGGTCGCTGCACCAAAATGGGATGATCCCATTGCACAGGCGAAAGATCCTGTGCAGCCGCAATAACATCTACCCCGACACAGCGGATACTGGTCGCCGGCGCATGGGCGGCATACTCCTGCAAGGACGCAAACCGCGCAGGGTCCGCTACCAGAAATTCATCACAATCCGTGAAAAGCACCGTCCGATATTTTTTGAGGAGCTTTTTCTGAAACGCCTGGATCTGCGCACAGCGGTCAACCTCATCCAGTTCGGCCCGTTTGAGGGGTGTAACCTCACATCCGGGCAGGTCGGGCAGGCTGTCACTCCCGTGATCGAGAACGAAAATATTTCCCGCCCCTGCCTGCGCGCGGTAATATGCGGCCCAGACAGGCAACATACGGTGTTCATTATAAACCATGGTAAACACGGCCAGCGGCTTACGGGCGTCAGGCTGCTTCCGGCCCGGCCCGTGGCGGAACACCTGCGCAAAGGCTGCTCTGACTCTTTTCCAGATGGATGCCACAGGGCCCTCCGTTTTTGAGTGTGAGAGAAATTTGACCAGAGTGCCGCATTTATACCCTGATGCCGTAATGCTTTCAGCACAGGACATGCCGCACGCACCGGGCTGGCTGGCACGCGACCAGAGCCATATTCAGGAGAAGACACACATGATCAACGTATTTTCTGCCTCTTTCGGCACACGCCGTAAAAAACTGACCGGCACGGCCATGCTGGGTGCGGCCATGCTGGCACTGGCCGCGTGCCAGACGGCCCCCGCCACAGCCGGAGAGCCTGCAAACGGTTCCACCTCCGGCACCGCTCTGCCACAGGGCGTGACCACACAGACAGCCCCTGCCACAGGCACCACGACCACGCCCGCCGCGACCTCCCCGCAACGCAGCAAGCTGATTGGCATGGCAAACCCGGCCTCCGTCCACTGCATCAACGCAGGCGGCAAGCTGGAAATCCGCACCGGGGCCTCTGGCGGGCAGTATGGCATCTGCCACATGCCTGATGGCAACAGTTGCGAGGAATGGTCCTTCTTCCGTACGGGCAAATGCACGGCTGAAACCCTGAAAAACCGATAACATTCTGCACCGGGAGATATTGAAAAAATCTCCCGTTCATCTCATTTCTTAGTTCATGCAGGAGGTGGCAGCGTTTGGCCTGATGGCAAAGGCTGCTGCGCTCATGATGCAGTATGACGCATGAATGCGGGGAATGAGATGACTGAAACAGCCACGGGCGCCACGCCCGCACAGGGCAGCGAAACACGGGAATTCAGCGCGGAAGTCGGGCGGCTGCTCGACCTTGTTGTGCATTCGCTCTATTCTGAACGGGAAATTTTTCTGCGTGAACTGGTTGCCAACGCAGCCGATGCCACAGACCGCCGCCGTTTTGAGGCTCTGACCGATGGCGCCCGCGCGCTGCCGGAAGATGCCAAAATCCGCATCAACCCGGAAAAAGACGCCCGCCTGCTGACCATCAGCGATGATGGCGCGGGGATGAGCAAGGAAGAGCTGGTCTCCAATCTGGGCACAATCGCCAAATCCGGCACGCGGGCCTTTGGCCAGAAGCTGGAAAGTGCAAAGCCGGAAGACCGCCCGAACCTGATCGGCCAGTTTGGCGTGGGCTTTTACGCCGCGTTTATGGTGGCGGACAAGGTTGACGTCGTCTCCCGTCGCGCAGGTTCGGACGAGGCCTGGCGCTGGACGTCCGACGGCAAAGGCTCCTACACGCTGGCCCCCGCCACGCGGGAAAAAGCCGGGACGGACATTACGCTGCATATCAAGGAAGACGCAGACGAGTTCCTTGATAGCTGGCGTCTGGAAGCTGTTATCCGCAAATGGTCTGACCATATTGCATGGCCTGTCACCATTACAAAAGACGGCAAGGAAGAAGCCGCGAACGAGGGTACAGCCCTGTGGCGCAAGCCGCGCAGCGAAATTACGGACGATCAGCTCAACGAATTCTATCGTCACCTGACCCATAATTTCGATACGCCGTGGGATACGCTGCACTGGCGCGCTGAAGGCACCATTGAATTCTCCGCCCTGCTGTTTGTACCGGGCAGCCGCCCGTTTGAATTTGCCGAGCAGACGCGCGAAAGCCGCGTCCGGCTGCATGTCCGCCGCATGTTCATCACGGATGAAGCCGAGATCCTGCCCACATGGCTGCGCTTTGTGCAGGGCGTTGTGGATACGGAAGACCTGCCGCTGAACGTCTCGCGTGAAATGCTTCAGGCCACCCCGGTTCTGGCCCGTATCCGCAAGGCCGTGACCAACAAGGTGATGGGCGAACTCAAAACCCGCGCCAAGGATGAAGAGGCCTATGCCAGCTTCTGGGAAAACTTCGGCCCGGTGCTGAAGGAAGGCATGTGGGATGACCCGGCACACCGCACGGAGGTTGCAGCCCTCAGCCGCTTCCGCTCCAGTGCTGTCGAAGGGCTGATCTCTCTGGATGCCTATATCAGCCGCATGAAGCCCGAGCAGGACGCAATTTATTATCTGACGGGCGACAACGCGGAAACACTGGCGGCGTCCCCGCAGATTGAAGGCTTCAGGGCGCGTGGCGTGGAAGTCCTGCTGCTGTCTGACGCGGTGGATTCCTTCTGGCCGGAACGTCTGGGCACGTATGAAGGCAAAGCCCTGCGCAATGTGGCACAGGGCCAGACGGACCTTGAAAAATTCGGTGCGCCAGCAGAAAGCGATGCAGAAAAAGCCGACATGGAAACACTGGTCCCTGCGCTGAAAACCGCGCTGGGTGAAACCGTGTCCGACATTCGCGCCACAGACCGTCTGGTCAACAGCGCCATGGTGCTGACAGCACCAGAAGGCGGCCCGGACCTGCAACTGCAAAAGCTCATGCAGCGCAGCGGCCAGAGCCTTCCGCCTGTCACGCCGGTGCTGGAACTCAACCCGGCCCATCCGATCATCCACCATCTGGCGGGACTGGTTAAAGACGGAAAATCTGTGGACACACTGGCCCATATCCTGCTGGATGTTGCCAGCATCCAGAATGGTGAGCCGCCGAAAGACGTGAATGCGTTCTCCCGCAGGCTGATGGACTATCTGGCTGGCGGCGTCGAAACCGCAAGCACGGAAGCGCCGTCCAAAGACTGATCAGCCCACCCTCTGTTCACATGCTAAAAACCGGCTCCTTCCGCAGAGGGGGCCGGTTTTTTACATTTTAAATCCCCTGTTCAGCCTTCACGCTTTTTAACGCGGTCCCAGACATCATCCAGATATGCCACCGGTTCATCCTGCATGGACCGGCCTTCTGCCGCCAGTTCCGCCTCCACCGCCTGAAAGCGGCGGGTAAACTTGTCACACGCCTGACGCAGGCAGGCCTCCGGGTCCAGCTTCAGCCGTCTGGCCAGACTGGCGAGCGAGAACAGGACATCCCCCAGTTCATCCTGCATTCTGGCGCGGTCATTTGCCTCCATTTCCACGGCAAACTCTTCCATTTCCTCATGCACCTTGGCCACAACGCCCTGCACATCCGGCCAGTCAAACCCGACGCGGGCCGCCCGAGACGCAATTTTTGAGGCCCGCAGCAAGGCGGGTAAGGCGGGTGGAATACCGGCCAGCGCGCTGGACTTCTGGCCCGGCGCACTCAGCGTCTGTCGCTCTTTTTCTTTAAGCTGCTCCCACTGTCCCGGCATCGCGTCGGCCGTTGTCCGGACGGCAGCTGCCTGCTGCCCGGAACCCAGCACATCCGGCCCGAACGTCACATGCGGGTGGCGACGGATCATTTTCTCGGTAATCAGGCGGGCAACAGTCGCAAAATCAAAATGCCCTTCCTCTTCCGCCAGACGCGCCTGATAGACCACCTGCAACAGCAGATCCCCCAGTTCATCCGGAAAGGCGTTCCAGTCCTGCTTCTGGATGGCATCCAGAACCTCATACGCCTCTTCAATGGCGTAGGGGGCTATGGTTTCATGCGTCTGTTCTTTATCCCACGGACAGCCATGCTCCGGGTCCCGCAGGCGGGCCATCAGCGCCACAAGGCGCGTCAGCTCACGGGCGGCATCCGTCTGGCCGACTGTTTCAGGCAAAACAGCCCCTGAACTGGCAATATTTTTTGCGACCATGCCCCCCTGCGCTCCCTTCAATTCTGTGTGTTTTCCCGCATATCAGCCCTGCACCGGCAAGGTGTTTTTCACGCATCCCCCTTCCGCCACAAGGGACTTACCCCGTATATGCGGAAGCAGAGAGACCGAACAGCCCGCACGCCACAACTCCGTGGACAGGGCGGAGACAGGGAGCCTCCCGGTATCAGGGTGGAGGATAAAGGCATGACACAGCAGCCCGTTATTTTTATCGATGGGGAAGCAGGCACCACCGGTCTGGGTATCCGGGACCGTCTGTCTGCCCTGCCCGTGCGCATCCACTCCATTGACCACACCCGCCGCAAAGATCCGGCCGCCCGTAAGGACGCCATGGCAGCGGCGGATCTGGTTGTGCTGTGCCTGCCGGATGATGCATCCCGTGAGGCCGTGACAATAGCCGAAACGCTCGGGGAAAACGCCCCCCGTATTCTGGACGCCAGCACGGCGTTCCGTACAGCGCCGGGCTGGGTCTATGGTTTTCCGGAGCTTTCTGCCGCACAGAGCGAGGCCATTCAGGCTGCCCCCCGCGTTTCAAACCCCGGCTGCTATCCTACGGGAGCCATAGCACTTCTGCGCCCGCTGATTGAGGCGGGCATTATGGAGCCGCATTATCCGGTGTGTGTAAATGCGGTCAGCGGCTATTCCGGCGGTGGCCGCGCGATGATTGAAGCGCATACGCGGGACGGTGGACCGGCGTTTGAGCTCTATGGCCTCGGGCTGGAGCACAAGCATGTGCCGGAAATCCACCTGCATGCCGGTCTGACGCGCCGCCCGGTTTTTGTGCCCTCTGTCGGGCATTTTGCACAAGGAATGATTGTTTCCATCCCCCTGCATCTGGATGACCTGAATGGCGGCGTGACGGTGGAGGACCTGCACACCGCACTGGCGGCCCGTTATGCGGGGCAGGACCGCGTGCATGTGCTGGCCGCGGAGCCAAAACTCTCGGCAGAGGCTCTGGCGGGGCGTGACACAATGGAACTGCGGGTGCATGGCGCCCCCCATTCCCGTCAGGCAGTGCTGACAGCGCGGCTGGATAACCTTGGTAAAGGGGCCTCCGGCGCGGCGTTGCAGAATATTGCCCTCATGCTCGGCCTCCCGCAGGCCTGAGCGTTCATCCCCTTCTTTTTTTCAAACAGGAGTTCTGAGCATGACACAACGTGTAGCACTGATCACTGGTGGTAGCCGCGGCATCGGGGCCGGTATTGCGGAAGCTCTGGCTAAAGACGGGTTTGATATCGCCCTGACCTATGCCCGTAACGCAGACGCCGCCGAAGCCACGGCCGCGAAGGTCCGCGCGCAGGGGCGTAAAGCCCTGTGTATTCAGGCTGACGGCACCACAGTGAAGGGCAACCAGACAGGCGTTGCTGAAACGGTTAAGGACTTTGGCCGTATTGATACGCTGGTCTGCAACGCCGGGACGTATCCGTATGGCCCGATTGGCGAAATGAGCGTTGAGCAGATTGAGCATGTGCTGAACCTGAACGTGCGCGCCGTGATGGTGGAAACCATGGAAGCGGTGAAGCACATGAAGGAAGGCGGGCGCATTATTTTCATCGGGTCCGCTTTTGGCGCACGCGCGCCCTTCCCCGGTATTTCTCTCTATGCCGCTACCAAGGCAGCCCTGCGCGGCTTTGCACAGGGCGTTGCGCGGGACCTTGGCCCCAAAGGCATTACCGCCAACGTGGTGGAACCCGGTCCGATTGATACGGACATGAACCCCGCAACAGGGGACGTTGCCAAGCTGATCAGCAGTTTTGTGGCAACTGGCAAATACGGCTCGGTGCAGGATATTGCCAGCATGGTCTCCTTCCTCGCCAGCCCGCAGGCTGGATACATCACCGGTGCAGCCCTGCCGGTGGATGGTGGTCTGGAAGCCTGATTTCCAGCACTGACGTTTTTAGACGATCAGTTGAGAATACCGGGGAAGCAAAAGCCGCTTTCCCGGTATTTTTTTATGTCTGCCTTGCGCGCCCTTACCCGGCGTTTTCAGGGGCAGCCAGTCTGACCAGAATGCGGCCTCTGATTTTGCCGTCCAGAAGATCCGCCGCCGCCTGCTTCACGTCCGGCAGCGTGATTTCTGTCAGAATACCGTTCAGCTTTTCCGGGTCGATCAGCTCGGCCAGTTGCTGCCATGCGGCGAGACGCTCTTCCTTCGGGCAATAGACGCTATCAATCCCTACCAGCGTGACCCCACGCAGGATGAAGGGCGCAACCGTCGCGGGAAAATCCATGCCCGCCGCAAGACCACAGGCCGTCACCACACCCTGATATTTCATGGACGCACAGATGGCCGCCAGCACGGCTCCCCCGGCCACATCGACCGCACCGGCCCATTGTGCTTTTTCCAGAGGGCGTGTCATCCGCAGCAGCGTCTGACGCGGCAGAATATCCGAGGCCCCGAGCTTCCGCAGCACCGGTTCTTCTTCCGGGTGGCCGGTTACGGCCGTCACTTCATACCCCAGCTTGCTCAGCAGCATCAGCGCAACACTGCCGACACCACCGGACGCGCCCGTCACGACAATCGGGCCGCTTTTGGGCGTCACGCCTTCACGGATCAGGGCGCGTACGCACAGCATGGCGGTATACCCCGCCGTCCCGAGCGCCATGGCCTGCCGGGCACTCAGCGCGGAGGGAAGCGGAATCAGCCAGTCTCCCGGCACGCGCACCCGCTCAGCCAGACCGCCCCAGTGACTTTCCCCGGCCCCCCAGCCATTCAGCACAACACGCTGGCCAGCCACCAGACCGGGATGGGAGGACGTCTCAACCGTTCCCGCACAGTCAATGCCCGGCACCATCGGGTAAGACCGCACAATCGGCCCCTTGCCGGTAATGGCGAGGGCATCCTTGTAGTTCAGGGTAGACCACTCGACCCGTACCGTAACATCCCCCTCGGGCAACTGAGCGTCTGACAGAGACTGCTCTCTGACATTCTGGGCACCTTCGGACATTTTTTCGATGAGCAAGGCTGGGAACATGGTCTATCTCCTTCAAAACGCTCAACGCCCTTTTTGCGTTGAAGATCACCCCACTACGCTCTTTTTTAGAAAAGGGTGATCACAAAGCCGCTGGGCGCTCAGGGCTGCTCGGCCAAATCTGGGAAAATAAATTAGGATTTTAAAAAGGCCGAAGGTATAACCTTGCCCAATAAGCTGTTTCTTATTGAACCCCGAGCGTGTCTTGATCCTTTTTCTTTCCGGTTTTCTCGCCCTCTTCCTGCTGATTGCTGTCAGTATCCTGATTTCTCTCTCCGAGATTTCCTTTGCCGCCGCCCGGGACGTCCGTCTCCGGTCCCGGGCAGAAGCGGGTGATAAGCGGGCACAGGCCTTTCTGGCCCTGCGCCGGAATAGTGGTCAGGTTATTACTGTTCTCCAGATCTGCCTGAACGGGGTGGGGATTCTGGGCGGTATTGTCAGCTCGGAAATGCTCTCCCCGCCCTGTGGTGCGCTGCTGCGCTACTGGGGCCTGCCGGACGGACTGGCGGAAAAAACCGGCTCAGCCGTCAGCTTTATTATGGTCACGGGCCTGTTCGTGCTGTTTGCCGATCTGCTGCCCAAACGCGTCGCCATGAACGCGCCGGATAAAGTCGCGCTGTCCATCGGCTGGTTCCCCAAGCTGGCCCTGCGGGTGCTGTATCCGTTTGTATGGATCTTCTCCAAAGTCTCGGATGCTGTTCTGCGGGCCATGAAAATCCCCGCGGCATCCGCTGTGGAGCCCGTCACTCCGGAAGACCTGCGCGCCATTCTGGCGGCTGGCACGGCCTCGGGCGTGCTGCTGGAGCAGGAACACCAGATGATCCAGAACGTACTGGGTTTGCAGGACCGTTCCGTCACATCCGCCATGACCCCGCGTGATGAAATTGTCTATCTGGACGTGCAGGACAGCGCGGAAAACAACCATGAAAAAGTGCGGGCCAAACCCTATTCCCGCTACCCGCTGTGTGACGGCGGGCTGGACAAGGTTATTGGCTCCATCCGTGCGGAAGACGTTCTGGCTTCTGTGGTGGACCCGGCCAGCATTCCGGAAGGCCCGGCCCTGCGCGGCAACCCGATTTTCCGGATGCGGCGGGATGTGCTGTCCGTGCCGGAAACGCTCAACCTGTGGGATACGCTGGCCCAGTTTGATACGCATGGCGTGGGCTTTGCCCTGATTGTGAATGAATACGGGCTGGTTGTTGGGCTGATTACGTTCAAGGACATCATGGGCGCGCTCATGGATGGTCTGGCCAACCCGTTTGAGGAACAGGCCATTGTGCGGCGTGATGAAAACTCCTGGCTGATTGACGGCGCCGCCCCGATCGGGGACGTCATGCGGGAACTGCATGTGATTGAACTGCCAGACAGCGCCCAGTTTGATACCGTTGGCGGGTTTGTCATGCACCGCCTGCGCCGCATGGCCCGCAAGGCGGACCGCGTGGATGCGGGCGGTTTCCGGTTTGAGGTGGTGGACGTGGAAGGCTTCCGCATCAACCAGCTTCTGGTCACCCGCCTGACCTGAGCAACCCTGTCCGGGGACAGCCGGACCTGAACCATCAGTGCGGCCCCTTATGCGTGCAAAAACGGAAAGTCGGGCCAGCGTCCCCTGATGCACTCAGTCTGTGCTATGCAGACTTATGCTTTCTGTCCGCTTTCTGTCCTGCCTGATCCTTGCAAGCTGCGCCGTCAGCCTCACCGCGCCGTTCAGCGCCCATGCCGAGCCTGCCCGGGCTGCGGCCCCCTCTTCCGGCGCAGTGCTGGAAAAAGTCCTGCTGGTTTCCCGGCATGGCATCCGCAGCCCGACCAAACCCCTTAGCACGCTGGAAAAGCAGACAGGCCGGGTCTGGTCTGTCTGGCCCGTTCCGCCGGGTGAACTGACGGACCATGGTCGCGCCAATCTGGCCGTGATGGGCACGTTTCTGCACCACTGGTACGCGCCTCTGATCACGCAGTCTTCCACACCCTGCGCCTCTGCCGCCGCCATTTTTGTGTGGGCGGATGCCGCAGACAACCGCACCCGCCAGAGCGGCGATATTCTGAGCCATGCCCTGACGCAAGGCTGCACCAGCACGGCGCACAGCCTGCCTGCTGGCCAGCATGACCCGCTGTTCAATGCTCTCGCCGCCGGGCAGGCACGCCTTGAGCTGCAGGACGTCATGCCGCCCCTCGCCCAGGCATTCCAGCAGGCCACCACACCGGGCAGCCCAGAAGCAAACGCTGAGGCAGCCCTTCAGGCGGTCTTTGCGCCCGCCGGGTGCCAGCAGCGCACCGGCCCCTGTTTTTCAGCCCCGGCTGTACTGTCATGGAAAAAGGATCAGCCGCACACCACTGGCGGCCTCACTCTCAGCAGTTCCACGGCGGAAAATCTGTTGCTGGAATATGTGGAGGGCCTCCCCTCCACAGCCTTTGCCAACGCGGCTTTAACACCAGAGGACAAGGACGCCAGAACGCGCCAGCTTCTCGCCACTGTTCTGCCTGCTCATGCCCTGCTGAGTGACAGACTCAGGCGGCTCCCGGCCATTGTCGTGCCCCGCGGGCATGTTCTGGCTGAAGGCCTGCTTAAAAGCCTCGCTGACGAGCCTGTGCCATTGCCAGACGGCTCGGCTCTGCCACCCTCTGCCCGCCTGATCCTGTTTGCCGGGCACGATACAACGCTGGACATGCTGGCTACGCTTTTTGGGCTGGACTGGTCCTTTACGGACCAGCCGGACCGGACCGCCCCGGATACCACGCTGGCCTTTGAACTGTGGCGGTTACCGGATGGGCAGAAAGATGTGCGCTTCCGGGTCTTCCATCAGTCTCTGGAACAGTTACGGCTGGCCCGGCCCATACGCCCGCAGGCGGGAGAAGGTGCGCCACTCCTGCTGCACAGCCGGTTCTGCTCTGCCGCTGCACAGACGCCGTGCAGCCCGGAGGCACTGGCCCTCAGCCAGAAAAGCCTTACGGAACAAGCGTGCAGGCCGTCCCCCGCGCGCCACAGACAAGCTGCTGCGGCTGCTCATTAAATGATTTGCCTGTGCTCAAAAAAATGCCAGAATCTGGTGTTTAACACGTGTCCAATTTCAACAAGAGTGTGTGTCATGAGCTTCAAAAAAGCGTCTCTCGTTCTTCTTCCGGCGCTTCTGCTGACTGCCTGCGCAGAAACACCGATGGGCCCGACCGCCATGGTGCTGCCCGGCCCGGGCAAGAATTACGCCACGTTCCAGCAGGAGCAGAATTTCTGCCGCTCTCAGGCTAGTGCCGCTGTGCAGGGGCAGGCCGGCAGCCAGAACCGTAAGGCTCTTTACGGCGGTCTGGCCGCAACGGCTCTGGGTGCTGGTCTGGGCGCTGCTGCGGGCGGCGGGGCTGGCGCCGGTATTGGTGCCGGTGCGGGTGCTCTGGGCGGCGCGCTGGGCGGTGGGGCGTATTCCCGCAGCCAGCAGGGCGACATCCAGACCCAGTACAACAATGCCTATGTGCAGTGCATGGTGGCATATAAGAACGTCCTGCCCCGCTAAAACCCGGCCAGCGTCCGGTTTATTGGGCTTTACGGTCAGGTGGCTCGCGTCAAGCGGGCCACCTTTTTTATGCGGCGGAAAAGCCCTTGCCTCCCCAAAGCAACAGGCCGATGCTCCGCACTATGAGCGCCTCTCTCCCTCTCTCCCGCATTGCGGCCCTTGTGCTGGCAGGTGGTTCCGGCTCCCGCCTTGGCGGATGTGATAAGCCCCTTCTCCCCCTTTCCAGGACTCAAACGGTGCTGGATTACGTGCTGACAGCACTCCGCCCCCAGTGCAGCGCGCTGGCCATCAGCGCCAATGGGGATGCCGCGCGTTTTGCACCGTGGAACCTGCCTGTTTTGCCAGACACCGAGGCTGACATGGGGCCACTGGCAGGTATTCTGGAAGGCCTGCGCTGGGCAGAGACCTTAAACTGTTCCGTGCTGATCACGGTCCCCGGAGACACGCCGTTTATTCCGGCGGACCTGCCCCACAAATTGCTACCTGCCCCGGCTGTTGCCGTCACACAGACCCGGCGGCATCATCTGGTGGCAAGCTGGCCCGTGGCGTGCCGGCCTGCTCTGGAACACTGGCTTGAGCAACCGGACAGTCCGGACAAACGCCGCATCCGCTGTTTTGCCGCATCGCTGGGGGTGCAGGACGTTGTGTTTCCTGACCACACTCCGGATCTGTTTTTCAATATCAACACACCCGATGATTACGCCTATGCCCGCGCACTGGCCCATGGAGGCCTGACCCGTGTCTGACTTTGTCATGACCCACTGGCCTGTCACCCGTTTTACCGAGACGGAAACAGAGACGACCACACTGGCCATTGCGGAAGAAACCCCGGTCAGCTTTGTGTTTAACAGTGTGCCCTACGCGGTGATGATGGCAAGCCTTCAGGATCTTGAAGACTACGCCTATGGGTTTTCCATTACAGAGCGCCTTGTCTCGCACCCCTCCTCCATCAAAGCTGTCAGAACAGAGATCGGGGAAGATGGCGTAACCCTCTTTCTTGATATTGCCGGGGAGGACTTCCGGCGGCTGTTACAGTCGCGCCGCGCCATGACGGGCCGGACAGGCTGCGGTGTTTGCGGGAGCGAGGATCTGAAAAGTCTGCACACGGCCCTGCCGACTGTGCCCGCCATGCCCCCCATCCCTCTTGCCGCTATCCGGCACGCCGTCAACACTCTGGCCGGGCATCAGACGCTGAACGCACAGGTGCATATGGTACATGGTGCCGCATGGTGCGCGGCAGATGGCAACCTGCGCATGATCCGTGAGGATGTGGGCCGCCACAACGCACTGGATAAACTGATTGGTGCAGGCCTTCGTCAAAATGTCTGTTTTTCTGAAGGATTTTGTCTGATTACCAGCCGCTGCTCTTTTGAAATGGTGCAGAAAGCCATTCTGGCGGGTTTTTCAACGCTGGTCGCTATTTCCGCGCCAACCACCCGCGCTTTGCGGCTGGCGGAACAGGCTGGTCTGACTATTGTGGCGCTCGCACGGCGGTCCTCCCAGTCTCTGTTTACAGGGACTGTTAGATAAAGCCTTTTTCCAAAATACTATTTTCAACAAGATCATTCTAAAAAACAGACCATAAAAAACCCCCTTCAGGCGGCCCTGAAGGGGGTTTTTATCATTCGGTCAGGACAATCGTGCTGAAAGAGCCCCGGTCAGGCCTCTTTCAGACCGTGTTTTAGAAACCTGCCTGAATACGGGCAGCAACGGAGTTACCCGTGCGGCCGTAGATGTTTGTGGCCTGCATGCTGCGGGACACGATGAAGTGGCTGTAATCAAGCATGATGCGGAAGTGGCGGTTGGGATACCAGTTCAGGCCACCCGTCCAGACCGTCTGCTGACCACCACGCACAACGTTCTTCGCGTTGGCATCGTTCAGGCGGCTGTTGAGGTCGATCACACTGTAATGGCCGACAACTTCCAGCGCACCCCAGTGGTTACGGGCGGGGTCAAATTCCTGAGCTTCCGGCACACCCGGAGCACCGAAAGCACCTTCTTTTTCATTATACAGACGCGGGTTGCCGAACAGCGTGTAAGCCGCAGAGCCATACCAGCCCTGGAAACCAGCAGATTTCAGGCCCGGCGCGTCACGCTGAACACCCACGTGATAGTATTCACCCTTCACAATCAGGCGCTTCCAGCGAACACCCAGTTCCGGACCAGCAGCCCAGACCTGTGCGGCATTGCTGATGCCACCGGTTGCAGCCAGGTTGGCTTCACCAATGTCAAACTCAGGACGCTGGCCGAAAGATGTGGAGCGTGAGCAGTGATAGGCATCCGTGGAGTTACAGGCCAGACGGAAGGCAGAAATCCCGGAAGCGCCCATATGCACATCCCAGTTTTTCGTCGCAACCGGACGCCCGGCAACACGCAGGGTTGCACCCGTCTGGCTGTCCACCGTAGAGCCGCTGCCACCACCGTAATACGTGCTGCTCATGTCAGATGCGTTGCGGTGACCCCATTCCTGACCGGTGAAATAGCCTGCAATCCACCAGCGTTTTTCATAGTGCAGACCACCAACGCTAAAGCGGGCGTCACCCGCGGCGATGTTACGCACCATGTCGGTAATGCTGGGACGCTCAAGCGTGAAGAAGTCGTTGGAGCTTTCGGAATCTTCTTCCGTCACGCGCGGCTGGAAGTAGCCTACCGTCAGGATGGTGTTGTGCAGGCCGGTATAGTTCAGGTTGCCTTCATACAGGCCGACATATCCGTCATTATGGTTTGCGCCAAAGTCAGGTGTCACAGCCGCAACAAAGTTTTTGTAGCGGAAGGTGAACGGGATACGCAGGCGGCGCATGTTGCTGGTAAAGCTGTTGAACGCGCCACGCGCTTCGTTCCCGCGCGGTCCGGAATTAAAGAAGCCGCCGAAATCTTCATGGAACGCAAGACCGATGGACAGGCCGTAAGCACCATCTTCAGACGCAACCGTGAAACGACCTTTCGGGAAGCCGACGATCATGCCGCCGACATGCACGTTTTCATCACTCTTGGTGGCAGCGCGGAAAGATTTCCAGGACATGACGTCCCCGCGGTCAGACGTCGGGGTGCCGGCATTGGCCAGATGAATGCGGTTTGCAAAGGGAGCGGGTTCATTGAACTGCACGCTCGGGTCAACCGGTCCGGAGGCAATCTCACGATGAGCACGACCGCCATGAGCTGATGCGGTGCTCATGTGGTCCTGTTTGTGAGAGACGCTTTCTGTGCGGGCGAGACGGGATTTCAGCGTTGTGATCTGCCCCATCATCTCTTTGCGCATTTGCGCCATTTCAAGGCGAAGAGCGCGGATCTGCGCATCATCAGAGGAGGATGCCATTGCGACGGGGGCTGCGCCACCCATCAGAAAAGAAGCAAACGCAAGAGATGAAATAACCGGTTTACAGCGCATCATTGCCATTCCAGAGGAGAGAAGATGAACGCTGAATATCCCGGCGAACGCACTTTGTGCGTGATGGTTTCGTGATGCTTTCGTTACAGTTGTATGACAAAAAAGGCGGGCTGAATAATTCAGCCCGCCTTCACATATCAAAAGACTTTATGAACAGGATTTTTTATAAAGTCTTCTAAAAAGTATTTATAAAATAAGGGAAGGATTATTTTGCGCTTTTCCATGCGGACAGGATGCTGGTTTTAACAGCCTGCGGCAGAGCAACATAATCCAGCTTCTGTGCTGTTGCATCACCCTTTTCAAACGCCCAGGTGAAGAACGTGCGAACGGCTTCACCGCGTGCAGCATTTTTCGGAGCGATCGGAGTCAGCACATAAGTTGCGGAAACAATCGGCCAGGCCCCTTTACCCTGCGTATCGAGCAGGTTGACCGCAAAGTGAGACGCATGCTGCCAGTCGGCGGCTTCTGCTGCGTGGGCAAAACTTGCCTGATTTGCAGCAACATCTTCACCCGCACGGTTGTGCAGCTTGACAGTCGTCAGATGGTTGCGGCTGGCATAGGCATATTCAACATACCCGATAGCGCCTTCCGTGTTCTGCACAGTTGCAGCAACACCATCATTCCCACGGGCACCCAGACCACCGGGCCATGAGATGGAGGTGCTGGCACCCAGAGAATCGTGCCATGAGGCAGAAGCCCCGGCCAGATAGGACGTGAAGACAAACGTGGTGCCAGACCCGTCCGCACGGTGCACAGGGGCAACCGGCATATCAGGCAGTTTTACACCCGGGTTGAGGGCTGCAATTTTCGGGTCATTCCATTCCGTGATTTCACCGGAATAAATGCCAGCCAGCACAGCACCGCTCAGGCGCAGCGCATCAGCCTTGATGCCCGGGATGTTAATGACGGGCACAATGCCGCCCATAACCGTGGGGAACTGAAAGAGACCGGCGGATTCAATCTTTTTTGCATCCATCGGCGCATCGGAGGCACCGAAATCAACCGTTCCTGCCAGAACCTGATTCTGTCCGGCGCTGGAGCCAACGCTCTGGTAGTTTACCGTCACGCCAGCGGCGGTCTTGGCGGTCTCACCCCAGGCTTCATAAATCGGGGCGGCAAAGCTGGAACCCGCGCCAGTGACGCTTTCAGCCCGGGAGATGCTCGGCAGTGCAGCGGTCAAGCACGTTGCAGCAAGCAGACACAGAGCAGGCCTGAAGGAAAGACGCATTTCGGTTTTATCCCTGGACATCATAAATAACGACGCAAATCGTTACGTCGGGGACAAGCCTTAGCGGGTTTAGCTTCGCCACGGCATGACATGTTCAAGACTATTTTATGAAGGTTTTGTGACAGCGGACGCAGCCGCAAGCGGCAGCCAGATTTTGCATGTTGTGCCCTTGCCCACCGTGCTTTCCACCGCAAAGCGACCGCCATGCCGCGTGACCACATGCTGCACAATGGCGAGCCCGAGTCCGCTGCCCTGCACGGAGGCGGCTGTCTTGGGCACACGATAAAAATGCTCCGTCAGCCGGGGCAGATGCCGTGCGGCAATGCCCGGCCCGTTATCCGTCACACTCAGCACAACCCCCGGCCCGGCTGGCCAGCGTGAATCGGGCGGAGCAAGCGTGCAGGAGACTGTTACGTGCAGGGCGGGCGATGCGCCGCCATCATGCGGCAAGGAGCCATATTTGACGGCGTTTTCAATCAGGTTGATCAGCACCTGCACAAGCTGGCTGGTATCTGCGGCAACGCACCATGCCGGGTCTGGCACAGACTCAATGGTCAGCCTGACTTTTTTTAGCCGGAACAGCGCCTGAGACTCGGCCTTCAGGCGGGCCAGCAGATCCGCCAGCGCCACAGACCCGCGCGGGCGCTGATGCTCTACACGCTGTACGCGGGACAGATAGAGCAGATCATCCAGCAGATGCTGCATCCGCTTGCCCTGTGCGGCCATGATCCCCAGAAATTCCTGCTGGGCTTCCGGGTCATCCGCCGCCGGACCTTGCAGCGTTTCCACAAACCCCATGAGGGCAGCAAGCGGCGTGCGCAGTTCATGGCTGGCATAAGCGACAAAATCCGTATGCTGGCGCTCGGTATTATCGGCTTCCGTTTCATCACACAGCGCGACAAAAACCAGTGCGTTGTGCGCGCGTTCTGTCGAGGCGCTCATACCCCGCGCACCAGTAAACAGCACAGCAGGCAGAACATGCTGCTGGAAACGGGCCTGTATGACCCTGTGATGCGGGACATCCAGCACAATACGGGCCGTTTCCGACGTGACAGCAGCCTCTGTGCTTCGCTCAGCCAGCCGGTCC
The DNA here is from genome assembly GCF_018811975.1 of Acetobacter sp. P1H12_c. Taxonomy (NCBI): domain Bacteria; kingdom Pseudomonadati; phylum Pseudomonadota; class Alphaproteobacteria; order Acetobacterales; family Acetobacteraceae; genus Acetobacter; species Acetobacter sp. P1H12_c. The sequence continues at coordinate 498,504 of NZ_JACRVR010000001.1, read as the reverse complement.
AGCGCCGTCTGGAAAGCGGGGTGCCGTTTGATACTGCCCAGCGTATCCGCAAAAATCCGGTGTGCCTCTGGTGAGGCATAATGCAGCCGACGCTCCTCATCCAGCACCATCGTCGCCGCGGGCACACAGGCCATGACCTGTTCCACCCCTTCCGGCACGGCGGTTCTGGAAAACTGAAGCGTATCGTCCTGAGTGTAGCGGGGCGTTTCTGTTTTTTCCGGCCGGAGCCGGGCTGCCAGCAGGCTTGCGGTCAGCCCGCTGCCAACCAGCACGCCTGCAACAGCAACGAGTGCCTCATGCATGATCAGGCACTCCGCTGCGTCAGAACGCTCTTAGTCCTGTGGCATATCAAGTGCATATCCCCGGGCGCGGACAGTTCTGATCAGGTCTTTCTCATCCCCTGCGTTCAGCGTCTGCCGCAGCCGTCTGATATGCACGTCCACAGTGCGCAGTTCCACACAGGAGCTGCGCTCCCATGCCTGTTCCAGCAGTTCCTCGCGCGAGAAAACCTGACCGGGATGCGTCATCAGGAATTCCAGCAGTCTGTATTCCGTCGGCCCCAGAGGCAGGAGACGCCCGTTGCGCTCCACCTTGTGCGCCACGCGGTCCAGCACCAGAGACTCAAACTTGAGCACATTGCCTGAAGGGGGCAGCCGCCGCAGCATGGCTTTAACGCGCGCAAAAAGCGTTTCCATGCCAAATGGCTTGATCAGATAATCATCCGCGCCAATTTCCAGCCCGCGCACGCTGTCCGTCTCCTGCCCGCGCGCACTGAGCATGATAATGGGGATGGACTTTGTTTTGGGCTGCTCTCTCAACTGCCGGCAGACTTCCAGCCCGGAAATATTGGGGAGCATCCAGTCCAGCAAAATCAGGTCCGGCGCACGGCGGCTGATCTGGTCAAGAGCTGTATGGCCATCCCCCGCCAACCGCACGTCATAGCCCTGCTTTTCCAGATTATAGCAGATCAGCCGGGAGAGTGCCGGGTCATCCTCAACAACGAGAACACTTGCATTGTGTGTCATGAACACCCCATAGCGATTCGCGCGCAGAATAAGCCGGGGGACTGAGGAAAAACAACCGGTGTCACAAAAGTTACACACTTTACGACCTCTGCCGGGAAAGCTCTGCTGGGGTGCAAAATCATTCTATGCAAGCTCCGGAATTCTGGATTATGGAGCGCTCAGGAGCCGGACCGGCAATTGTGCCGGATGCGCCTCCAGGAAACGCTCGCATGAGTATTTTTCGCACATTTCTGCCGCAGCGCTGCAGAACCTTTTTCCAGACCCTGCAAAACCAGATCTCCCGCTCCTTTTCTGAACGCGGACTGCTCGAACTGGGGATGCTGGAAGGCATCTGCACCACGCTGGAAAACAAAGCCCAGCAGGAGCGTATCCGGGCACTGTATCCGGCGTCTGGTCTCTTCGGGGCGTTTGCAGACGCGGATACCGCGACGGCCATGCAGCAAAACCCGATGCACCCTACGCCCTGACGGCGGCGCTGGCTCCAGACAACACGGCGTCTGGCACCGTTCAGGAACATTTACGGGTTTTGCCCGGTTACAAGGTTTGCCGGTTGCACGGGTTCAGGTGGCAGGTGCTTGCGTAACCTGCCTGTAAGCCCCGCATCCTGCCCCCTCACTCCTGCTTGCCCGAACTGACTCTCCGCTTTTAAGCTGACAAAGAGCCGCGTGCTGCTTCGTCCGGCACGGCGCAGACAGGGGGAGAGCAGGATGGCGCATATCAATTTTGTTGAATTACCAGCCCGGAATCTGAAAGAAGCCAAAGCGTTTTACGAGAGCGTTTTTGGCTGGAGCCTGACAGACTTTGGCCCGGACTATGCCTGCACCATGACAGGTAACGTAGATCTGGGCTTACAGGGCGACGCAACAGAAGCCCCTGCGGCACCCCTGCCTGTTGTGTGTGTCGAAAATCTGGAGGCCGCACAAAAGGCCGTCATTCAGGCCGGAGGCACTCTGAGCAAAGCGCCGTTCAGCTTCCCCGGTGGCCGCCGCTTCCATTTCCGGGACCCCAACGGCATGGAAATGGCCATTATGCAGGCCGACTGACGGCCCCCTGCCGTTCTGGATAAAAAAGACCCGCCTTGTGCCCCCGGCATCCTCAGATAAGAGGAGGCCGAAAATCACGTAGCGGGTCTGAACGCCGTTTTCAGAATGGATGTTTAATCAGTCTTCAAACGGGTCACGCATCAGGATGGTATCATCGCGGTCCGGGCTGGTGGACAGCAGGGTAACGGGCGCTCCCACCAGTTCTTCAATCCGGCGCACATATTTAATGGCTTGAGCCGGCAGGTCGGCCCATCGGCGGGCACCGTGCGTGGTGTCTTTCCAGCCTTCCATGGTTTCAAAAATCGGCTTGATCCGGGCCTGCGCCGCCGGGGAGGACGGGAAGCGGTCGGTTTTTTCACCATCCAGATCATAGCCCACGCAGATGCGGATTTCATCGAACCCGTCCAGCACGTCCAACTTGGTCAGCGCCAGACCATTCACACCGCCCACGCGCACCGCATGGCGCACCAGAATGGCATCAAACCAGCCACAGCGGCGCGGACGCCCCGTCACCGTGCCAAACTCATGCCCGCGCTCACCAATCTTGCGGCCAACATCATCAAACAGTTCTGTCGGGAACGGCCCTTCCCCCACGCGGGTGCAATAGGCTTTAGCAATACCCAGCACGAAACCGGCGGCGTTCGGCCCCATGCCAGCCCCGGTGCCTGCATTGGAGGCAACAGTGTTGGAACTGGTGACGAACGGATAGGTCCCGTGGTCCACATCCAGCATCACAGCCTGAGCGCCTTCAAACAGGATCCGGCGGCCACCGCGACGGGCTTCATCCAGAATATCCCATGTCGGCGCCATAAACGGCAGCACCTTGGGGGCAATTTCTGTCAGGAAGGCCATCAGCTCTTCCTTTTTAAACGTCTCGGCACCCAGACCAGCCAGCAGCGTGTTGTGGTGCAGCAGCAGCTCGTCCAGCTTCCAGTCCAGCGTTTCCGGCTCGGCCAGATCACACAGGCGGATGGCGCGGCGGGCCACCTTATCTTCATAGGCCGGGCCGATCCCGCGGCCTGTGGTGCCAATCTTACGGTCCCCACGGGCAGCTTCACGCGCGCGGTCCAGCGCACCATGCACGGGCAGGATCAGCGGAGCGTTCTCCGCAATTTTCAGGGTGTCCGGCGTCACCGTCAGCCCCTGTTCCTGAATACGGCCAATTTCCGCCAGCAGCGCCTGCGGGTCCACCACCACGCCGTTGCCGATAATGCCCAGCTTGCCGCTGACGACCCCTGAGGGCAGCAGGGAAAGCTTGTAAACCTGATTGCCGACAACCAGCGTATGCCCGGCATTGTGGCCACCCTGAAAGCGCACAACAATGTCTGCCCGGCTGGCCAGCCAGTCTACAATTTTACCTTTGCCTTCATCGCCCCACTGGGCGCCGATCACCGTGACGTTGGACATAAACGGTCTGCTCCTGGAAAATCTGCCTGAAAACCTGTGGGGAGGCTGAGCCATGCCCCGTGGTGGAAAGGGTCAGTCAAGCTTTGTGCACGTTGCACCGGAAAGAATGTGGCTGCACCCCAGACGCTGCGCCTCGGCCCGGTTCTGTTCGGGACTTGCGGCGTGAGACGTGGAGGACAGGGCCGCCAGCGTGGCATGCCCTTCCGCCCGCAGACGCGCTGCAACCTGTGCATCCGCATCCGGGGCAAGATAAACGCGCGGGCAGGGCTGCGCAGGCGGAATGGTGCGGAACAGCACATCCGGCCGGAACGTCAGCCCGCAGGCGGGTTCATTATCACTGGAGAGGTAGCGGCCACCACGGCCAAGCTCTTCGGCGCGGCCGACGGCAAACACCGTCACACACACGCCGGTATGATATTTCCAGCCACGGAATTCGACCGGGTCAACCGTCAGCCGCAGAGCCGGCGCGGTTTTGCGCACGGCGGCAACCGTTGCGGCCAGACGCTCACTAAAGGCGCGGGCACGCGGCGGCAGGCTGATATGGGCAAGCTGGTCAAGCGCCTGCTCCGCCGGGCCTGCGGCCCGCAGCAGGGCAATCAGCGTCTCGGAAAGCGAGCCGCCGAGTTCCGCCACAGCGGCGGCATCCTTACGGTCCAGAGCGCGCATCAGTACAGGGCGCACGCTGGGGGAAATGCTCGCTTCTTCCAGCAAAGCGGGCACCAGCGGCGGCATTGTCAGGTCAAACGAGACCTCCGGCACCCCGAGCTGGGCAAGGGCTTCCGCCCCCACGGACATCACTTCCGCGTCCGCCTGCGGGCTGTCCGGGCCAATCAGCTCAATCCCGGCCTGCATGATCTGCCGCCCGCTTTCTTCCGCAGCGGCAGGCATCACCACCACACAGGCCCCGGAATAGGACACACGCAGGGGGCGCGGGGCGGCACCAAGCCGAGTCGCAGCCATACGGGCAATCTGCGGGGTGATATCGGGCCGCAGGACCATCATCTTGCGGGTATCCGGGTCCATCACGCGGAAGCTCTGGTCCGCCAGAGTCGCGCCCGAACCCGCCAGCAGGGTCTCCTCAAACTCCATCAGCGGCGGCCTGACACGGTCATAACCATGTGAGGCGAACACGCGCATAAGGGTCGCAACCCCTTCTGCCTCAGTCCGGGCATCGGGGGTCAGGAGGTCTACAAAGCCAGCCGGGAGCAGAGCCGGGCTAAAGGGCGGGTCATCCGTCATGCTTCGGCCTATAGCACCGCACGCCACGCCCGTCATGCCCGCACACCAGCACTTTTTTAAGGAGTTTCACCCCTGAGGGACGCCGGGCAGCGTCTCCCACCCCGGACCAATGACGGTAATGACGCGCCGGCCCATCCCGTCAGCCCGCAGGACAATGATATTCCGGTCTTCCAGCCATTCCACCAGACGCCGGGCGCGCGCCTGCGAGACCGTGCCGTAGACGCGGGCAATTTCCGCATCGGACGGGCACGGCAGACGGCCAATGGCCGCACGCGCCAGAAACAGGAAAACGGATTGCAGGTCTTCCGGCAGGGCGTTGGCCAGCGCCTCCGCCTGCTGCCAGTCCGGCGTGGTGGACATATCCTCGCTCACACCGCTACGGGCCGTGGCCAGCGCGCGATTGAACGCCTTGAGGTCCAGTGCATTGCGGCCCAGCCCGGCAATCCGGCAGCGCACCAGAAAATCCTGATACAGCACGGCAGGAGCCCGGAAAGATGTTTCATCATCCGCCAGCATGTCCCGCAAAATGGCGTTCATGCGGGCTTCCCGCTCGGCCTGATCTTCCGGCGGTTCCTCCTGCTGCTGCTCTTCCTGCAGGGCGGTGGCCTGTGCCTCGCCATGCGCGGCAAGCTGGCTCAACAGGTCCGGCGGGGGGGCGGCAGGCGGCTTTCTGGGTCGGGCAAATGTTTCTGCCTGCGGCACAGGGGCCAGAATCAGGTCATGCACCGGGGCTGAGGCTGGTTCAAACGGTGTCAGCACCGGGCCAGCGGACCGGCTTTCCGTCTCCACCGCGCCAACCCGCACGGGGATTGGCCTGCGGCTCAGCGCCGGACCAAGGGCGACAAAGGTGCCCCGCGCCAGATCCCGGAAGGCTTCCGCCTGTCGGCGCTCCATGCCCAGCAGGTCCGCCGCGCGGGCCATGTCGATATCCAGAAAGGTACGGCCCATAAGGAAGTTGGAGGCTTCCGCTGCCACGTTCTTGGCCAGCTTGGCCAGACGCTGCGTGGCGATAATGCCTGCCAGACCACGTTTACGGCCACGGCACATCAGGTTGGTCATCGCGCCAAGCGAGGCGCGGCGGGCTTCATCCGTGACCTCACCGGCGGCAGCAGGCGCAAAAAGCTGGGCTTCATCCACCACCACCAGCACGGGGTACCAGTAGTCTCGCGGGGCCTCGAACATGCCGCCCAGAAACGCCGCAGCCCACTTCATCTGCTGGTCTGCGTCCAGACCTTCCAGATTCAGCACGACAGAGGCCCGGTGCATGCGCATCCGTTCCCCGGCGGCATGCAGCGCCATTTCCGAACACTCGGCCCCGTCTATCACCAGATGGCCGAATTTTTCCGCCAGACTGACAAAATCGCCTTCCGGGTCAATAATCGCCTGCTGCACCATGCGGGCCGACTGCTCCAGCAGACGCCGCAGCAGATGCGACTTGCCGGACCCGGAATTGCCCTGCACCAGAAGCCGGGTGGCCAGAAGTTCGGCAAGGTCCATCCGTGCCGGGCCACCCCCCGGCACATCACCCATCACGATCATGTTGCTGCTCATAGGGGCATCCGATACCGCTCCGGATGGGTCTCCCGCAACCATGCAAGCGCACCCTGCGCGGCACCCCGCCCGGTTGCAAGGCAGGCGTGCAGCAGATAACCGCCCGTCGGCGCCTCCCAGTCCAGCATTTCACCAGCCGCAAAAACACCGGGCAGCACACGCAGCATCAGCCGGTCATCACACGCGGCCTGCGTAATCCCTCCGGCGGTGGAAATAGCGCGGGCCAGCGGCTCCACGCCCGTCAGCCGCACAGGCACGGCTTTAATTCGTGCCGCCAGAGCGGGCATGGACGCAGGCACAGGCCCGGCCTCCCGCAACAGGGCCACCGCTACCGGCGGCAGGCGCAGGGCCTTGCGTAATTTGTTGGACAGGCTCTCACGCGGGCGCACAGCAGCCAGCCGTTTTGCCAGATCCTGCACAGACAGATCGGGCCGCAGGTCACACAAAAGCTCCGCCGCCCCATGCCGGGCCAGATGCTCCCGCAGCGGCGCAGATAACGCATAGAGCGCGCCCCCTTCCAGTCCGGACGCCGTCACCACCAGTTCCCCCCGCACGGTCTGCCCCGCAAACGTGAGTGCGACCGGCTTGAGCGGTGTTCCGGCAAATCGTTCCCGGACAGGCTCTGACCACGCGACCTGGAAGCCACAATTCGACGGACGCAAAGCTGAGACAGCAACGCCCCGCTGTTCCAGCAGAGAAACCCAGCCGCCATCACTCCCCAGACGTGGCCAGCTTGCCCCGCCTAATGCCAGAATGACCGCGTCCGGCGCGGCAAAAAGCGAGGTGTCTTGTGCCTGCCCCGCTGCATCAGACACCCTCTCGCCTGCTTCAGACGGATTTTTGGCGGGAGACTGCGCAAACGTCAGATGCCCGGCTGCATCCCAGCCCGTCCAGCGGGTGCGCGGATGCAGCGTGACCCCCTGCCCCTGCAACCGCGCAAGCCACGCCCGCAGCAAAGGAGAGGCCTTCATGACGCTGGGGAAAATGCGGCCAGAAGAGCCGACAAAACTTTCCTGCCCAAGCCCTGCCATCCACTGCCGGATATCCTCCGTGCTCCATGCCGCCAGAAAGGGCGCAAGCCACGAAGCGGCCCCGGCATAGCGGGCCAGAAACGGTTCCGGAGGTTCAGAATGGGTGATGTTCAGGCCGCCACGCCCGGCCATCAGCATTTTGCGGCCAAGGCTTGGCATGTGCTCCACAACCTGCACGGCGCAGCCTGCGGCAGAAAGGACTTCGGCGGCGGCCAGTCCTGCCGGGCCGCCGCCGATCACACTCACACGGAAGGGGTGCGTCATCCCTGCAAAGCGGATGCAAAAGCGTAAAAATGCTGCAAAAGACGAGTCATCCCGCCTTTTTCTCCCCGGCGCGCACGGCGGCAGCCAGCCCTTTAATCTGCTCCAGCACGCGGGGGAGTGTCTGATCTGTCGCCTTGCCGTCCGTATCCAGTGTGTCAGCCAGAGTAGACAACAGGGCAGACGCCACAACGGCCCCATCCGCAATACCGGCCGCCGTCGCGGCCTGCTCAGGGGTGCGGATACCAAAACCGATGGCAACCGGCAGGTCCGTCGCGGCACGGATGCGCAGCAGAGCCGCCTGCAAATCTTCCGCGCTGGCCGTGCGCGTGCCCGTAATGCCGGTAATGCTCACATAATAAACAAAGCCGGACGCATGAGAGAGCACGTAACGCAGCCGCTCATCCGACGTTGTGGGAGCCACCAGACGGATAATATCCAGCCCGGCGCTCTGCGCAGGGGCTTCCAGAATATCGGCTTCCTCTGGCGGCAGATCGACCAGAATCAGGCCGTCCACCCCGGCAGCAGCAGCATCCTCGCAGAAGCGCGCATGGCCGTAGGCTTCTACCGGATTGAGGTAGCCCATCAGAATAACAGGTGTGGCCTGATCATCCTTTCGGAAATCCGCAATCAGGTCCAGCACACCCGCAAGCGTTGCCCCGGCCTTCAGGCCCCGGCGCGCGGCGAGCTGAATGACCGGGCCGTCGGCTGAGGGATCAGAAAACGGCATCCCGACTTCAATCAGGTCCGCACCCGCGGCAGGCATCGCCTTGAGCAGCGCCAGAGACGTTTCAAAATCCGGATCAAAGGCTTCCAGATACGGGATGAGTGCACCGCGCCCTTCTGCGGCCAGTGTTTTAAAACGGGCGGCAATACGGCTCACAGCTTCACTCCCAGATGCTCGGCAACGGTGAAAATATCTTTATCGCCCCGACCGGAAATATTGATCACCAGCAGGGTCTCTTTCGGCAGGGTCGGCGCAATTTTGGCAGCGTAGGCAATGGCGTGCGCGGATTCCAGTGCTGGAATAATGCCCTCCGTGCGGGTGCAAAGCTCAAAGGCTTTCAGAGCTTCATCATCCGTCGCGCCAACATATTCCGCACGCCCAATATCGCTCAGCCAGGAATGTTCCGGCCCCACGCCCGGATAGTCCAGACCGGCACTGATGGAGTGGGCCTCATCAATCTGCCCATCCGCGTTTTGCAGCAGATAGGTGCGGTTGCCATGCAGCACACCGGGGCGGCCCCGCTCAATGGATGCCGCCGTCTTGCCGCTATCCAGACCACAGCCAGCAGCTTCCACGCCAATCAGGCGCACAGAGGGATCATCCAGAAACGGGTGGAAAATCCCCATAGCATTGGACCCACCCCCAATGGCGGCCACAATCACATCTGGCAGACGGCCTTCCTGCGCCTGCATCTGCTCTTTGGTTTCATCCCCGATCACGCTCTGGAAATCACGCACCATGGCCGGATAGGGGTGCGGGCCAGCAACCGTACCCACCAGAAAGTAGGTATCCGCGATATTGGCAACCCAGTCGCGCATGGCTTCATTCATGGCGTCTTTCAGCGTTCCGGCCCCGGCGGTAACCGGCACCACCTCCGCCCCCAGCAGACGCATGCGGAACACGTTGGGCTTCTGGCGCTCAACGTCCGTTGCCCCCATGTAAATCACGCATGTCATGCCAAACAGGGCACACACGGTCGCGGTGGCCACGCCATGCTGCCCGGCCCCGGTTTCCGCCACAATGCGGGTACGCCCCATGCGGCGGGCCAGCAGAATCTGCCCCATGACGTTATTGAGCTTGTGAGAGCCGGTGTGGTTCAGCTCCTCACGCTTCATGTAAATTTTAGCACCCCCCAGCTCTTCCGTCATACGACGGGCAAACCAGAGCGGGCTGGGGCGGCCAACATAATCGCGCAGGTAAAATTCCAGCTCTTTATGGAACGCCGGGTCCGCCTTTGCCGCCTCATAGGCCTGATCCAGTTCCAGCAGCAGCGGCATGAGGGTTTCCGCAACAAACCGTCCGCCGTACCGGCCACCAAAATGGCCGCGCGCATCCGGGCCATGCCGGAGAGAATTAGCCTGAGTTGCTGCTGTGCTGTGCTGTGCTGCCGGGTCCGCCATGGGGGATTCTGCCGCTCCTGATTTTTGCGTCTTATGCCGGGGCCGCCCTGCCCCAAAACAGAACGTCTGGCTTACCAGAAGCCACAAGCCCTTGCCCAGAGGGGAGGATGTCTAAATTTTGAGATAACCTTGAGGAAAAACCCCTGTCCTGTGTGAAGACCTTTCGTGATCCCACGCAGGTGTGCGCACGCTCTGAACATATCCCCGTGACAGAGAGCGAATAAGCGGATGCAAACAGGTGGTTGGGGGCTATTCAGGACTGTCACTTGTCACTGCCCGGCTGCTCTGGTCATATTTGCGCCGCCCGCGCCACCGCGGTCTGGCCGGGCGACACACGCGACTGCGCCCTGCTGCCACGCTCAAGGAGAAGTTCATGTTTCTGGCCCACAAGCCCGGTGCCCCGGCCCGGGCGATTGAGAGTGAGGCCGACGCCCACGGCGTAGCATGGATTGACCTGCTCAACCCCACGCCGGAGGAGCAGGATCTGGCTGCGCGCATCTGCGGCCAGCCGCTCCCTACGCTGGATGATCTGAACGAGATTGAAAGTTCCTCGCGCATCAGTGTGCGGAATGGCGCTGCATTTCTGTCCACGCCGCTGCTCAAGAAAACGGGGCTGGAGTTTGAGGCTTTCCCGGTCGGGTTTGTGCTGACGGCGGAACGCCTCATTACCATCCGGTATCAGCCCTACCCATCTTTTGAGAGTGTGGCGCAGCTTGTGGCGGCCCATACGCTGCCCCCCTCCCCGGCCGCCACACCGGCACCTAGCACGGTTGTCACCCCCAGGCAGGAGCAGAAAGAAGCCACCCCACCCAACGCCCCGCCACAACAACAGCCGCAGCCGCAGCCGCAGCCGCAAACTCTCGTACCCGCCCCCATTGGCCCCGGCGAAGTGCTGGTGGCCCTGATTGAAACCATTGTGGACCGGCTGGCGGATATTCTGGAAAGTGTCGGCATGCTGCTGGACAAGCTTTCCAGAGATATTTTCAAGCGGCGACAGAACAAGCCTGCCGTCCGCAGTATTGCCGCCTGGCAGCGGGAACTACTGGAGCGCGTCGGCAGTTCCGGGGATCTGTGTTCACGCGTGCGGGACACTCTGCTGGGGCTGGAACGCATCACCATTTTTTTAAGCGAGAGCAAAAAGGACGGCATGGCCCCGGCCTCCGGCCTGCCCGTCACATCCCGGCGGTTTGAAGCTGGCGTCACAACCCTGCCCACAGACAACGCGCCCTATGCTCTCTCCGGCGCTCTGCGGTCCCGCATGGCAACCGCAAACCGCGATCTGTCCTCCCTGAGTGATTATGTCTCTCAGGCGGCCAGCAAGGTTGAGTTTCTGCTGGATGCCACGCTGGGCTTTATCAGTATCGAGCAGAACGGCGTGATGAAGGTGCTGACCGTTGTCAGCTTTATCGGCGTGGCCCCCACCCTGATTGCCGGGGTGTATGGCATGAACTTCAAGGATATTCCGGAACTTAACTGGTCCTTTGGCTATTGGTATTCACTGGGGCTTATGGCGGCGTCCGTCGCGCTGCCGCTCCTGTGGTTCTGGCGCAAAGGATGGCTTGGAGGCATTAAATGACACAGCGCACACTGTTTTCCCGCTCTCACTGCGCAACACAGAGGCAGGCGGCCAGAACGCTGCGTAATGCACTGGCCGCAGCGGGTGTCTGCCTCCTGAGTGTTGCCTCCTCCGCCACCGGACTGGCGGCGGCGAGACCAAACCCGGCCATCAGTCAGGCAACCTATCAGGCTCTTTTCAACCAGCTCAGTGCGGAACCCCTGCGCTATGGTGGCCTGGCCTCCGCGCATAACCGCCGCATTCTGATCGGCCTGCATCAGACCGGCACCGGCACCGTCGCAGGGGAGATGATGCGGCTGGATTCCGCCATGCGCCCTCTGGATGCCGGACCGGTCACAGGGACCCTCACCGCTCCCGGCTCCGCACAGTTAAGCCATTGCCACCTGAACGTGACCCTTTCTGACCGGGATATCACGCTGGATGGCCCCTGCTCCGCCACCCTGCTGTCCGGCGCGCTGACCACCCGCCCCAGACCCAGCCAGCTCTGGTCTCAGGTGACCAATTTCATCTCGCCCGATACCTCGGTTTCACAATACTGGCTCAGCCGGGACACCTGGCAGGCCGCTGTCACGCCAGCCGCTGCCCCCTGATACACCCTGACACCCTTTGGGCGCCTGTAAAGTCTGGTTGACGAACCAGACTTGCGGACTTATTCTTCGCCCCCAGAACTGGCTGACTTCACCTGTCCAGTGCTTTCCCTCATGTCAGGATCATCCTGCTATCCGGGCCGCCGTGGCGCACCTGTGCTGTGCCACCCCGTGCTTCCGGGCTTTGCGCAAGACTGGTCCGGACCTCCCCATTTCTGAACTATTGCCAGTCAGGGCATTCCTAAATGCATCTTGCGGAACTCAAGGCCAAGTCTCCGGCCGATCTTCTGGCCTGTGCCGAAGACCTGAATATTGAAAACGCATCATCCCTGCGCAAGCAGGACATGATGTTCGCCATTCTGAAGACACTGGCCGATAACGATCAGGCGATCTACGGTGATGGCACACTCGAGATCCTGCATGACGGGTTCGGTTACCTCCGCTCTCCCGAATCAAACTACCTCCCCGGTCCGGATGATATTTACATCTCCCCCGCTCAGGTGCGCCGCTTTGGTCTGCGCACGGGTGATACGGTTGAAGGGCAGATCCGCGCCCCGCGGGATGGCGAACGCTATTTCTCGCTGCTGAAAATCAACAGCATCAATTTTGAAGCGCCGGAAGCCGTCCGGCACCGCATCAATTTCGATAACCTCACCCCGCTCTATCCTGAGCGCCGCCTGCAGATGGAAGTGGAAAACGCTGCCCCGCCGGTGAGTGAGGCCAAAGGCAAAAAAGGCAAAAGCACGCAGGATTTCACGCCCCGCGTGATTGATCTGGTCGCCCCCATCGGTATGGGCCAGCGCGCCCTGATTGTGGCTCCGCCGCGCACCGGTAAAACGGTCATGCTGCAGAGCATTGCCTCCTCCATTTCCGCCAACCATCCGGAATGCTTCCTGATCGTGCTGCTGATTGACGAGCGGCCGGAAGAAGTGACCGACATGGCCCGCTCCGTGCGCGGTGAAGTGATTTCCTCCACCTTTGATGAACCGGCCCACCGCCATGTGCAGGTGACGGAAATGGTGCTGGAAAAAGCCAAACGTCTGGTGGAACACAAGCGCGATGTGGTGATCCTGCTGGACTCCATCACCCGTCTGGCCCGCGCTTACAACACGGTTGTGCCGTCCTCCGGCAAGGTGCTGACCGGTGGTGTGGACGCCAACGCCCTCCAGCGCCCCAAGCGTTTCTTCGGTGCGGCGCGTAACATTGAAGAAGGCGGCTCTCTGACCATTATCGCCACGGCGCTGATTGATACCGGCAGCCGCATGGATGAAGTGATTTTTGAAGAGTTCAAGGGCACGGGTAACTCCGAGCTGATCCTTGATCGCAAACTGGCTGACAAGCGCACCTTCCCCGCAATTGACATCACCAAGAGCGGCACCCGTAAGGAAGAAATGCTGGTGGACCGTGCCACCCTGTCCAAAATGTGGGTCCTGCGCCGTATTCTGGCCCCTATGGGCACGATGGACGCCATGGACTTCCTGCTGGACAAGCTCAAATACAGCAAATCCAACAACGACTTCTTCGAGGCCATGAACAACTAGGCCTGATCCCTGACTTTCAGGGCAGGGCGCGTTCTCAGACCCCGTCCGGCGGCTGCCCTCAGCCTGCCGGTGCGGGGTCTTTTTTCTGGACTGTCAGCACGATGCTGCCATCCTCTGCCGCCTGCTCAGCCAGAACGGTGTGCCCCAGCGCCAGCACGGACCGGCAGACATTTCTGTGCGGTTCTTCCCCCCTCAGCCGCACCACCAGCACACGCCCTGCCGCCATCCCGTCCAGCGCCAGACGGGTGCGCACAAATGTCATCGGGCATTTTTCATGCGTGATATCCAGCATAAGCGCTGCGGACGGCGCCGAATCCGCATTCTGCTTTTCTGACGGGCCTGCCGGGTTTTCCATAGACACTCCTCCTGAACGGCCGCACAGGCCGGGTATAGAAACCATTTGAAATCAGAGCTTAAAAAACCTGCGGGTCTGTGTAAAATTGGACAACCCTCCCCCTTTTCGGCTACCTGATGGTTCATGAACGCAGGTGGTAACAAGCAGGATTTGCGCCCTTGAAGTCACAGTCGACAGAATCACGGATTGCGCAGCTGTGCATCGAACATGGCCTGAAGATGACGGGGCAGCGGCGCGTTATCGCACGCGTTCTGTCAGACGCGGATGATCATCCCGATGTAGAGGAACTCTATCGTCGCGCCTCAGCGCTTGATTCCCGCATTTCCGTCGCCACAGTCTATCGCACTGTGCGGTTGCTGGAAGAAAAAGGTATTCTGGAACGGCGTGACTTTGGCGGGGGCCGCGCCCGCTATGAAGCCACGGAACATGGCCGCCACCATTATCACCTGATTGATGTGGATAATGGCAAGGTTATTGAGTTTGAAGACCCTGAGCATGAAGAGCTGATGCGGCGCGTGGCCGAACGGCTGGGGTTTGACTTTGTATCCATGCGGCTTGAACTGTTTGGCAAAAAGCGCCCGCAAACCGCGCAGGCAGGCAAGGCCCCTCAGGCTGCAAAGCGCAAAGGAGCCGCCTCTTGAGCACGGACCAGTTGCCCTCAGGCTCCCTCTCCACGCTGGATCTGGAACGCAAGGGCTTTCCGGAACTCCGGGGCGGCAATCTGAGCGTCCGCATTGCCACGACTGACGATGAACGCGACGCCGCACAAGCCCTGCGTTACCGCGTCTTTTATGAAGAAATGGGCGCGCACCCGGACGCAGAAACCCTGCGCCTGAAGCGCGACATTGATGAATTTGATGCCGTTGCCGACCATCTTCTGGTTATTGACCACGCCATTGCGTCCGACGCACGCGGCGTGGTGGGCACCTATCGGCTTGTGCAGGGCGATGCCGCGGCCAAAATTGGCCGCTTCTACTCCGCCAGTGAATATGACATTTCCCCCCTGACGGAATTTCCGGGGCGTCTGCTGGAAGTTGGCAGATCCTGTGTGGATAAAGACTATCGCGGCCGCGCTGCAATGCAGCTTTTGTGGCGCGGGATTGCCTCCTACATTTTCCTGCACCGCATTGATGTGCTGTTTGGCTGCGCCAGCCTGCCGGGCACCAACCCGGATTCCATCGCCAATGAGCTGACCTATCTCTACCACAACCATCTGGCTCCCCCCGCTCTGCGCGTGAAGGCCTTGCCGGAACGGCGCGTGGACATGCTGCGGGTTGATCCGCATTCCATCGACTTCCGCAAAACACTGGCCCGCCTGCCGCCGCTGATCAAAGGCTATCTGCGTCTGGGCGGATATGTGGGTGACGGCGCGGTGATTGATCCGCAGTTCAACACCACGGACGTTGCCGTTCTGGTGAAAAGTGAACTGCTGGCTGACAAATATTACCGCCATTATGAACGCCGCCTGCGTGATGCGCTCGACTAAGCAGGTTTTATGGGCTGATCCGGCCTTCCCTGCTTTTTCGCCCCTAACACTTCCGTGCATCCTGCCAGCTCAGTGCTGACCCGGCTGGCGTTCTGGCGCGCTCCGCAACGCAGCCTGCCTGCGGCCAGCCAACAGGCCCCACATACCCGACCTGCCCGCTGGCGTCAGGCAGGCCTGATGCTGGGCATGGGCGCACTCTCGGCCCTCGCTCTGCCGCCAGTCCATTGCCTGCCGGTTCTGCTCATAACGTTTCCTGCTCTGGGCCGCGCCATAAACCGGGCATCAGGCTGGAAAAACGCCGCGTGGGCCGGAGCACTCTTCGGCTTTGCCTTCTATACCGCCAACCTGTACTGGCTGGTAAACGCGGTGATGATCCGGGCTGAAGAATTCTGGTGGTTTGTGCCGTTCCCTTCACTGGGGTGCGCCCTGATTCTGGCCCCCATGGTCGCGGCTGCGGCAGCATTCAGTTACCTTGCCCCGGCGGGACCGCGCCGCCTTCTGGCCCTTGCCGCAAGCTGGACCCTCTTTGATATGGGTCGTGTGTTTCTGTTCAGCGGGTTTACATGGAACCCGCTGGGCAGCGCGCTGGCTGTTCCCGGTGCGGTAGGAGACGTGCTGATCCAGCCTGCCGCATGGATTGGCGTGGACGGCCTGACGTTTTTTGTGGTTCTCGGCGCTTTGTTTGGTGGTCAGGCCCTGCAAGATACAGTGCGGGTCCACATGGGCCGTTCCGCACTTGTCTTCCCACGGCGCGCTGACCGCCTGCGCATTGCGGCCTGCGCAGCTTTTATGCTCTGCGCAAGCCTGACAGCGAGCATTATCCGCCTGAACACGGTTCACCCCGCCGGAGAGGCTGGACCCGTGACCGTACTCGTACAGGGCAACGTGCCGGAAACGGAAAAAGTCGGGCACCTTAACCCGCGTGATATTTTCATGCGCTACCTGCATCTGACCGCAGACGGGGTCCTTCAGGCGCGCAAGCTGCAACCACAGCCAGCCTTTGCGGATGCCTTGACGCGGCCGATTGTCTTTTTGTGGCCCGAGACCGCCTTCCCCGGTTCCGGCCTGTTGCAGGACAGCCCCCGCGCCCGCCAGATGATTATGGACTGGGCACAGGGGGCTGATGCCGGATTTATTGGCGCGCTGCGCGTGGATGATAACGGGCGTTACCGGAACTCTGTTATCGCACTGGCGCCCGGTGGCGAGATGACGGCGTTTTATGACAAGGCCCGGCTGGTACCCTTTGGCGAATATCAGCCCCCGTTCATCCCGCTGCAAATTGTCCCCCAAGGCGGCATGGCCGCAGGTCCCGGTGCGCAGACATGGCATCTGCCGGGCATCCCGGCCGTCGGGCCTCTGGTCTGTTATGAAGTCATTTTCTCCGGACTGACAGTAGACCGGCATGACCGCCCGCGCTGGCTGGCGAACGTGACGAATGATGCCTGGTTTGGGGACAGTGCCGGCCCGCGCCAGCATCTCTCCTCCGTCCGGCTGCGCGCGGTGGAAGAGGGGCTACCCATTGCCCGTGCAGCCAATACCGGCATTTCCATTGCCTATGATGGTTTTGGGCATGAACTCGCCCGCCTTGGCTGGGGAAAAACCGGCACTCTGGTTGTCCCCCTGCCCGCAGCACTCCCTGCACCTCTGTTTGCGCGCTGTGGCCGCAGCCTGCCAGTCCTGTTGAGTCTTGCAGTTTTTCTGGCTGCTCTTGTTCGCATTCAACGCAAACCTGTAAAATAAACAACCCTGTAAAGTATTCCCCGTTCTAAAATAAGTTTACATAAAAAATGAATCGAGGCATTAATTGATCTATATTTAACTATGTTAATTATTAACAAACAATATTTACAAAGAAATTAATAATATTGAAACTGTTTTTATTTTTATCAGAGTTTTTTCTATTCAAAAAATAATATGTCTTCCAGATCTAGAAACTTTAACAAATGGTTTATAATCTGTCATTTAACCGGCTTATAGACTACGCCCTTCCCTTGGTGAGAAACCGCGTGACAGCAACTGCCTCCCCCCGCCCTGATCCAAAACCGTCCACCCCGCGGGCGGGTTCGGTCGATATGCATGTCGGGCATCGCATCCGCCTGAGGCGTACCTTGCTGGGACTTTCACAGGAAAAGCTGGGGGAAGCGCTAGGCATCACATTTCAGCAGGTGCAGAAATATGAACGCGGCACAAACCGCGTAGGCGCATCCCGGCTTTATGATCTGGCCGCTGCCCTTGATGTGCCCATCAGTTTCTTTTTTGATGATATGCCCCCTCCGGGGCAGACAGAAGGGCAGCCATCCCAGTCGGCCTATCACTCCGGGTTTTCACAAAGCCGGAAAGCGTTTGAGACCCCGTTTCAGACCGGGATATCATCCGTTTTTTCAGATCAGGACGCGTCTCTCTTTTCCCGCAAGGAAACAGTTGAGCTGATCCGCGCCTATTATCGCATTCCTGACCCGGTTGTACGCAAACGTGTGCTGGAACTCGTGCGCTCCATGGCTCCGGCAAATGAAGCCGACACGCATGGCTAAATAAAAAAGGGCGACCGAAGCCGCCCTTTTTCTCTCAGGTAAGCGGATCAGAATTCCTGATCGCCGCCCCAGTCCCCGCCTGAATCGCCACCGGCGTCCCCGCCCCAGTCATTGCTTCCGGCATCAAAGCCCGGATCAGCAGAGGTTCCGGCTCCGGCAAACGGGTCGGCCCCGGCTCCATCGCCATAGTTGTTATTGATAATCGTCTCGCTCGGCTGGCCAGCGCCCCAGCCGGCATCCGCTCCGCCACCATGATGCCCGCTGAACAGATCCGTCAGCGCATTTGCGGCCAGCATCCCGCCCGCCACGCCGGTCGCGGTAGACAGCGCGGTGCCGAGAAAGCCAGAGCCACTCCGGAACATACCGGGCTGTGCGCCATAGGGCAGAGGCTGCGGCTGATATTGCGGCGCGGCGGCCGGACGGCCACCCCAGCCCGGAGGTGCTGACTGCTGCGGCTGACCCTGCTGCGGAGCACGCTGACCACCGCCAAACAGACCGCCCAGAAAACCACCGCCACCGGCAGGCTTCTGCTGTGCCTGAGCCTGCTGCAACGCCTGTTGTGCCTGCTGAAGCTGGAACTGGAGCTGCTGGATACGGTTCTGCGCTTCAACCAGCGCCATTTCCTGCACAACCGCCATCTGCGTGATGCGGTAGCGGGCTTCCGGATATTGCTGGAATTCCTGCACCAGAAATCTGTCTGCTTCCGGGTCGATCGGCGGCAGATTGGGCTGCGTGCTGGGCACACTGCCAAAACCGGACTGGGACGCACCGCCCACTCTGGCCACAAATTTCGCAATGAGGTCGCGTTCCTCGTTGGTCATCGTCTTCTTTCCCTGCCTGCGGCATATGCTGCCAGCGTGATGCACTGGTTTGCAGCCTTAAAGCGCCACTCTGTCCAAGATGTGGCGAGGCGGCAAGAGCGTTGCAAGAGGCAGGCCACAGGGAGTTGCATGCCTTCTCTTCCTGAATGGTGTCTGCGCCTGTATGGTGTGCCGCATCGTGCGCACTCAGCGCATAGTCTGACTGTCCTACTGCGGAGTTTCACCCTGACCATGGACCCGGCGTCTCCCCGCCCTACCGAGCGGCCTCTTTCCTTTCAGGACCTGATCCTGACCCTTCACCAGTTCTGGTCAAAACAGGGGTGCGCCATTCTTCAGCCCTATGATCAGGAAATTGGTGCGGGCACGCTGTCCCCCCACACCACGCTGCGGGCGCTGGGCAGCACCCCCTGGAAAGCCGCTTATGTGCAGCCCTGCCGCCGCCCGTCTGATGGCCGCTATGGGGAAAACCCCAACCGGCTCCAGCATTATTACCAGTATCAGGTGCTGCTGAAGCCCACGCCGGAAGAAAGCCAGAAACTGCTGCTGGACAGCTACCGCGCCATCGGGATCGACCCGGACCGCCACGACATCCGCTTTGTGGAAGATGACTGGGAAAACCCGACCATCGGCGCATGGGGTCTGGGCTGGGAGGTCTGGTGTGACGGGATGGAAGTCACGCAGTTTACCTACTTCCAGCAGGTTGGCGGTATTCCGGTGGTGCTGCCCTCCACGGAGCTGACCTACGGGCTGGAACGTCTGGCCATGTATGTGCAAGGGGTCGAGAACGTCTATGACCTCGACTATAACGGCACAGGCCTGACCTACGGGGATGTGTTCCTGCGTGCTGAGCAGGATTATTCGCGCCATAATTTTGAGCTGGCAGATACGGAGCTGCTGTTCCGCCATTTTGCTGATGCAGAAAAAGAAAGTGTGGCACTGGCAGAAGCCGGTGTTGCCCAGCCTGCCTATGACCAGTGCCTGAAGGCCAGCCACCTGTTCAACCTGCTGGATGCGCGCGGCGTGATCAGCGTAAGTGAGCGTGCAGCCTATATTGGCCGCGTGCGGACACTGGCAAAACTGTGCTGTGAGACCTGGCTGGCTGGCGAGGACAAATAAGATCATGCCCGAACTGCTGATAGAACTTTTTTCAGAAGAAATTCCCGCCCGCATGCAGCAGCAGGCCGGTGAGCATCTGCTCCGCCTGCTCTCTGACGCACTGGCTCCGCTAAACCCGCAGGATGCTGTGGCCTATACCGGCCCGCGCCGCATTGCGGCCTCCTGCACGCTGGACGCACATGTGCCGGGACGCACCGTGTCCGAGCGCGGCCCGCGTGAGGGCGCTCCGGAAAAGGCGCTGGAAGGCTTCACCCGCAAACATGGCGTGACGCAGGATGCCCTGACCCTGCAAAATGGCTTCTGGGTGCTGGAGCGGGAAGAACCTGCCATCAGCGCCAGAGAGCATATTGCCGCCACCATGCCGGACCTGCTCCGCCGCTTCCCCTGGCCCAAATCCATGCGCTGGGGGCAGGGCAGCGCCTTTACATGGGTCCGCCCGCTGCGCCGTATTCTGTGCATTCTGGATGGCGAGACTGTGCCGTTCTCGCTGGCTCTTTCCGGGGCTCTTTCCGGTACGCAGGGCGACGATAACGGCCACCATCTCCAGTCAGGCAACCAGACGGAAGGCCACCGTTTCCTCTCTCCCGGCGCGGTTGCCGTCAGCAGCGTTGCGGAATGGCAGGATACGCTGCAGGGCCGCCATGTGCAGGTCCATGCGGCCGAGCGGCGGGAAACAATCGTCTCCGGCCTGACAGCCCTTGCCGCCTCGGAAGGACTGGCTCTGGTGCCGGATACGGGCCTTGTGGAGGAAGTTGCCGGACTGGTGGAATGGCCTGTGCCGTTCCTTGGCCGGATTGACGAAAAATACATGGATCTGCCCGCCGAGGTGATGCAGGTCTCCATGCGCGTCAACCAGCGGTATTTTGCCCTGCGCAACGGGGACGGCTCCGCAGCGCCACGCTTTGCCTTTGTGGCCAATATTGTCCCGGCGGATGATGGGACCCTGATTGTCACCGGTAATGAGCGCGTTCTGCGCGCCCGTTTTGCCGATGCCCGCCACTTCTGGGATCTGGACCGCAAGCAGACGCTCGCCTCCCGCCTTGGTGCGCTGGATGCCATTACCTTCCATGCCAGACTGGGCAGTCAGGGGGACCGCACGCGCCGCATGGTGCGTCTGGCCGGACTGATTGCCCCTATGGTCGGGGCCTCTAAAGCCGAGGCCGAGCGGGCCGCGGACCTGAGCAAAACCGATCTGACCACCGGCATGGTCGGGGAGTTCCCGGAACTTCAGGGCGTCATGGGCGGATATTACGCCCAGCATGATGGTGAGGCTCCGGCAGTCTGTCAGGCCATTACCGAGCAATATATGCCCCGCGGCCCCGGTGACACGGTGCCGACGGCCCCGGTTTCCGTCGCACTTGGGCTGGCCGACCGGTTTGATATGCTGGCCGCATTTTTCGCCGCGGGTGAAAAGCCGTCCGGCTCGGGTGATCCGTTCGGCCTGCGCCGCGCGGCACTGGGCATTATCCGCCTGATCCGTGAGAACAGCCTGCGGCTTGATCTGGTAAAACTGTTCCTGCTGGCGGCGGAAGCCCTGCCGGACTCCCTGCGGGACGCACCAGATCTCGCTCTGCTGCCGCAGTTTATGGCGGAGCGTCTGCGCGTCCAGTTACGCTCGGAAGGGGCGCGATATGATTGCCTTGCCGCGATTTCCACCGGCAACACGGATACAGACATCACCCGCCTGCTAGCCCGTGCGCAGGCTCTGGAAACCATGCTGGAAACGGAAGACGGCAGGAACCTTCTGGCCGCCACCCGTCGGGCGGCCAACATCCTGCGGATTGAAGACCGTAAGGATGGACCGCATGATGGCGCACCGGATGACGCCCTGTTTGTCCAGCCGGAAGAACAGGCTCTGGCCGCAGCGCTGGACCGGGTTGAACCCACTGTAGAAAAAGCGTTTGCAGAAGAACGCTTTACCGATGCCATGCGGGACGCTGCCAGCCTGCGGGAACCGCTGGACGCCTTCTTCGGGCCTGTGACCGTCAACGACCCTGACCCTGCCCTGCGCCTCAACCGCCTGCGGCTACTGGCGCGTCTGGGCCGGATGATGCGCCTGATTGCAGATTTCAGCCAGATTGAGGGGTAAGACCCTTTTCCTGAACGGACATTCAACGCGAAAAAGGGAGGCAGGGCACTTTGCCCCGCCTCCCTTTTTTATGAAACTTGTCTGGTCACAGAGAGGATTTAGGAAAGCAAACCAATGTTCTGCTTTCAGCTCAGGCGCGTGCCGTTGGGGACTGCCCTTTCCAGAGCCGCCAGCACCACGCCTTCCTCCGTTTCAAACCCAGATAACAAAAACTGGGAACGAAACGGACCAACCTGTTTTTCCGGAAAATTGATGATCCCGATAACCTGCCGCCCCACAAGTGTTTCCGGTGTGTAAAGGCGTGTGACCTGCGCGCTGGTTTTACGCTCCCCATACGGCCCAAAATCCACCCAGATTTTATAGGCCGGCTTCCGTGCTTCCGGAAAAAATTCAACGCGCAGAATAGTCCCTGCGACCATCATGATTTTTTCAAAATCTAACCAGACAATCTGCTCCATAGCGCTTTCTCCGCCTTTTGCTCTCGGATCTCTTTCTCTTAAAACTCTCTAAAAGGTTCAGCAGATCAGGCAAGCGGTTCTCTTCTCACTTGCTTCTCCGCAAGACCACCAACCCGTTCTTTATAAGATAACGCCACATAAAAAAGCGTGTGATCCAGAAGGACCACACGCTTTCCATTTTCTGCCACCATCAGAAATCTTCTGAAATATCTGGCCGTTTTATCAAAAATAACCAGATAGCCTCATGCTATACGCGCGCACGACCAAAGAAGAAGCTGACGACCAGCAGAACAACAAAAACAAACAGCAGAATTTTCGCCACACCGGCAAAGCTGGACGCCGCACCGCCAAACCCGAACAGGGAGGCAATCAACGCCAGAATCAGAAAAGTCAGAACCCACCGTAAAATAGCCATCTCGTCTCTCCTCAAAAACACCGCAGCGTCTCCGGAAAAGCATCCGGGCTTTGCGCTTCCTCACCCTAACGCGGCAAAATCCGGAAAATTCTCTCGGTTCAGAAACGAGATGGGCCGTAAAAACTGCTGATCAGTGACCTTCAGACCCCGGAATAATATCATACCCGGCACTGCCCGGAGCCGGGCCGGGCGGGAGCGCACTGCCCCCGGCAATCCCGACCATCTGGTTGGAAGCCGGGCCAATTTCCCGTGCATCAATGGCAATGCCCAGTTCCCCGCTGCTACCCGTGCCAACGGCATACAGGGTCTGCCCCGGCCGGAGCCAGGCGGCCAGCCGTGTGGCCTCACGCGGGGGGAGGTAAATAACGGAATGGTCTTTCAGCACCGCGCCGTTCAACTGGCCGTCCAGATCATAGAGCGGCATCCAGACCTCACCGTGCAGCACCAGATCCGGCCCGGCAATCATCTCGGTGGACTGGCGCGGCATGGCAATAAACGTATCCTGCATGCCCCGGCCACGCGGGCTGGTAATGCCAAAGGCGCGAATAATGGGGAGCGTGCGGCCTTTCAGGCCCCGGATCTCGACCGTATCACCGGGTTTGATCAGCCCGGCCAGCGTATGCCCCTGATCGGGGGAGACAAAAACCTGCGTGCCATCATTCAGCACAAACCCGACCACGCTGCCATGAGATGAAGGCAGAAACTGCGCCACCTGACCGCTAAAGCGCGGCAGGCCGGACAGGTCATACACACCTTCAGCCTGCTTTTCCGTCATCGTCTGATGAGAGGCATAAGTGGCTGAACTCTGCTGCCCGGCAGACGCCTTGGACGCAGGGGCCGCGAGGGCTGCTGAAGAAGCCAGAAGAAAAGCCGGTAGAAAGAACAGAGGGCGCATGGATCAACCAGTTAGAGAAATCCAGCCTGAG
The DNA here is from genome assembly GCF_018811975.1 of Acetobacter sp. P1H12_c. NCBI lineage: Bacteria > Pseudomonadati > Pseudomonadota > Alphaproteobacteria > Acetobacterales > Acetobacteraceae > Acetobacter > Acetobacter sp. P1H12_c. The sequence continues at coordinate 474,919 of NZ_JACRVR010000001.1, read as the reverse complement.
GACGACGGACCTCAGGCCAGAATAAGGAAGACTATGCACCATTGTTCGTCAGGAAAGCGCATCCGGCAAGAGCCGGAAAAGCGTGTCAGTGGCGGAAATGACGCATACCGGTAAAGACCATGGCAATGCCTGCAGCATCGGCTGCGGCAATCACCTCATCATCCCGGATGGAGCCACCCGGCTGAATAACGGCCGTAGCACCCGCCGCGACAATGGTCTCCAGACCATCCGCAAATGGGAAAAACGCATCAGACGCCGCGACAGACCCCTGCGTGAGCGGGGCATCCAGCCCGGCAGCCTTGGCGGCTTCCCCGCTTTTGCTGGCAGCGATGCGGGCAGAGTCAACGCGGCTCATCTGCCCTGCGCCAATGCCAACCGTTGCGTTATTTTTGGTGTAGACGATGGCGTTGGACTTCACATGCTTGGCCACACGGAAGGCAAACATCAGATCTTCCATTTCCTGCGCAGAGGGGGCGCGTTTTGTCACCACCCGCAGGGACTCGGGTTTGATCTGCCCGTTATCCCGCGTCTGCGCCAGAAAACCACCGGCCACGGACCGCACCACCACACCTGCCGCAGCGGCGTCCGGCAGGCCGCCCGTCAGCAGCAGACGCAGGTTTTTCTTGCGGGCCAGAATGGCTTTGGCCTCTGCATCCGCATCCGGGGCCACAATGACCTCGGTGAAAATACCGGAAATTTTGGTCGCGGTTTCGGCATCCAGCGTGCGGTTAAGCGCCACAATGCCGCCAAAGGCGGAGACAGGGTCGCACCGCAGGGCATTATCCCAGCAGGCAGAGAGTGTTTCACCCACAGCCACACCGCACGGGTTGGCGTGTTTGACAATCACGACAGCCGGGCGATCAAACTCGGCCACAGCCTCGAACGCGGCATCCGTATCATTGATGTTGTTGTAGGACAGCGCCTTGCCCTGCACCTGCACAGCCGTCGCTACGCCGGGGCGTGTGCTGCCATCTTTATAGAAAGCCGCCTGCTGATGCGGGTTTTCACCATAGCGCAGCACTTCCGCGCGCTGGCCTGCCAGCACAAAGCGTTCCGGCAGGGTATCCTGCGCCTGTGCTGCAAACCATGCGGCAATAGCGGCATCATACGCAGCAGTCCGGGCGTAAGCAGCACCTGCATAGGCACGGCGCTGTTCAAGCGTACTGCCGCCCTGCCCCAGCGCCTCAATCAGCCCGGCATACTGCGCCGTATCCGTCAGCACCACCACATGGCCGTGGTTCTTGGCTGCCGCGCGGATCAGCGCGGGGCCGCCAATATCAATATTTTCAATGCAGTCTTCAGCGCCAGCTCCGGACGCGACGGTTTTTTCAAACGGGTAGAGATTGACCGCAACCAGATCAATCGGTGCGATTTTGTGCTCTTCCATCTGCGCAACATGCGCAGGCAGGTCACGCCGCCCAAGAATACCGCCATGGATCTGCGGCACGAGCGTCTTCACGCGACCATCCAGAATTTCCGGGAAACCGGTATGGTCAGAAACTTCAGTAACAGGCAGACCGGCCTCACGCAGAGCGCGGGCAGAGCCGCCGGTGGAAAGGATTTCCGCGCCGTGCGCAACCAGCGCGCGCCCGAGGTCAAGAAGCCCCGTCTTATCGGAAACAGAAATTAACGCGCGGCGCACAGGTTGCGTCGTCTGGCTCATGGGGCGGACCTTTCGCACGGCTAAACCGGATTTCAAAGCGGCTCATTAGCCAACAAGCGGCCCAAGAGCAACCTTGCGCGTGCCGGAAAAGGCCTTAGCGGCGCGTAAAGGTCCAGTAGAGCGGCTGGCGGCCAGCGGCAATCGCCTTGGCTTCATAACGGGTGGGGAACCAGCCATCCGGCCGTTCGGCCACGGGCGGCGGGGCTTCAAAAAAGGACTGCGCAGCCATGACTTCTTCAACCCATGCCTGATAGGTCGGGTCATCACTCGCAACACGCCAGACGGCACCGGGCTTCAGCACGCGTGCGACCAGCGCCACATTCTCGGGGTGCATAAAGCGGCGTTTGGCGTGGCGCGCCTTGGGCCACGGGTCCGGGAACATCAGGAACAGCCGGTCCACCGAGGCATCCGGCAGGGCACGCAGCAACACGCGGGCATCATCATCCCACAGCCGCAGCATGTCCGGGATGGCGGACGTTGCTTCCTCCCCAACCGGCACAAAGCGGGTCAGCAGAGAACACAGGCCGTTATCAAAGACTTCAGAGGCAATATAGCCAACATCCGGGTGAGCATTATGCTGCCCCACCACATGTTCCCCACCCCCAAATCCGACTTCAAACCAGATCTGCTGGGGCGGGCGGCCAAAGGCTGTGGCCGGGTCCGCTGCGCGATCCAGCGGAAAGCGCAGACGGGGCAGCGCCTCATCCAGAAGGCGCTGCTGACGGGGACGCAGCGAATGGCCGCGCGGTCGCCCATAAAGTCGTTCGGGCGACGGCTTAACGTCCGGTCCGCTTACTTCCTCCGTCATGATACGCTCAGACCTTAGCGGTTGAACGCGCCGCGCAGGGCATCCACCAGATCGGTGCGCTCCCACGTAAAGTCATCACGCGCATCATCCGGCGTACGGCCAAAGTGACCATAGGCAGAGGTCTGTGCGTAAATCGGGCGGTTCAGACGCAGGTGCTTACGGATACCGCGCGGTGTGAGGTCCATGACTTCACGCAGCACAGCGCCCAGACGGGCTTCATCCACGTCCTTGCCGGTTCCATCCAGATCCACATACACGGACAGCGGATGAGACACGCCAATGGCGTAGGAAACCTGAAGCGTGCAGCGGTCTGCAAGACCAGCCGCAACCACGTTCTTCGCCAGATAGCGGCAGGCATAGGCTGCGGAACGGTCAACCTTTGTGGGGTCTTTCCCGGAGAATGCGCCGCCGCCATGCGGAGCCGCACCGCCGTAGGTATCCACAATGATCTTACGGCCCGTCAGACCGCAGTCCCCGTCCGGACCACCAATCACGAAGATACCGGTCGGGTTGACGTAGAATTCGTCTTCCGGCGGCATCCAGCCTTCAGGCAGCACGTTACGCACAATGTCGCCCAGTTCTTCACGCAGCTTCTTCTGGCTGATGCCTTCATCATGCTGGGTGGAGATCACCACGGACGTGGCGCCAACGGGGCGGCCATTGGAATAGCGCAGCGTCACCTGGCTTTTGGCATCCGGCTGGAGGCCAGCGGCACGCGGGTCACCCGCACGGCGCAGGTCACGGATTTCGTGCAGGATGCGGTGTGCATAGTAAATGGTGGCCGGCATCAGCGTGTCGGTTTCGGTAGAGGCGTGACCGAACATGATGCCCTGATCACCAGCGCCTTCGTCTTTATCGCCAGCGCTGTCCACACCCACTGCAATATCAGCAGACTGGGCATGCAGGTAGTTGGCGGCCTCAGCCTTACGCCAGGAGAATCCTTCCTGATCGTAGCCAATATCTTTCACCGCATCACGCGCGGCCTGAATCAGGCCTTCGGATGTGATGGAAGAGGGGCCGCGCACCTCACCTGCCAGAATGATCCGGTTTGTGGTCACCATGGTTTCACAGGCCACGCGGGCTTCCGGGTCCGCTGCAAGATAAGCATCCAGAACAGTATCGCTGATCCGGTCTGCAACCTTGTCGGGATGACCTTCGGAAACAGATTCCGAAGTGAACAGGAAATCGCCGTCTTTACGCATGATGGTGCCGTCTGCCCCACGCACTATGAATTAGGAATTGTGACCGCCACCTTTAAGAAAAGGCGACGGGACCGTGTGGCGGAATAGTGGCCGATGGTCAAGTGTATTGCGGCTATGCAGCCATCCGGAGCAGTTTTCTGCGGGCCTGCTACCGGGCTTTTACCCGCATCCGGCCGGGGCCACGTTGCGCGCGCGGACCGCAGAATTCAGCCTTTTACAACCGGATAACCCAAAAAACCACGATTGCAAGCGTGTATAAAGAGGCTGTTCAAAAAAAATGATACCCGGTCAGCACGGGGGCAGCCCGAGCACTTCTTCCATCCCGTAATAACCCGCCGCACGGGTGCGCAGCCAGAGCGCCGCCCGGACAGCACCCGTCGCGAACACACGGCGGTCAAATGCACGATGCGTCAGCGTAATCTGCTCATCCGCCGAGGTGAACAGGACCTCATGTTCCCCAACAATCTGTCCGCCCCGCAGAGCGGCAAACCCGATAGCGCCCGGTTTACGCGGGCCGGTATGGCCGTCGCGCCCGCTCTCCTTCACATCCGCCAGCACCACGCCGCGGCCTTTTGCCACAGCCTCACCAATGGCCAGCGCGGTGCCGGACGGCGCATCCACTTTCTGCCGGTGATGCATATCCACAATCTCGGCGTCATAAGACTCGGCGGGGAGCGCCTGCCCCATCATCTGCGCCAGACGCCGCACAAGCGTGACACCGGCGGAAAAATTAGCAGCGTGGACAATCCCGATTTTTTCCGCTGCCTGATGGACCGCTGCCTGCTGCGCATCGGACAGGCCCGTCGTCCCGAGGACCCATGCCGTGCCATGGTTTGACAGAGCCTGAGCGTGCGGAATGACCGTATCGGCGTGCGTAAAGTCAATAACCACATCGCTCACCGCGGCAAGACCCGCCATATCCGGGAACAGAGCCAGTCCCTCCGGCAGGCCCGCCGCTCTGGCCTGATCCCGCGCCGTGCCCCCGGCCAGAACAGCCCCGGCGGCCTGCACCTCTTCCACCAGCAGGCGGCCCACACGGCCGGTAATGCCTGCAATGCCGATACGCAGCCCATGCTCTGTCATGTGGAGGGTTCCTTATTCTTTACAGACGTCGTCATACCAGAAAGCCGGACACACAGGGTGCCCGGCTTTTGCAAAAACCATCAGGACTGATGCAGACCCCGCATCACCCTTTATTTTCGAAAAAATCCCGCACCCGCGCAAAGAACCCCGTATGTTCCGGGCTGCCCTTTACGTTCTCACCGGCTTCCTTCTCAAACTCTTCCAGCAGCTCTTTCTGGCGTTTGTTCAGGTGCTGGGGGGTTTCCACCGTCACCTGAATATACATATCACCCCGTGCGCTGGAACGCAGGACGGAGAAGCCTTTCCCGCGCAGGCGGAAATGTGCGCCTGTCTGGGTTCCGGCCGGAATTTTGACCTTGGCACGGTTCCCGTCAATCACCGGCACTTCAATTTCCGTACCCAGAGCCGCCTGCCCCATGCGAAGCGGCACGCGGCAATAGATATTCGCGCCATCCCGCTGGAAAAGACCATGTTCTGAAACAGAAACATGCACATAGAGGTCACCCGCAGGCACGCCCTGCCCGCCGGACTCGCCCTCGCCGGTAATACGGATACGGGTGCCATCCTCAACCCCGGCCGGGATCTGCACGGCAAGCGTGCGCTCTTTCTCGACCGTCCCTTCCCCGTGGCAGGCCTTACAGGGGTCTTTCACAACTCGCCCGGCACCGTGGCAGGTGGGGCACGGCCGTTCCACCACAAAGAAGCCCTGCTGCGCCCGGACCTTCCCGGCACCATGGCAGCTCGGGCAGGTTTCCACACCGGACTCGCCTGCGTTAGAGCCCGTGCCGTGGCAGGAGTCACACGCCACACGCGTGATGATTTTTACGTCTTTTTTGACGCCGGTGAAGGCTTCTTCCAGCGTGATTTCAACATGGGTCTGGATATCGTTACCCGTGCGGGCACGGCCACCGCCACGGCGGCCACCCATCATATCGCCAAACATCTGCTCGAAGATGTCGCCCAGACCGCCACCGCCGCCAAAACCGTTGAAGTCAAAGCCACCCGGACCACCGCCGCCGTTTTCAAAGGCAGCATGGCCAAACCGGTCATAGGCCGCGCGCTTCTGTTCATCTTTCAGAACATCATACGCCTGATTGATTTCTTTGAATTTTGCTTCAGCAGCTTCATCTCCGGGGTTACGGTCCGGATGGTACTTCATGGCCAGCTTACGATAAGCCTTCTTGAGTTCATCGGATGAAACCGTCCGGGTAACTTCAAGGATTTCGTAATAGTCAATTTTGGTGGCCATGGACGTCCTCTTGCAGGGGGCTGCCTTTTACAAAAGCGCAGCAGATGTCTGAAATGACAAACGGCGCCCGCCTTCCAGGAAGCGCGGACGCCGGAGAAAAAAGCCGGTGCCACCGTGCGTTACACACAGTGGCGCCGTTTAACAGCGTCCGATCAGGACTTTTTGTCGTTCACGTCTTCAAAGTCCGCATCGACGATTTTTTCGTCGTTCGGCTTGGCACCAGCGGCACCGGCCTCTCCTTCCGGAGCGCCTTCACCAGCCTGACCAGCTTTGTAAACGGCTTCACCCACCTTCATGGCAGCCTGCGTCAGACGATCGCTGGCAGTCTTGATGGCTTCAGCATCCGTGCCTTCCAGAGCGGACTTCACCGCAGCGATTGCACTTTCAGCTTCCGTCTTGTCCGCAGCCGGAACTTTATCACCGGATTCAGACAGAGACTTTTCGACCTGATGCACGAGGCTTTCCGCATTGTTACGGACTTCAACCTGCTCACGCTTGGCTTTATCGGCTTCAGCATTCGCTTCAGCGTCTTTCACCATTTTTTCGATATCGCTATCGGACAGACCACCAGACGCCTGAATTTTGATCTGCTGTTCTTTACCGGTCGCCTTGTCTTTAGCAGACACGGACACAATGCCGTTGGCGTCGATATCAAACGTCACTTCAATCTGCGGCACACCACGCGGCGCCGGAGCAATCCCCGTCAGGTCGAAGTTCCCCAGCAGCTTGTTATCAGCCGCCATTTCACGTTCGCCCTGATAGACCTTAATGGTCACAGCGTTCTGGTTATCTTCCGCCGTGGAGAAGGTCTGGCTCTTCTTCGTCGGGATCGTCGTGTTACGGTCGATCAGACGGGTGAAGACACCTCCCAGCGTTTCAATACCCAGAGACAGCGGCGTTACGTCCAGAAGCAGAACGTCTTTCACATCACCCTTCAGAACGGCACCCTGAATAGCGGCACCAATGGCCACTACTTCATCCGGGTTCACGTTACGGGCCGGATCTTTGCCGAAGAATTCCTTAACGGCGTCGATCACCTTCGGCATACGGGTCATACCACCGACAAGGATGACTTCATCCACTTCGGAAGCAGACACGCCAGCGTCTTTCAGAGCAGCTTTACAGGGTTCCAGCGTGCGCTGGATCAGATCATCAACAAGGCTTTCCAGCTTTGCACGGGTCAGCTTCAGCACCAGATGCTTCGGACCGGAGGCATCAGCGGTGATGAACGGCAGGTTGATTTCCGTTTCCTTGGAGGAAGACAGTTCGATCTTTGCTTTTTCAGCCGCTTCCTTCAGGCGCTGGAGAGCCAGCTTGTCGGAACGCAGATCAATGCCCTGCTCACGCTTAAACTCGTCAGCCAGATAGCTGATGATACGGTTATCGAAGTCTTCACCACCCAGGAACGTATCCCCGTTGGTGGATTTCACTTCAATCACGCCGTCAGAAATTTCCAGAACGGAAACGTCGAACGTGCCGCCACCAAGGTCATACACAGCCACCGTGCCACCGCTTTTCTTTTCCATGCCATAAGCAAGGGCAGCAGCCGTCGGTTCGTTGATGATACGCAGGACTTCAAGACCAGCAATACGGCCTGCATCTTTGGTGGCCTGACGCTGGGCATCGTTAAAGTAAGCCGGAACCGTGATCACGGCCTGCGTCACTTTTTCACCAAGGTACGCCTCGGCGGTTTCTTTCATTTTACCCAGAACGAAAGCGGAAATCTGGGAGGGGGCATAGCCTTTGCCGCGCGCCTCAACCCATGCATCCCCATTGTCACCTTTGACAATGGCGTAGGGCACCATTTCCTTGTCTTTCTGGACGGTCGGATCGTCATACCGGCGGCCAATCAGACGCTTTACGGCATAAAGCGTGTTGGTCGGGTTGGTAACAGCCTGACGCTTTGCAGCCTGCCCGACCAGCATTTCACCGCCTTCAGTGAATGCGACCATGGACGGCGTTGTGCGTGCGCCTTCGCTGTTTTCAATAACGCGGTTTTCATTCCCTTCGCGCACTGCAACGCAGGAGTTGGTCGTGCCGAGGTCAATACCGATAACTTTGCTCATGTCTGCTCCTTTAAGCGACCCTGTCTGGCCCGAAGCACCGGACGGGGTCCTATCTCTTCCGGCCTGCTTTCACTCTGAAAACCGGCCGTGAATGTTAAGTCAGATGTATGGTGCTCCAAAACCTCTTTCAAGGCCCGGACACCGGACGGGAAACAATTTTTTCCGTATCCCGCCCCATGCCGGAGCACCCTGCCCCGGAGTTTCCGCTCCGGGCTTATTCTCCGGCCTTGGCCACCACCACCATGGCCGGTTTCAGCAGGCGGCCATGCAGGGTCCATGTGGGGGTCCAGGCCTGCATGACAGTCCCCGGCGCGTGTTCGGCGCTGGGCTGTTCCGCCATAGCCTGATGCAGGTTGGCGTCAAACACCTTGCCGGACGGATCATCACACTTGATGCCGTGGCGTTCCAGAATAGAGACAAAAGACCGTTCGGTGCTTTCAATCCCTTCCCGCATTTTGGTGATCACCGTGTCTTCACCCTCCTGCGGCGCGGGCAGGCTGGTGAGGGCGCGGCGCAGGTTTTCAGCGGCTTCCACCACATCGCGCGCAAATTTCTGCACGGCATACTGGCGGGCATCGTCCACTTCACGCTTGGCGCGGGCACGCAGATTCTGGTTTTCAGCTTCGGAACGCAGCCACTTTTCTTTCAGCTCGGCAGCCTCCTGCTCAAGCTCGGCAATGCGCTGCTCTGCGGGGGACTGGGCTGTGGCCTGTTCTGCCCCGGCTTCGGCGGCGTCCTGAGGCGGGGTGACATGGTCGGGCGCAGCCGTTGCGGCCTGCGTCTCAACCTGTGTGGGGTCTGTGTGTTGGGTCATGTCTGAAGAAGTAAGCAACGAGACGGGACGCGACAAGACCCGCAACGCCTGCCATGCTGATTTTGCAACCAATTTTACAACCACGCCGGAACGTGTTCAAAAATTGGACAAACTGAAAACCGTTGCCCGTAGCGCACCGGCACTGATGCGCGTATGCTGAAGGGCTTGCGCTGACCGCGAGGAAGGAAAACGCACACCATGGCAGACCGCACCAAGCAGACGATTGCTCTGGTTGATGACGACCGTAATATTCTGACATCGGTCCAGATGACTCTGGAGGCGGAAGGGTTTCACGTCCGCACGTATACAGATGGCGAATCGGCTTTACAGGGGCTGACAGCCTACCCGGTTGATCTGGCTGTGCTGGACATCAAGATGCCCCGCATGGATGGCATGGAACTGTTGCAGCGCCTGCGCGCCCGCTCCCATCTGCCGGTGATCTTCCTTTCCTCCAAGGATGAGGAAGTTGACCAGCTGATGGGCTTGCGCCTTGGCGCGGATGACTACATCACCAAACCCTTCTCCCAGCGGCTGTTACTGGAACGTATCCGCGCCCTGCTGCGCCGTAATGAGGCCAGCCGCGCGGAAGCCAGCGGCACGCCCGCGGGCGGTGCGCTGGTGCGTGGCGCGCTGTCTCTGGATGAGCTGCGCCATAAATGTACATGGAACGGAGAAGATGTTCCGCTGACGGTAACGGAGTTCCTGCTGGTCAAGACCCTCGCCATGCGTCCCGGTCTGGTCAAATCACGCGACCAGCTGATTGATGCCGCCTATGGGGATACGGTGTATGTGGATGACCGCACCATCGACAGTCACATCAAACGTGTGCGGAAAAAATTCCGGCAGGTGGATGATAATTTCAACCAGATTGAAACCCTGTACGGCATTGGCTACCGCTATAAAGAAGACTGAGCCCGGCGCATGACCAGCCGGAAACGCATTTCTGTTTCTTCCACATTGTCCTCCGGGCTGCGGCGCATCCGCATTCCCGGTCAGACCCCGCGTAAGGGCGGAGTGGAAGCCACAGCTGCCTATGAGGCCTCCCGCACACGGCTGATTTCCCCCCTGATGCGGCGCATCATGCTGGTGAATGTGCTGCCGCTGGTGCTGCTGGCCATTACCATGCTGTTCCTCAATCAGTTCCGGAACAGCCTGCTGGCCACGGAAGTGACCGGCCTGCGGGAACAGGCCCGGATCTATGCGGGCGCACTCGGCCAGATTGCCGTGCGCAGCACGCGCCTGAAAGGCACCGGGCCGGACGGCTTTACGCTGGAATCAACCCTCGCACGCCCCCTTCTCCTGCGCCTGACGGAACCAAGCCCCAACGCGCATGCCCGTCTGTTTGGTCCGGACGGTCAGGTTCTGGCCGATAATCTGACAGATCTTCAGGAAACCGCGCCCGCCCCCCATGCAGACCAGCAGGGACGCGCCGAGGACCATCGGCCACCGCCGTTCCGGCACAGGCACGCCTCACCCGGCCTTTATGAGCGGATTCTGACATGGCTATGGAGCCCGCACAGTTCCGGCATTGTCACGCTGGATACGGATGAAGCGGATGTTCCCGCGGACCCTGCGCGCCCGACCGATGCCAACAGCCCCTTCCCGCGCCCCCCGCCGGAAGCGCCGCCTTATATCCGGCGTACCGCCAACGGACGGCTGATTATTACGGTTGCTGAGCCGGTGATTCATGAAGGCCGGACAGTTGGCATCATCCAGCTTACCCGCGCGGCTTCTCAGGTTGACCGGGCGCTGTTTGCCATCCGCTCCTCCATTCTCTCCCTGTTCCTGATGGTGCTGGTCATTACCGTGCTGCTCTCATGGTATCTGTCCCTCACCATTGCACGCCCGCTGCTACGGCTGGCGGCGTCAGCGCAGATCATGCGGGACTCATCGGGCCGCACCGGCACCGTACCCGCGCGCCTGCTGGCCCGGCGCGATGAAATTGGTGATCTGGCGCGGGCCCTTCAGGCCAGTGCGCAGGCTCTGTGGAAACGCATGGACGCCATTGAACGGTTTGCCGCTGATGTCAGCCACGAAATCAAAAACCCGCTTTCCTCCATCCGCTCTGCTATTGAGACGCTGCTGCGCATTGAGGACCTCAACCAGAAGCGCCGCCTGCTGACCATTATCAATGATGATGTGCTGCGTCTGGACCGCCTGATTACCGATATTTCTGACGCAAGCCGACTGGATGCGGAAATGTCCCGTGCGCAGACGGAAGCGATTTCAATCGTGCCGCTGCTCTCCGTGCTGGCGGAAATCCATCAGGCCACCCGTAAGGAGGGCGAGCCAATTATCCTCACGCATAGTGAGGGTGACTCTCCGGACCATCCGCTCCGCGTTCTGGCTGTGGAAGATCGTCTGGTGCAGGTGCTGCGCAACCTGATTGGCAACGCCATTTCCTTCTCGCCTCCTAATGGCCGCATCCTGCTGGAAGCTGTACCGGCGGGAAATATGGTGGCGCTCTCCGTGTCTGATGAAGGGCCGGGGATTCCTCAGGCCAAACTCGATTCCATTTTTGACCGTTTTTATTCAGAGCGTCCCAAGGAAGAGCATTTTGGCCAGCATTCCGGTCTGGGCCTGTCGATCAGCCGCCAGATTGTGGATGCGCTGCACGGAACCATTTCCGTGGAAAACCGGCATGATGCGGAAGGCCATGTGGCCGGGGCACGCTTTACAGTGCGCCTGCCGCGCGTGATGGCCTGACAGAGCGCCTGACTGCCAGACGTGTCGAGGACGCGGCACAATGGGGGGAACGGGCGGTCGGCGTCAGGCCTGATCCGGCTCGACACCCAGTTCAAACTCGATTTTGACGTGTGGGTTGGAAAATTTTCTGACCCACATCAGCGTTACAGACGGCGAGATGGACGAAAAAACATGCCGCAACGTGGGGAAGCACGAGGGAAAATCCCGCGTGTCGGACACAAGATACGTCACCCGCGTCACATCCTGCATGGAATAGCCATAATCAGCCAGCAAGGTAGCACCTGCTTCCAGAGCGGTGCGGCACTGCTCTGCAATCGTCTCGCCTTCCGGCCGGGGTGCACATAAGCCGGAAATTCTGATCCCGCCAGCGGTGCGGTCTACTCTGGCGTGCTGTCCAGACCGGTGGTCTGCACTGTTTTGAACGATATTGCCCATGACCGCAAAGCATAGTGCCGTGCGCGCATGGACGGCAAATTTCTCTTTCGTAACAAACAAATAGCATCTGATCTGCTATAGTCCATCGCTTTTGCGCCATGCCACCTGCAGGCATCCCTGTATGGTTGTATGTTGCGAAATGATGGCTGAGCAGAGCATAATGCATCTGCAAAAGTCAGGGAAAAGCTTTATATCTGGCCCCTGACGAGTCCAGAAGCGTCACGACACTGAAGGGGATACAGCTGTAATGCGCACGGTGGATGATACCCTTGTCCCACGCCGCATCCTGCTGGTCTCTGGCCTGTCCGGTGCCGGGAAGTCTTCCATTCTGCGGATTCTGGAAGATCTGGACCACGAAGTTATTGATAATCCCCCGCTTGGCATGCTCGACGATATTGTGGCCAGAGCAGAGCGCCCGGTTGCCATCGGGGTCGATTCCCGCACCCGTGGGTTTGATGCGTCCGCCGTGCTGGAAGCCATTGCCCGCCTGCGCATGAACCCTCACCTGCGGGTGGAGCTGATTTACGCTACAGCGGAAGAAAGTGTTCTGCTGCGCCGCTACACGGCCACGCGCCGCCGCCACCCGCTGGCACTTCACGGCAGCATTAAAGAAGGCATTGAGGAAGAAACCGCCCTGACCGCCCCGCTCCGTGCGGCAGCGGATCTGGTGATTGATACCTCCGACATGCCGCCGCCGGAGCTGCGCCAGTTTGTGGAAAGCCGCTTCAGCCCGTGGGAAGGCGCTGCGGGAGAAGGGCTGACTGTGGCCCTCATGTCCTTCGCCTATCCCGCCGGTCTGCCGCGTGAGGCCGATATTGTTCTGGATGCGCGCTTCCTGAGAAATCCGCATTATGACCCAGCTCTGGCACCCAAAACCGGGCTGGATGCGGACGTTGCGGCCTATGTTGCGGAAGATCGGGATTATCTGCCGTTTCTGAACCAGATTCATAGCCTGCTTCAGCTCGTCCTGCCGCGTTTTGTGCAGGAAGGCAAAAAATATGCTACCATTGCCATTGGGTGCTCAGGGGGCCGCCACCGGTCTGTCACACTGGTGGAAGCTCTGGCCAGACGCCTGTCCGCGCCGGACGGCATGGGCAGCTTTGAAGGATCGGGCCAGTGGCCCATCATGATCATGCACCGGGAACTTGCCCGGCTTGGTCTGGGGTCCTGGCAGTGGGCCCGCAGGCCCGCTGAACCTGCTTCAACAGAACCGGTCAATCCGGTTTCCTGACCTGCCCCGGCGCATCCCGCGCCAGCCTTCGGGGCCGCGTCCCGCATCTGCCGGACACGTCTCACAGAACCCATCCGCGCATCATGCGTCTTTTCTGTCAGGAAACGCGCACGGCATTTTCACGCAACCGCCCCTCTGCGGGGCTGGCGGCGTTCATCATGTTGCCAAGGATAATTTTTTTCTTTTCATGTCTATTTCAGAAACAGCCCTGACACATGATCCTTTTGCCAGAACACTCCAGAACCATCTGACCCCAACGGTCACTTTTTTCCGGAGCTGGCTGAGCTGGCTGCCTGCGTCGCTTGTGTCCCTGCTGGTGCTGTTTCTTGTCGGGCTGGTGGCGGCCATCCTGAGCAGACTGGTGACGGACCGCATCCTCATGCGCATCCCCGGTGCGCGGCGTGGCGCGTTTGTACGGTCTCTTACCAGGTCTCTCCGCCGCCCCGTCCGGCTGACAGTGGTCATTATGGCTATGGGGCTTGCCCTCCCCGCCTGCGGCCTGCACGGGGACCTGCTGGACAGTGTGACCCACCTGCTGCTGATGACGTTTGTCGCCGTGATGGGATACGGCACCATTGTAACGGTCCGGCTGATTTCAGACGCTTATTTATCCCGCTTTTCAGAAACGGATCAGGATGATGATATTCTGGCCCGCAAACACGCCACACAGGTCCGCCTGTTGCGGCGCGCGGCTGAAATTCTGATCGGCACGCTGACAGTCAGCGCGGAACTCATGACGTTTGAGCCGGTGCGGGAATATGGGCTGAGTCTGTTTGCGTCAGCCGGTGCGGCCTCACTGATTGTCGGTCTGGCCGCCCGCCCCATTCTGGCCAACCTGTTTGCCGGTGTGCAGATTGCCATGACGCAGCCCATCCGCATGGGGGATCTGATTGCGTTTCAGGGGGACTGGACATGGGTGGAGGAAATTACATCCACCTATGTTGTGCTGCGCTCATGGGACTGGCGGCGGCGCATTGTGCCCATTGCCTATTTTCTGGACACACCGTTTGAAAACTGGACCTACAATTCGGCGGAGCTGATTGGCGCGGTTTATCTGTATGTGGATTACCGCGCCCCCATGGACCGCCTGCGCAGCAAACTGGAAGACATTGTGCGCGCCTGCCCGCAATGGACGGGCAAAGATTTCAGCGCACAGGTCGCGGACTGTAATGACCAGACGATGATGATCCGTGTGACCGCTAGTGCCCGCACTGCCATCCGGAGCTGGGACCTGCGTTGTGAAATCCGGGAAAAAATCATCCAGTGGATGTGTGAGGAATGTCCGGAGGCCCTGCCCCGCAACCGGTTTGCACTGGCTCCGGTGGGCAACGGGGAGCAGCAACCCGCCATTCCGTTCACGTCCGCCACCAGCGCGCCCGGCAGCCTGCCTTATGGTCCGTTTAACGCGCCTCCGGCATGGGCGTCCGCTGCCGCACCGGCGGGACGAGCCATGCCGGACATGCCCCCTCCGCCGCCTTCCGCGTTCAGGCCGTTATAAGCGGGCTGCTCTCAGCCCTGATAAATCTGGTCGAACACGCCACCTTCACTAAAGTGCTTTTTCTGGACGGCCGCCCAGCCGCCCAGACTGGCAATATCGAACGTGTCCACCTTTGGAAACTGCGCCGCACTGGCCGCAGCCACCGCCGGGTCAACCGGCCGGAAGTAATGTTTCGCGCCGATCTTCTGCCCCTCGGGTGAGAACAGGAAGTCCACATAGGCCTGTGCCTGTGCCTGCGTGCCATGTTTGGCAACATTGCTGTCCACCACGGCCACGGGCGGTTCCGCCAGAATGGTCAGCTTCGGCACAACAAGATCAAACCGGTCCGGCCCGATGTCTTTTGCCGCCAGCAGGGCTTCATCCTCCCACGCCAGCAGCACATCCCCCAGCCCCCGCTGCACAAAGCTGTTTGTTGCCCCACGCGCGCCGGTATCCAGAACCGGCACATGGCTGAACAGGGCTTTCAGATAAGCGCGCGCCGTATCCTCAGAGCCACCGGGCTGCCGCAGCGCCCAGCCCCAGGCGGCCAGATAGTTCCACCGTGCCCCACCAGACGTCTTGGGGTTGGGGGTGACGACTTTGACATCATCACGCACCAGATCACTCCAGTCCTGTATCTTTTTAGGGTTCCCCTTCCGCACGAGGAAAACAATCGTGCTGGTATAGGGTGTGGAATTATGCGGCAGACGCTTCTGCCAGTCCGCCGCCAGCAGGCCGTGCTGCGCGAGAATATCCACGTCATACGCAAGCCCCAGACTCACGATATCCGCCGGAGCGCCTTCCAGCACGGATCGCGCCTGTGCGCCTGACCCCCCGTTGGACGTTCTGACAAACACAGACTCGCCCGGATGGGCTTTGGCCCAGACTGCGGCGAACGCGCGGTTAATTTCCGCATAGAGTTCGCGCGTCGGGTCGTAGGACACATTGAGCAACTGGGCCGTGGCGGCGGAAGAGGCTGAACCAAGCAGGCCTCCGCCCGCGACAAGCCCACCGGCCAGAGAGGCGGCCCCCAGAAAGGCGCGCCGGGACAGAAGGGGGGATTTATAGGTCATGCCAACTCTCCATTATGCCTGATACCGTGCCCTTACCTCAGCGGAGGTCCGTGGCAGGGTATCCTCATTTCTTTAATTCACGATATCATGCGCGCTAATTTTCAGGACTTCAATATACATTTTATTTCGTTTTTTATTCTTCACGTTTTTGCGTCCGTTACCCATGCGCGCTTCCCCCGGAAAACCCGTGTTTCCCTTTATTTTTTAGATGGGTGATCTGTCCAGCTCTGCCGCTTTCAGGTCCGAAAATTTAATACGATATTTTATCGTTTCCTATATTGCGATTTTTATCGTGTTATGTTTAATTTACAAAATACGAATTTATTTCGTGCTTAAAAAATTCTCTCACTCCCGGCTTTTCCCGCTTTTTTCTGGACAGTCTCATGGGTCACCTCAGCTCTCGCGCCACGTTCGCCCGCATCCCGGGCCTGAACCGCACCCTCTTACTGGCTTCCGCTCTGGTGTCCTCCGCCCTGCCGCTGTCCTGTGCCAGAGCAGAACAGGGGGTGGCGTCTCCCGCCGCGCCACGCTCGCCCTCTGTTTATCTGCCGACTGACCATGAACATATTCTGGTTAAGCCCGCAGCCACGCAGCCACCGCCCCCGTTGCCGCCTGTGGTTCTGTACCCTCATGCAACGCCTGTGGGGCAGCCTGTGCGGACAACCGGCGTGCAGGGCCGCGTATCCGGCCACCAGTATGACTGGGGTGTCTTCAACCGTGGGAACGGAGAAGCCGCAGGTTTTGGCCCGGTTGGAGAATATGGTGTCGCCCCGTGGGCGGAAGACTGGAGCCGCCTGCGTGACAAATCAAAACGGAAAGACCCGTTTGATCTGATCAAATATATCGGCCTGAATGAAAGTGGCTCAATCTGGCTTAGCTTTTCAGGAGAAACCCGCCTGAGAAACTGGTTTGAAACCCGCCCCAATCTGGGCACGCAGCATAATAACGATTCCGGACGTTTTGGCGTGCGCAACCTGTATGGCGCGGATCTGCATCTCGGGTCACACGTCCGTCTGTTCGGGCAACTGATCAACGCGGACGCCGGGGGCTGGAACGGCTACGGCTATGGCAGCACCTACCGCAAACGCCTTGATGCCCAGCAGGCGTTTATCGAGACAAAATGGTCCATGCTCGGGGCTAAAAGCGGCTTCATGTTCGGGCGGCAGCAGTTTCTGGATGCTCCCTCCTACATGCTCTACAACCGGGAAACCCCGAACGTACCGCTCTCATGGAACGGGTTCCGCGCCTATATGGTCTGGCCACGCATCCGCATTGATGGCTGGGATTTTGTCCAGACCAATGACAGCCAGAACAAAATGTTCCATGACACGGAAAACTATAATACCCGCCTCTATGGTTTCAACATGACATGGGCGCCGCCTGACGGGCGCTTTATGGGCGACAGATACAACTCCTTTCTGGATGTTTTTTATGTGGGCTACAAACTCTCCGGGTCCTCCGGGGCGATTGCCACCGCCAAAGGCAACCAGAACGGCTCCAACACCCGCAACAATTTTGGCGTGCGCTGGCATGGCATTGCCGGTCCGTTTGAATTTTCTCTTGGCGGCATCTGGCAGGGCGGTGTTTTCAAATACGCCAAAACCAACCAGTCCCGTAACGTGAACGCCTATGCGCTCAACACACTGGTCGGGTACCGTATCCCGCATGACCGCTTTCACACGTTCGCTGGGTTGCAGACAGATGTGTATTCCGGCGGCAATGCCCGCAAAACATCCGGGGCTATTGGCACCTATATCTCGCCCTTCAACCCCCAGACCAACTATCTGGACACCACGACGTATATGACGGGGTCAAACCTGATCAGCGTCGCGCCGCTGGTGCGGGCGACGTTCTTCAAATCCCTCAGCTTTCAGGTCAAATACCCGCTGTTCTGGCGCTACAGCCCGAATGACCCGGTTTACAAATCTTCCGGCTCCTACAGCTTTCCCTACCAGTTCAAGGGCAAATTTGTGGGAATGGCCCCGCAGGCCTCGCTCGCCTGGCAGATCAACCGGCATCTGTCCTGGACGCAATATGTCTCCCGCTTCATGACGTCCAGCGCCCTTAACCGGGCTGGGGGGTCAAGCGGCACCTATTATCAGTCCAACTTCGTTTTTCGTTTTTAAGCCGCGTCAGGCGTGGCCGGCGCGCCCGGTCAGCCTGATAGGGTCAATATTGATTGAGGCCAGAGCCTGCCGCCATTTGGCCGCGTGATCATGCCCGAACACAATCTCACGGCTGGCAGGGGCCAGCAGCCAGGCATCATGCTGGAAAATTTCTTCTTCCAGTTGCCCGGCCTCCCAGCTTGCATGGCCCATGGCCAGCAGGGCATCCTGCGGGCCACCGCCTCCGGCAATCTCCTTCAGCACATCCATACTGGCTGTGAGCGTGGCCGATCCTGTGACCGGCATACTGCCCTCGCCCCGCCAGTCGGAAGAATGCAGCACAAAGCCGCGCCCCTCCTCCAGCGGCCCGCCCGCACACAGGCCCAGCCGCCGCAAAGGGGGAGACGGCGGAATTTCCAGTTGCTCCAGCAGGTCTTCAAACCCCGGTTTGGGCAGACGGCGGTTGATAACCAGCCCCATCGCCCCCTCACCCGAGGCATGCGCGCAAAGATATATGACACTTCTGTCAAAAGGCGTTACGCTGAGGGCTGGCGTTGCCACCAGAAGCAGGCCGGTTAACGTCCCGCCGGGGCGGACAGAGCGTTCAAGTAGGGAAACATGCGGAAAAGCCATAGGCTCGATATGTGGTCCCCGCGTTTTTTTAGCAACCTCTGCCTTCACACCTGCCATACGGCAGGAAAGAGAATGAAGAAGCAAAACGATGAATAAACTCGCCAAATTCCTGCGCGCTCTGGACAGCTACCACGTCACCGACGGGGACAAATTCGACCTCAGCAAATGCAACCCGGATGATGATGGTGATCTGGGCCTGACCAAGGAAGATGGTGCAAAACTGCTGAAAGACGTGAAGGAGCAGTTACAGGACCTGCAGGACCTGCTTTACGCCAACCAGACAAGTTCCGTGCTCATTATCCTGCAGGGGATGGACGCCGCTGGTAAGGATGGCACCATCAAACACGTCATGTCTGGGGTCAATCCGCAGGGCGTTTCCGTGACCTCCTTCAAACAGCCCGGCCCGGCGGAACTCCAGCACGGGTTTTTATGGCGTATTCATGCCGCCGCCCCGCAGGTCGGGCGCATCGCCATTTTCAACCGCAGCCATTATGAGGATGTGCTTGTCACCCGCGTCCATCCTGAAATTCTGGAACGCGAGCATCTTCCCGGCCCGGTCAACACGCCGGAATTCTGGAAAGGCCGTTACAGCGATATCCGCCATCTGGAACATTATCTGAACCGGCAGGGGACGATTGTGCTGAAATTCTTCCTGCATATTTCCAGAGAAGAACAGCGCGAGCGCCTGCTGGAGCGGCTGAATGTTCCTGAAAAACGCTGGAAATTCTCCCCGGCAGATATCCACGAACGTGAATACTGGGACGACTATACAAAGGCTTATCAGGACGCCATTGCCGAGACCGCGCGCCCGCATGCCCCGTGGATTGTGGTGCCTGCCAACCATAAATGGTATGCCCGGCTTGTCGTGATTGGGGCGATTATCCGCGCTCTGAAGGCACTGGGCCAGACAGAACCCAAGCCTGCGCCGGAAGTCACCCAGTCCCTTGATGATTATCGCGCCCGCCTGATGGCGGAAAAGAAATAAAAGGTCTGTCCCTGATGATGGCATATTCCCGCCTGCTCCTCGCCGCGCTGCTGCTTGCAGGACTGAGCAGCCTGACACACCCGGCGCAGGCCCGTGGCTGGCATGATGAGAGGGCTGACGTCCCTCAGACAGTGTCTGCCACCTGTGACAATCAGGATTTTCTGTCCAAACAGCTCGCATATGAAAATGGCGGGGCAAAAGCGGATACGCCTGTACATATCTGCGGCAAAGTCATTGCCGTCAGCCCAAACGCCAAACGCACGCGCAGCGGCTGGCATGGGTATTTTTACGTTGCGGTAAGCCCCTCCGTCTCAATCCGCATTGTCTCGGGTCTGGATGAAATGCACGCCCCGGCCTGGCCGTGGGTCGCCAAGGGGGATCAGGTCGATGTGGTCGGGCGCTATTACTACGATTCCATCCGGCGTCAGGGAGTGGACTGGACCCACCACGGCACTGGCCGCTCCTGGCATGTGCCGGGCTACGTGACGGTGAATGGCACAAAGTACGATTAACTCTTTTAAAAAAAGTCCTGCCTGCATCAGGCGGTCTTTCTTACAAAAGCGGGCAGGTTGTTCCTTGCCTGCAAACTTTTAAACCCAAAACAAACGGCCAGTCTGGATAACCAGACTGGCCGTTCTGCTGTGTCCCTGTCGACTAGTCCTGCCCGCTGAGCGACGGATCAGGAGCGAGGAAAACGCCCGTTAGTCGGCGGCTTCCTCTTCGCGTTCGTTACCGCGCTCGTCTTCTTTTGCGCTGCCGGGCACTTTGCTCGGCAGGATATCGAACACAAGGGCGTCGTTCTTCAGACCGATTTTTACAGCGCCACCTTTGGTCAGTTTGCCAAACAGCAGTTCTTCCGCCAGCGGTTTTTTGATGAACTCCTGAATGACACGCCCCAGCGGACGTGCGCCATACAGCCGGTCATACCCACGCTCTGCCAGCCACTCCTTGGCGGCGGAAGACAGTTCGATCGTCACGTTGCGGTCCGCAAGCTGCGCTTCAAGCTGAAGCACAAACTTCTCAACCACGCAGCCCACAGTTTCCGGCGTGAGGTTGGCAAACGGGATAATGGCGTCCAGACGGTTGCGGAATTCCGGGGTAAACAGGCGTTTGATCGCCTCTTCATCTTCCCCGATCCGCGCATCCCGGCCAAAACCAATGGCTTCCTTGCTGAGGTCAGCCGCCCCGGCATTGGTCGTCATGATCAGGATGACATTCCGGAAATCAACCGTCTTGCCGTTATGATCCGTCAGCCTCCCGTGGTCCATCACCTGCAACAGCACGTTGTAGAGGTCCGGGTGGGCCTTCTCAATTTCGTCCAGCAGCAGAACCGCGTGCGGATGCTGGTCAATCGCGTCCGTCAGCAGACCGCCCTGATCAAACCCGACATACCCCGGAGGCGCCCCCAGCAGGCGGGAGATAGAGTGCCGCTCCATATATTCGGACATATCAAAACGGATCAGCTCAATCCCCAGCGTGGTGGACAACTGGCGCGCCACCTCGGTTTTCCCCACACCTGTCGGCCCGGAGAAGAGATAGTTACCAATCGGCTTTTCAGGGTCACGCAGGCCAGCGCGGGAAAGTTTGATGGCAGCGGAAAGCGTATCGATCGCCTGATCCTGCCCGAACACCATGCCCTTGAGGTCACGCTCAAGAGACCGTAGCACTTCCTTATCATCCGCCGAGATGCTTTTGGGCGGAATACGGGCAATGCGGGCAATGATATCTTCCACATCCTTCAGGTTGACGGTTTTACGCCGCCGCCCTTCCGGCTGAAGCATCCGGGACGCCCCCACCTCATCAATCACGTCAATCGCCTTATCGGGCAGCTTGCGGTCATGAATATATTTGGCGGACAGTTCCACGGCCCCACGGATCGCATCATCCGTGTAGCGCACCTTATGGTGTTTTTCGTAGCTGCTCTTCAGCCCGCGCAGGATTTTGACGGCATCATCCACACTCGGTTCCGGCACATCAATCTTCTGGAACCGGCGCACCAGAGCACGGTCCTTTTCAAAATGCTGGCGGAATTCCTTATAGGTTGTGGAGCCAATGCAGCGCAGCGTGCCCGCAGCCAGAGCAGGCTTGAGCAGGTTGGAAGCATCCATCGCGCCGCCGGATGTCGCACCAGCCCCGATCACGGTATGGATTTCATCAATAAACAGGATGCCGTGCGGGTCCTGATCCAGCTCTGTCACCACAGCTTTCAGGCGTTCTTCAAAATCCCCGCGGTAGCGGGTGCCAGCCAGCAACGCGCCCATATCCAGAGAATAGATGGTGGACTGCAACAGCACTTCCGGCACGTTACCTTCCACAATGCGGCGGGCCAGACCTTCGGCAATGGCGGTCTTCCCCACACCCGGGTCCCCCACATAAAGCGGGTTGTTCTTGGTGCGGCGGCACAGAATCTGGATCGTGCGCTCAATTTCCTCATCCCGCCCGATCAGCGGATCAACCTTACCGGCTTCCGCCTTGGTGTTCAGGTTGACGCAATAGGTGGAGAGCGCGTCCTGATTTTTCTGGGTGCGGCTTTCCCCACGCTCCGCGTCCTCGCCTTTTTCAGGCCCCGGCGTGCTGTTACTGCCTGTTACAGGGCGGCGTGTTGAACGATCCGGTGCCTTTGCAATGCCGTGAGACAGGAAGTTGACGGCATCAAGCCGCGTCATGTCCTGCAATTGCAGGAAGTAGACGGCATGGCTTTCAC
Organism: Acetobacter sp. P1H12_c; assembly: GCF_018811975.1. NCBI lineage: Bacteria > Pseudomonadati > Pseudomonadota > Alphaproteobacteria > Acetobacterales > Acetobacteraceae > Acetobacter > Acetobacter sp. P1H12_c. Next base: position 452,685 of record NZ_JACRVR010000001.1, on the reverse strand, counting down.
GCTCGGCAAACAGCGCGACAAGCACATTCGCCCCTGTCACTTCATCCCGCCCGGTGGACTGGACATGAATAGCCGCACGCTGAATGACGCGCTGGAACGCGGCTGTGGGTTTGGGTTCGGTCGGGCGGTCCGAGGCCAGCCCGGCCAGATCCTTATCAAGAAAACCTGTGAGATCGGTACGCAGGCGTTCAAGATCAACACCACACGCCCGGAACACCGTTACGGCGTCCGCATCATCAACCAGGGCAAGCAGCAGATGCTCCAGCGTGGCATATTCATGATGCCGCTCCCCGGCCAGAATAAGCGCCCGATGTAGCGTCTGCTCAAGATTGCGTGACAACATGACGAGACGCTCCTTTCCCCCGATGCCCAGAGTGCGGTGACTATGACCGCCACCGCGTCTGGTACCTTCACATCATATTTGGCTGCTTTGCGAGGAATTGCGAGTCACAACTGCACAAAAAATGGCATGTGTGCTTTTTCTGCTGCTCCGCACTCAGTCCTTTTCAAGTGTGCATTGCAGGGGGTGCTGGTTCTGCCGGGCCAGATCCATCACCTGCGTGACTTTTGTCTCGGCCACTTCATAGGTGAAAACGCCGCATACCCCCACGCCGCGTTTGTGCACGTTGAGCATGATGCTGGTGGCTTCATCCCGAGTCTTCTGAAAAAACCGCTCCAGCACATGCACGACGAATTCCATCGGCGTGTAATCATCATTCAGCATCAGAACTTTATACATGGCCGGTTTGCGGGTTTTGGGGCGCGCACGCACCACCACGCCCACATCATTCAGATCATCGCCCGAATCGGCCCCTCCTGCATCACGCCGGGAGGGCCCGTTACCCGCATGCAGGACTGAAAAATGACGCGATACCATCGGGCTAGAACTCCGGCTCCGGTTTCTGACAGAAAAAATCATGCCACATCATATTGGTATTCCCCTGAGGGATGGAAGAGGCTTAGGGGCTGACAATCGTTCCAAAATCAAGACAATACCGGGGCAAATGCCTTATTTATGCCACATGCCAGACTGACATTTCACGCAGAATACCCCCGCGCCAGAGTCCGGAGTCTCCAGATTTCTTATAGACGCGGTCTTATTATCTGAAGTACCACACTTAAATATCCTGAAGAAGAACCAGGTAGGATCGCGCAGTGTCAGACAGTTACGCAGCAGGAGACGGGACAGGCCGCCGCAAACAGGCTGGAATTTCACACAAACGCCGCTCCGGGCTGCGCAAATGGGCTGGCCTGCTTGCTGGCGTGGCACTGGGCAGCTTTGCAACGCAGCGCGCAGCGCACGCACAGTATGCCGGGCAGCTCAGCTCCATTGTGATGGATGCCAGAACAGGCGCCGTTCTCTCTCAGGACGATCCGGACCTGCGCCGCTACCCTGCCAGCCTGACAAAACTGATGACGCTGTATATGGCGTTCTCCGCCTTGCGCGCTGGTACCATTACGCTTGATCAGACAATCCCTGTCTCCATTCATGCGTCTACTATGGAACCCTCCAAACTCGGTCTGGTTCCCGGCTCCCGCCTTACGGTCGAGCAGGCCATGCTGGCTCTGGTGACAAAATCCGCCAATGATGCCGCCTGCGCGCTGGGTGAGTTTCTGGGTGGCGGCAGTGAGCCGCAGTTTGCCGCCATGATGACGCAGCAGGCCCGCGCACTGGGCATGAGCAACACCACCTTCCGTAACGCCTCCGGCCTGCCGGACCCGGACCAGCTCACCACCGCGCGGGATCTGGCCGTGCTGGCCCGCCATATCGTGACGGACTTTCCCGAGGATTATCACTATTTCTCGGTGGCGGCGTTCCGCTTCCACGGGCGCATGATCCCCAACCATAACCCCATGCTGAAGGCCTATGTCGGGGCTGATGGCATGAAGACGGGCTATACGCAGGAAGCAGGCCGCAACCTCGTCACCTCCGCTATCCGCAATAATGTGCGGCTGGTTGGTGTGGTGCTGGGCGCTTCCTCCAATGTGCAGCGCACGCTGGCCATGGCCGACCAGCTTGACCGCGGGTTTGATGCGGAAGGCGTGGCCCCGGTTGCGCGTCCGCTGGTGCTGGCCCGCAACACCGTCTCCCCCCGCCATACGCGCGGTGGCCGCGTGATCATGCTGGCAGCAGCCTCCTCCCGCCATGCGCCGATGGAAGTGGCGGAAGCCCCGGCAGGCCGCCGCACCACGCTGCGGCATGGCCACCGCTACGTGCTGGCAACTCCGGTTGCCGGCGGGCATCATATCCGCCTGATCGGCGCAAAGGTTCGTCCCGCTACGGCCACAACACATCGGGCGCGTGCTGGCCATACCTCACGTAATCATACCTGATTTTTCTCTAAATAACCCGCTTCCCTCCCGGAAGCGGGTTGCCTTTACTGCGCCCTGACTCCATTTTGCACCTCTCTTTAAAACGAGAGCTGTATCAATAAGGGAGTCTCAGCATGGCGGGCAGGAACGGCATTGTTCTGCATAACGAACAGGATTTTGTGGGCCTGCGCGCCGCGGGACGCCTTGCGGCCGCCACACTGGATATGATCACCCCCTACGTCAAACCCGGCGTCACCACAGGGGAGCTTGACCGCATTATTCATGAGTACACGCTGGAACACGGCGCCATTCCGGCCCCGCTGAACTATCGCGGCTTCCCTAAATCCTGCTGTATTTCCATCAATCATGTGGTCTGCCACGGTATTCCGGGGGAAAAAACCCTTCAGGAAGGGGATATCGTCAATATTGACGTCACCTCCATTGTGGATGGCTGGTATGGTGACAACAGCCGGATGTACACCGTTGGCAAAGTGCCCATCAAAGCCGCAAAACTGGTGCAGACAACTTATGACTGCCTGATGCGCGCCATTGATGTTGTGCGTCCGGGCGCTACTCTTGGCGATATCGGCCATGCCATTCAGACACTGGCTGAAAAACATCGCTATTCCATTGTGGAAGATTTCTGCGGGCACGGGATCGGTCGTACCTTCCATGCAGAACCTACTGTTCTGCACTTCGGCAAACCCGGCGAGGGCATGAAGCTGAAAGCCGGGATGGTGTTTACCATTGAACCGATGCTCAATCTCGGCAAAGCTGACGTGAAAATTCTCGATGATGGCTGGACGGCCGTCACACGGGACCGGTCTTTGTCCGCACAGTTCGAGCATATGCTGGGCGTGACAGAAACCGGGTGTGAGATCTTCACCCTCTCCCCCGCTGGCTACACCTGCCCGCCCTACCCGACTGAAAGCTGAGCCCTATGCCTGTTCTGCCTGACCGCACCCTCTCTGCCCTGCGTTCCGCCGCACTGGTTTTGCTGGCCTGTGGCGCAGGCAGTCTGCCCACTCTGTCCTTTGCCGCAGCCCCGCAGGCCGCCGATGCGCCAGACCCGCTGGCCTACGGCACCAGCCAGCCGGAAGGCCTGCCTCCCCTCGCCCCCACGCCGGGGCAGCATGGGATGGCCGTTTCCGCGCAGAAGCTGGCGTCTCAGGTCGGGGCGCGTATTCTGGCACAGGGTGGCAACGCGGCGGATGCGGCCGTTGCCATGGGCTATGCTCTGGCGGTTGTTTATCCTGCTGCCGGGAATATTGGCGGCGGCGGCTTCATGCTGCTGCGCGCACCGGGCAAACAGGCGATCTTTATCGATTTCCGGGAAAAAGCTCCCGCAGCCGCCCGCGCCGATATGTATCTGGACGCCAAAGGCAATGTTATCCCGGATCTGTCCGTCACCGGCTGGAAGGCCGTTGCTGTGCCGGGCACCGTGGCGGGGCTGGACAGTGTTCACCAGAAATGGGGGCATCTCTCCCGCAAGGCCGTCATGGCTCCGGCCATTGCTCTGGCACGGGATGGCTTTGTGCTGGAGGAGGGAGACGTCGCCCTCCTGAACACCTCAACCGCAGCGTTCCGGGCCGATCCGTTCGCCCGCTCCATTTTTCTGCGGCCTGATGGCGCCCCCCTTCAGGTCGGGGACCGTCTGGTGCAGAAGGACCTTGCCCGGTCTCTGGAACAGATTGAGCAGCATGGGCCGGATGCCTTTTATAAAGGCCCGATCATGCAGGCGATTGTTGCGGAGTCCCGCAAGAATGGCGGCCTGCTCCAGCCAGCAGACTTTGCCAGCTATGCCCCGCGTGAACTTGCGCCCCTCAGCTGCGCCTATCGGGGCTTTCAGGTTGAAACCGCGCCGCCTCCCAGCGGCGGCGGCATCGCGCTGTGCGAAATTCTGGACATTCTCTCTGGCTATGACATGCACGCACTGGGTCTGCACACGGCTCCGGCCCTGCATTATGAGCTGGAAGCCATGCGCCATGCCTATTCTGACCGGCGTGACCTCGGGGACCCGGCTTTTGTAAAAAACCCGGTGGCCCATCTGCTGGACCCGGCTTATGCCGCCGCCGTGCGCGCGCATATTCCAACGGATACAACGGTGCCCTCCAGCACGTTGCAGCCGGGGGACAGCACACCGGAAAAGCATGAAACGACCCAGTTTTCCGTAATTGATAAAGATGGATTTGCCATCTCCACCACCTACACGCTAAACGGCTGGTTCGGCGCAAAGGTGATTGGCGGCAATACCGGCATCTTCATGAATGACGAAATGGACGATTTCTCCGCCAAACCCGGCTCCGCCAACATGTTTGGCATTGTCGGCAGTGCGGCCAACGCCATTGCACCGGGCAAGACGCCTCTTTCCTCCATGTCTCCCACCATTCTCTCACGCGATGGCAAACCGGTGATGGTTATTGGCAGCCCTGGCGGTTCCCGTATCCCCACCATCGTTCTGTCCGTGGTTCTGGGCGTGGTGGATTACGGGCTGGATATCCAGCAGGCCATTGACCTGCCGCGCCTGCACCAGCAGTGGCTGCCCGAAGCGGTGGAAGTGGAGAGCGGCGCGGTCTCCCCCGATGTGCAAAAAACACTGGAGCATGAAGGCTATCAGTTTTCACCCCACGCGCCGTGGGGCATGCCGGAAGGGATTCTGGTCGGCGGTCCGCGTCTGGGTGAAAAAGGGAGCGCCCGTTATTATGGCGGGTATGACCGCAGGCACCCCGGCGGTGGCGCAGTCGGGGAATAATTTCTTCCCACCCAGCAAAGCGGCGCTCCTCTCCGGAGCGTCGCTTTTTTTATGTCTGTGGACTTGTATGTCTGTGAGCAGATACTGGTGACCATCTCCCCCCCCCACCAGACTGGTGTCTCCCGCATGGTCACGACCGCCCGATGGACCTGTGGCCTTCTCCGAACGCCTTATAAACGCTGTAAATGATGCAGCCGCCCCTCCGGGTCCCGCACCTGCAACGCGCCATCCACATAGTCCGGGCCAAGCGGCACCTTGCCGTAGCCGCCGGGAATATCCAGCACATACGTGGGCCATGCGAGCCCCGTAACGCGCCCGCGCAGGCCAGCCAGAAGCCGCTGCCCTTCTTCCACCGGCACATGGAAGCGCGCGGTGCCGGGGGCCGGGTCAAGCTGATGCAGGTAATAAGGACGCATCCGTACTTCCACCATGCTCCGGAACAGGTCTTCCAGCGCCTGCTCACTATCATTCACGCCGCGCAGCAACACGGACTGGCCCAGCAGCGGCACGCCACGCCGCACAAGGCGCTTCAGGCAGGTGCGTGCTGCCTCAGACATTTCCCGCGCATGATTGATATGGACGGCCATCCACAACGCCTTGTCCGTCTCCAGCATATCCAGCAACGCATCCGTCACACGCTCCGGGGCGGCAACCGGCACCCGCGTATGCAGACGAATGGTGGTGACATGCGGCATAGCGGACAGCGCCGCAATAATCTGACCAAGCCTGCGCGGGGAAAGCATCAGCGGGTCTCCCCCCGTCAGAATCACTTCCCGGATTGCGGGATGCGCCCGCAGCCAGTCCAGCGCCACCTCCAGCGCGGCATCATCCAGCACACCACCACCCGGCCCCACATGCTCACGCCGGAAACAGAAGCGGCAATAAAGCGGGCAGACCAGCAGGGGCTTGAGCAAAGCGCGGTCCGCGTATCGATGCACAATGCCCGGCACCGGGGAGAGCGCATCATCCCCTATCGGGTCGGACCGTTCTTCCGGCGTGACCAGCAGTTCCTCCGGCGAGGGAATAACCTGTATGCCAATCGGGTCGTCCGGCTGTTCAATCAGGTCCAGAAATGCCGGGGGAATGGCGGTGGCATAGTCCTGCGCCACGGCGGCCAGCGCCTCTCTCTGCTCAGGCGGAACCAGCCCTGCGGCAATCAGATCCTCAGGAGTGCGCAGCAGCCTGCGCGCGGATGAAGGGGGGTTGACCGGATGAGACATGTCACGGCTCTACTCTCACCATGTCCAGTCCTGCAATCCCACAGACTGATTCCCAGTCTCGTTCCACGCACCCTGACCCGGCCCATATCCGGGACCGCCTGCCCTTTTTGCGCCGCCGTGGCCTGATGATGCGGGGCATCCGCGCGTTTCTGGAAGCCCGCGATCATCTGGAAGTAGAAACCCCTTACGCCGTGCCCACACCGGGGGAAGAAGTGCATCTGCACCCCTTCCGCACCGTGCGGGAAACACCACAGGGGGAGCAGGAAGCCCTTTTCCTGCACACCAGTCCGGAATTCGCCATGAAGCGGATTGTCGCCGCGACGGGCCTGCCCGTATTCCAGTTTGCGCGAGTCTGGCGCAATGGCGAGCAAAGTGCCCTGCACGCGCCGGAATTTACCATGCTGGAATGGTATCACCCCGGCATAGGGCTGGACGGGCTGATGGACGAGACAGAGGCTCTGGTGCGCGCCGTCCTGCCGCCCCGCCTTGAACACACCGGCCCCACGCTCGACCAGACGCTGGACATTCAGTCCCCTTTTGAACGCCTGACCATGCAGGACGCCTTCCGCCTGCATGCCGGGGTCGATCTGCTGCCCACGGAAGGCGATGCCACAGCACTGGCGCAGGCCGCAGGCTGCACCCTCCGTAGCGGAGAAAACTGGGAAGATCTGTTTTTCCGGCTGCTGCTGGAACGGGTGGAACCCGCCATTGGCCGCACGCGCCCGACCTTTCTGACCCACTGGCCCGCCAGTCAGGCCGCCCTTGCCCGGCGAGACCCTGCGGACCCGCGCGTGGCGCTGCGGTTTGAGCTCTATGCCGCAGGCATGGAGCTGGCCAACGCGTTTGAAGAACTGACAGACGCTGCGGAACAGCGCCGCCGCTTTCTGGCTGACCGCGCGGCCCGCACAGCCCTTTACCCCACCCGCCCGGACTGGCCGATGGATGAAAACCTGCTGGACGCCCTGCCCCACATGCCCCCCTGTTCTGGTATTGCACTGGGGTTTGACAGGCTGGTTATGCTAGGCTGTGGCGCGCGCCGCATACAGGATGTCTTGTGGCTGAGCCGTTAGTCTGCAAGATTTAGCGTATGTCTCTGTTAACCCGCCCCCGTTAGGCCGCACGCAGCATAACGGGGCAGCATGTTTCACCCTGTCTGGATCTCGTCATGACGCATAGAAAATTTCTTCTTCTGGTGAGCATGCTCTCTCTGGCTGCCTGCCAGGTGCCGACAGCCAAAGAACGCCGCCAGCTTGATTCCATGATTGGCAAGCAGGCAGTGGACGTGGTGCGGACCTACGGCGTGCCCACCCGCCAGTTTGTGTCCGGCAACCATACGTTCATGTCCTACATCAACCAGCAGACTGACTACTCCATGCCCATGAGCGGCTGGGGTGGTGGCTGGGGCGGAACCGCCTATACCTACACCTGCCAGACCAATTTTGAGCTGGTGAACGGAGTTGTCTCCGCCTGGACAATGCGGGGAGACGGCTGCTGACCATGCCCGGCGCAGTCTGCATTGCGACTCCACTCTGATTTTTACGGCATGATTTTTTGGGAGACGCCCATGCGGCATCGCTGCGTTCCGGCTCGTACATCGTTAAAACCGGCCCTGCTGGCCCCTGCCTTTCTCGCTCTGACAGCTCTGGCCGGGTGCCAGAGCGGCGCACGGCAGGATACGTATGTGACGCATAACTCCACGTGCTCCTACATGCTCCCCACCGTCTCGGGAGAACGCACCTACGCGCCGGGCAAAAAAGCGGCTGAAAACCAGAAAGGCATTCCGGACAGCGCCATTGCCTACGCGGACCCGGAAAGTCCGGCTTTTTGTGACCGCCCGCTGTCTGACACGCTGCCCTCCGCCATCGAGATGGCAAACTATGTCCACGGCCTGAACAGCACCGGCCTGTTCAGCACCTTGCAGCAGAGCGGGCCGTTTACCGTATTCGGCATCCCCAATGCCGTGCTGGAAAACTACCAGACGCCCACCGGCAGCAAACTGAATGCACCGGAAAACGCTGCCCTCCTGCAGGAAATTCTGGCCTATTCCATTGTAAAAGGGGAATGGTCGGTCGAGCAGTTGCGGGCCGCAGCCCTCGCCTCCCCCACCCATTCCGTTGGGCTGCCGACTCTGAATGGCCGTATCCTGTCCGCCTGGATTGACCAGCCGACCGGCCAGATCATTCTGGGGAACGGCGTAGGCGTGACAAGCCGCCTGTGGGTGACGGGTGTGCCGCAATCCAACGGCCGCCTGTATTTCACCCAGTCCCTGCTGCTACCCCCGGTGAGTGACCCGGCTCTGACAGTCGCAAAACAGGCGACGCAGGCCGCACGGGCCGATACCCCCAAAGGCCTTCCCGCCCCGGTTGCCGTGCAGCCGGTTGTGCCCCAGCCCAAGCCGGGCCACCGCATAACCGGGGCAGCCAGCAGCCTTGCAACGCCGCCTGTGCTGCAAAACAGCGCATCCCGCTAAGCACAAAAAAAGCCTGCCAGTTTTTATCTGGCAGGCTTTTTTCATACAGCGGCTCAGAGCCTTACAGCAGAGACTGCGCCTTGCTCAGCACCATGTTACACAGCTTGGTCTTCAACTGTCCTTTCAGATTGGCGAGGGAAAACATCTGATTGTCCCCCGTCTGAAGCAGACCCTGCTGCCCGGCGCTATAGCCGCTGGAAGAGGTCACGCCCTGCTGCTGGGTCAGGTTGTTCAGCACAGAATTGGCTGAGGTCGCCGTCGTGCCGGAAAGCACGTTGTTCTGCACGCAATAGCCCAGAATACCGGTCAGGTTGCTTGTGCTGGCGGAGGACAGGCTGGGAAGCATATTCCCCACCATGCCCGTCATCCCGCTTTTGGCGCTGCTGGTGGCAGCGGACAGAGCGTTCTGCCCGATGCTGCCAAAGCTCTGCGCCTGCGCGGAAGAGGCCGCACCCGTAAGCCCGGCAACAGCAACCAGTGCCAGAAGAGTTTTCTTGTTCATCATGGGAATACCCTTTTTGAAACGTCCTCAGCCTGTATGCGGCCAGACAGGCCGGGCTTCAAGCTGAAGATCAGGGTGCAGACATGGCGCAGACACATGGCTGAACTAAGGCGCAGCCTCAGTGTTCAGCCAGAAAACGTCCACAAAGACGGGTTTTCCCAGAAGACCGGACCGGGCTGGATAAAATCCGCTCCAACCTCCGCAAAAGGAGCAACCTGCGCCGGAGTTTCAACCTCCACCACGGCAGGCAGTTCCATCACCAGACACCACCAGCGCACAAGGTCGGTCAGGCTTTCGGGAGCCTCCCCTTCCGCCGCAACCACCGGAATGGTTGTGGAAAAGCTGATATAATCCGCACCAGCCTCACCCGCCCGCATTGCGGCATCCCGGCTACCGCCAACAGACACACCCAGTTGCAGATCATCCCCGATCTGCCTGCGCACATCCTTGATGGACGCCCCCGCAAAACCTGGGGACAGATGTACGCCATCACACCCGGTACGGGCCGCAAGTGCCGGTCTGTCCTCCAGCATCAGGGCAATATCCTGCGCCTGCACCACGGGCTGAACGGTCTGAATTTTTCTGATAAGGTCCGCATCCGGCGCATCCGCCAGACGCAGCAGAACAGCCGCGGGGGCATGCTGCTGCATCCCCCGCGCCAGATCTGGTAAAAAAGCCTCGGCGTCCCGCAGAACGGGGGTGGCGAGATAGACATCATACGCCGTCATCCCGGCCCCCTGTCCTGTGGTCACGTCCGCTGTTTCAGCTTTTGAAGATGGTGATGATCTGGTTCAGCAGATCGAGAGCTTCCGCCTTCGGACGCTGGAAGACGTTACGGCCAATGATGGAGCCGAAGCCGCCGCCATCGTGAATGCCCTTAATCGTCGTCAGCAGGTTGTCCGTCCCGGCTTTTTCACCACCGGAGAAGATCACGATGCGGCGGCCGGCAAAGCTGGACTGCACCACATGCTGGATACGGGCCGGCAGCGTGGAGATATCAATCTTGTTCTGCTCATAAGCCGCCTTGTTGGCGGGCAGAGCGACCAGATCCGTCGGCGGCTTCACCTTAATGATGTGCGCACCACACAGAGCGGCCATATGAGCCGCGTAAGCACAGACGTCCACTGCGGTTTCAGCCGGTTTGTCCAGCATCGGGCCACGCGGGTAGCTCCACAGGATCACGGCCAGACCAGCCGCCTTGGCTTCTGCTGCCAGTTCACGGAATTCTTCCATCTGGTCGAAGCAGTATTCAGAACCCGGATAGATGGTAAACCCGATACCCGCACAGCCCAGACGCAGGGCGTCCGCCACGGTGCCGGTCACGGCCTGATCTTTTTCCGTCGCAAGGCTGTTGGAGCTGTTGCACTTCAGGATCAGCGGAATTTCAGACGCATATTTGGCCGCGCCACATTCCAGCATACCCAGCGGAGCCGCATAGCCGCTCAGCCCGGCTTCAATCGCCAGTTCAAAATGATAGTGCGGGTCATAAGCGGCCGGGTTTGCCGCAAAAGAGCGGGCCGGACCGTGCTCAAAACCCTGATCAACCGGCAGAATAACCAGCTTACCTGTGCCACCAAGTTTACCTGCATTCAGGAAACGGGCGAGATTTGTTTTTGTACCGGGATTATCGCTCTCGTACTGATCAAGAATAGCCTTAACCTGGGGGGTAAGCGTCATTGGGAAATCCTTCCTCTTGGCTTTTATCCGGGCCGTTATTTCCCGGAACCGTTTATTGGCAATAACTGCGCATGAAATACGCGGCAAGATGCGTTTTTGAAGATAGCGGCCCGGTAAGGTCAAATGATGGCGGTCGCGCCGAAAAAAATACCCCGCCTTCTGACTGATACAGAACGCGAACTGCGGCGGCACGTGCGGGGTCGGTCTGTAAAATGACATTTTTCTGACCCTGCGTCCGGGCCAGCACCGCATGCCCGACGCTGCTGCCGCAATCCAGAACATGGACGTACTGGCAGCCTGTCTCCTCTTCCATCTGGCGGATCAGCGCCTGCCACCAGAGGGCGCCCATAAATCCGGCCGCCCCCGGTGCGGAGAGAAACCCGAACGGCGCAACAGACGCCTGTGCTGTCAGCACGCCAGCATTTCGTGCGGCAGCGCAGGCTGCCATGCCGGTGGCGTAATCATGCAGTGTAAGGAACCCGCAGGGCAGAAAAGTGGGGAATAAATTTGGAGTGTTTTCCATGACCATGCTTGACGCCGCCGCGTTTGCGGGTGATTCCTTTTGTGAGAAGGGTAAACAAGAATGCAAGATCAGGGTCCCGGACCAGCTTTGACAGACACACAGACATCTGCCGCCCATGCGCTGGCAGAAACACCCTCCCCTGCAGAAACTGACCCGATTGACCGGCTGAATCGTGCCTTGCAGCGTATCTCCTTCGCGCTTGATAAAAGCCGTCAGGCAGAACAGCGCAAGAGCGTTGATACGCAGGAACTCGTCGCTAATGTTGATGTGCTGATCAGCCGCGTGCGCGACGCTCTGGCCCACGCGGACCGACCGGAAGATAAATAATCATGGCGCTTGTTTCAATTCGCATTAATGGCCACAGCTATTCCGTCGGATGTGAAAACGGAGAAGAACGGCACGTTCAGGCCATGGCCCAGCAGGTTGAACGCCGTGTGCAGCGCGTGCGGGACCTCGGTTTTACCGGGGAAAGCCGGGTGCTGGTGCTGGCCGCGCTGTTCATGGCCGATGAAATTCAGGATCTCTCAAGCCAGCATGTGCCGGAAAGCACGACGCAGGCCGTGGAAGAGGCCGAGCGCCTGCGTGTCGAGCAAATGCTGAGGAACAATCGTCTGGCTGAAATGGCAGACCATGCGGAAGCTATTGCAGCCAGCCTTGAGGACGCCTACATAGAAGAGGCGGAGCTGCCCGGCACGTCAGGCGAGTCATCCCCTGGGCCGATAAGCACTTCCTAAGGGAGCTGGCTCTGTTGTGGCCCTGGTCACATTATCCGGCGCCCACCTGCACACGCAGGTCCTGGAGGTTGAAAGACCAACGGCCATGGCGGCTTCGCACTCTCCTTCTTCTCTCATGTCAGACTCTCCGGCCATTGCCGAAGCCAAGCAGGCCCTGCGCGCCCGCTGCCTGAGCGTTCTCAAAACGCGGCCTGCCGGGGTTGATGCCGTTCTGTGCGCACGTCTGGCCGAAAGACTGCTGGCAACAGACCACGCCCATATTGCCTGCGTCTGGCCCCTGCCGCACGAACTTGACCTTCGTCCTCTCTGCCATCAGCTAAACGCCGCCGGGCGGCACGTTCTCCTGCCGGAGACACCGCCACGCGGCCAGCCGCTGACGTTCCGGCTCTGGACACCACAAACCGCCCTGCTACGCGGCCGCTTTGGCACGCAAGTGCCTGATGGACCTCTTATGAGGCCGGACCTCGTATTAGTGCCGCTGCTGGGGTTTGACCGCACCGGCAACCGTCTGGGATATGGGGGCGGCTATTATGACCGCACACTGGCCGCCCTGCCAGGTATTGCGAGCATGGGCTACGCGCTGGCTGCGCAGGAAGTGGAGCAGCTTCCCACCGGGCCGTATGACCAGCCACTCTCCTCTCTGGTAACAGAACAGGAGAGTCTGCATTTTGACTGACTATAACCAAAGAAAGACGACGGCGTGAGAATTCTGTTTCTGGGTGATATTGTTGGCCGGTGTGGCCGTGAGGCCGTTCTGTCCCGTCTGCCCGCTTTACGGAAATCGCTCGCGCTTGATCTGGTCGTCGTCAACGCGGAAAACGCCAGCCACGGATTCGGCCTCTCCCCCGCCATTGCCACAAGCCTGTTTGAAGGCGGCGTGGATGTTATCACGCTGGGCAACCATAGCTGGGACCGCCGGGATCTGATCGGACATATCGACGCCACACCCCGCATTATCCGCCCCATCAACTTCCCGCCCGGCACCCCCGGCAACGGCAGCGTACAGGTTGAACTGCCGGACGGCCGCAAGGCGCTGGTGGTCAACGCCATGGGCCGCCTGTTCATGGACCCGCTGGATGACCCTTTCCGCTGCATGAACGAACTCCTCAGCCGCCACCGCCTCGGTGTGACCACGCAGGCCATTGTGGTGGATATTCATGCGGAAGCCACCAGTGAGAAATGGGCCTTTGGCAATGTGCTGGATGGCCGGGTTTCTCTGGTTGTGGGCACCCACACCCACACACCCACCGCAGACCACCGCATTCTGCCTGCCGGAACAGCCTTCCAGACCGATGCCGGGATGTGCGGGGATTATGACAGTGTGATTGGCATGACCAAGGAACCGGCCATGGCCCGGTTTATCCGCAAAATGCCCGGTGAACGCCTGCAACCGGCGGAAGGCGACGCCACGATGTGCGGCATTATGGTGGAAACAGACGACGCGACAGGTCTGGCCCGCCGCCTCGCCCCCATCCGGCAGGGCGGACATCTGGCCCAGACGCTGCCAGATTTTTAAACCACGAGCGCACAACCCCGTGAACGCTCCTCCATCGTCCCACCACAGAGGAAGGCTTTATCTGCCTTCCAGCAGGTTACCAGACCAGTCGCGGTAAGGTTGCCACAGGCCGCAGACCGGCAGCATCCGCTTCTCTGGCGGCCAGTTCCGCATCGTCGCCCACCATTTCCTGATGAATGCCGCCCAGAATCCATGCTCCGGCAATCCCGGCCACAGCAGCCCCACGCATGTCCGTCGCCAGTGCATCGCCAATGGCCAGAATACGATCCTGCGGGACATTGAGCATGGAAAAGACGGGGGCGTAAATCTCTTTGTACGGCTTACCAACCCACCGCACATTACCGCCTTCCTGCTCATAAAACGCTGCCAGAGCCCCGGCACAGATCATCCTGCGGCCGCCTTTGACCACAACCATATCCGGGTTTGCGCACAGCATTGGCAGGCCGCGTTCCAGACCGACCCGCAGTTCCGGCAGATAAGGATCAACCGAGTCCGTGCCACGCTCGGCATCCGGCCCGGTGTTGAGAATAAACTGCGCCTCTGCCGGGTCTGCCACCCGCTCCAGATCCAGCCCGTCATACAGGCCCAGATCATGCGTGCCCCCCACATGAAGCACGCGCTGGCCTAAGCGGGCAAACCACGGATCAGCACGCTCACGCAGGAGGCGGCGCACTTCTTCCCCACTGGTCATCACACCGTCATGCAGGTCTCGGTCGATCCCAAACGCTTCAAGCTGACGGGCGACAACATCCGCCGGGCGCGGCGCGTTGGAAAGCATCACCACGCGCTTCCCTGCCGCCCGTAAGGCCTTAAGGCAGGCAACCGCGCCGGGGTAAGGCTGCACGCCATCATGCACCGTGCCCCACAGATCAATCACGTACCCGTCATACTGGTCCGCAAGGGAGGACAGACCCGTCAGGGTCTGCATGTCGGTCTGTGTGCCCGGCATCTTACAGGTCCGCCCCGCGGATATCTGCCAGCGTTTCCACGCCGTCAGCCCGCATACGGTCCAGCATTTCCTGCTTCAGACGAGCAAGAATAGCCGGACCTTCATAAGAAAATGCGGCGTAGAACTGCACCAGATCCGCGCCAAGCCGGATGCGCTCCAGCACATCCGCACCGGATTCAATCCCGCCGCAGGAAATCAGCGCCATACGGCCGGCAGAGGCTTCCGCGACCAGCCGCAGCATTTCCGTAGCCCGCGCACGCAGCGGACGACCGGAGAGACCACCGCTTTCCGTTTTGTGCGGGCTGAGCAACGTGGCAGGCCGGGCCAGCGTGGTGTTGGTCACAATCAGTCCCTGTGCGCCACCGGCAATGGCCGCTTCCACAATCGGGCCGACCGCATCATTTTCCAGATCCGGGGCCAGTTTGACCAGCAGCGGAGGCCGTTCCGGGTGGCGCTCCGCAATGGCATCCAGAATACCGCGCAGGCGGGCCGCATCCTGCAAGCCGCGCAATCCCGGCGTGTTGGGGGAGGAAACGTTCAGCACAATGTAATTCACATAGGGCTTAACGCGCGCCACAAGAGCAGGGTAATCCCGCTCCGGGTCCGCTCCTGTTTTATTAATCCCCAGATTAGCGCCAACCGGCACGCCTGCCCCGGCCCCGCGGCCAGAGGGCAAAGGCCGGTGCAGGCGGGCCAGCCGGACCGTAAAGCGGTCAATACCCTGATTGTTAAAACCCATCCGGTTAATCACCGCGTGGTCTTCCGTCAGGCGGAACAAGCGCGGTCTGGGGTTGCCTGCCTGCGGGCGCGGCGTAACCGTTCCGGCTTCCACAAACCCAAATCCCAGTTTCGCCAGCGGGCGAATCACGCGCGCATTTTTATCAAACCCGGCTGCAATCCCCAGCGGGTTTGAAAAGCGCATACCCATGGCGCGGGTGGCCAGAGCCGGATCATCCTTCGGGCGGCTGACCGGCACGGACACACCCAGTTGCAGGGCGTCCAGCGCCAGCTCGTGCGCGGTTTCAGGGTCCATCTTACGAAGGAGCGGAAGGGAGAGAGATGCGAGCAGAGACATGCGTCTGTACTGCCCCAAGCCGCCAGACAAGAAAAGAGGAAAAACCATGCCCTCCTCAACACACTGGCCGCCACGGGATGCTGCCTCCCGTATTTTTATCTTGCAAATGAGAATTGTTCTCATTTAAATCAGAACATCACCGCAAAAGAGGACCGAAGGGCTGCCCCCTTCAGGATGACGCCATGACACGCTCACCGGTTTACCTGACAGACCTTGCCTGCAGCGAACGGCTGACCATCTGGACCATTCGCCGCCTTGCCGGCACGGCCTCCTGCTGCCAGCATGCCCGCAACACAACACCCACCAGCCTGTTTCTGCCGTGCTTCCGGCAGGACTTTCTGGCGGTAGCCCATGCCTTCCATGAGACTCTGAGCCAGATGGCTGCGCTGGAACTCCCCTCTCTGGATATCCGCTCAGGCAGCGCGCTGGCCATTACGCCCACAGAATACAGCCTTCTTCTGGCAACGGAAGCCGCGCAGAATGAGCAGGACACCACGGTCCAGTCCCTGCTCAAGCCGCTCATGTCCTTCCCCACCCTTCTGGCCCGGCTGACCAGAGCCATCACAACACTGGGAGCCTGTCTGGCGGGTGCCGGATACTGGCTCTCACACCACACCGGCTGGCCCGGTCCGGGCTCCATGCAGGCGGGCCCCATGCCCAAAGGCGAAAAGCCTGCTGCCTCACCGCGCAAACTGCACACTACAGCCGCGGCTCTGTCTCTGACGCGCTGGCATGATTTTGATATTACGTCCGCCCCCATAAGCTGGCCGCAGGCGCTGAGACACGCCCCGTTACCAGACGCAGCAATCGCCGTTCCGCACTGATCCTGAGAGACTGACCCGGATAGGAGCCCCGAGCCGTCAGCCCGACAGCTCGGAACCTGAGCAAGATCAGGGCCAGTCTTTTCCAGAGCCCAGACTTCGTTTTTCCCCGGTGGCTATCCTGCTGCCCCTCAGGACGTGTTATCCTGCGCGGGATGACTGAGCCTGTACGCCGGATTATTCATATCGACATGGACGCTTTTTATGCGTCCGTTGAACAACGCGACACACCAGAACTGCGCGGTCGGCCTGTCGCTGTCGGGCGCAGTCAGGAACGTGGGGTTGTGGCGGCCGCCAGCTATGAAGCCCGAAAATTCGGCGTCCGTTCCGCCATGCCGTCTCTGGTTGCGCAACGGAAATGTCCGGAATTGATTTTCGTGCCACCTCGCTTTGATGTGTATCGTGCGGTCTCGGCCCAGATTCATGCGGTTTTTGCCCGCTACACCCCCATTATCCAGCCTCTTTCTCTGGATGAAGCCTATCTGGACGTGACAGACCCGCTACTGCCCCGCCCCTCGGCCACAGCTATTGCGCAGGAAATTCGGGCCGCCATTTATGCGGAAACCCGGCTGACCGCATCCGCCGGCATTTCCTACAACAAGTTTCTGGCCAAACTGGCCTCCGATTACCGTAAACCTGACGGCCAGTTTGTGATCCCACCCGGCGCGGGAGAAGCCTTTGTGGCAGACCTGCCTGTCGGGAGTTTTCACGGAGTTGGGCCAGCCACCGCAACACGAATGAACGCTCTGGGTATTTATACCGGAGCCGATCTGCGCAGGCAGACGCTGGACATGCTTGTCCGCCATTTTGGGAAAGCCGCGACCTTTTATTATGGCATTGCCCGCGGGGAAGACCCGAGACCGGTGGAACCCCATCGCCCCCGCAAGTCGATCGGCAAAGAAACGACTTACGAAAAAGACCTGCTACAGGAAGAGGCGCTCTTTGCAGCACTGACAACATTATCCCAAAGCGTCTGGCACGCCTGCACCCGGCGACAGACATCCGGGCGCACAGTCACGCTCAAACTGCGCTACGTAAATTTCCAGCAACTCACACGCAGCCGCTCCTTTCCAGACCCGGTCACGTCAGCGACAGCACTGGAAGAAACAGCGCGTTTCCTGCTGCACCCACTGTTGCCTCTTCCCCGGCCTGTGCGTCTTCTGGGCATTACCGTTTCTTCTCTGGCATCAGCAGAAGAAAAGCCAGCCTCACGACAACTCTCACTTCTTTCCGATTTTGAGTAATAGCAATACAAAATTCAAAAAAAATAAAAATTATTTTTTACTATTTTGATATTTTATATTTTCTTAAACTTACTTCTTACAAAAAAATTAAGGCTCTATAAGAAAGATATACTCTGACACATGCTCTGCCAGCGTCAGCAACCACACCCTAAAGACACTCTTCCTTCGCACGAGGGACAAACACATTCCGCAACAAAGACGTTAATAAATTATTAAAAAATAGCATGAAATTTTAAGAAACCTTATGCTGATACCCGCATAACTCTTTGTCCGAAAACACCAGTATTCTCCAGCGTTTAAATAAAGATAGATTTATTCTTAAATTCGACATCAAAGCAGAATGCCGACTGATAATATCTCAGGCACCCACTAGGCCTGTTAGAGCTATACCGGGAAATTTTCGATTGTACGAGAAAATATAGCTTATTGACTGGCTGTTGACCAATTAAGCCAATTTACAGAACAAAACGCACGATCCTGCCTTACAGACAATGAGCACTGCCTCTGATTCTTTTGCAGATGACAGGCCCCGGATTTCTTCCGCCCCTCACCCAGTACCCAGAGGGCTCCTCTGAATACTGGGTGAGGAGAAAGCTTTTAACGCAACGGGCGCTTTTCCTGAAAACCGAAGCAAATATAATGAATAAACGGGCCGCGTTCAAAATCAGCGACGTCCGGGTTCGCACGCAAATAGGCCTGACTATCAAAAAGCGCATTCGGGCTGCGGCCTTCCTGAGAACCATGATTCAGGAAATGTTCCAGCGGATCGATCCCTGCGGCGCGTACATCGGGATACATATCCAGATACCAGCCCCCATCAAAATAAATGGCAGACTGGAATTCCTGATTTTCCTGCATGGACGGCTGTGCTCCGTTAATTTCATCTGGCAACGAGGCTGTCGCAGGCGCAATCTCCTGCGGCCTCTCTTCTGCTTTTGGTGCTTCAACACTGGGTTCCGGAGCAAAAGCCACAGCTTTCTTAGACACTCTGGAACGGCGTGCGACCTTGAGGTCCTTTACCAACTTCGGTTCTGCTCCCTTGGCCGCTTTGGTCTGACCCTTGCTCGTACGCACACTCATATGCCAACTCACACCTTTAGATATATTCGGTTTTTTACTAATAATTTTTCGAGGATATTGTCCAGCAAAAACAGATATAAACCGAGTTTAATTTTCTTTTATGTAACGTCAAAAAACGATAATAAATGCTCCGTTAATCCTTCATTTACGCATTAACTGCGATTGTTTCAATAAAACACAACAACCATTTAATCTATAAACTGTAATAGAACTATTTTCCAAAAAAAAATGCCGCATTAAAATGCGGCATTCAAAGAAACACTTATTCGTAACGATTTCAATACTACGCAACGGCCTTGATATGAGCAGCAGTTTTAGGGTTAAGGCCTTCATCCAGAATATAATAATGAATCCCTTCCGAAACCCAGTCTTCTCTGAAACCAGCACGAACATAAACATCCCGACAAGGAGTATTGTCCGGCAGTTCATGCACAGACGCCGTCACCCGAACATTCCCATGCGCTTTACGAACATGGGCAACCGCCTGCGCGACAACAAACTCCTCGACTTCCATCCCCAGCACGCGGCAGCTCATAACATACTGAACAATTTCGGATTTTTTGAGATATAACACCCCAACCAGCCCGTACTCCGTGAATTTATCCTGCACATTAAATGCCAGTAGCTGCCCACCGTCCTTCAGAAAATCTGCGACTTCCTTAAAAGACCACCGTTTGCCAGATGTATTGAACTGGTTGGTTTTGTTGGTCAGCTCGAGGGCACGTGCAAATTCAGGTTGTGCCGTGTCGGTAATATATTTGATGGCCACCCGACAGTCGAGAGAAGCCAGAAACTCTTCCCGGCTCATGGCGGAGCGCGTTTCTTCCCGCTCGATCTGGCTCCGAATCATGTCTTCGCGCCGTTCAGATTCCGCTGTGAGCTGGGCAATTTGCGTCTCGGCTGACCACAGTAGAATACGCCGCGTCAGATAAGGATTGCCGCCCATCACACGCAAATCCGGGAAAGTAGAGGCCACTGCGGCCCGCTCTACAGGATTATCGTCAACAAAAACCACGCTCTTGGGCTTGATGTTGAATTCCTTGCAGATCGCCGCAATATTTTCCGCCTTGGGCTGCCAGTTGATTTTCAGAGACGCAAAATCTTCCAGAGCGACAAATCCGGGGTTAACCACATCATCCCACCTCTGCCTGACAGTCTCATAATCATTTTTTGAGCAGATCGCGACGAGAATACCGCGGGCACGCAGGTAATGGATTGCCTCCCAGATCCCTAGCGGCCAGCCGTCCGTACGCGGCCAGGGCTGCACGTCCGGGCGATAATGTTCTGCCAGTTGCCCCCGCCACAGGGTATTATCGAGATCAAAGATAACAGCCTTGACCTGATCCACCTGATGCACCGTGCGATAGGACGTCACAATCTGGCGGTAAATTGCATCCAGAAACTCCTCGCGCCTGACAGGATACACTGTCTCCAGAGGCGGGATAGGCTCATTACGGGCAATCGCTCCAAAATCATCCCAATCCTGAAACGCCACCCCCCCGTGTGAATAGAAATAAATGACATCATCCAGAATATGTCGTTTCCCAATCGCACTGGCGACGGCGTCGACATCCAGCACATAGGCATTTTTATAGGTTTCGACACGCTCATTCAGATAGTCATTCAGGCGATGAACCAGCGTCACGAGATCACGCTGGCTGCCTTTACCCCGCAGGCTGGACGCACTGCTCATTTGCGGCACAATAAAATTCGAGACGAATGTCAGCAGTCCGTGTGATTTATTGTAAACCATTGCTGCGGAGAGCATGACATCCAGAAGATTTTTCGCATCTTCAAAAACTGTCTCAGCAAAACCAGGCTCGTTGAAGCGAAAGCCCTCGATAACCCGATCACTCAGAAGGGTCCGCAAAGGGATCTGAACGTATTGCAGATCATAGCCTTCAACCGGGGATGGCGGCTGCGGAGGAAGAATGCTGACAAAGTTATAGGGAATATAGTCAAAAGTGGTCTCAGGATAACGGGCCTTGAACTGTTCAAAATACAGAGCGGTCAGGCAGGAACCGATTAGAAGAACCCGATCAATTTTTTTTTCCGTCCGCTCCAGATCGGAAGGAAACAGAAATTCTGCCGCAGACATACCCTGTTCGACTTCTTGCACCATGATAACTCTGTTCCTGCTCCGCTCGAATATCTCAACGCACTTTATGCCGCGCGCTTCTACCTCTTGGACGCGCTTGCGCGCCTCCGGTTCATCGCGACATCATATTAAGACATCTATATCACTTTTCGAAGCATTGGCAGTGGCCAGAAAAAGAAAAGCCGTGTCCTTCTATAAAAAAAGACAAAAGATTTTTTTTATCGACGCCCCATGACTTATATAGATTGCTCAGAGTAAAGAGATACCCCCCTCAAGAACATATCAATTCTTCCTGAGCAATTAATTTTCCTTCTTTGAGCCGCAAGTATTCATCACATAATAAAACGCTATTTTAGCTTGAGACTACGCAATCTCAGAGCGCAAACAAAACCGTTAGCGAATATCAAAATATTCACTTATTTAAAAATTATTTCATTGTGCCGTTACAAATTTATTTTGATGAACACTATTGCTGCGGCCAATTAATTTGACTTTATGTTTGTTATTTTATAACAATATCTCCTTAGATTTGTCACATAATACCGGGAAGTTCGTCGTTCTCAGGACAATATTTTTGCGGTATGCTTGCTAAGACTTCACAAGTTACATTTGGCACAAACGGGAAATATAATGGCTACTCTAACAGCGTGGAACAAAAAAGACATAAAAACGATAGTTGATTCAGAGAAATTTGATCTTGATTTTTATTTTTCCGAAAATCCTGATGTAAAAAAATCAGGTCTTGATCCTATTGTTCATTATGTTCTTTACGGCTGTCAGGAAAACAGGAACCCCAACGAAAATTTTAATACCGAAATTTACTATAATCTTTACAAAAACGTTATTGGCCAGGACGAAAACCCGTTTGCTCATTATATAAGAAATAATGAAAATCTTTATTTCTTTGAAAAAGGCCTTCTGCAGGAATACGGCTATGATTCCATCAGTAATGCCCTGAATCGTCTGAAAAAATACCCGTTCTTTAGCTCAGATGACTATCTCCGGATGAATGCTGATATTTCATCCGCCAAAATGTCCCCGGTTCGTCACGCATTGCTTTACGGGATTGGAGAAGGGCGCGAAATCTTCTCCAAACGGTCGATCGTCAGTTTTCTGGGCAAAGAATGTAAGAACGACATTGACTATAAAATTAACAAAGACGACACCAGCGACGCACTCCCCAAAACCGTCGGCGTCTTTTACCATTCAGAAGGCAATTCCTTTATCAAGGAACTCGCCGAGTGTCTGGATGACTACCTCAAGAATAGTGGGATCAATTCCCGCGTCATGACGGAAGATACCCCGGAAGAAGACGCTCCCGAACTCTGCATCTTCTGCGCTCCGCATGAATTCTTTTTTCTTTCCGGGAATGAGACCTGGAAAAAAGATGAAATCATCAAGCGTTCCATTATGTTCAATACAGAGCAGCCGCAAACACTGTGGTTCACCCGTGGCATCATTTACATCATGATGTCCGCTGGCGTGATGGATCTGTGTTACCAGAACCTGAAATCCTTCTCGGATGTCGGTCTGAACGTCTTCCACTTTGACCCACCTGTGGAAATTGAGGCCTGCGCCCTCTCTGCGGAAGACAAGAAGCATCCGCTGTTCCGTGTGCTGCCACAACCTGCGCAGAAAGCCTCTTCTCCGTTCACGCCCATCAATGAGCGCAGCATTGATGTCAGCTTTTTCGGCAATGCCTCCCGCAAGAGAGAGAAGTTTTTCTCCCGTGCCGCAGCATTCTTCGCCGACTATCAGAATTTCTTATATTACCGGAAGGCTGATGGTCCTATTCCCAGCTCCGGCCTGTATGACATTCTCTCACGCCTGCCGCGCTACGTTTCTGAGAATTCAAAAATTTCGCTCAATATTCACCGTGATGATAACTGCTTTTTTGAATGGCACCGCATTGTCAAACAGGGCATGGCATCCGGGTCCATTATTGTGACAGAAGAATGCTTCCCACACCCTCTGTACAAAAATGGTGAGCATTATCTGACTGAAACACCGCGCCATATGCCCAATCTGATTGAATGGCTGATCCGCACAGAAGAGGGTCAGGCTGAAGCCGCAAGAATTCAGAAAAACATTTTTGATGTTCTGCAAAACGAAGACATCTTCAATTCCAAAAATCTGGACCTGAAAAACTATATTTCTTCCGTGTGGAGCAACCTGAAATGAGCATTCTGAAACCCTGGGCTCCGGCTGGTAACATTGAATTTTCGTTCAAGAAAAAATCAAGAAAACCCAAAGATCTGGTGACAGTCTGCGTCACCAACTTCAATTATGCGTCTGTTATCTGCGAATGTCTGGACTCCATTGTTGACCAGACTCACGAGAATATTGACCTCGTTGTTGTGGATGATCTGTCTGAACGTGATGAGTCTATCGCGGTCATCACGGAATGGATGGAAGAGAACAAGCAGCGCTTCTACCGCGCGACCCTGATCCAGAATAAGCGGAATCAGGGACCGTCTTTTTCCCGGAATGTCGCCTTTGAAAATGCTTTAGGTGAAGCTGTCTTCATCATGGATGCAGACAACACCGTTTACCCTAAAGCTCTGGAAAAGACGTACGCCGCCCTGATTAACGGTGGTTTTCCGGCCGTTTACACCCAGATTGAAGAGTTTGGTGACCGCAAAGGCATTGGTCATGCCGATATCTGGGACCCAGCCCGGATGAAGCAGAACAATTATGTAGACGTTATGGCCCTAATCCGTAAGGATGCGTGGGCGCGTGTTGGCGGCTTCTGCCATATTGAAGAAGGCTGGGAAGATTATGATTTCTGGCTGAAATTTATTGATTGCGATCTCAGCCCCGGATACCTGCCCGAAATTCTGTGCCGTTACCGTGTTCACAACACATCCCGCACGGCCACGGAAGCCCTTTCCGCGCATTATGACCTTGAACTGGTGATGGAGTTCCGCCACCCGTCACCTCAGAAAGAAAGCTGATTTGTCTGAAATCGGCTATCTGGTCAGGCCCCTCGGGGTCTGACTGTCTTTTCCCCTACTCTGAGACGTAAGACTTTCTGTCTGCTGATCTAAGACATAGAGAAGACAACGCCAGCCATCTTCCTGAGTGTGGCTGGCATTATTTTATACTTCAAAAATCTTTTAGCCTGCCTAAAACAGGCCGCAGGTTTATTGCGCCGAAAAGCAAGCTTTAAAAACCCCCGTTTTCTTGATGATATTTCAGAAGAAAACGGAGGGTTATTTTTACCAGGTCGGTGCTGGTCCTTTGACAATCTGAGCCAGATCATCCGGACGGATCCATTTCTGGAATGCGGCCTGCACTTCAGCGCCCGTTGCTTTGTAATAAACCTGCGCGGCGCGATCGGTATTATCCAGTGGCAGTCCAAGCTCCTCCAACCCCAGATACTGCGCGGCAATGCTGCTCAGGCTGGCGCGACGCAGTGGCAAACTCCGCAGAAGAGAAGCTTTTGCCAGAGACAATTCATCCTCCGTCGGGGGAGCCGTCTGCATGGATTTCAAATCCTGCAACGCAGCGACACGGGCTTTACCAACTTTGTCCGGATCTGATCCGTATTCAATATTATAAGAGCCCCGAGTACGCCCCCAGTCAAAGCTGCTGCCCACGGAATAGACATAACCAGTTTTGACCCGCAGATCCCGATACAGACGGGAAGAGAAGAGACCACCCCCCAGCACCTCATTGCCAAGCTGCAACAGGAAATGGTCCGGGTGAGACGCCGTCAGGCCCAGCGTTTCCGCCAGCACCACGCTATCCTGCACGCTGCTTTTATCAGGCACATTGGCACGCGACGCTTTGCTGAGCGGCACAGCCGGCAAATCCACCACCGGTTTTGGCCCCTCTGCTTTCCAACCGCCAAAAGCCTGCTCTACCACAGAGCGCGCTTTTTCCGGCGTGATGTCGCCCGTCACAACAATTGTCGTGAGGTCAGGCCGCCAGGCTGCCTGATAGTATTTCAGCACATCATCCCGCGAAATGCTCATGAGAGATTGCGGTGTGGCGTGGCGCAGTTCCGGATCTTTTGCTGGCAAAAGGGCCGTTTTAATCGCCTGCCCGAACAGGAAGCCGGGAGACACCAGCAAACCGGCCTGCCCCTGTGCGGCCTGCATCCGCACAATCTGAAATGCCTTTTCCGGAAAAGCCGGATGTAGTTCATTTTCTGCAAGCAGAGCAATGCCTTTTTCAAAATCAGGCGTCAAAACCTGAAGTGAGAAGCTGCCCCCGGCACTTTCCCATGCCGGAATATCATCCAGTGCTTTCTGGAAGCCCAGACGATCATGTGTTGCCGTACCGTAGGAGAACAGGCCCTCCGTCAGGTCCTCCACCCCTTCTTTGCCCTCGGGTTCCTGCATGGCCGCGTTCTGGCGGATCTCACCGGAAAGCTGAATGGTGTGGCTGACGTGAGACGGCCAGACAATCAGCTTCAGCCCATTGGGCAAGGTGCTGACGACCGGCTGCGGCGTGGGTTTAGGTTCTTCCAGATGGGACAAGGCGTTTTCTGCCCAGTCCGGCAGTTTAACCGGCTTGTCAGGCGTAGAGGCAAAAGATTCCGCACCACCAAACCCTTTTCCGGCCACAGGCTTGCCAGATGCTTCCGGCGTCAGCACTGCGGTCACAGCGTGAGCGGGATCCAGTAGTTTTGCCGCCAGACGATTAACCGCCTCCGGCGTAACAGCCTGATAGGCGGCAACGATATCGCCCGGAGCGTCAAGATTGTGGAACGCCAGTGCGGTGGACCACTGGGCCGCCAGACCACTCACAGAGTTTGCGGAAAACTGAAGCTGGGCAATTTCCCGCTTTTTCGCTGCTTCCACCAGCTCCCCTGGAACGCCGTCTTTACGGATTTTCTCCAGAACACCGCGCAGATCATTCAGGGCTTTTGCGGAATCTCCTCCTTTGGGAAACGCGGCAAGCGCCAGACCAAACCCTGCTTCTTTCTTGGGCGCGTATTCAAAACCGGCAAACAGCGCCTTGCCCTGCGGCACCAGATCATACAACGCCCCGCGCTGGCTCCCCAGCACATCAGACAGAATATCCGCAACAGCAAACGTGTCTGCCGTGCGTCCCGGCATGGGGTAGGCGAGCGTTGCAAAGCCAACCGGATAATCCGTCGGGAAGCTGAGCGTTTTAGCCGGAGGCGGCACCGGAGCCACTTTTGGCCGCTCCGGCAGGGTTTTACGCGGCACAGCCCCGAAGGCGTCCCGCACCTGATCCAGCGCCGTCACGGGGTTTACATCCCCCACAATGACCAGAACCGCATTGTTGGGCGCATACCATTTTTCGTAAAAAGCGCGCAGATGGGCTGCATCTGTCTTCTCGAAGGACGGACGCGTGCCCAGCGCGTCATGCGCGTAAGGCGTCCCTGCAAACAGGATGGACTGCAACTGTTGCAGATACAGATAGGCCGGGCTGGACAGATCCCGTGAGACTTCCTGCTCAATCGCCCCGCGTTCCTTACTCCAGTCTGCTTCAGACAGAGTCAGACCTTTCATGCGCAGAGCTTCAATTTTCAGAAGAACAGGAAGGTCCTGCGCCTGTGCGGTATAGAAATACTGCGTAACGTCTTCAGTCGTGTCCGCATTGTAGCTGCCGCCCAGACGGGTGCCCACAGCAGCCAGCTGGTCCTTATCCAGCCCGGTGCTACCGCGGAACATCATATGTTCCAGCGCATGGGCCGTACCGGGAAAGCCCTCCGGCGCCTCTGCCGAACCAACGAGATAATTGATTTCCGTTGTCACGACGGGTGCCAGACGGTTGGGCACAATGACCACCCGCAGGCCGTTAGGCAGGGTCGCGCGCACCACCTGTGCACTGCTAAGAGCCGCAGGCACCAGCGCAGACGGGGCCTGTTGTGCCAGAGCCGCCGGTATGGACATAACTGAGGATAGCGCTGTGCCTGCCAGAATGGCCGCCCCCAGAATAAGAGGCGATACGCCCGACGCCCGTAACCGCGCCGGTCTGCCAGACTGTTTTACAGTACCTGATATAGAAAAGGGAAAAGCCATTCTTAAATCCTTTGTCCGTATAATTTATTTACAGAAATCAGGCTTCAGACACTGACACCCGGCAGTGAGAATTTTTTCGCCATAGCCGACAACTGATGCCGCCGCAGTTCAGACCGGGCACGGGCATCTTCCGTCATATAATTCAGCTGAATGGTGTAACGCTGGCCCACAAACTGCCGATGCCCATGCCATGTGGTGGGGCCGTTGGGGAAAATCAGCAGTGTGCCTTCTACGGGCGGCACTTCCTTGGCGTAATCTTCAATATCATGCGGGCCACGCAGCAGACGGACACAGCCTTCCTGCTTCTGCCAGCTCTCTTTTTCCGCAGGGTTCAGATACAGCAGAACCGTCACGCGCTTGGCGAGGGAATCTGTATGAATCCGGCCATCCTTCTCCCGCGTGCGGCCACGGATGGTCAGCATTGTAGGCGCGTGGTCCAGATCAAGATGGAATTTTTCCGCAATAATGCGCCGCAGCTCCGGCCCTTCCATGGCCGCCACCACAGACTGCATCAGCGGGGAAAGGGTAAGGGACGAAGGCGGGAAAGACCCGCCAGACCGGATATCGGGCAGGCTGGCAAACAGCCGGGGCAGATCATCCTGCCGGATAAAATGCGGGACAACCACATGCGGAAACGGGTCAGCACAGACAGGTGCTGTGGCCAGAGCCGCATAATCCGGCTGTATCGAGGTGTCTGACATGGTCTTGCGTTCCGTCCAGATATGAACCCTTTGCAAGACGAACGGTAGAAGGGAAGTGCGGCAGGAACAAGCCCTGCCCCCCTTTCTTACGGCCCGATAGCCCGGTAACAGGCATTTTTCAGGGCAAACTGCTTCACGCCCGCAGGCAGCGTGTTCAGCCGCTCGGTCTGGGCCATCATGGCCCGCCCTTCCGCCGACCAGCTTGCCGGACGCACCTTCGGGCTGCTGAAGCTGCCGCTGACACGCACCGGAATATCCAGCGCAAAACGCCCGGTTGTGGAGGCCTGACTGCCAAAAGTCAGATCAAACCACTTCCTGTTCAGGTCAAAACGGGCATTGGCCGCCACGGTGCCATCCCCTGTCCGGATGCGCAGAGGCAGAGCCTGCCCTACACCAGCACGGGAACTCACCACGCCGAGCATACAGGCCACCGGCGTCATACCTTTGGGCTTGTTAAACAGCATCCGCAAATCAGCCGAGACAAGGCCGATCACCTTACGGTCCAGACTGCCGCTGGTCATGGAAACAGCGGCCGCCACATCTGCCGCATGCACAGCCGCGTTCAGCGTCTTCTGGGTCGCATCCGCCCGCATCTGCATGTCTACACGCCCTTGCAGCGGCACAGGGCCAAAGCCCAGAACCTGACGCAGTTTTTCAATATCCGCGCCAGAGACATTCACGGACGCCCCGACATGCGACGCCCCTTTGTCGGCCGCCTCAATTTTACCGGAGGCCTTCAGATTGGCGCCGAGATAATCAAGGCTCAGCGTATCCACCGCAACCGCGCCGGGGGCGACAGACGCCGCCAGCGTCATGTTTGAGAACGTCAGAACATTGTAGGACAGTTTTTTAACGGACAGATGCGCATCAACCAGCGGGTCCGGCGCGGGATCAACCGTGAGCGGCATATCCGTCTGCGTCGGGCTGGCGGCTTTCTGATGGCTGAGAAATTCATTCAGGTTCAGCTGACTGAAGGCAATATCCGCGGTGATATGATCCGGCTTGCCGTGGCTGCCTTCCACAAGGCGCATCAGGGTGATGGTCATGGGGTTGTCCTTCACCATCCCCTGACCCTGCGTGACGCTCCACAGATCTCCCTCATGCTCAAACTGGCCGGACATCTGCACGGCAATATCCTGCTGCGCGGGCAGCCCGGCAATCTGCATCATCGGGCGGGAGGTCGGGCTGTTAAAGGTAACAGCCCCCCTGATACCATCGGCGTTGATCGGGTCCGTTGCCGTCCCCCTGAACGTGATGGTCATGTCACCAGACTTCGCCTCCATATCTATCCCATAGGGCGTTTTTGTCTGCCGCAGGATGGAGAACGGCTGCATGGTGGCTGTCATGGTCACCGGGGTGTCATTATACGCCCCGTCAACCGTTAGATGGACGGGTTTGTCCGCACCCTCTGTCTGAAGTGTGACGGTTTTCAGCGTGGTGCGGAACTCTGAACCATGCGCCGTGCGGTAAATGACCTCCCCCTTCTGCACAGCAACATCAAGCGCCGTGGGGTAATCACTCCGGTCGTCCGGGCCACTCTGAGCCGGATGTGGCGCGGGCTTTGCTCCGGCTTCCGCCTGCTTGCCGAACCGCCAGTTTGGCACGCGCTGCGGGGTACGTTCCACCATCACATAAACATCTGAAATAGCGACATGCCGCACCAGCATCGGACCATGCAGCAGGGAGGACACATTCACTTCCGCGGCAAGATGCCCCACCCGCACCATATCCGGCCCCGTGCCGCCAGGAATATTGGCCAGACGGGCATTGGCAATCTCAACCTTCAGCCAGCGTCCGGGCGTGACATGCAGGCTGCCGATTTCCACCGTCCGCCCCAGAGCCGCCGTTGCGCGGCGGGCAACAAAACGCCCCAGATCCGCCTTGCGGAGAAAAACCCAGCCCGCACCGCCAGAGGCTGCAACAAGTGCGACAGCCCCCACGCCACCCCACAGCGCCCAGAAGCCCGTACCGCGCCGTCTGGTCTGGCCACTGGCCGGGCCGCCCTTCTGGCTCTCGGGTCTGGCGGCGTTATCACTGGCCTGATCTGACATTCAAATCCTCAATTTCCCGCACCCTGTTTCCAGCCGGAACGATGCGCTTTTTCTGCCCGCTGGCAGGATCGGGTGCTCTTGTAGGAAAAAATGACGCCCCCGTCATGTCCATGATTGGCATAGCAGAGAACCTCAGATACCTCTGTGCCTTGCCGGGTCGTCTTTCTATCCCCACTGTGGCGGCGGAGCAGCGCAAAGAGCCTTCCTCCCTGAGGATGAAAACGGACGAAATGACGAACAAGACCCTCCCCCCCAGTGACATACCCGCACACCAGACACGAGTCGTTCTGGCTGCCATGACGGCGGTGGGGATGATCCTCTGCTCGCTCTGGGTTGTGCGCCCCTTTCTGCCAGCCACCATCTGGGCCGTGACAATCGGGATCACCACATGGCCCCTGCTCCTGCATATTCAGAAATTTCTGTGGGGCAGCCGCGGGCTGGCGGTCACCGTGACCTGTCTGGTAGCGCTGATGGTCTATGTCCTGCCCTTCTGGCTGGCGACCACCACCGTCCTGACGCACACGGCAGAACTGAAAACCCTTGCGGATTCTGCTCTGGCATTCCGCATCCCCTCAGAACCGCAATGGATCCAGCATCTGCCGCTGATCGGCCCCAAAACAGCCGACTGGTGGCAGCAGATTGAAAATGTACGTCTGCCGCAACTCGCCAACCGTATTTTGCCTGATACGGGCAAGGTGATCGGCTGGGTGCTGGATTATGCGGGCAGCTTTGGCATGCTCGCGCTGCAATTTCTGCTGACCCTGATTATTCTGGCCGCCCTCCACACACGTGGGGAAGCCGCCGCCAGTCTGGTCATGAACTTTGGGTCTGCTCTGGCGGGGGAACGCGGCCGGGAGATGGTGCTACTGGCCGGGCGGACCATCCGGGGCGTGGCTGTGGGTGTGACCGTAACGGCGATTGCGGAAAGCGCGGTCGGCGGGATCGGCATGGCCTTAACCGGAGTGCCCTGGGCCAGTATTCTGACAGCCGTGACCTTTATTGTCTGCCTGCTTCAGGCTGGTCCCGGCGTGACGCTCATTCCGGCGGTGATCTGGATGTTTTTCTTGCGCGGCGCTGGCCCGGCCATTGTGCTGCTGGTGTTTACCATTCTTGCGATTGTAATTGATAACCTTCTGCGCCCCTTCCTTATCCGCAAACAGGCCAATGTGCCGCTGGTGCTGATTATGGTGGGCGTTATTGGCGGGCTGGCGGCGTTCGGGCTTGTGGGGATTTTTGTCGGACCGATGATCCTGTCCGTCACCTATACACTCGTGAAAAGCTGGCTTTCAGAAACAGATTTCCAGACGTCTGATCTGAACGACCCTCTGCCAAGCCTGCCCGCAACGGCACAGACCCGCTCCTCCACCACTGATACAGAGTGAGGCGGCCTTCCGCGCAGCAGAGTAGGGGCAGCAGAACCACCCCCCTTCTCCTTAACTCTGGCCCCTTAACTCCGGCTGCGCCCGCGTTTAGGTTTGGGCTCATATCCGCCACCGCCCGGCCCCAGCGGGCGTGGCACCTGATCCTTTTTTGCCTTGCGCCGCGCTCCGGATTTCTGCCCGGCGGTTGAAGACGGAGCCGGGGGCGCATCCAGCCCCAGTTGCAAGGCTTCCAGCCGCTTGATTTCATCCCGCAGGCGGCCTGCTGTTTCAAATTCCAGATCGGCCGCGGCTTCACGCATCCGCTTTTCCAGCCCGGCAATAGCGGTATCCAGATCCTGCCCGACAAATTCAGCAACACCCGCATCTTCATCCGGTGCGACAGTCACGTAATCCTGCTCAAACACGGAGGAGACAATGGCACCAATATTCTTGCGCACACTTTGCGGCGTAATGCCGTGCGCCTCGTTCCACGCCATCTGCTTTTCACGCCGCCGGGCTGTTTCCTCCACCGCGTATTGCAAAGAGTCCGTCATTTTATCAGCATAAAGCAGCACCCGCCCTTCCACGTTACGGGCAGCACGGCCAATGGTCTGGATCAGAGAGGTACGGGAACGTAGGAAACCTTCCTTATCCGCATCCAGAATGGCAACCAGCGAACATTCCGGAATATCCAGCCCCTCACGCAGCAGGTTGATGCCTATCAGCACGTCAAACGCGCCAATCCGCAGGTCCCGGATAATCTCAATCCGCTCCAGCGTATCCACATCGGAATGGAGATACCGCACTTTGATGCCAGCTTCGTGCAGATAATCGGTCAGATCTTCCGCCATGCGCTTGGTGAGGGTTGTCACCAGCACACGGCCACCCTTAGCAACCGTCGCCCGACATTCCGCCAGAAGATCATCCACCTGATGCTCCACGGGGCGGATATCCGTCACCGGATCAATCAGGCCGGTCGGGCGAATAACCTGCTCGGCAAACACGCCACCTGTCCGCTCCATTTCCCACGGGCCGGGTGTGGCGCTGACAAAGAGACTTTGCGGACGGAACTTGTCCCACTCCGCAAAATTCAGCGGGCGGTTATCAAGGCAGGAGGGCAGACGGAACCCAAACTCGGCCAGAATAGATTTCCGCGCGTTATCGCCACGCTCCATGCCGCCAATCTGCGGCACCGTAACATGGCTTTCATCCACAATCAGCAAGGCATCTTCAGGCAGATATTCAAACAGGGTCGGTGGCGGATCACCCGGTTTGCGGCCTGACAGATAGCGGGAATAATTTTCAATCCCTTTGCACACGCCTGTCGTTTCAATCATTTCCAGATCAAATGTCGTGCGCTGGTCCAGCCGCTCGGCCTCAAGCAGCTTGCCGTCCTTCGTAAATTGATCGAGCTGCTGACGGAGCTCCTGTTTGATCCCCACAATCGCCTGCTGCAAAGTCGGGCGTGGCGTAACGTAATGGCTGTTGGCGTAAATGGTAATTTCCTGAAGATCAGCCGTCTTTTCACCCGTCAGCGGATCAAACTCGATAATCCCGTCAATCTCATCCCCAAACAGGGAAACACGCCAGGCCCGGTCTTCATTCTGCACCGGGAAAATATCAACCGTCTCCCCGCGCACCCGGAAGGTGCCACGGGTAAAGGCTGCGTCATTCCGGCGGTATTGCAGTTCGACCAGCCCCCGCACCAGACGGTCCCGGTCAATCTCCCCACCCAGTTCCAGCTTGACGACCATGCGGGAATACGTTTCGACCGAGCCGATACCGTAAATGCAGGAGACAGACGCCACGATAATCACATCGTTCCGCTCCAGCAGCGCCTGCGTGGCGGCGTGACGCATCCGGTCAATCTGTTCGTTAATCTGGCTGTCTTTTTCAATATAGGTATCGGACCGGGGCACATAGGCTTCCGGCTGATAGTAATCATAGTAGCTGACAAAATACTCAACCGCGTTATTCGGGAAAAACTGTTTCATTTCCCCGTAAAGCTGTGCGGCCAGTGTTTTGTTGGGGGCCAGAATAAGGGTTGGTTTCTGGGTGGCCTCAATCACCTTCGCCATGGTGAAGGTTTTACCAGACCCGGTAACCCCCAGCAGAACCTGATCACGCTCATTCGCCTCAATCCCTTTAAGGAGATCGGCAATCGCCTGTGGCTGGTCCCCTGCCGGTTCATATTCCGAGACCACTTCCATGCGCCGCAGTTTGGGCCGCGCCGCCTGACGGTCAGGCTCAAACGTGACAGCCGGGAGGCTGGCGGCACGCTCACTCAGCGTGCCCCGTTTTTTACCACGGGCAGCCGCCGGAGCAGAGGAAGAACGAGACGCGGAATCGGGAGCGGTGCGGGATGCCATAGGCCTCAACATGGTGTGCGAACCGGTTTGCTGCAAGCCTGAGTGCGTCAGACCGTTCCCGGCGGTATCCGCGCCAGCGCTCCGCTGCCGGATACCGCCCGAACCTTCAAAAAAAGGTCAGCTTCTGGCGGACGGGGCCATAAACTCCGGCCCCACAGGATCAGAAATGTCACGTGTCAGAATGGCGTCAATAGCCTTCATATCCGCCTCATCCAGCGTCCAGCCAAAAGCTTCATCCACCCCGGTAATCTGCTCGGGCTTTCTGGCACCCCAGAGCGCAATGGTCGGTCCACGGTCCAGCACCCAGCGGATGGCAAGAGCCAGCATGCTCTTGCCATGCTTGTCCGCAATGGCCTTCAGATCATCCACCGCTTTCAGATACTGGCCAAAGCGCGGCTGCTGGAATTTGGGGTCGCTTTTGCGCAGATCATCGCCTTCAAACTTGCGGTCCGCCGTCATGCGGCCGGACAGCAGGCCACGGCACAGCGGCCCATAGGCCAGCACAACCAGATTGTTTTTAATGGCGTAAGGCAGAACGTCTTTTTCAATCTCACGCTCAAACAGATTGTAGGGCGGCTGGATTGTGGCGAGAGGCGCAAACTTCCGGAATTCATCCATTTG
Source organism: Acetobacter sp. P1H12_c (assembly GCF_018811975.1). Taxonomy (NCBI): domain Bacteria; kingdom Pseudomonadati; phylum Pseudomonadota; class Alphaproteobacteria; order Acetobacterales; family Acetobacteraceae; genus Acetobacter; species Acetobacter sp. P1H12_c. The sequence goes on along the minus strand of NZ_JACRVR010000001.1, from coordinate 418,609 downwards.
CTCCGGCGAGAAATTACTGACACCCAGCGCGCGCACCTTGCCGTCCTTCACCAGTTTTTCCAGCGCACGGGCCGTTTCTTCCAGCGGTGTTTTGGGGTCAGGCCAGTGCACCTGATACAGGTCAATATGGTCCGTCCGCAGGCGGCGCAGAGAGTCTTCAATCTCCTGCGCGATCCGCGCCGGGCGGCTATCACGGAACACTTTGCCGTCCTGCCAGTTCAGCGCCACCTTGGTCGCCAGAATGACTTTGTCCCGCTTGCCTTCCAGCGCGCGGCCAATCACCTCTTCTGAATGGCCGAACCCGTAAACCGGAGCCGTATCAATGACGTTGATGCCCAGTTCCAGTGCCTTATCAATGGTTTTTGCAGCATTCACATCATCCGGGCCACCCCACATGGACCCACCAATAGCCCATGTTCCAAGCGCAATGCGGGATGCAGGCTTGGCAAGACCCGGAATGGAAAGGGTTTCTGCTGTCATGATCAGACACTCCTCGTAACGTCATAAAAAACTGTCCATCAGACGGACCACGCGCCGGACCCTGCCTGACAGAAGACATCTGTTTTAAACGCAGCACGCCCCACCTGTTGCATTACACATGCGAAAGGCGGGCATGTTCCTGACGGGATGCGCACCATAAACCCGGCGCAACGCCCCGCACAATGCTTGACCATGACCAGAAAATTTTTGCATTTTCTGAGCATGATTTCTGCATCTCCCCCTCTCATGCCGCGCGTAGGTGTTCTGGCGCTTGTGCGGCATGGCCGTAATGTTGTGCTGGTGCGCCGGGCCAATGCGCCTGACGCCGGCCTGTGGGGCTTTCCCGGCGGGCGGGTGGAAGCCGGAGAAACCCTGTTTCAGGCCGCGGAGCGTGAATTACGGGAAGAAACCGGCCTGAACGCACGCGCCCTGCAAACCGTTGATGTTTTTGACAGCATCCACCGCACACCAGAGGGCACACTGGCCTTCCATTACGTGATTATTGCTGTCCTGTGTGAGGAAACGGCCCGACACCCCACAGCGCCCCACGCCGCAGATGATGCCCTTGAGGCCCGGTGGTTTTCTTATGAAGACGTGCAGGCTCTTGGCCCCAAAGCCTGCGCCCGCCTGTTTGAACTGACGCAGAAAATTATTCCGCCCCGTCAGGCCGAATAAACGCACGATTACACATTCTGTTAAAAAAAGAATTGATTTTCCGGTCAGGCCAGCACGCAAGGCCTGTAAAATCCGGCAGGTTTTGTAAGAGGCCACAGAATGGCCTGTCTCTCACAAAACCTCCGGTTCAGTCTTTGAGAATCACAAACCAGTTTTATGAAAAGCTGAGAATACCCTTTAACTGTTCAAGATATATCTCGCGGGAATGTTCCTCTCGCACCCGGGCAAGCTCATGCTCACGGATGCTCTCCCACAGCACCTTATCTTCATACAGTCGGACAACAGCATCCGCGAAGGCCTGCGGGTCCGTCGTGCTGACACTCAGCATGTCCTCACCCGGCGTCCAGCCCACCTGCTCACACAGGATGGAGGAGGCCACAATGGGCAGACCATGCGCTGCGGCCTCGTGAATTTTGTAGGGAATACCGGCTGCAAATCGCGTCGGGGCCACAAAAATCCGGTGGCTGTCATACACCGGGCCAACGGCGGAAACGCGCCCCAGCAGGTTCACGCGCGGATTTTTTGCCAGCAGAGAGAGATCAACTCTGGGGCTGATATAGCCACACACAGTAAATTTCACATCCTCCGGCAGACGCCCTTCCAGCCGCGGCAGGACCTCGCTGCTAAACCATGCAAGGGAATCCACATTGGGGGAATCTGCATCATGCATCGCGCCGAGGAAGAGAATATCACGCCGCGCGTCCCATCCCGGACTATAGGGCAACGGCTTTTGCATATGGCCCAGAACCCCGACATTCGGGAAGCCGTTCTTCTTCAGAATCTCAGCATCCTTTCTGTTCACAGCAACAATTTTCTCAGCCATGAACAAATGACGGAATTCGTGCTTCAGCATTTCATCAACGGTCTGCTCCGGCGCACCTGTGCCGCGCAGAAGGTGCTTCTGATGCTCACGCGGTGCCGCCACAGCCTCGGTATCAATAATCACGGCATGGGATGAAATGGCATCCGCACACTGCATCAGCACCGGTGCCAGACGGTCCGCATTATGGGTGCGGGCAATCCACACAAGATCATAATATCCGGCACGGGATTTAATGAAGTCTTCCAGTTCCGGCAGTTCCCGGTCCCAGATCACCTCCGCGCGGTCCGGGAAGGCACTGCAAATTTCTTCCATCGGTTCTGTGGGCCGGTAAACCGGATACACCGTGACATGATACCCCAGATCAATCATGCTCCGGATGACGTCATTAGACCGCGTAAAGCCTGACCCGAGGAACCGGTACGGCAGCCGGTCTTCAATAAACAGAATCCGCTTCTGCCGCGTGGCGGAAGAGCGTGCCCGTACCAGCAGACGCTCATGGAACAGATTTTTCTGCCGCAGATAGGCACCGTGCTTCCTGCGGAAAGTTTCCTGATTGCGCGCAATCATGGAGGCACCGCTGATAAAGCCGGACGTGCCATATTCATAGTGAATAACTACAATCGAGGGGTCATACACCACGTCCGACCCGGCCTCATGAATACGGAGGCACAGATCTGTTTCCTCAAAATAGGCCGGAGCATAATCGGTATCAAAACCACCCAGTTCTTTGAGGAGAGTGGTTCTGACCAGCAGGAACGCACCGGAGCAGAAATCAACCGAGCGCACAAAATTGGCTTCCGGCACATCCGGCCGCCTGTCACGCAGATAGCCGCAGACAGACCCGTCACGCCAGACAATGCTGCCAGCTTCCTGCAACATCCCGTTGGTGCGGACCAGCTTGGCCCCCACAGCCCCCGTCTGCGGCTCATTGCGCAGGCGCGCCAGCGCATTACCCACAGCGCCCGGCATCAGCTCCAGATCATTATTCAGATAGAGCGTGAAAGGGCCGCGCACTTTTTCAAGCGCTGCGTTGCAGCCCAGCAGAAAACCGATATTCCCCGGAAAGCGGATCACTTCCAGACCGCGCACATGCTGTTCAATCGTGCGCATTCCGTCAGTAGAGCCGGAATCCACCACAATAACCTGCATAGGCCCATTATAATTGGCCCGCAGAGACGCAAGCGCGCTCAGCGTCATGGCAAAATGGTTGTGCGCGATAATAATGACGGTCAGATCAGGATATTCATACGTAAAATCCAGCGTCTGATCGAGCAGCAGCGGCATCCGGATCCGGCACATCTCATGATAGAGCTTTTTGGAAATATGCTCGCTTTCCTGCTGGAAGGCCGCATTATCCTCAACCTTACCACCATGCGCGATGTAGTGTGCGAACGCGTCCGGATAATCCCCGCGACTGACTTCCTGCTGCACCGCCGGGTTGCGGTAATACCCTTCCAGATCAACGGTGGAGAGCGGTTTACGCAGTTCATGCACCCCATATTTCAGGAAATGCTCAAAGAAGTTGCGGAAATTTCCGTTTTCAACAGCGCCCGACACATCGTTATTGATGCTGCCGTAAAACTCTTCTGAAAAATACGGGTCCGGGTTGAAGAGTGTTGGCGTTTTATTGGCCAGATAATGGTGCAGGGCAGACGTCCATTCCTCGGCGTCCAGTTCCTTCCGCACCTGCGGATAGGTTTCCAGATACCATTCCGGGTCAAAATACCAGGAAAGTCTGTGGCCATACCCCGTGACAGGCGTTGTGGCCCGCACACACTGGGAATAAGGCCCCAGTTCGGTGGTGGTGGGCTGGCCGCCTTTCAGATAGGCATTGGGGTCGAAAAACCATGACCCGCTGCTATACTGGAAATCCCCGATATTCAGATAATGGTCATACCCGTTCCGGAAGCCCTCTTCCGCAAGGCTGACGTCAGACACGTCCTGACGCCGCTTCAGATAATAGCTTTCATCAAACAGCCAGTGCGGATTGTGGGAGGCAAAGCCCTTCTGGCAATAATGCTCAAACCCTGAGCGGAACTCCCCCCGGATAATCTGTTCCGCCACGCCGGGATATTTGCTCAGATACCAGTCTTCATCAAAATAAGGGTTGGGTGAGTGTTTAAGCCCCACCCCTTCTTTCTGATAAAAATCCTGAACATCCGCATCTGTTTGAATGTTCAGGAATGTCAGAAGCTCTGAATATTTTTCTTTATACCAGACACAGTCAAATACGCTCCAGTCGAGCTTCTTTTTGTTATCATATGTCGTCATAAAAAATTCCCGGGGCTTCCTGTTAGGCTGTGGCTCTATATTTTGGCGGAGCCTGCCAGCAGGCCCCGCGTTGCTTGCCTAAATGCTATCACAGGATCAGAACCGGGAACAGAAAACCGTGAGGCGCACAGACTGAAAATGCCTGTGCCCAAACCTCAGCGCGCGCCGGTTCCGCGCAGAGGCGGAATTTAGTAAAAAATTCTGCGGGCGGTGTGGCTCACACGGTAGCGCCAGACGCCAAAGACCCCCAGCACAGCCGCCGCATACAGCCCGCCCATGACAGACATGGATAACGGTAGACCGGGCAGCAGATAGGTTGGCGCGTCACACGGTTTAGACGGCAGAAGCGGCATGGATGCCAGACGTTCCGCCATGGTTGTGCCCGTAATATGGGGCGCATGGCATCCGGGGAGCGGGCTTTGCCACCAGCCCCACTCCACACCGGCATGGCAGAACGCCAGCCCCACGGAGGCCAGCAGGGTTGGCACACACAGCCACAGCACCGGGCCACCCGCAGCGCCGGGCAGCAGAATATCCACCAGCCCAATGAGAATCAGAACACGCCAGGGCCAGCGCTCAACCAGACATAATTCACACGGCATGATGTGGAGCACATGCTCCACCCACCACGCCACACCCAGCGCCACGGCCCCGGCCAGCGCAAGGAAGAGCCCCATTTTTCTGGCAGGTAATGCTGATCTCACGCGGTACGCGCCTTTCCCAGAGCCTGAATAAAGTCACGCGCCCACGTAACAGCCGTCACCCGCCAGACATCCGGCTCCAGATGATCCCAGCGGGCGCGCCGCTCCCCATCCGGCATGGTCAGGGCTTTATGCAGGGCGTCCGCAATCTCATCCGCATCGTGCGGGTTGACCATCAGGGCCGCCTCCATATCAGGTGCCGCCCCTGCAAAATGGGAGAGGATCAGCACACCGGGATTAGCCTTGTTCTGCGCCGCCACATATTCCTTGGCCACCAGATTCATGCCATCCCGCAGGGGCGTCACAAGGGCTGCGTCCGCAAGGCGGTAAAAACTGGCCAGCAGCGCACGCGGCACAGGGTGCGTCAGATACCGGATGGGCGTCCAGTCAAAATCCCCATAAGTGCCGTTAATGCGGCCGGCGGCTTCATCCAGTTCCCGCCGCAAGGCGCGATATTCCGGCACATTGCCACGGGAGACCGGCGTTACCTGAAGGTACACCACCTTGCCCCGATGCTCCGGGTAGCGTTCCAGAAAGACCTCATACCCCCGGAACCGCTCCGGCAGGCCTTTGGAATAGTCCAGCCGGTCCACCCCGATAATAAAGGGCTTTCCGCGCAGGCTCTCCTTCAGGCGCTGAACATCCGGATTGCTCAGCCCTTCTTCCGCCTGCTTTGCAAAACTGTCCGGGTCAATCCCGATGGGGAAGACCTCAGCCTTTGCCTCCACGCCGACAATGGCAAACCCGTCATTCATGTTCCGGGCATCGTCCTCGGTCTGCACACCGATCACATCATACGCCTGCATGGTCCGCAGCAGGGTATCCGCATCCGGCAAAGCGCGCATCAGGCTCCATGGCGGGAACGGGATGTGCAGGAAGAACCCGATCGGCGCGGTAACACCCAGATCCCGCAACGCCTGCCCCAGCGGGAACAGGTGATAATCATGGATCCAGATCATATCGCCCGGCTGCAACAGGGGCAGCAATTTACGGGCAAAGAGCGCGTTGACGTTCTGATAGACTGTCTGGTCCTTGCGCTCATAATCCATCAGGCCAGCGCGGTAATGGCAGAGCGGCCACAGGATGCCGTTGGAATATTTCTGGTAAAATCCGTCATATTCCGCGTGTGTCAGGTCGATTGTCGCGTAGGTGACATTCTCAACCTTATCAACACTCACCTCCGGGTCATGCCCATCTTCTTCAGGCACCTGCTGGCCTGACCAGCCAAACCACAGGCAGCTCCCCTCCTTCAGCGCCGCACGGAGGGCCACGGCCAGCCCACCGGCAGGCTGCAACCGGTCCCGCGGTGCGGGCACCCGGTTGGAGACAACAACGAGACGCCCCATTGCTCAGCCCTTCCCTTCAACCAGAGAGGCCAGCCAGGCCCGAAACGCTGTAGGGTTTGGAAAATCCGTCGGAATACGCAGGCCGACACCCCCAAGGCGCTTTGCTGCGGCCATGCCATCTTCATCCGTGACATCATCGCCGACAAAAACGGGTTTGCGGCCTGTAAACGGCGCGGACTTCATCAGCATGCTGACGGCATACCCTTTATCCACCCCGGCAGCCCGGATTTCCCACGCCATTTTTGCCGTCTGAACTTCAAAGGTGCCATTGGTACCCTTGACCCAGCTTTCGGCTGCCTGACGCAACGCGGCTCCGGCTTCCGGCACGGCACGGTAATGCAGCACAAAGCCGCCGGGCTTGTGCTCAAGCCGCGCACCCGGCCAGCCCGCAACAAGCTCCCGTGCCTCGGCAAACCATGACTGCGGAACCTGCGGCAGGGCGGCACGCTCAACCGGGCCACCGGGGCGATGCCGCACGGCAATGCCATGTTCACCCGCCACGGCAAACGGGATATCGCCCAGAAAATGGTCAATCTGATCAATCGAGCGGCCAGACACAATGGCCAGTGCATCTCCACAGGCCGCACGCAGGCGGCGCAGGGTTTCCGGCAGCCCCTCCGGCACCACAACAGAGTCTGGCGTCGGAGCAATATCGACCAGAGTGCCGTCAAAATCTAAAAGGAACGCTGCCTGATCCAGAGAGGGAACCTGAAAGCGAAAGTCCTGACTGGAAGAAGAACTGATCACGTAAACCTCTCTCGTTTTGCCGCAGGACCGTCCGGCCGGAAGCGAGCTGGCCCTGCGTTATGTCTCTGAACGATGCCTGAGCCGGAACGGCCAGACAACACCCCCAAAAGGCAAGACAGACCACACAGTCATAAACGATCAGGCCTGCCCGCCCTCAGTATTCTCCACCTGATTCAGGAGAGGCCGGGGGCGTATCCCCCGCAGGCGACGCATCGGAACCGGGGGCACCCTGCGCAGGGGCGGACTTATCCTCCCCGGACGGTGCCAGCACAGGCACGGCTGGCGTGGGCAGAGGGGGTGCCATCGGGGCGACATCCGCCCCTTCACACCGCACCATCCGTACATCATAGACAGCGCTCTCAAACACACCCAGCCCCGGCTCCGCAGCCAGCATCCAGCCCTTGAATGTCGCACCATCGGGGTGCGTATCATGCAGCTCCAGCCAGCCTGCGGCATCGGGAGACAGCGTTTTAGGCCGCTCCAGACACCGGCCTGCGGTGATATCCAAACTCTTATAGTGCGCCGTGGTTCCCGCCGGGACCGAAATCACTTCCACATGCGCATCCAGCCGGTCCAGCACCCGCACAACCGCCGTGCCCTTCCCCTGCCACACGCCAGACCCGTAAACCGCGGGGGGAGCAAGGGGCGTGCCCACAGCCAGCGCCGCCGGTACCATGCCCAGACCGCCCGGCCCCGTCACAGTCACAGTCACAGCCAGCAGGCTGCTCAGTGCAGCCAGACGGGAAAAATGCTTCATGCTCATGCTTTCTTTCCCTGATGCGGAGATGTGAGGGAGGCGACAAGATCCGTCAGACGGGCGCGCATTCCCTGCTCACTCACGCCCATCAGCACAGCGTCCTCAAAGGCATCGCGCAGGATCTCCTGCACTTCCAGCCAGTTTTCATCCAGCACACGCAGTTTTTCCTGACAGGAGACGGGCTGCCCGTCCTCCTGCAACCATAGTTTCGGGCTTTCCATACGGGAGTCGTCCTCTTCAGGCAGTCAGCATCAGAACAGAACGGCTCACGGAAGATCAGCTTTACCGGCGTCCCCTGTGGCGGGCGCTTTTGCGCCTGCCGCGTCTTTGTTGGCGCGGGTCAGCGTATCGGTAACTGAGAAAATGAATTTGCTGAGCAACTGTTCCAGACTGATGGAACCCTGCGTCTCACTGATGGTCGCATCAGGCGCCATTGTATGGTCATCCCCACCGGGAGACAGGGCGATATATTTTCCGCCCAGAAGGCTGTCACTGGTGATGATGGCCGCACTGTCCGTCGGCAGTTTGATATCCGGCCGCACCGTAAAGGTCACTTCCGCCTTGTAGGTTGCCGGATTGACGTGTTCCGACACCACCTGCCCGACGGTCACCCCGGCAAGCCGCACATCCGAGCCAACGCCCAGACCATCAATATGGGAAAAACCGGCATGCAGCCGGTAGCCGGTGGTGTCGGTCTTGCGGCCTTCCCCCACCACAGCGGCAACAAGCATCAGCCCGAGCAGGCCGAGAACAAGAACACCCGTCAGCAGTTCAAGTGACGTGCGCCGGGGTTTTACTGCCGTTACTGAAGCCATGCGTCCTGTTTACTCCCTGTCTGGAGACATACCTTAGCAGGGAATGTGTTTCAGATCACGCCTCAGGAGACCAGGACTCATAATCTCCCGTCGCGGGGGGATGCTGGCCGGTTTTATAGGGGCTGCCCACGGGGCGGTACGCCTGTGCGGTCCCGGTCAGGTTCGGCTGATGCGGCAGCTGCCAGGGCTTGCGCTCTTCCTGCGGGATGGGCGCATCCATTGTATGATGCAGCCAGCCCCACCACTCCGCGGGCACGGCGGAAGGGTCTTCCCCCTTCAGGTAAATCACCCAGCGTTCGGGCCGGTCCACCCCGCCGCCACGCCGGGCCGGTCCTGTGGATTCGTAATAGCACCGGCCGTCACAATCCTTGCCAATAAGGCGACCTTTGCGGCGCGTATGCAGCCATGTTCCGAAGTTTGCCATGAGCCAGAGGATAGGACTCCACTGCCCCGGCGGTCCATGATTTTTGCAGTCTGTGTGATCAACTCCACTCGATCAGAAACCGTGCGGCACGGGCAAAATCGCGCTGTGGAAAAGTTATCCCCCATATCCTCGTTATACCGGGCATTGTATACCGCAAATGACGGTCCGCACGGGTTCCACCGGCATTTGGGGCGGGCGTAGACTGCCTGCATGACAAAAGCCAGACGCCATTGGAACGGCGTGCTTATGAGCACGCTGCACGCCGCAGCAGACCCGGATGCCCCCCTGCGCTCCGTAACGCTGCCCGCTGAGTGGGATGCCGAGGCCGCCTCCGCTCTGGCCCAGCTTGTACCCGGCACGGGGCCCATTGATCTTGCCAGCACAGCCTCCCGCTGGGTGGATGCGCTGACGCAGGATGAGTCCACGGCTCGTTCTCTGGTGTGGCTGCTGCTGCTGCGGCAGGCCGCCCCGACGGAAGCCGTCTGGTCCTGCGAGTTTGATCGCCCGCCGGGCTTTCTGGTCAATCTGGCCGCCTTTATCTCCCCCGGTGAGGGCTTTGCGGCCGAAACCTTTGTCGCGGCCATCCGCCTGCTGTCTTCTGTTCTGCGCAACGCCGCGCGGACCACGGCAGACCAGCGGAACGGGGAACTGCCGCTGCCCGACCTGTTTGCCCCCGCCCCTGTGGCGGAAGCCCCGGCAAAACCGGCGGCAAAAAGCCAGACCGCCAAAGACAGCGAGGATCAGCCCACCCCTCCGGTTATCGCGGGCGATATCATGCTGACCAATCTGGATGCGTGTCTGGCCGGGGTCGGTCTGGATTATGATAGTGAAGATGGCCGTGCCGCCGCCTGCGCCATTGCCACGCTGGCCACCCTGACGGCCCATTCCGGCACTGGCCCCGAGTCCCTGCCGCTGCCGCCCGTGCGCACCGTGCTGCCCGGTCTGAGCGAGACGCTCCGCGCCGTCTGGCGGGAAGCGGCGGTTGCAACGGAAACGCCGCTCGCAACAGTGGAAACCGGCTTTTCCACATGCAGCGCGGTAGACGGGTTGCTGGGCGTGGAAGCCTGCGGTCTGGCCCCGGTGTTCTCCCTGCTCCGCCCGGATGGGCGGCTGGCCCCCAGCACACGCAACCGTCTGGATGCGCGGGATTTTACAACGGAAACGGCTCTTGCCGCCGCTCTGGCGGGCGAGACGGTTCTGCCCCTGCCCGGTCCGAACGCCCATATGGCCATGTATCGCGCCCTGACCGGCTTTATTGACCGCATGCCCGCCCGGCCGGACCCGGCGGCGCAAACGCTGGTGCGCAAGCTGGAACGCGGGATGCGCCGCGCCCTGCCGCAGCGCCACGGCGGCTTTACGCAAAAAACCAGCATTGGCGGGCACCGGCTGTTTCTGCGCACCGGCGAGTATGAAGACGGCACGCTGGGGGAACTGGCGTTAAACCCCACACGGGAAAGCTCCATGGTCCGGGGCCTGATGGAAAGCTTTGGGGAAGCCGTGAGCATTGGCCTGCAATATGGCGCGCCGCTGGATGCGTATGTCAGCAGCTTTGCATATTCCTGCTTCGGCCCCTCCGGCACGGTGGAAGGAGACCCTGTGGCCTCTTACGCCACCTCCATGCTGGACTATACGTTCCGCGCTTTATCAGACGCCTATCTGAACAAAAAGCTGCCCGATGGCCCGCATCAGGACAGTCAGATGGACCCGGACCCGCTTCTGCCGCTTGATTTCCCGGCGCAGGAAGGCGACCCTGTCCCCCGCAAACGCGGCAGCCTGCGGCTGGTCAGCTAGACCGGACCGGCCAAAGGCTCTGCCCGAACCCTGTCATTAAGGATCAGTCTCTCATGAGCACCACGCCTGAAGCCCGCCTGAAAGATCTCGGCATCACGCTGCCTACCCCTGCCGCACCGGTTGCCAACTACGTGGCCTGCGTGCAGACGGGCAATCTGCTGGTTGTCTCCGGTCAGCTCCCGCTGGCGGACGGCAAGCTGTTTGCAACCGGCAAGCTGGGCGACGCCGTTGCTGTGGATACCGCTGTGGAAGCCGCGCGCTACAGCATGATCAACGTCATTGCGCAGGTCAAAGCTGCTGTGGGCGACCTCAGCCGCGTGAAGCGCGTAGTGCGTCTGGGCGGCTTTATTGCCTGCACGCCCGAATTTACCGCTCATGCGTCCGTCATGAACGGTGCGTCCGATCTGGCCGTTGACGTCTTTGGCGATGCAGGACGCCATGCCCGCTCCACCGTGGGCGTGCCCTCCCTGCCGCTGGATGCGCCGGTTGAAGTTGAAGGCCTGTTTGAGATCGGCTGAATAACAGGGGGCCGGTATGTCTGACTGGTCTGTCTCCCTGCATGATGGCCTTGCCGCCATAGGCCAGACCGCGTGGGACTCCTGTGCCGGGGCTGACAACCCGTTTGTCAGCTACGCCTTTCTCTCCGCGCTGGAGGACAGCGGGTCTGTCAGCCAGCGCACCGGATGGCTGCCCCGGCATGTGACCTTACACGCGCCCGACGGCACACTAGCCGCCGTTTGCCCGGCGTATCTGAAGGGCCATTCCTGGGGCGAATATGTGTTCGATCAGGGTTGGGCCAGAGCATTTGAAGCCGCGGGCGGGCAGTATTACCCAAAACTTCAGGTTGCGGTGCCTTTCACCCCGGCCCCCGGCCCGCGCCTGCTGTGCGCCCCGTCAGCCCCGCCGGAAACCGCTACCATTCTTGCCGATGCCCTCCGCCAGATCTGCGGAGAAACCGGCCTTTCCTCCGCCCATGTCACGTTCTGTGAGGAACAGGAAAGCACTCTGCTCAGCCAGCACGGCTGGCTGCCGCGCCTTGGCGTGCAGTATCACTGGCATAACCACGGCTACAGCAGTTTTGATGATTTTCTGGCGACCCTCGCCTCGCGCAAACGCAAGGTGCTGAAGCGGGAACGGCGGGATGCCAACGCGGCGGGCCTCACCTTTCATACCCTGCGCGGTGCCGAAATTACCCCGGCAGACTGGCAGGCGTTCTACACCTTCTATCGCAACACCGTGGACCGCAAATGGGGTAGCGCTTACCTGACCCGTGAATTCTTCCCCCTGCTTTCTGAACGTCTGGGGGACCGCGTTGTGCTGATGGTGGCGCGGCACGGGGACACACCTGTTGCAGCCGCCCTCAACCTGCTGGGGGGCGATACGCTCTATGGCCGCAACTGGGGCTGCTCGGGGGACTGGCCCTTTCTGCATTTTGAACTCTGCTATTACCGCGCCATTGATTTTGCCATTGCGCATGGGCTGAAACGTGTGGAGGCCGGGGCGCAGGGTGAGCATAAAATTCAGCGCGGTTATGTACCCAGCCTGACCCATTCCGCCCACTGGCTGGAAAACACGTCTCTACGCTCCGCCGTCTCCGCCTTTCTGGCGGAAGAACGTCCGGCCATACGGGCTGAGGCCGACGCTCTCAGCGCACTCTCCCCTTACCGCAAGGATGAACCGGGGCCGTCCTGACGCTCTTCAGGCTGCCCTTTCCCCCGGCCCGGCACAACCATCTGGCCGCCTTTTATCGGGCAGGCAGCCGCCCCGTCCACACCGCCTGCATGGCGCCCTGCCATTGTCTGCCTGCGTTTTTTTGCGTATGGCAGGCAGGTCTTCCAACCGCCTTTTTCCGGATTGACCGCAGCAGTGACGATGAGCCCATCCTCCTCCCTTCCGTCTGACCATCAGGCTACTCTCATTGACGGCAAAGGCTTTGCCGCCACCCTCCGGCAGCAGATCCGGGAGGATGTCCGCACCTTTCATGATGAGCATGGCGTCACCCCCGGCCTGGCTGTCATTCTGGTGGGGGACGACCCGGCCAGTGAAGTCTATGTGCGCAACAAGGCCATTCAGACACACCATGCCGGTATGCGTTCCTTCATGCACATGCTGCCGGAAACAACGTCCGAGCCGGAACTGCTCGCACTGATCGAGCGCCTGAATCATGACCCGGAAATTCACGGGATTCTGGTGCAGCTCCCGCTGCCAAACGGTCTGGATGCCCGCCGGGTGACCAATGCCATCCAGCCGGAAAAGGATGTGGATGGTCTGGGGGAAATCAATGCCGGGCGTCTGGCCATTGGCCTGCCCAGCCTGATCCCCTGCACACCGCTGGGTTGCCTGCTGCTGCTGCGGGACCAGCTTGGCGATATGCGCGGCAAGCACGCGGTGGTGATCGGCTGCTCCAATCTTGTCGGCAAACCGCTGGCCATGCTGCTGCTGGCGGAAGGCTGCACTGTTTCCATCGCGCATATCCACACGCGGGACACCGCGGCCCTCGCCCGGCAGGGCGATATTCTGGTGGTGGCAACCGGCTGCCGGGAGCTGGTGCATGGAGACTGGATCAAACCGGGGGCGACGGTGATTGACGTCGGCATTACCCGTGTCACGACTGAAACCGGCAAAACCCGTCTGGTGGGTGATGTGGTGTTTGATGAGGCCGTAAAAGTTGCTGGCCGCATCACGCCCGTTCCCGGCGGCGTTGGCCCCATGACCATTGCCTGCCTGCTGAAAAATACCCTGACAGCAGCGCGCCTGCTGGTCACGGGGACGGCGGAATGAGTCTCTCCCGCCTTTCTGTTGAACTCATCCCCCGGAGTGAGGATGCACTGGCGCAGGATGTTTCCAGCGTTAAAACCCTGTTCCCCGCTGCGGATACGCTGAACATCCCGGACCTGATGCGCTTCCCGCTGCGGAGCTGGGACGCAACCGCCCTGACCATGCCGCAGTTCGGCACGGTGATCCCGCATGTGCGCGCCATTGATATCGCCCCCGGCGCGCCGCTGCCGGGCAGTGATCTGCCGGGACTGAAGGAAGTGCTGGTTGTGCATGGTGACCCGCCGGCCGACCTTGCCCACCGGACTTACCCCAACAGCACGGAAAGCATTATCCGCCGCTACCGGAAGGAAGCTCCGCATCTGCGGATTTATGCCGCGTTTGACCCCTATCGCCGCGCGCCGTGGAAAGAACTTGAGGATATTGCCCGCAAGAAAGAAGCCGGAGCGGAAGGTTTTTTCACGCAGCCGGTCTTTGACAGAAAGCTGTTTGACCTGTGCCGGGAATGGCTGCTGGGTGAGCAGGTGTTCTGGGGGCTTTCCCCGGTTATCGGGCCACGCTCCCGCTCCTACTGGGAGACAACCAACCATGTGGTGTTCCCCAAAAACTTTGAGCCAACGCTGGACGCCAATATTCAGTTTGCCCAGTCCGTCCTGCGGGACCTCTCACAGGAGCAGGGCAGCGCCTATCTGATGCCGCTGCGCGTCAGGCTGGACCAGTATCTGCCGCCGCTGATGGATGCCCTGACGTCCTAGCCGACATCAGGGTTTCTGGCCGCCATAGAGCGCCGTCAGGCTGGCGGAGGCCAGCTTGTGATGGTGCACCATAAAACCAACCAGCGCCGGGCTGGAGTCTGGTTTGACATCCAGTCCGGGCACATCCAGCGCATGCACCGTAAAAATGTAACGGTGCGCCGGGCCGGGTGGTGGCGCGGCCCCGCCGTAACCGGGCACACCAAAATCGGTGCGCACCTGCACGGCCCCTTCCGGAAGACCGCCTTTGCCGGAGCCCGCCCCTTCAGGCAGCGCCGTCACGCCGGACGGAATATTGGCGACAACCCAGTGCCACCAGCCGGAACCGGTGGGGGCATCAGGGTCATACACCGTCACCACAAAGCTTTTTGTTCCGGCTGGCGCGTTTTTCCATTCCAGCGCCGGGGATACATTCTGCCCCGTCTGGCCCATACCGTTATAAACCTGCGCCTGCGGCAGGGTGGCCCCGTCCGTAAAATCGGGGCTGGTCAGAACAAAAGCCATTGGTGCGCCTTTCTTACCAGTTGCGGCTGATCAGCCAGAACTCTTCGGATGTAAGCGTAACAGCCTTGCCTGCGTCAGAGTCCGCAGCCGCAGCGGCAAGCGCTTCAATCCGTTCAATCATGATCACTTTACGCTGGTAGGCTTCCGTGGTTTCCGGGTTGGTCTTGAGCACATCCAGTGAGACTTTGGACGCTTTGGCAACGCGGGCGGCATCAAGCAGAGCATAGGACATACGTTTTAATCTCCGTATCGGGTTGTTTGCTAAGGGAAATCTGGCCCCGCGGAGCCTCTTCTTCAACCCCGCATGCGCACGGGCCACCCATGCCCGCTCTGTGTGATCCGGCAACAGCCCTCCGCCCACACAGGTTTTCAGGACGCACTGCGCACCAGAAAACCTGCCGTCTCCGGCCTGTTTGACCCCCGGAAACTGCACTCTCCTCTGGCGTCCGCGCACCCTATTGCGTAAACCCCTTCCACCATGAGCGACCGCACCGAAGATTTTGATTTCCACCTGCCTGAAACCCTGATTGCGCAGGAACCGGCCAGACCGCGTGAGGCCGCACGCCTGCTGGATGTTCCCGCCCACGGCCCGCTGGCAGACCGCCATGTGTCTGACCTGCCCGGATTGCTGAAAGCCGGAGATCTGCTGGTCGCGAATGATACCGCCGTGATCCGCGCCCAGTTGCATGCCCTGCGCGGGGAGGCCCATATCGGCATCACGCTGGACCGTATTCTGCCTGACACCTCATGGCATGTGCTGGTGCGCAATGCCCGCCGCCTGAAGGTGGGGGACACCCTGACCTTTACCGGCAGCCCCCACACCGCCACGGTGCTGGCGCGGGAGGAAGGCGGCGGCGCGGTTCTGCGTTTTTCGGCGGAAGGCTCAGCGTTTGACACCTTTTTGCAGGATGTCGGCGCGCTGGCGCTCCCCCCCTATATCCATCGCCCCCACGGCCCGACCGCGCAGGACACGCGGGACTACGCGACCATTTTTGAACACCATAAAGGGGCCGTCGCCGCCCCCACGGCTGGCCTGCATTTTACCCCGGCGCTGCTGGAGGCTGTAGACGCAACCGGAGCGGACCGCTGCACCCTGACGCTGCATGTGGGGGCGGGCACCTTCCTGCCCGTGCGGGAGAACGATATTTCCAAACACCACATGCACGCCGAACGCGGCATTATCACGCCCGAAACTGCCGCACGCATCAATGCCGCGCGCAAAGCCGGAGGCCGTATTATTGCCGTGGGCACCACCAGCCTGCGCCTGCTGGAAAGTGCGGCGGATGAGAACGGCATTGTGCATCCGTTTGATGATGTCACCTCCATTTTCATCCGGCCCGGCTACCGTTTCCGCGCGGTGGATATGCTGATGACCAACTTCCATCTGCCGCGCTCCACGCTGTTTATGCTGGTCTGCGCTTTTGCAGGGGAAGAGCGGATGCGGGCGGCCTATGCCCACGCCATCCAGACGGGATACCGTTTTTATTCCTACGGGGATGCCTGCCTGCTGCGCTGCGCCAGCCCCATTGAGGCCCACCGTACGGGAGAGTCCGCATGAGCCGTTTCCACTGGACCTGTGAGAGCACAGACGGCGCTGCCCGCGCCGGAATGCTGCATACCGCCCACGGTCCCGTCGCGACCCCCACCTTCATGCCGGTCGGCACCGTTGGCACCGTCAAGGCCATGACGATGGACGCCGTGCGCTCCACAGGCGCGGGCATTGTGCTGGGCAACACCTATCACCTCATGCTGCGGCCCGGTGCTGAGCGTGTGCGCGCTCTGGGCGGCCTGCATCGCTTTATGGACTGGTCCGGCCCGATCCTGACGGATTCCGGCGGCTTTCAGGTCATGTCCCTGGGTGCGCTGCGCAAGCTTGATCAGGACGGCGTCACGTTCCGCTCCCATATTGATGGCTCCTACCACCGGCTAACGCCGGAAAGCTCGACCGATATCCAGCACGCGCTGGATGCCACCATCACCATGTGTTTTGATGAATGTCCGGCCCTGCCAGCCCCGCCGGAAACTATTGCGGCCTCCATGCGGATGTCCATGCGCTGGGCCGCCCGCTCCCGCGAGGCCTTTGTGCAGCGCACCGGCTATGGCCAGTTTGGCATTGTGCAGGGCGGCACCGAGCCGGACCTGCGGGCCGAAAGCGTGAAGGCCCTGACGGATATCGGGTTTGAAGGCTACGCCATTGGCGGTCTGGCCGTGGGCGAAGGGCAGGAGCTGATGTTCGCAACGCTGGACACCACCGTGCCCGCCATGCCGCACACGGCCCCGCGCTATCTGATGGGCGTTGGCACCCCGGATGATCTGCTGGGCAGCGTGCAGCGCGGTGTGGATATGTTTGACTGCGTGATGCCCACCCGCGCAGGCCGCACGGCACGCGCTTACACGGAACGCGGCACGCTCAACCTGCGCAATGCCCGCCACGCGACGGACGCCCGCCCCATCTCCCCGGACTGTGACTGTCTGGCGTGCTCCCGCCACAGCCGCGCCTATCTGCACCATCTGTTCCGGGCCAATGAAATTCTCGGCCCGATGCTGCTGACATGGCATAACATTGCCTATTATCAGCGCCTGATGCGCCAGATCCGGGCTGCGATTGTAGAAGGCCGTCTGGACGAACTGGCCACCACCCTGCGCGCCAACTGGGCCGCGGAAGACTGGACGGAAGATGAAATGCCACAGCCCGCCATTCCCCCCGTCCCCTGAGAACAGCCCTGTGCCCGCTCTGCCCGGACCGTCTCCTGTGAGCCCGCCTCCCGCGAGTCCGTCCAGTTCAGCCGGGCCGCTGCAGGGTGCCGAAAAACTCGCCGCCCGAATCCGGGAAAAAGCGCTGGCTCTGGGGTTTGACGCCATTGGCTTCTGCCCGGCCCATCTTGGCCCGGACGTGCGGGAACGGCTGACGGATTTTCTGGCCAAAGGTTACCATGGGGAGATGGGCTGGCTGGCCGACAGGGCAGACCAGCGCACCCAGCCTACAACACTCTGGCCAGACGCCCGGACCGTGATTGCGCTCGGCGTCTCCTACGCGCCGGAAGGGGATCCGCTTGCCACACTCAGGCAGCCGGACCGGGGCAATATTTCCGTCTACGCCCGCCACCGCGACTACCATGACCTGATTAAAGGCATGCTGAAGCATCTGGCGCAGTTTGTCGTCCGGGAGGGTACTCTGGAGACAGCGCGGTCCTTTGCCGCAACACAACGCCAGACGGATCTGCGCAGCCAGACTGGCAAATCAGGGCATTACGCCAGCGAGCCGGGCCAGCACCCTGCTGAAACCCCGTTGCCCCAGCCTCCCGGCGTTAAAGTCTTTGTCGATACTGCCCCGGTGGCGGAAAAACCGCTGGCCGAGCAGGCCGGGCTGGGCTGGCAGGGCAAGCATACCAATCTGGTGTCCCGCAGCCACGGAAGCTGGCTGTTTTTAGGGGAAATCTACACCACACTGGAGCTGCCCTCCTCACCCCCCTCCGGCGGAGGATGCGGCAGTTGCACGCGCTGCCTCGCGGCCTGCCCTACACAGGCTTTTCCCGCCCCTTACCAGATGGATGCCCGGCGCTGCATTTCCTATCTGACAATTGAGCATGCCGGGCCGATTCCGCTGGAACTCCGCCCCGGCATCGGCACCCATATTTATGGATGCGATGATTGTCTGGCCGTCTGCCCGTGGAACCGGTTTGCCAGAACCTCCCGCCAGATCAAGCTGCAACCCCGGGCGGACCTGATAGCCCCGGATCTGGCCAGCCTGAGCACGCTGGATGATGCCGCCTTCCGCCAGAAATTTTCCGGCTCCCCCATCAAACGCATTGGCCGCAACCGGTTTGTGCGGAATGTGCTGATTGCTATTGGCAATTCCGGTCTGCCAGACTTGCTGCCTTACGCACACCGCCTGACACAAGACCCGGATGGGGTGGTGGCTGACGCCGCCCGATGGGCCGTCACACGGCTGGAGACGATATCCTGATGAGTGCTCACCTCCGCAAGCGCAGCCTGATTCTCTCTGGCCATGATACCAGCGTAGCGCTGGAACCAGAGTTCTGGCGTGTGCTGGAAGATATGGCCCGGCAGCATCAGCAGCCCTTGCCGGTTCTGGTGGCGCAGATGGACACAGAGCGCCCTCCCTTTCAGTCTCTGGCCTCTTTCCTGCGCGTGCAGACGGTTCTCTGGTTGCAGAAACAGCCTGCGGCACACCCCACTGAAACCTCAGCCTGAAAAATTTTGCAGATTGAAGCTGACGAGGTCATGCCCGTCTTTACCTTCTGGCCCCCACTCCCGGCGCAATCCTGACGCTCTCACGGCAGTATTGCCCGCCCCCAGCTTCTCGCGCCGCCTTTCGGCCTGCTATGCTGGTTAACACGGCACGTGCGATCCGGATTTGGGCCGCTGACCAGAAAATGCTAAGCAGGTAACATGGCGATATGGGGTAAGATTTTTGGTGGTGTCGCAGGTTTTGCCATGGGCGGACCTGTTGGCGCAGCTTTGGGGACAGCATTGGGGCATGCCGCAGATAAAGGCACTCTTCTTCAGCCCCCCGCCGGGGGATGGAGTGACCGCTGGGCCGCCCGGGCCAACCCGGACCCAAATGGCGCGGCCACCTTCATGGCAGCCAAGCTGGCCGCAGCGCTGGGCAAGAAGGAACAGCTCTACGGCCTGACCAGCATTATTCTGTGCGCCAAGCTGGCCAAGTGTGATGCCCCGGTCAACCGGCAGGAAATCAATGCCTTCAAGATGCGCTTCCGGGTACCGGATGAAAACATGCGCGAAGTAGGCCGCCTGTTTGACCTCGCACGGCAGCGCACGGATGATTACGAGTCCTTCGCCCGTGAACTCGGCACAGCCTACGCGCAGGATAAACAGCCGCTGGAAGACCTGATGGGTGTGCTGTTTGGCATTGCCCGCGCTGATCTGGCTGCGGATGAACCGCTGACGAAGGAGGAAACCCTCTTCCTGCAACGGGTCCATGCGTTGTTTGGCCTGAGCCGGGGCGCGTGGGAGCGGGCGGAACAGGGCCGCTCCAGACCGGCCATGGCGGAGGAAGACGCCTATGTGGTGATGGGGGTTGATGCCTCCCTCTCCAACGAGGAGCTCCGTGCCCGCTGGAAGGTGCTTGTACGCCAGTATCACCCGGATGTGATGGCATCACGCAAAGCCTCTGAAGCTGAAATTGCCGAGGCTTCCGCCAAAATTTCCCGCATCAATGCCGCATGGGATATGATCAAACGGGACCGGGGCCTTTAACAGGCCTCAGGGTGCGGCATTCACGCAACAATATTGGAAAAATTGACACATCCGTTAAACCGTTGGGCCTGAGCTGCGCTTCTTTTCTGCTCCCCTGCCTTTCATGCAGGGATGACCTGCATTGCGCAGAACGTTTCTCGTGGTAGAGAGGGCAGTAGAAGACTCCTGTCTTATGGTCAGGTTTTAGAGAGTGCGTCACAGGGTGAAGGTAAACGCGGCATGAATTCAGGACGGAACGGTGCACGGCTCCGCCCCCGCAGTCAGGCACATACGGGTCAGACTCGGGTAGGCTCATCGGCCCAGCGCCGTTTTTCCTCACGCGGCTCTGTACTGGTCGCAACTCTTGTCGCCCTGACGGGATGCAGCGCCATCAAGGCCCCTGTACCCAAAGACCCGGACGCCCTTGAGGAATACAAGCAGGCTAATGACCCGTACGAGCCGCTGAACCGCAAAGTCTATAACCTGACCATGACGGTCGATCACTGGGTTCTGCGCCCGGCGGCCAAAGCCTATGTCTGGGCTGTGCCGCGCCCTGTCCGAAATTCTCTGGGCAACATGATCACCACCATGAACGAACCCTCCGTGTTCTTTAACGATGTCGGCGCAGGGAAACCGCGCCGCGCGGGGGATGCGTTCGTGCGGTGGTGCATCAATATGTCTGTTGGCATTGGCGGGCTGATTGATGTTGCCAAAATGGCCGGGTATCCGCATCATGATAATGATGCCGGCATGACGCTGGCCAACTGGGGCATCCCCTCCGGCCCTTATCTGTTCCTGCCCATGGGCCCGTCCTCCTTCCGTGATGGCATCGGCTACGGGATTGATCAGGGCCTGTCCCCCTGGAACTATGTTCCGCGCGGCTACGGGCTGATCAGCTTCAACTGGGCCTATAATATGATGGGGGTTGTGCACGGCCGCTCCACGCATCTGGATGAACTGGATGCCCTGCAGCGTGACGCACTGGACCCCTACGCAACCATCCGCAGCGCCTATCAGCAACAGCGGAAGGCGCAGGCCGAGGCGATTAAAAATGATAATCGCGCTACCGTGCCCGCCTGGTACCACTAAAAACAACAAGGATAGCGCCGACATGAAATTTCTTTCCAGCCGTCGCCTTGTGACCGGGGCTCTCGCACTGCTTTGTGCTGGCAGTCTTTCTGTTCTGCCCGCCCGTGCGGCTGAAGGCACACGTCAGTTTATTGAAACTTTCGGCACCAAGCTCGTCACAATCGTGAACAGTCAGGTCTCGCTATCAGAAAAAAAGGCCCGCGTTCTGCCGCTGATCCAGCAGGATGTGGATATTGACGCCATTGGCCGTTACTGCCTTGGCCGCTACTGGAAACTGGCCACGCCGGAACAGCAGAAGCAGTATCTCGGCCTGTTCCATGAAGTGCTGGTTAACGCCATTACCGATAAGCTGGGCGACTATCGTGGCGTCAGCTTCACCATTGGTGCGATCTCCAAATCTGGTGAAGACGATTCTGTGGAGGCAACTCTGATCCGCCCGCAGCAGCCCCCGGCTGCCATGCAGTGGATTGTCAGCCATAACGGCGGCGCCCCGAAAGTGGTGGACGTAGTGGGTGAAGGCGCCAGCCTGCGCCTGACGCAACGTCAGGACTACTCCTCCTACATCGCCCGCAATGGCGGCAATATTGATGCCCTGCTGAGCGCCCTGAAGCGCCAGATCGAGCACCATTCCGCAGCAACGACCAACTAAAACCATCGCTGGCTAATCGGTCAGCAGACTCCGATACAAAAAGGGCACCTCCCGGGGTGCCCTTTTTTAATGCCTGCGCTCCGGCACGCGGCTCCGCACAAATCCCACAGGGCCGCCCCTACCCCGGACGCCTCGCCCGGCGCTCAGCCCCGCACGCTTTCATAGACCAGCATGGTCTGGCCATCCCGCGGGAAAGTCTCATACACACGCATACCAATCCCGCCCAGAATGGTGCGGGAGGCAAGGTTACTCTCCTTGGCGACGGCAATAATCCGCTTCACGCCAGCATCATGCGTAAAGTTGAGGGCCGCGTTGGCTGCCTCCCGCGCAATGCCGCGCCCGCTGGCCCACGGATACAGCGCAAAGCGTAACCCGAAGCCGCGCCCGTCTGGCCTGTCGTGGATGCCGGTCATGCCCACAAACCGGTCCTGTTCCCGGATGGTGAAAATCCCGACCCGGTGGCAGGCCCAGAAAGCGATATCGTCCGCCATTTCCTGCTCGGCCTTCTGGCGTGTGCACACCCCGCCGAGCATCTGGCCAAACGCGCCGCCATCCGCCTTCAACGCCGCCATATCATCCATATCCCGCCATGTGACGGGTTGCAGCATAAGCCGCCCGGTTCTGACTGAGCGGGCCGTCAGCATGGCAGCGCCTGCGCCAGAACGCAGAAACGCCACCGGAGAAGCCCCCGGCAGCGTGTCCTGTTGTTCTGTCCTGAAAGGGCTTCAGATGATGGATGCCGCATCAGACATCCATCCAGCCTGATCAGCGGGAGATTGGCCGGTACCGGATACGGCCCGGTTCCGTCGCATCCGGGCCCAGGCGACGGCGCTTGTCTTCCTCATAAGCCTGGAAGTTCCCTTCAAACCATTCGACGTGAGAATCCCCTTCAAACGCCAGAATATGGGTTGCCAGACGGTCAAGGAACCAGCGGTCATGGGTAATGACCACGGCACAACCGGGGAATTCACCCAGAGCCTCTTCCAGCGCACGCAGGGTATCGACGTCCAGATCGTTGGTCGGTTCATCCAGCAGCAGCACGTTGCTTTCCTGCCGCAGCATCTTGGCCAGATGCACGCGGTTGCGCTCACCACCCGAGAGAATACCGACCTTTTTCTGCTGGTCAGACCCTTTGAAGTTGAACGCCCCCACGTAAGCGCGGGAGGGCACAGCCCGTTTACCGAGATAGATCACATCCGTGCCGCCGGAAATTTCTTCCCACACGGTCTTGTTCGGGTCCAGATCATCACGGGACTGG
Organism: Acetobacter sp. P1H12_c; assembly: GCF_018811975.1. Lineage (NCBI taxonomy): Bacteria > Pseudomonadati > Pseudomonadota > Alphaproteobacteria > Acetobacterales > Acetobacteraceae > Acetobacter > Acetobacter sp. P1H12_c. The sequence goes on along the minus strand of NZ_JACRVR010000001.1, from coordinate 395,532 downwards.
TCAACATAGCCCAGCTTTACGGTCTCGCCGATTTTCAGCTCACCCGCATCCGGCTTTTCTGCCCCGACAATCATCTTGAACAGGGTGGATTTACCGGCACCGTTCGGGCCGATCACCCCCACAATGCCACCCGGCGGCAGCTTGAAGCTGAGATCATCAATCAGCAGACGATCGCCAAAGCCTTTGCTGAGGTGGTCGGCCTCAATCACCGTGCCACCCAGACGCGGGCCGGGGGCAATAACAATGTCCGCCACCCCGTTCTGCTTTTCAGCACTCTGGGCCAGCATTTCCTCATACCGCGCGATACGGGATTTGCTCTTGGCCTGACGCGCCTTCGGGCTGGAGCCAATCCACTCCTGCTCGGCAGCCAGCGCACGCTGGCGGGCACTTTCTTCCTTTTCTTCCTGTGCCAGACGCTTGCGCTTCTGCTCCAGCCAAGAGGAATAGTTGCCTTCAAACGGAATACCGCGCCCGCGCTCGATTTCCAGAATCCAGTTGGTCACGTTGTCCAGGAAGTAACGGTCATGGGTAATGACCATCACGGTGCCCGGATAATCGTGCAGCGTCTTTTCCAGCCATGCCACGCTTTCTGCGTCCAGATGGTTGGTCGGTTCGTCCAGCAGCAGAATGTCGGGTTTTTCAATCAGCAGGCGGCACAGCGCCACGCGGCGGCGTTCCCCGCCGGAAAGCTTGTCTACGGGGCTGTCAGCAGGCGGGCAGCGCAGGGCGTCCAGCGCGATTTCCAGCTTGCGGTCCAGCTCCCAGCCATCGCCTGCGTCAATTTTTTCCTGCAGGTCAGCCTGTTCGGCCAGCAGGGTGTTCATTTCCTCATCGCTCATCGGCTCGGCGAAGCGCATGGAAATTTCGTTAAAACGATCCACGGCCTTTTTCAGGTCACCAAAGCCCAGAGCCACGTTCTCGCCAACCGTCAGCTTGGGGTCGAGCTGGGGCTCCTGCTCCAGATAGCCCACGCGCACGCCCTCAGCGGCCCAGGCTTCCCCGCCATATTCCTTATCAATTCCGGCCATGATCTTGAGCAGCGTGGATTTACCCGCGCCGTTCACGCCCAGAACGCCGATTTTCACACCCGGCAGGAAGGACAGCGTAATGCCTTTGAAGACCTCACGCCCACCCGGATAGGACTTGGTCAGGTCCTTCATCACATAGACGTATTGATAAGATGCCATGAGATGACCTCCGTGAAGTGGACTGGTAAGAACCGTCGGATGGACGAGATAAGGCGAAAACGCCTGCGCCCGGCAGGACTTGAACCCGCAACCAAGCCGTTATGAGCGGCCCGCTCTAACCAATTGAGCTACGGGCGCGCAGGCGGCTTCCTGATTACGCAATCACACACATTTGGCAAGGGTGCAGAGCCGGAAAAACCACCCCGACAGCCGTTATCCTGTTACGACTTGGCAAGTTGCAGCGTGACAGATAGGGTCTGCCCATCCGTATTTTTAGTGCTGGAGCAGCCCTTATGGACGTCTCAAAACTTTCCCCCGGCAAAGACGTGCCGTTCGATATCAACGTTGTTATTGAAATCCCGCAGGGATCTTCCGTTAAATACGAGATCGACAAGGAAAGCGGTGCCCTGTTTGTAGACCGCTTCCTGTTTACGCCCATGGCGTACCCAACGGCTTACGGCTTTATCCCCGGCACGCTGGCGGCCGATGGGGACCCGACGGACGCACTGGTGCTGACCCCGACGGACGTGGTGCCCGGCTCCGTGATTCGCGCCCGTCCCATCGGCGTGCTGAAAATGGAAGACGAATCCGGTCAGGACGAAAAAATCATCTGCGTTCCGCATGACAAGATTCACCCGCTGTACAGCAAAGTGCAGACAGTAGACGACCTTCCGGAAATCACCGTGAAAGCCATTGAACACTTCTTCACCCGCTACAAAGATCTGGAACCCGGCAAATGGGTGAAGGTCACCGGCTGGGGCACGAAGGAAGAAGCAGGCGAGTTCATCCGCAGCGCTCTGACAGCAGGCAGCAAATAATCCAGCCTTTCCTCCGGGGGCTTCGCAGCCCGCAGAATAGGAAAACGGGATTGTTTCAGACCGGAGGCCGCCGACTGGCAGCCTCCGGTTTTTTTATACCCGGAAACATCCCCATCCCACACTCAAGGTGTGAAATATCTTCCTGAAATACAGGATTATCAAAGCATCAATATGAGGCGAGTCTTCAGGCACTCCGCATCCTGAAAAGACACGGCTCACCGCATGACGACTCTCCAGCGCCAGACACCACACACCGCCCTGCCCCGGCAGCCCGTGCTGTTTCTGCCGCATGGCGGCGGCCCGTGCTTTTTTATGGACTGGCCGGAAACATGGGACCACATGGCGGCTTTCCTGCGGGGCGTTAGCCAGACACTCCCGCAAAAACCGGATGCCATTCTGGTAGTCTCCGGCCATTGGGAAACAGCGGTACCAACCGTCACCACGGCTGCCCAGCTGCCGCTGATTTATGACTATTACGGCTTTCCGCCCCATACCTATCATCTGCGCTACCCCGCCCCGGGCTCTCCGGCGCTGGCGGCACAGGTGCAGGCATTGCTGACCGCTGCGGGAATTCCCAACGCGGCAGATGCGGAACGTGGGCTGGACCACGGGGTTTTCATCCCCTTCATGCTCGCGTTTGAAGCCGCAGATATCCCGGTTGTGGAACTGTCCCTCCAGAACACACTGGACCCGGCGGCGCATCTGCGCATCGGGAAGGCACTGGCCCCGCTGCGGGACCAGAATGTGCTGCTTGTGGGCACAGGCCTGACATACCACAATCTGCGGCATTTTATGGGAGAAGACCCGCACTCCAACGCGGCTTCTCACACGTTTGACGCATGGCTTGCCGCCGCCATCTGCGCGCCGGAAGCCGAACGCACCGCGGCGCTGACACACTGGGAAACCGCACCCGCTGCCCGCATCTGCCACCCCAGAGAAGAGCATCTGCTCCCCCTGATGGTCGCAGCCGGGGCCGCAGGGGCAGACTCTGGCGTTCAGATCTACCGGGACACCGTGATGGGTAAAGCCCTCTCCGGCTTCCGGTTTGGTTAGCCCGCATTCGTTTAACGGGCAGAATTTTCAGAACGCCCTCCCTCTGTCCGCGTTTCTGACCTGCCTTTTCACTCCTTCTTAAAGAAACAGGATCACCATACTCATGCGCACTCTGTCATTCGCTTCCGCTTTTTCCGCTCTGGGTCTTGTCGCTGCTCTGTCCACGGCTCAGGCCGCCACCGCCCCGCAGGATGTGCAGGCAGGCACCTATCAGGTTGAAACCTCCCACACGCAGGTCACATTCTCCCTGCTGCATTTCGGCTTTACCGAATATTCCGGCCTTTTTTCCGGGGCGACCGGCTCCCTCACCTACGACCCGGCACATCCGGCCGCTTCAAAACTGAACGTCTCCATCCCGGTTGCAAGTGTGCAGACCACCAGCGCGAAACTGACGGATGAACTGCACGGGGCTGACTGGTTTGACGCCGCCCGCTACCCGGCAGCCACGTTCGTGTCCACCAAAGTCGTCCCGACCAGCGCTGGCACAGCCGATGTGACGGGCAACTTCACCCTGCACGGCATTACAAAGCCCCTCACCCTGCACGTGCGTTACGTCGGTGCTGGTATCAACCCGATGGATAAAGCCTACACCGTTGGCTTTCAGGCGACCGGCACCCTGAAACGCAGCGCCTTTGGCGTAAAAACCTACGTGCCGATGGTGGGGGATGACGTCACCCTCTCCATCGCTGGCGCGTTTGAAAAACAGAACTGAGGCTCACCTCTCACCCCTCTGCGCCCGTGCAGACCGGAGGCTTCCAAAATGGAGGCCTCCACCCAATTCTCCTCCCTAAAAACATAAAGCCTCCAATATGTTATGGAGGATCAGCCTCTCCCACAGCGGGCAGAGACAGGGCCTGCAAAAAAAATTTCATAATGCGTTATTTTTTTCGCGATGCCCGGTTGTCAAAGCTGAAAACATCGCTATAAGACGCGACATACCGACGCACACCACGGGTGAGCGTCTGGATTGCGGGTGTAGCTCAGTTGGTTAGAGCGCCGGCCTGTCACGCCGGAGGTCGCGGGTTCGAGCCCCGTCACTCGCGCCACTTTCCTTTAAAAATTCGTTTTCAAGAAAGTGGCGCGTGTCCCTCACGCTCTTATTGCGACTTCCCCAAAACAAATCCGATGCGACGTTGGTTTTCTCACTCACGCGGAATCGTCACAGCGCTCTTGCCGAACCAGCCTAGCGCAGGCCGTTCCTGATTTTCCTTACAAAAAAATCCGGCCCCTGAGGGTTTGAACACCCCACAGAAGCCGGACCTGAAACGCCGCATTCAAGGCATGCGGCCAGCCTGATCTGGAGAAGGGCGTTAGTCGCCGAGCGCTTCCGCAGCTTCCAGCGTAACCGCCACAGCATGGACCGTGGAGGCAACACGCACCGCAGTCTGCACAGCTTCGGCTCCAAGGGCATCCCGCACAATCTTTTCATGGCTGGTCACGCACAGACCACAGCCATTGATTGCGGACACAGCGAGAGACCACAGCTCGAAATCTATTTTTTCCACACCGGGGCGACCAATAACGCTCATGCGCAGTTGCGCGGGCATTTTCTCATAGTCACCGCCCGCCATGTGCACAAAGCGGTAGTAGATATTGTTCATGCCCATAATGGCTGCGGCAGATTTGGCAGCACTGAGCGCTTCGGGCGTCAGCTTATCGGCAAATTCAGCAACAATCGCCTTCGTCACCGCATCATTGCGGGAGGCAATGGCGGACGCCACAAATGTTCCGGCAAGCTGCTGGGGTGTGAGGGTCACATCATTCGCAAGAGACCCGAGATTCAGCCTCAGATCCTTTGCATAATCGGGAATACGATCCTTCAGAGCATCGATCGACATCAGTTTATCCGTATGAAAAGGGGAGGAATGGCGCTCTTACGCGCCGCAGACGGGCTGAACCCGGTCTGGGAAGAGACCGTCTGACCCGGCGGGACAACCCCTTGGGACAGTCCCCTGAGACGCCCCTTGGGAGGCCACGTGAGACGCCACATGGGAAGCACCGCGGGACGCCCCCAGCGGAGCGCCCTTAGGGCCAGACGGAAGCCGTCAGGATCAGACTTTGATAAAGTCGTCGCCTTTTTTCCAGTTACAGGGGCACAGCTCATCGCTCTGCAGCCCGTCCAGAATACGCACGATTTCCTGCGGGTTACGGCCAACGGACAGATCGTTGACAGAGACGTGACGGATCACACCCTGCGGGTCCACAACAAAGGTCGCGCGCAGTGCAACGCCTGCCTCTTTGTGCATAACGCCCGTGCCTTCGGTCAGCTCGCGCTTGATGTCAGCCAGCATTGCAATCGGCAGATCTTTCAGATCGGCATTGTGCAGGCGCCAGTTGAGGTGCACGAATTCGCTGTCGATGGACACGCCGTACACAACGGCATCACGGTCAGCAAACTCTTTGGACAGTTTGCCGAATGCCACGATTTCCGTCGGGCAGACAAACGTGAAGTCTTTCGGCCAGAAGAAGACAATTTTCCACTTCCCAGCGTCGGACTTGTCAGAAATCTGGACGAAATCGCCCTTAAGGCCTTCGGGGCCACCGGGAACGGCGGTCAGATCAAAGCTCGGAAACTTATCGCCAACGGTCAGCATAAGCTTGCTCCTTCTTGGGTTGCTTAACAGCTCCGACGGCACACAATACCGTCGTCGGGCATTATCTATGGCGCGGCGCGTCCATTCATGCCAATGAATATTTTATATCAAAACAATCGGAATGATCGATTACCCCTGCAAGGGCGTTTCAAAAATAAGATCATCCCAGACATGCTTGAACAGCCCTTGAAAAGACCGAGGTTCCACCGTGCTTCCCCTCCCCTCCGCCCAGCAACTGCGCTACCTGATCGCACTGTCTGAACTGCGCCACTTCGGGCGGGCGGCAGCGGCCTGCGCGGTCACGCAATCCACCTTATCCGCAGGCATTATGGCGCTGGAACGCCAGCTCGACTCCCAGTTGCTGGACCGCACGGTTGGCAAAAAGGTTGTGTTCACACCGCTGGGGCATGAAATCGCCCTCAAGGGGCGGCAGGCTCTGGAAGCACTGGAAGCCGTCCCGCAGCTTGCTGTTGCCGCGCGCACCCCGCTGACCGGCCCCCTGCGGCTGGGGGTGATCCCGACCATCGGCCCGTTCCTGATAGAACCTCTGGTCAAAATCATCCGCACGCGCTTCCCGCAACTCACCCTGTCCATTGCGGAAGACACAACCGAGCATTTGCTGGAAAAACTGGGGATCGGGCGGCTGGATATGCTGGTTCTGGCCATGCCCTGCCTGTGTGACACAGCGGAGACCATGCCCCTCTGGCGTGACCCGTTTCACGTTATCATGCCCGAGGACCATCCTCTGGCGCGGCTGAACCATGTGCCGGTGGAACGGCTGGCGGACCAGCGCATGATTATGATGGAAGATGGCCACTGCCTGCGGGAGCAAACACTCGCGGTCTGCCGTCAGGGCCGGGAATGGCACGGCACCGAAGGGGAGAGCGACTCCACCTTCTCCGCCACATCCCTGCACACCATGGCGGAAATGGTCGGGCTGGGGCTTGGTATTGGTGTGATGCCGCTTCTGGCGCTGGAAGGCGGGATTCTGCGCGGACATCCGGTAATCAGCCGCCCGCTGTCCGGCGGCCCGGTGTGGCGGACCATCGGGCTGGGCTGGCGGCCCCGTTCCCCCCGCTCGGACGATTTCAGAACACTGGCCAGCGCCTTTTCCAGTCTGGCGCCCCACCCGGCACCGCTTCAGGACTGACGGAGTATTTGAACAGACACATGAGTTTGCTGTAAAATCGCACCGGAACAAAACAATTTGTGGCCCTTTTCCGTGGAAAACATTGACTCGTACTGGCGGGGCCGGTATGTGCCGACACACCTTATTTCAATTCTTGAGCATCGGCGGAGAAAAGCGGGCCATGAAAATCAGAAACAGCCTGAAATCAGCCAAGGTGCGCGATAAAGATTGCCGTGTCGTACGGCGTCGCGGCCGGGTTTATGTCATCAACAAGAAGAACCCGCGCATGAAGGCTCGTCAGGGCTGATTTATGCAGGGTCCGGCCTTTCCCGGCTGGCTTCTGGCGCATGATATGCGTGCAACCCGCTTTTCCGGTTTTCGGAGAAGCGGGTTTTTGCGTTCTGGCGCTCTGATCACTCTCAGCCTGCTGACAAGCCTCTCCCCCGCCGGACTGGTCCGCGCACAGACTCAGCATACCCTCCCCGGACAGGCAGGGCATCCGCACGGCAAAGCGCCGTCTGCGCCACACGCTGCCCAGACCGCACCGGCTCAGACTACAACACCGTCGCCTCCCGCTACTTCCCCGACGCTCAGGACGCCACCTTCGCCAGACTCTCCCGCTGTGCGCCCCAAGACATCTGAGGGCTCAGCGGCTGGCGGCCCGGCCACCTCTGCACCATCCGGGACAAAAGCCCCCTCCGCCACGCCCCATAAAAAACTGACACGCCCGCAGCAGATTGCAGCCCTTGCCGACCAGTTGGCTCAGGCAAAAACGCCAGAAGACGCGCAGGCTCTGGAAGACCGTCTGGAAGCATTACGCGCCGCCGGACTATCCCCCACCACGCAGCTCCTGCTGCGCCGGGCGCAGAAAGATAGTCAGGCGGACAAACCGGATGCGGCCGTGGACGATCTGAGCGATGCACTGGCGCTCCAGCCAGACAGCGCCATTCTATGGCGCACACGCGCTCAGACACGCCTTGCCGCAGGCGATTTCAACGCCGCCGTGACCGATCTGGGAGAAGCCCTGCAACGCGACGGACGGGACGCCAAAAGCTGGGGCTTACTTTCTACTGTGGAAGAGCAGCGGAAAGACGGCCCGGCAGCGCTCAAAGCCTGGCAGAAGGTGCTGGAGCTCAACCCGATGGCGGATAAAAATCACAAGCGTCTGGACGCCCTGCACATCAAAGCGTTCGGGCAACCCACGTAAGGCGGCCCGCAAACACGCTTACGCCTGCCGGTTTTCAATCAGGCTTTTACGGATTGCGCGGCCCCGCTGGATACGGTCCACAATATAGTTTTCATCGCCCCAGCGGATCGCGCGCGCCATAGCCTGTGCGTCTTCCATAAAGCGCGCCAGCATTTCCAGCAGCGCCTCACGGTTGGACAGAAACACATCCCGCCACATGATAGGGTCTGAGGCGGCAATACGGGTAAAATCCCGGAAGCCGGATGCAGCAAAATCCAGCACTTCAGACCGTGTTTCGTCCGCCAGATCATCTGCCGTGCCGCAGATGGTAAAGGCCAGAAGATGCGGCAGATGGCTGACAATTGCGCAAACACGGTCATGGTGCGCAGGCGTCATTTCCCGCAGACGGGCCCCGCAGCGCTCCCACAAGGTGCGCACAGCGCTCAACGCTTCAGGCGGCGTTCCGTCCAGAGGCGTCAGCAGGCACCAACGGTCTTCAAACAGGGTCGCAAACCCGGCATCCGGCCCGGAATATTCCGTGCCCGCCATAGGGTGCGCGGGCACATAGGCCACATCCGGGCGCAGGAACGGGCAGATGGACTCAATAACAGATACTTTGGTTGAGCCAACTTCCGTCAGCACAGCGCCGGGCCGCATGGCAGGCAGCACCTGTGCCGCCACCGGGCCCATGGCCCCCACCGGCACACAGAGCATGACGCAATCCGCCAGAGCCGCGGCCTCGGCCGCATCCGCCATCACACGGTCTGCAATCCCCAGCTCTTCCACCCGTGCCCGCACCTCTGGTGAGACATCGACGGCAATCAGGGTCCGGGCCAGCGTGCCCTTCTGCTGCGCCCGCCGAAGCACCGAAGAGCCGATCAGCCCCGGCCCAACCACAACGAGCGTCTCAAACACCGGGGTTACAGCCTCCGCTGCCGCCCGGGCCTCCGGGCCTGAAGAGTCAGACACAGAAGCCTCAGAAAGAGTTGAAGACACGCTCAGGAATCCTTCACCACAGTCGGAACGGGGCCATAGCTGACATCGGCCGGGGCTTTGATCACCGGCTTACGCAGGCCACGCATTTCCATGATCTGCCACAGCAGCAGGACCGGAATACCAATGGCCAGCTCCCGCCCGCGCCGCAACAGGGACAGGCCCAGAGAAACGGACGAATCAATCCCGAACGCATGGCCCAGCGCCATATAGGCCCCTTCCTGCACGCCCAGACTGCCCGGCACCAGAAAGCCCAGAGACATGACGGCACAGGTGACCCCTTCAATCGCCACGGCATTGGGCAGGGTGAGGGTGGCGCCCAGCATGTTGGCTGTCATCCACAACATGGCGGCACTCCCCAGCCAGCCCAGCAGATGATAGCAGGCGGACAGGCAGATCCGGCCGGGGCGGCTCCAGATGGCTTCCATCCGCTCCTGCAGACTGTCCGCGCCGTTCAGCATGCTGTCATGCCACTGGGAGGCCAGACTACGGGTAAACATAGTGCCAAATTTGCGGAAAATGCTGCCGCCGTGCTGCTGCGTCCAGATGAACCCGGCCGTCCCGGCCATCAGAAACACCGCACCGATACTCACCGGCACGACAAACGGGCTGGACCGCTGATGCGCTACCAGAAAAGCGACCGCCAGCAGCACAAAGGCAACCTGCCCCATGACTTCCGTCGTGATATCCACCAGATTGGCGCTGGCGGCTTCCGGCCAGTCAATCTGGCGGGACTCCCGGCCATGCAGCCCGTGGCCTGAGCACGTCGCGCGGATACCAATCACAATGCCACCAAGCTGGGAGAACGGCAGGCAGGTGGCCGCGGCATCACGCACCATCCGCGCGCCCAGAAGGCGGAGATAGCCGATTTCCGGCAGAGCCGCGTGCCAGGCCAGCCCCAGCACGCCATTTACGACAAGCTGGCAGCATACCATGAGGAGGAAGCCGCCCAGACCAATACGCATGACAGCATGCACCACGGAGCCAGCACCGCTCCACGCAACCGCCGCCGTAATGGCAACCAGACCCAGTAAAGTCAGAAAAATCGTAAGCTTCTTCAAGGCCTAAGCTCTACCTGCCCGAGATGCCCCCCTGGGCCTCCCTGCTCCCTGGCGTAGAACACCTGACCAGAGGGGCTGAATTCATGAGTGATCCGACCACTTACACCAGCCCGGGGTCTGGCGCCACCTTGGGGGGCAGGATAAAGAAACAAACCAGCCGTTCGGGTTTCACACCCTTCTGTTTCTTATACCCTTTATGGGAGCGCACTTTATATGACCGCCCATACGCTCGTCACCGGCGCGACAGGTTTTGTCGGGTCTGCCGTTGCCCGCACGCTGCTTGAACGCGGGCACACGCTGAGACTCATGATGCGCGAGGGCAGTGACCGGCGCAATATTGCGGATATTCCGGCAGAACTGGTGGAGGGTGACCTCTCCCGACCCGATACCTTTGCCCGTGCGGTGGAAGGCTGCCGTTACGTGTTCCATGTCGCGGCGGACTACCGGCTGTGGGTACCGGACCCTGCCCCGATGATGACCGCCAACGTGGAAGGCACGCGGCTGCTGATGCTGGCCGCCCAGAAGGCCGGGGTGGAACGGATTGTTTACTGCTCCTCCGTCGCGGCCCTCGGCCTGATTGGTGATGGCACCGAGTCTGATGAAGCGACTCCGGTGCATGAACACGGGGTGATCGGCATTTACAAACGCTCCAAATACCGGGCCGAGCAGGAAGTGCTGCAACTGGTAAAGGAGCAGGGGCTGCCCGCCGTCATTGTTAATCCGTCCACGCCGGTGGGCCCGCGGGATATCAAGCCCACCCCCACAGGGCAGATGATTCTGGACTGCGCCGCTGGCCGCATGCCCGCTTACGTGGATACCGGCGTGAATATCGTGCATGTGGATGATGTGGCGGAAGGCCACGCGCTGGCGCTGGAACGCGGCACCATTGGGGAGAAATATATTCTGGGCGGGGAAAACTTCCTGCTGCGGGACCTGTTCGCCATGGTCTCGGAAATTGCCCATGTGCCCCCGCCGCGCATCAGCCTGCCGCAGGAGGTTATCTGGCCGGTGGCGGTCGCTTCCGAGTGGCTGTCCCGCTCCTTTGGCTTTTCCCCCCGCGTCACGCGGGAGATGCTGGCCATGTCCCGCAAGAAGATGTTCTTCTCCTCGGACAAGGCGATCCGGGATCTGGGCTACAGCCCCCGCCCCGCCCGACAGGCCGTTGAGGACGCCATCACGTGGTTCCGTAACAACGGTATGCTGAAATAAGGGGGCGGGATGATGCTGTTTGGTCTGGCTGTTCTCTCAGCACTCATCTGGTTTGGCCTTATTTTTTTCCACGGGTGGTTCTGGCAGGCAGGCCCCATCCTTCGCCCGGAGCCCCTTGGCACAAGCCCGGCAGACATTATGCCGGATGTAACGGTTGTGATCCCCGCGCGGGATGAAGCCGAGTCCATTGAGGTCGCTCTCTCCTCCCTGCTCACGCAGGACTATGCCGGTCGCCTCTCCCTTATTCTGGTGAATGACCGGAGTGAGGATGGCACAGACGCTCTGGCCCGCGCCCTGCCCGACCCCAAGGGCCGCCTGACAGTGCTGGACGGCGCGGACCCGGAACCGGGCTGGAGCGGTAAACTCTGGGCTGTGGCTCAGGGTGTGACAGAAGCCCGCCGCCAGCAGGATGCCAACAGCGGCTATATTCTGCTCACCGATGCCGATATCGTGCATGCGCCCGAACATATTTCCACGCTGGTTGCCAAGGCACAGACCGACAGGCTCCATATGGTGTCTGAAATGGTGGAGCTTCAGTGTGAAAGTCTGGCGGAGCGCGCGCTGGTGCCCGCTTTCGTCTTCTTCTTTGCGCTGCTTTACCCCTTCGCGCAGGTGAACAACCCCAAAAGCCGCACGGCCGGAGCGGCTGGCGGCACTATTCTGATCCGGCGGGACATGCTGGCGGAAATCGGCTGGATTGACGCCCTCAAAGGCGCGCTGATTGATGACTGCACACTGGCAACCTGCGTCAAACAGGCCGGAGGCCGCCTCTATCTGGGCCATTCCTGTCTGGCCCGCTCCATCCGCCCCTACCCCCACGCCGCTGATGTCTGGCGGATGATTGCGCGCACAGCCTTTGTGCAACTGCGCTATTCCCCGCTGTTTCTGGTGCTGACGGTGCTGGCCATGGGCGTCGTCTGGATTGCGCCGGGGCTGATTGCGGCCTTTGGGCACGGGCTGACGCGGTGGATCGGGCTCGGGACTTGGCTGGTCTCAACAGGGTCTTTTGTGCCCACGCTCCGGCGCTTCCGCCTCTCTCCCCTCTGGGCCCTGACGCTGCCTTTCGTCGCGATTTTCTATACGGCGGCCACGATCGGTTCCGCCGTCAATCACTATCGGGGCCGGGGTGTTGTCTGGAAAAACCGGGCCTATACGGAGGCCATCCCCAATGATGGCCGCGCCACACCCGCTGCCACTTCCGCCACCACATCCCCCCCTGCAGCCACAGCGCCCGAACAGGCCCAGACGGCGCAGGTTCCGGGTGGCCGGGGTTAGGGCCTGCCCCATGCCCGGACCTGTGGGGAGTAGGCACACCGGAAGAGAGCGTGTAAAGCTCCCGCCTATGCTTCTTTCTTTCTCATTGCAGAGCCTGACATGACTGATACCGCCTCCGTCTGGGGAAGAGACGATGTGTCTTCCGGCAAAGGTGCGTCTGACGAGAATTTTCCCGTCGGCTCCCTGCTGCTCAGCAAGGCTCTGCGCCCGCATGTGCATGCCTATTACGACTATGCGCGCGTTATTGATGATATCGCGGACTGTGAGACGCTGAGCGCGGACGAGAAGATTGGCCGCCTGAACGCCATGGAAGAGGTTCTTCTGGGTACGCGTGACCCGATCCCCCGCGCAGACGCCATGAGTGCGGCCCGGCTGCGGGCCTCTCTGCTCAAAACAGGTGTGCCGTTTGAAACCGCGACCGACCTGCTGATTGCCTTCAGGGATGATTCCCGTGGCACGCCCTGCACCTCATGGGCCGATCTGCTGCACTATTGCCGCTATTCCGCCAACCCGGTCGGGCGGTTTCTGCTGCATCTGCACGGGGAAGTACCGCAGACCTTTGCCGCATCGGATGCCCTGTGCACGTCCCTCCAGATTCTCAACCATCTGCAGGACTGCCAGAAAGACCTCCAGCGCCTGCACCGCTGCTACATGCCGGAAGACCTGATGGCGCAGGCAGGGGCCACGCAGGATGATCTGCTGGCCGGACGCGCCTCCCCCAACGTGCGCCGGGTGTTCAACACCCTGCTGGACGGGGTGGATGCGCTGAACCGGGAAGCCGCCACCCTGCCCGGACTGGTGCGGGACCGGCGCTTCCGTATGGAATGTGCCGCCATTGTCAGTCTGGCGCACCGGCTGACACGCCGGCTGCGGCGGGAAGACCCTCTGGCAGGCCGCGTGGCGCTGAAGCGCCCGGATCTCATGTATGCAGCCGGTGCGGCTCTGCGGGCATGGTCCTGAGCTTTCAGAAAGTCCGCAGGTCTGCAAAAAGAGCCGGATATGACGATTTCATGAACAAACAGGTGAAAAGCGCGTGACAGCTCAAGACATCCAGACGCATGACGAGCCAACCCCCCTCGGGTGTGACCCCGCGGATCTGGCTTGGGTGGAAAGCACGGTAAAGCAGGCCGGGACGTCCTTTGCCGCTGGCATGCGTATCCTGCCGCCCATGCGCCGCTATGGCATGTATGCCATCTACGCCTTCTGCCGCGTGGTGGATGACATTGCGGATGGGTATGAACCCATGCCTGAGCGCAAAGCCGCACTGGATGCCTGGCATCAGCGTATTGCCGGCCTGTATGATCACGGCACGACGCAGGACCCGCTGGACCGCGTTTTGCTGGCCGCCATCCATTTCTTCGCCCTGCGGCAGGAAGACTTTCACGCCATTATTGATGGCATGATGATGGATGCGGAAAACACCATTGTCGCCCCGGATGAAAAAACGCTGGACCTGTATTGTGACCGCGTGGCCTCCGCCGTGGGCCGCCTGTCCGTGCGCATTTTCGGGGACAGCACGGAAGAGGCTGACAAGGTGGCCTACCATCTGGGCCGCGCCCTGCAACTGACCAACATCCTGCGGGATATTGCGGAAGACGCGGCCCGTGGCCGCCTTTACCTGCCGGGGGACCTGCTGGACCGCTTCCATGTGCCGCATGACCCCATCAAGGCGCTTTCCGCCCCCGGCCTGCAGGGTGTGGCCGGTATCCTGTCCGTGCGGGCGCTGGACCATTTCCGCAAAGCGTTTATCGCCATGCAGGCCTGCCGCCCCAAAGCCATGTTCCCGGCACGGATTATGGGCGCAAGCTATGAGGGCGTTCTGATTGCCCTGCGCAAGCGCGGCTGGTCCGCCGCCGCTCTGCATGACCGCCCGAAGACGTCAGCCCTGACCAAGGTGTACTGGCTGACGCGCTCCTACCTCCCCTGATCCTGAAAGAGACCGACGGCATGGCAGCATCTGTGCACATTATTGGCGGCGGCGTGGCTGGACTGGCCGCCGCTGTGGAAGTGGCCGGTTCCGGCCGCCGCGTTATTGTGCATGAAGCAGGCCGCGCCTGTGGCGGCCGTGCCCGGTCTTATGAGGACAAACAGCTTGGATGCCGCATTGATAACGGCAACCATCTGCTGCTGTCCGCCAACAAAACCGTCTTCCGCTATCTGGCCATGACGGGCGGGACCGATACCCTGACCGGCCCCGGCATCCCCATTTTCCCGTTTGTGGATCTGGCCGAAGGTGCCCGCTGGACGCTGGACCTCTCCCGCGGGCGCATGCCCTGGTGGGTTTTCCAGCCGCACCGGCGCGTGCCGGATATGCGGGTGGTGGAACTCCGCAGCCTGCAAAAACTGATGCAGGCCAGGGAGGATGAAAAGGTTGCCGACTGCCTGCTGCCCGGCGCACTCAGCCGCCGCCTGCTGGAACCATTCGCCATTTCCGCCCTCAATACATCCTGTGAAACCGGCAGCGCCGCGCTGCTGGGTGCGGTGGTGAAAGAGTCCCTCTCCCTTGGCGGCAAGGCCTGCGTGCCGTGGTTCCCGAAGGACGGGCTTTCTGAAACACTGGTAGACCCGGCACTGGCGCATCTGGCCATCCTGCATGCAGAAGTCCGCACCCAGAGCCGCATCAGCGCGCTGGAAGTCAGCCGTGGCCGTGTGACCGGCCTGCACAGTCCGGAAGGTCTTATCCCACTCACGGAAGAAGACACGCTGATTCTGGCCGTTCCGGCTCCCGTGGCGGAAGGCCTGCTGGCCCCTCACCTGCCGGGTTTTCAGGCCCCCAACGCGTTTGAAAGTATTCTGAACCTGCATTTCCGTATGGACACCACGCCGCGTGCCCTGGGGTCCTTCGCCAGAGCGGGCTTTATGGGGCTGGTTGGCAGTATTGCGGAATGGGTGTTCCTGCGGGGCGATATTCTCTCCGTCACGGTCAGTGCGGCCAACCGCTTTGCGGAGCAGGACCCGGATGATCTGGCCCGCACCATCTGGCATGATGTGCGCCGCGCGTGTGACCCTGTGCTGAAAGACCCTCTGCCCGCCACACCACCGCACCAGCGCGTCGTGTGGGAAAAACGCGCAACATTTGCCGCCACCCCGGAACAGAACCGCCTGCGCCCCGGCCCGGCCACGCCGCTGATCAACCTCGCTCTGGCCGGGGACTGGACGGCAACCGGACTCCCCGCCACACTTGAAGGCGCCATGAGATCAGGCGTGAAGGCCGTGCACACGCTCGGCCTGCGCCGTTCTTAAAAAAACAAGACGCCAGTAAAAAGGAACATCCCGTATGGCCGCTGATGGCAGCGCACGCCCCAAGCCCCCGCTCTCCGGGGAAGATCTGGCCGGGAAGGATCTGACCAGTGATGATCTGGAGCGTGTGGTCAGACAGGCTCATGCCGCCTTAGGGCAGCACCAGCAGGCTGACGGGCACTGGGTGTATGAACTGGAAGCGGATGCCAGCATCCCGGCGGAATATGTCCTTCTGGAACATTATCTGGACCGGATTGATGAGGCACTGGAGCAGAAAATTGCCGTCTATCTGCGCCGGACGCAAAGTACCGAGCATGGTGGCTGGGCGCTGTACCATAACGGTGGGTTCAATCTCTCCTCCTCCGTCAAAGCCTATTTCGCGCTGAAAACGACCGGGGAGGATATTAACGCCCCGCACATGCGCCGCGCGCGGGAAGCCATTCTGGACCACGGCGGGGCCGAACGGAGCAATGTGTTCACCCGCATCCAGCTTGCCCTGTTCGGGGATGTACCCTGGCGGGCCACGCCGGTCATGCCTGCTGAGCTGATGCTGCTGCCGCGCAAGGCGTTTTTCTCCGTCTGGAACATGTCCTACTGGTCCCGCTCGGTGATTGCGCCGCTGCTGGTGCTTGCGGCTCTGCGCCCCATTGCCGTCAATCCGCGCCAGATCCACATCCGGGAACTGTTCGTCACCGCCCCGGAGCGCGTCACGGACTGGATTCGTGGCCCGTATCACTCCGTCTGGGGCCGGGTCTTCAAAGGGCTGGACAGCGTTCTGCGCCCTGCGGTGCGCCTTATTCCCTCCGCCACGCATGAAAAAGCCCTCAAGGCCGCCATTGACTTCATTGAACCCCGCCTGAACGGCAAGGATGGGCTGGGGGCAATTTACCCGGCCATGGCCAATGTGGTCATGATGTACCGTGCCCTCGGCGTGCCGGATACGGACCCGCGCGCCGTAACCGCATGGGAGGCTGTGCAGGGCCTTCTGGTCCATAAAGAGGGCGAGGCGTATTGCCAGCCCTGCGTCTCCCCCATCTGGGACACTGGGCTTTCCGGCCACGCCCTGCTGGAAGCTGCCTCCGGCCCCAGCGGCATTGCCCCGCAGGAAACACTGGAAAGCCTGCGCAAAGCCAGCATATGGCTGCGCGAGAAGCAGATTCTGGACGTCAAAGGCGACTGGGCCATCAATAATCCGGATCTGGCCCCCGGTGGCTGGGCCTTCCAGTACGGGAATGACTATTACCCGGACGTGGATGATACCGCCGTGGTGGGCATGCTGCTGCACCGTGAGGGTGACCCGGCCAGTGCGGACGCCATCGCGCGGGCCCGCCAGTGGATTCTCGGCATGCAGAGCCGCGACGGGGGGTGGGGCGCCTTCGATATCGATAATAACAAAGAGCTGCTGAACCACATTCCGTTCTCGGACCACGGAGCCCTTCTGGACCCGCCAACAGCCGATGTTACGGCGCGGTGCATTTCCTTTCTGGCCCAGCTTGGCCATGTGGAAGACCGCCCGGTGATTGAGCGCGCCCTGACATACCTGCGTCAGGAGCAGGAAGCCGACGGCTCATGGTTTGGCCGCTGGGGCACCAACTATATTTACGGCACTTGGTCCGCGTTGTGTGCGCTTAACGCAGCAGGTGTCTCGCATGATGATGATGCTGTGGTGAAGGCCGTGGAATGGCTCCGCGCCGTCCAGCGCCCGGACGGGGGCTGGGGGGAAGGCTGTGAGTCTTATGAAGGCGGCAGCCACGGCACCTACCGGGAAAGTCTGCCCTCCCAGACCGCATGGGCGCTGCTTGGCCTGATGGCCGCTGGCCGAAGGGATGATCCGGCGGTAACACGCGGCATCCACTGGCTCGCCGCGCAGCAGGATGCCAGTGGGGAATGGCAGGAAGACCCGTATAACGCTGTCGGCTTCCCCAAAGTCTTTTACCTCCGCTACCACGGGTACAGGCAGTTTTTCCCGCTGATGGCGCTGGCCCGTTACCGCAATCTGGAAAGCAGCAACACACGCCGCGTTGCTTTTGGGTTCTGAAAACCATGACACGTTCCACACAGGTTGCCCCCGGCCGCCCCGGTATTCTTGTTGGCCTGAAGGCCGAATCCAGACTGATCCGGCAGGTCTTCCCGCATGCCGCCATTGCCGCCAGCGGGGCCACGCGCACCGGCGCGCAGCGCGAGGCTGCAAGACTGGCCGCCTGCGGGGCAGACTGCCTCCTCTCCTTCGGGCTGGCCGCCGGACTGGACCCGGCCTTCCCGCCCGGCACCCTGATTGTGCCGGAGCGTGTGATGGCATGGGGCACCCCCTATGTGTGTGACCCGACACTGCGGCACATTCTTGGCGCGGGTCAGCCGGATGTGCAGGGGAAATCGCTTCTGCACAGTGACACGGTTGTTCTGGATGCAGCTGAAAAAGCGCGCCTGTTTGCCGCAAGCCAGTGCACGGCTCTGGATATGGAAAGCGGTTTTCTGGCCCGCGCTGCGGAAGAGGCCGGGCTGCCATTTGCCGTGCTGCGCGTGGTGTGTGACCCGGCTGGCCGGTCTCTGCCGCCTGTTGCCGGCACGGTTCTCTCACCCGATGGCGGGCTGAATATCCGGGCTCTGCTGGGTTCCCTTCTGCGGCATCCGGGGCAGATTTCCGGCCTGATCGGCCTTGGCAAAGATGCCGGACGCGCCCGCACCGCCATGCTGACTTTTCTGGAGCAGCAGCGCACCCGCCCCGCTTTTGCACGGTTTGCAAACTAAAAGCATATCCAAGCTTTTTCTCTAATTCACGCCCCTGATGCCGGCCCGCATCAGGGGTGTTTTTTTACGCGCTCTCTTTGCCTCTCAGATGTTGTCATATCGTAATATATGCCCTAGCATTACGAAATGAGAACAATCTGATCCTGTCATGATTGTTCTCTGTCACATGCTGGGTCACATGCTGGTTCTGCCATGCGGACTGATTGTTTTTTGAGATCATCTCGGGATTACCTGATGCCACACGCTCATCCGCCCACCGCACCGACGCGCCGGCAACTTCTGACCCGCATCGGCACTCTGGCTGGCAGCGCCGCGCTGTATCAGGCCATGACGACTTTTGGTCACGCCATGGGGACAGACTTCCGTGGGCCGCCTCAACTTGCAGGAGCCAAACGCGGCACGCGTGTGCTGGTGCTCGGCTCCGGTCTGTCCGGCATGCTTTCCGCTTACGAACTGCGGAAAGCTGGCTACAACGTCCAGATTCTGGAATTTCAGAGCCGCAGCGGCGGCCGTAACATCAGCCTGCGCGGCGGAGATACCATCAAGGAACTTGGGGGGGCCACGCAACAGGTTGGCTTCGCCCCCGGCAACTATATCAACCCCGGCCCATGGCGTATCCCGTACCATCATCAGGGCCTGCTGCATTATTGCCGGGAATTTGGTGTGCAGCTCGAACCCTTTATCGAGCTGAACCACAATAGCTGGCTCCATTCCAGCGGCAGCTTTGGTGGCAAGGCCGTGCGGTATCGGGAACTGGCCTCGGACTTTAACGGCTTTACGGCGGAACTGCTGGCCAAGGCGATTGATCAGCACAAGCTGGATGATGTTGTCTCGGACGATGAACGCGCCCATATCCGTCAGGCCATGAAATCCTGGGGGGCCCTGAACAAGGACATGGCCTACACCAAAGGCAATACCAGCTCCCTGCGCCGCGGTTTTGAAAAACCGCAGGGCGGTGGTGTGGATGGTGCCCCCGTCCCGTCAGCCCTCTTTGCCCGTAAGGATGTCATGCAGTCCGGCCTTTGGAACTGGATGGCCTTTCATGAACGTCTGGACATGCAGACCACCATGTTCCAGCCCGTCGGCGGGATGGACCAGATCGGCAAGGGCTTCACCCTGCAGGTAAAAGACCTCATCACGCTGAACTGCAAGGTCTCCTCCATCCATCAGGATGATCACGGCGTAACTGTCACCTACACAGACACCGCTCACGGCAACGCCGTGCGGCAGGCTCAGGCGGATTACTGCGTCTGCACAATTCCGCTTTCAGTCCTCTCTCAGCTGGATGTGCAGGTTACGGACAGCATGAAGGCGGCCATTGCCGCAGTGCCCTATGCCTCCTCCGTCAAGATGGGCATGGAGTTCAAACGCCGGTTCTGGGAGGAAGATGACCAGATTTACGGCGGTATCAGCTTTACCGATCAGCAGATCAGCCAGATTTCCTACCCCAGCCACGGCATTTTCTCAAAAGGTCCGGCTGTCCTGCTAGGCGGTTACATGTTCGGCCCCGCCGCGTATGACTTTGCTGGCATGACGCCGGAACAGCGGATTCAGCGCGCACTGGATCAGGGCACCGCCATTCATCCTCAGTATCGCAAGGAATTTTCAAACGGTATCAGCATGGCCTGGAGCCGCGTGCCCTGGACGCTCGGCTGCTGCTCCATGTGGACGGAAGAAGCCCGGAAAACCCATTACAAAACACTCTGTGCCGTGGATAACCGCCTCGTGCTGGCCGGAGAACACGCCTCTTACGTCGGCTGCTGGCAGGAAGGCGCCATTCTGTCTGCTCTGGATGCAGTCACCCGTCTGCACAAACGCGCGCTGGGAGCTGCCTGATGCGTTACTTTCCGCTTATCTCCTCCCTCTGCCTCACCGCTGGCCTGCTTGCTGGTGCTCTGGCCCCCGGTGCCGCCCATGCGGACAGCGCCAGCGCCGTTGCCGGTAAAATGCAGCCCCTGCCGGATGGCGAGGCCATTTACCGGCACATCTGCCAGAGCTGCCACATGCCGGACGGCAAAGGCGCCGTAGGAGCCGGGGCACAGTTCCCGGCTCTGGCGGGCAACCCCAAGCTGAAAAGTGCGCAATATCCCGCCTATGTCGTGCTGAACGGCTTTGGCGGCATGCCCTGGTTTGCAGGCCTGCTGGATGATCAGCAGGTTGCCAACGTGGTCAATTACGTTCGCACCCATTTTGGAAACCATTATACTGACGCCCTGAAACCGGAAGACGTTTCCGAAATGCGTCCCCATCTGTCAGTAGAGGAAGAATAACGTGCGTCTCTTCAAAGCTCTTATCCCCGCCACGGCCCTTGCCACTCTGGCTGCCCTGCCCGCTCTGGCGCAGGCTGAAGGCGGAATTGTCCGCCACGGGGATGGCAAATTCCCCATCTCAACAGCGGTAGAAGTGCCCGCCGGGGCCACTACCATTTACCTCAGCGGCATGGGCGCGCCGGTGCAGGACAAAACCGCACCACCCAAAAGCCTTGAAGCCTACGGGGATACACAGGCTCAGACGCTTGCCTCCCTCCAGCGCATTGAAGGTGAGCTGAAAAAACTGAATCTGACAATGAGCGACGTCGTGCAGATGCACATCTATATGGTGGCCGACCCCCGCACAAAGCAGCTCGACTTTGCAGGCATGATGAAAGCCTACACCCAGTATTTTGGTACGGAAAAGCAGCCCAACCTGCCGGTACGCTCCGCTTTTGCGGTCGCTCAGCTCGCCAATCCCGGCTGGCTGATTGAAATTGAAGTCACGGCCGTTCGTCTGCCGAAGAAGTAAGTCTTTCACCCCCTCTCATACACACAGGTGAGAGGGGATTTTCTTCAGGGCAGAGAGTGTTGTCGTCGCGTTATTTACCGTCTGTGCGCTGAAGTTCTCCATCAGCATCATCAGGTAAAAAGAAGTCTTCCGGGTCTTCCGGCACAGGCAGGCTGAGCAGGAAAAACCCTGCCGCCACCGTAATCGCACCCGTTGCCACCGGCAGCCAGCGCAAGGCTGTGACCAGTGCGGTATCCTGCGTGCTGCCATGCACGACAAGTGCCCAGCCACTCACACACAGCAACGCAAACCCACCAACAAAACAGCCCACAATCCAGAGCAGCCGACGCACGTAAGGGGACGAAGACGCACTCATGGTGTGACCTTTCAGATCATTGCTTGAAAGCCCGCGCTAACACGTTTTGCGTTTCGAGGGAAACAGGCAGGGTCGAATTGGTCAGCGCCACGCCTTTCCAGCCCGCGCCAAGCGCTGTGTAGAGGTTCACAGCGTCCCGCAGCCGCTCAAGCCGGGCCATGGCTTCCATGTTCTGCGCATTCAGGGTTGTGCGCTCGGTTGTCAGCACTTCCAGAAACCCGACAAGACCTGCACCATACAGCTTACGGGCTCTTTCACTGGCCGTGGCACTGTCCTCAGCCGCTTTGTGTAACTGTTCGGCATATTCAATATCGTCATGCCAGGCGGCCATGGCGTCTTCAACTTCCTTGAAGCCATTCAGCACGGACTGTCGGTACGTCAGGCGCGCGGCTTCCGCCGAGGCCTGGGCCGCCCGGACTTCAGACGTCATTTTACCACCATGCATCAGCGGCAGGCTGGCCATCATCAGGAACTGCCAGCTCATGGCGTTGACCTGAAACAGCTGATACATGGCCGACGCATTCGGGTTAAAGGTCAGCGGAATGACAAAGTGCGGGTACAGGTTTGCCACCGCCACACCAATCTGCGCCGTGGCCAGAGCATATTGGCGCTCCGCCATCCGGATGTCCGGGCGGTTGGCAATCACAACAGACGGCATGGTGGCCGGAAATTCCGGCACCGTCGGCAGAGGCCGCGGCACCTTCAATTCATCTTCCAGAGACCCCGGCATCTGCCCCAGCAGCACGGCAATGGCGTGCGTCACTTGAGAGACACGGGTTTTCAGCGGCTCACGCGCTGCAATCTGCGTATCCAGTTCCGCCTGAGCCTGCGCAATCTGCAAGGTGTTGCCCACACCTTCCAGATACAGCTTGTTGGTCAGATCCACCGCGCGCTTTGCAACGCCAATATTGTCCGTGGCAATTTTGATCTGCAACTGCGTCACGCGCAGCAGCATGTAATCCGACGCCAGTTCGGACAGCATTGTCATCAGCAGCGCACGGCGGCCTTCAATGGAGGCTTCCACTGCACGCTCATGCGCTTCCACATCCCGCCGGATCCGTCCGAACACGTCCACTTCCCACGTCGCCATCGCGCCATAGGTCAGCATAGAGGCTTCCGGCCGGTTCTGCGGGTTACCGGGGCGGATCGGCCAGTTATCAATATTCAGGGAATAACGCACATCCCCGCCCCCAATATTGGCATCCATCTGCGGATACCATTGTGAGGCGGAACGGTCCCGGATAGCGCGCTCGGCCAGAATCCGCTGCCCGGCAATCTGGAGATCATAGTTCCCCTTGATCGCCTGCTCGACCAGACTGGTCAGCACCGGGTCCTTGAACGCGGCCCACCACTCGGTCATTTCCTTGTTGGTGCGGTCAATTTCTTCCTGAGTAGCAGGGTGCTCTTCCGCTGCTTCCTTGAACTGGGCCGGCACCTTCATGTGTTCAGGCTGATAGTTCGGCCCGACAGTGCAGGCCGAAAGCATCAGGGAGGACGCCATGAAAAGGCCGAGGCGACGATGAACCTTCATCTTCTGTTCCATGTCGCTCTCAGAGGTGGTCTTGCAGCCAGGTGGTCATTTTACCCCGGCGGCCACGCGGCTCCGGCCCGACGCTGACGGTCGCCGTCATGCCTGCGGCGAGGGTCACGCTATCCGGCACATGGTCCAGATGGATACGCACCGGAATACGCTGGGCCAGACGCACCCAGGTAAAGATCGGGTTCACATCCTGAAGACCAAGCTTGTCCGGCGTGCCGTTGGTATCATTAATACCGCGGGCAATGCTCACTACATGGCCGGTCAGGATCGGCTTGTAGCCCATCAGCTTGACGCGGGCTTCATCCCCCACATGCACGCCCCACATCTTGGTTTCTTCAAAATAGCCGTAAACCCAGTAGGAATCCGCATCAATCACGGCCAGACGCGCCTGCCCGGAGGAGGCATAATCCCCCACCCGCAGGTTGAGGTTGGTCACGTAGCCATTCACCGGAGAATACAGCACGGAACGCTGGAGGTTCAGCTTTGCCACGTCCAGCGCGGCGCGGGCTGCATCCACCGCGGCAATCTGCGTCGCCACATTAGAGTTGAAGACTTCCTGCTCTTCCGCCGAGACAATGCCACCCAGCCCCATACGGCGGCGGGCATCGTTACGTTTGAGCTTCAGGTCTTCCAGCGCGCCATCCAGCCGGGCCTGAGCCTCACGGATCGCAAGACGGAACCGCACCGGGTCCAGCACAAACAGCGGGTCACCCTTATGGACAAACTGGTTATCCACCACGGGGATCTGCACCACCGTGCCCGAGACTTCAGGAGCCACATCCACAACATACACGCGCACACGGCCATCACGGGTCCATGGGGCGATCATGTAGACGTTCCAGAGGGTCACCCCTAGCACAATGGCCAGAGAGACAACCGCCAGGGTCAGAATAACTCGTATCAGGGTGCGCAGAAGGGGCATTGCGGAGACTCAAAAGCCTTTTTGGGGGTCAGACGTACAAAATGAGCAGGCAGAGGATACAGACGTAGAGCGAAACTTCGAACAGCGCGATGTGCCAGAACCAGCCCAGCAGGCCGCTCCACCACAGCACAAAGCGCACACACATGGTAAGGGGCAGCGCCGCCAGTGCGTAGACGACGATTGGCGCCATGAAGACGCCAAAGAGATTGAATTCCGTCAGCATGACGCCATTCTCGTAATCACTCTCATCATGCCCGTGCCCGCTCCGGGCCTGCCAGATCTTTCTGACCGGACGCGGCCTGTTCTACCCGGTCGAGAATCCCGCAGCACTCTTCCAGTTCCTGCGGGGTAACATATTCGGTCAGGCGTGTTGCCACATCATCCGCCGCATGGCTGACAAGTGCGGCAACTTTCCGGCCTTCTTCCGTAATACTGACCAGTTTGGAGCGACGGTCTTCCTCATCAATTTCCCGGACAATAAAGCCGCGCTTCTCCAGCACATCCAGCAGCCGCACAAGAGACGGTGCTTCCAGTGAGAGAGAACGCGCGAGATCTGTCTGTCTGACAGGTTCACCGGCAAAATTGAGATAATAAATGGGGCGCCATGTTGCGTCCGTCAGGCTGAACCGGCGCAGATCGGCATCAATCTCGCGCCGCCAGATGGCCGCAAGGCGAGCCAGCCGGTGCCCGAAGGACCGGCGGGTTTCGATACTCTTGTCAGGATAACGCGGAGGTTCCATTACGTGCCCATACTAGCAAGCATGCAAACTGTTCGCACACTCACAAAATCACAGGGCAATCATTCCCAGAAAAAATCCGCCCCTGCCAATGCAAAATTGGAATGGAACCTATGGGCAAAGGCGGATAGAGGCTTAGTTCTTCTTGCGGCGCACCACATCCCACACTTTGCGGGTGCCGCTGCGGCCCAGAGAACCCGCCACAGTGGCCGTGACTGCCGCCAGAGTGACAGATTCCCGCATCTGCGTGGCGCAGCGGTTACGGGCAATCCGGGCTTCCACTTCCGCAGTCGTCAGGTAAGAGCGGCGGCCAAAGAGGACGCAGATCAGGGCAAAGATCACATCCAGCGCAAACACGCCGAATGCGGCCGTCACCGGCCCCCAGTGGAAGGTAAACAGGAACAGGGCCCACAGGAGTCCATGCCCGGAAATCAGGGCGAAAAACCCGAATACCGCAGCGGCAACAAGAAATGCCGCCTGTTTCCCCAGCCGAATGGCCATCTGCTGCATAAGGTGGGACTGAGCGTGCAGGGCGGACCTGCCAAGTTCAAAAATACGCATGGACTCCGGGACTACCTTCGTTCAGATCACGTGAGGCTTCAGCGTGACATCCGGCCGAGGACAAAGCCCACCACGCCGGAAATGGCAATGGACACCCATGACGACTGCACACGCGTCTGCTTGGAAATATCTTTGCGCGCATGATTGGCCAGTTCGCGCGCATTGGCAACCGCTTCTTCAGTCAAATCACTGGCTTTGCCGCCAGCATTCGTCAGGGCAGGCACCACATGCTTGGTGATCAGCCGTTCCAGATGCGCCTTTACGGCTTCAATCTCATCACGGGCTGTCTCAGCAGCAGATTCACCGGCAGCCTTTACATCCTTGAGTTTATCAGAAGACATGGAACACCCTATTCGCGTTGGATTTATTGACAACACTCTTCTAACTGATCGCTAAGGATATGGTTGCATGCATACGGCGCATGGCTCGCACCCGCCGCTAGAACTTCACAATCTCGCTTTTCTGCCGCCGCTCCCCGGACTGAGCCTGCATGTGGCGAAAGGGGAGTGTGTGGCGCTGCTGGGAATCGGCACCGGGCATGAGGACCTCACCCGCCTGACAGATGTTCTGGCTGGCCACATGCCCAGCTATGGCGGCCAGATCCGCGTGGGAGGGGAAGACGTCACGCACCGGCCAACGGGCCAGCGTCGGCTGGCCACGCTCGGGGCGCACGCGCCGCTTTTCCCGCACCTTACGCTGGCGGAGAATATTCTGTTCCCACTCCGGGCTGCCGGGCAGGTGTCCGCGGCGGAGTGTGAGCGCCGCACGCTGGAAACTCTCTCCCTCGTCGGGCTGGACGGGCGGAGCTCCCTTAAAGCCGCCCGCCTGACGCCCGAGCAGGCCGTGCGCGGCCAGCTGGCCCGTGCCCTTGTCATGCGGCCAGAGTGTCTGGTGCTCAACGCCCCCTTCAGCACGCTTGACCACACCGCCACAACCCGCATGCTGGCGCTGCTGGAAAAACTGCAACGCGCCATCGGGCTGAGCCTGCTGCTGCTCACCCGGGACCGGACAGAGGCGCTGATGGCCGGGGACCGTATTGGTATTCTGGAAAACGGTATCCTGCTTCAGCTTGCAACACCGCCGGATCTGCTCAGCCGCCCGGAGCATGAACAGGTGGCCATTGCCTTTGGGGAGGCCAACGTCCTGACCGGCAAGGTTCTCTACGCTGAAGATGATATGGCCGAACTCCGCCTGCCCACGGGTGAGACCGTGGAGGCCATGGCCGCACCGGGGCTGGCGGAACAGGACCTCGCCAATATCTGCATCTCTCCGGACCGGCTCTCCGTCATGTTCCCGCGTCAGGCACCCACCCAGCCTGAAGAGCAGGATATGCTGCTGTGCACTCTGGTCTCCGCCCGGCATGTGGGCACGGCCATTCATATGCGTTTCCGTATGCGTGATGGCGGGGAACTCATTGCCCATCGCCCGCCCGTGCATACCCTGCGGGACCTGGAACCGGGGCGCGTAGCACTGCTCGCCTGGCAAACAGCAAACGCCACTGCCTTTCCGATGGACCAGAAAACAGGCTAGACGTATTGTTAGACCGTTGCAGCAACCGCGTGAGGCTACCCCTGTTCCTTTTTTCGTTCCGTGACGCACCCTCTCAGACGCCCCTCCGCTCCCCCGCGCAGCGTCCCTCCGCCCTGTCGGCTCTGGTCCGGCGCGGGCTGACGGCGCTTGTCCTCGGCAGTCTGGTGCTCCCTGCTTTTTCGCAGGCTGAGGCGCGTACGGTACGCCGGCTTCATCGGGCTGTGGTGCAGCCGGTTCGTATTCTGACATTCGGGGGCGCCATTACCGCCACGCAGCAAAAAGTGCTGTTCACACCTTATGCCCAGCTTATCAGGCAACCTCTGGCTCCGGCCTCATGGGATGGAGAAATCGAGTCTCTTCGCAAACAGGAGGCCGATGCGCCCCACCGCTGGGCAGCGGTGATGATGGAAACCAGCTCCCTGCAAATCAGTTGTTCGATGGGCCTTCTGGTGCGGGACCCGGCAGACCCTTCCCCCAACGGATGTGGCCAGTCTTCCGCCTCCATCGATTTTGCCATGGCGTGGGACCGCTCCCGCTTTGATACCCCGCCAGACTGGTCGGACTTCTGGGATGTTGCCCGGCACCCCGGCCGCCGCAGTCTGCGCCGTGACCCGCGCACCACGCTGGAAATCGCCCTGCTGGCAGACGGTGTCTCGCCTGATGCCCTCTACCGCGTTCTGAACACGCAGGACGGCGTAGACCGCGCGTTCCGCAAGCTCGACCAGCTCCGCCCTTACATCGTCTGGTGGTCCACCCCGGAAGAGGCTGCGCGGATTCTCAAAAGCGGTGGCGCTCTGATGGGGAGTGTGCCCACAGGGGAAATTCTCAGTGCCCCGCAGGCCGAGCGTGACCGCTTTGGCCTCTACTGGCCCCAGCGCCTTCAGGTGAACTACGCGTGGGGCGTGCCAAAAACCTCAGCGCAGGAAAACACGGCGCTCGCCCTCACGGCTTGGCTGGAACACCCAACCCAGAAGCAGGCCTTCGCCAATGCGTGGCCATCTCTGCCTTCTCTGGCGGAAATCAATTCCGGCTCTCTGGATAACCGCCGCCTGCTGCCCCCCATTGCGGTGAATGACACCTTCTGGAGCGCGCATCTCCCCACCTTGTCCGCCCGCTTTACGCACTGGGCTGAAGACCGGTGACTCTTCCGCCGTCCAGCATGCTTCCGTTTCTGATCACACACTCCCTGTTCATGGCCCTCACCGGGCTCTGCCTCGCAGCCCTTGTGCTTACGGCAACCCTCGCAACACGGCAGGGAGCAAGGCTTTACACGCTACTCCTGCTGGTTCTGCTCCCGGCAACCGGCCTTGCCCTCGCGCTGCCTTTTCTGCTGCACTCCAGCACCCCAACCCTGCTCCTTTCTTTTTTTCAGGGCGTTCTGATCGGCCCGGCTCTTTCTCTGGTGCCGCTTGGTCACCTCAAAGACGCTCCGCCCACATGGCGCCGCACAGCGCAGGAACTGGGAGCCACGCCGTTCCTCCGCCTGCGTCTGCTCTGGCTGCCTCTTCTGGGCCGTTCACTGGCGGGCAGCCTGTGTCTGGCTTTTGCCCTGAGCGTGCTTGGCACATTGGGAATTAATCTGGGAATTCATAAAGCCCCTCTTTCCTGAGGCATCCTGCCAGTTTATCCTGCGCGGTATGACGTCTCTTTCATCCTCGGCTCCGTTCTGGGAAACGACCCCCCTTCAAGATATGACCACTGCACAGTGGGAATCTCTGTGTGATGGCTGTGGCCGTTGCTGTCTGCATAAACTGCGTGACGAAGAAACGGACGAAATTCACTACACGTCTGTCGCCTGCCGTCTGCTGGATGTCTCCACCTGCCGCTGTACGGACTACCCCCAGCGCCACAGAAAAGTGCAGGACTGCATTACGCTGACGCCGGAAATGGTCGCGGGGCTGGACTGGCTGCCGCCCGACTGCGCTTATCGTCGCCTGTCAGAAGGGCGCTCCCTCCCCACATGGCATCCTCTTCTGACCGGAACGGCGGACAGCGTCATTGAATCCGGTGCGTCTGCCGCAGGCCGCTGCATCAGTGAAAGACAGGCCGGAGCACTGGAAGACTATCTGGTAAAATGGCCCGGCCACCCAACCAGAAAACCCAAAAAAGCCAGCTCACAGACGCGGCTCGCCGTGCGCCATGTCCGTACCGGCACGCGCTGAAAAACCCACTCTTCTATCCCAACGGGGGGTAAGCACCGCTCCCCGCATCCTCCCTGTGGATTCTGCGCCGGATGTTATTGAACTGGCGCCTGACTGCCGCGCACCAATCCTCTGGAAGCGCTCCAGCCGGGCAAGACGCCTCTCTCTGCGCATTGACCCACTCCGGCAGGCAGTGACCGTCACTCTTCCCGGCACCCTGACTCCTCAGGAGGCCATGCCGTTTCTTAAAACGCAGAAGCACTGGATCACAAAACGTCTTGCGGCTCTGCACAATGCCCCGGCTTTTCTGGCAGGCAGAACCATTCCGGTTGAAGGCATACCGCATCTTATTGTGCATCAGCCTGCGGCAAGAAGCGGGGTGTGGATAGAGGCTCAGCAGATTTTTGTCAGTGGCACGGAAGAGTTTATCGGCAGACGGGTGCGCGATTTTTTACGAAACCACGCACGCACCGTCCTTGGTCAGGAACTCCGCGCGCAGGCACAGGCCACAGGCCTCCGCCCCACACGGCTGGATATCCGTGACACCTCCAGCCGCTGGGGAAGCTGCTCGTCCTCCGGCCGCATCATGCTGTCCTGGCGTCTGATCATGGCACCAGTCTCTGTCAGACATTATCTGATTGCGCACGAACTGGCCCACCTGCGCCATATGAATCACGGCCCGGCCTTCTGGGCACTGGTGGACCAGCTCACGCCGCACAGACACGCCGCAGAACGCTGGCTGAAACACCACGGTTCCGCCCTGCTCGGAGCCCGCTAAGCAACGCAACACACGAACCAACGACAGACCCCCTTGCCGCCACAGCCCAACATGCTAAAACCCGCCATAACACAGTAAAACGCCCTGTCCGGCTGGCAACACTCACCCCCAGCCACCCCGATGCGAACTTGGCGGAATGGTAGACGCAGGAGACTTAAAATCTCCAGCCCGTAAGGGCGTGCGGGTTCGAGTCCCGCAGTTCGCACCATTAACCTCTTGAAATATAACAGCAAAATGAGAATTTGACGGGTCTGCGGGATTTTCCCGTTTGTCTTCCCAGACTGGGAAACGCAAATGCTCCGCCTTATCGGCTCATACTACCATTTCCGCCGCACCGTCCCGGTCGTGCTGCAAAGTCTGCTTGGCCAAACAGAAACCTTCCTTTTCTTTCAATCTGAAAGCAGGTTTCTGGGCCGCCAGAGGCTACTCCCCTTTATGCCCGCATGGTTCTGGTCTTTTATAAAAGCCCAGAACCATGCAAAGACAGGTCTCAGGGTAAGGAACTAACATCCCTCCCTCCTTCCAAGTCCCGGGAACGTTGGAACCTAAGGGTTTGACACAGGAAGAGAAAAACACTGTTGGTCTTTCCAGACGTAAGCCAGAAAAACCGAAGAAGAAGCTGCCCTTACAGTAATTAGGAAGCAAACCAGCGTAATAACTTCATCTATTTTAACACGACAATCGGGTATCACATCACCAAGAATTTCGATGCCAGTTTCATGATGAATAACGTGACAAACGAGCTGCCTGCTCATGCTGGCACCGTCAATCTGACACGGTCTTACGAAGGCATTCTGGGTAGCTCCTTCCCGCTTCAACTGGGCGCGCACTTCTAAGCTCTCAAAATGGCCATCATGCCGGATGAGTCTTTCCCCCTGGCCCCGGCAGACAGCGTGTCTGCACAGTGTTCGCAGATATTTTTCTCTAGCCAGTGTCTCTCGCGTCGCCCCCTTACATCCTGTAACAAGTCCTCTGCCGCATCGGTGACGAAGCAGACAGGAGCTGGCGAGGATGGCGCTTGATTTCACAACCCTGAACAGTATGCGCCAGCATAACCCGGCCTGGCGCCTGTTATGCTCGGACCACGCGCCGCTTATCCTCAGTTTTCTGCATCAGGTTTTCGTTCGCCCCAATGTGCGCAGCCTGAAAGCCGAGGACATGGCGGAAGCGCTGGAAGACACCCTGTATGCGTTGCGCCAGCAAATGGAGGACACAGCCTTCCCCAGAACCGCCCGGGATTATCTGGAAGACTGGGCGTCTCCGGATAAGGGCTGGCTGAGAAAATTCTATCAGCATGGCACGGAGAACGCCGTTTTTGATATGACGCCTGCGACCGAGAAGGCGTTGTCATGGCTGGAGCAGCTTGCTGAACGCAGCTTTGTTGGCACGGAATCCCGCCTGCGCACGCTGTTTGATCTGCTACGCCAGATGAATGAAGGCACCCAGAGCGACCCGGAGCAGCGCCTTGCAGACCTGCGCCAGCGCCGGGATGAGATTGATGCTGAAATTGCCCGTATCCAGAGCGGTGATGTCAGCCTGATGGATGATACCGGCATCAAGGAACGCTTTTCCCAGTTTACACGCATGGCGCGTGATCTTCTGGCTGATTTCCGTGAGGTTGAGCATAATTTCCGGCGTCTGGACCGCGCCGTGCGGGAACGGGTGGCCCTGTGGGATGGCACCAAAGGCGCTCTGCTGGATGAAATTCTGACCCAGCATGATCTGATCAATAACTCCGATCAGGGCCGCAGTTTTCAGGCCTTCTGGAACTTCCTGATGTCGAGCAGCCGTCAGGAAGAGCTTTCTCAGCAACTGGACCATATTCTGTCTCTTCCGGTCATTGCGGCTCTGCACCCGGACCCGCGCCTGCGCCGTATTCATTATGACTGGCTGGAAGCAGGCGACCATACACAACGCACCGTCGCCCAGCTCTCGCACCGTCTGCGGCAGTTTCTGGATGATCAGAGCCGGCAGGAAACCCGGCGTATTATGGATATTCTGCATCATATTGAAGCGCGTGCGCTTGCCGCCCGCCCTTACCTGCCGGACTACCCACCAGATGAAAGCCTGACAGAGCTTGAGTCCATGGCGGCCACACCGGACCTTATTATGGAGCGCCCCCTTTATGCCCCGCCGCTTCCAACCCTTCTGAGCCTCGACCCGCTGCCGGACGACGCAGCGGAAGCAGCAGACCCCATGGCGTTATATGAACAGGTTGTGGTGGACCGCCTGCGTCTGACTGACAATATCCGGCAGGCTCTGGCAGAGGCCCCGCAAGTCAGCCTCGCCGCCCTACTGCACCGCTACCCGCTGGAGCAGGGATTATCCGAGCTTGTCGCTTATCTTCAGCTCAGCAGTGAACGCTTTGAAAGCCTCATTGATGAAAAGACGAGCGATCATGTAAGCTGGGACATCATGAGTGCCGACGGTTCCATCATCACGCGCAACGCCACCCTGCAACGCGTCATTTTTGTGAGGTCGGCATGAGCCAGACTCTGAACACGGCTGATGCCGTCGCGGCTCAGCCGTCCCTGCCCGTCTCTCTGTCTACCCTCGCCATCACGCTGCTAAAAGGGGTGATTTACCGGGAGGAAGATGAAGGTCTGTGGGGGCATCTGCTCCACCTGCAAAATCAGGTGCGGGACTATGTTTCTGTGCTCGGGCTAATGCTGATCATCGACCCTACCGAGGGTTACGCCTATCTGCGCAGCGTGCCCGAAGCCGAGGACGATGCCATCGCCGCACGCATGCCCCGCCTGATTGCCCGTCGGCCACTTTCTTTCCATGTCAGTCTGCTACTGGCCTTGCTGCGCCGCCAGCTTGTGCGGTTTGACGCCATAGGCGGTGAGACACGCCTCATTCTCAGCCGGGACGATATTGCCTCCCTGCTCCAGACCTTCCTGCCCGAAAGCAGTAACGAGGTCCGGCAGCTTGCGCAGATTGAAACCTACATCCGTCGCGTCATTGACCTTGGCTTTTTACGTCCCCTGCCGCCCACCAGCGCAGAAACACAGAACGCCCAGCCCCAGTATGAAGTGCGGCGTATCCTCAAGGCCTATATTGATGCGGAATGGCTGGCCACGCTGGATGAACGGCTGGAGGCCTATCTGACGCACGCGCGCACCCTCGAACAGACTGAAGCGATGACCCCCCGTGCTGCGTCCTCCGACCCCGAGGAACAGGACCACGAACCTGACCTCCAGCTTTTTTCTGACCATGCCCCGACAGGACTGACCGACCGTGACTGACACCCAGCAAGCCCCGCTCGACTTTGCCGTGGATGATCGTCTGGCTGGCTTTCGCCTGCACCGGCTGGAAGTGCTGAACTGGGGCACGTTTGATAAACGGATCTGGCGTTTTGACCTCAATGGCCGGAACGCTCTGCTGACGGGAAATATCGGGTCCGGCAAATCCACACTGGTGGATGCCATCACCACCCTACTCGTGCCGGCACAGCGTATTGTGTACAACAAGGCCGCAGGTGCGGATACGCGGGAGCGCTCCCTTCGGTCTTACGTCACGGGCCACTATAAATCCGAGCGTAACGATGCAACCGGATCAACCAAATCTGTCAGCCTGCGTGACACCCAGAGCTATACGGTTATTCTGGGCGTTTTTAAAAATGAAGGATATCTGCAGACAGTTACGCTGGCGCAGGTCTTCTGGATTAAAAAACAGCAGGTTCAACCCGCACGTTTTTTTGTGGGGGCGGAAAAAGAACTCTCCATTCAGGAGCATTTTACCGGCTTTGGGTCGGATATTCTGCAACTTCGCAAAAATCTGCGGGCGCTGGGTGCTGATGTAGAAGACAGCTTTAACCGCTACGCCGCCTGGTTCCGCCGCCGCTTTGGCATTGAGAACGAACAGGCTCTGGACCTCTTCCTGCAAACAGTCTCCATGAAATCTGTTGACAATATCACAGATTTTGTTCGGGAAAACATGCTAGCCCGGTTTGACGCAACTGAACGCATCCATGCCCTGATCTCGCATTTTGAAGATCTGGATGACGCGCATCAGGCCGTCCTGAAGGCACAAAAGCAGATCAGCCTGCTCACCCCTCTGGCGGAAGATCTGGCCGCCCATGCGGAAAGTGAGGCCCGGAATGAGCAGCTTAAAACCAGCCGTCAGGCATTGCCCGGTTATTTTGCAAGCCAGAAAGCCACATTGCTTGAGCAGCAGAGTGCCAGAGAGCAGGAAAGTGCTGCAACAAACAAGCACCAGTTAGACGCACAGGATGCGGTCCGTATCACGTGCCAGCAGCAGCTTGAAGAAATCCGGCAGGCTATTTACGCCAATGGGGGCGACAGGCTGGAGCAGCTTGCCGCTGCTATCCAGCAGGCCGAAAAAACGACCGAAGAGCGCCGCAGGAACGCCGCCAGTTATGCAGGGCTTGTCGAGAGGCTGAATGTAAAGCCTGCCAGTTCGGCTGAAGCCTTTCAGGAACTGACCCGGCACCTGAAAAAGCAGAAAGCCGAGTGGAAAAAACAGGATAGCTGGCTGGCAAAAGACCTGACGCAACAAAGTATTCTCTTCCATGAAGAGAAAAACCAGCATGCCGCAATCCTCACAGAACTGGACAGTCTGCGCAAACGCCAGAGTAATATTGACGAACGGCAGATCCGCATGCGCGCCATGCTGTGTGAGGCTCTGGGCGTATCAGCCGAAGATCTGCCCTTTGCCGGGGAGCTGATCCGTGTGCGGGATGACGCGCGGGAATGGGAAGGTGCAGCGGAACGCCTGCTGCATGGTTTTGCATTATCGCTGCTGGTGCCGGACCATCTCTATGCTCAGGTGGTGGACTGGGTTGACCGTACGCATCTGAAAGGCCGTCTGGTTTATTATCATATTCAGCAACACCGTGCCGGATCTCAGGCAGCACGCCACCCTCATACTCTGGCGCAGAAACTGGAGGTCCATCCGGACTCCCCCATGCGGCTCTGGGTAGAAAATGAACTGGGGCACCGCTTCAGCTTTACCTGCTGTGAAACGCAGGAAGAGTTCCGCCGCTCCGGCAAGGCCGTCACCCGGTCCGGGCAGGTCAAGGAACCGGGCGGACGGCATGAAAAAGATGACCGCCACAGGATTGATGACCGCAGCCGTTATGTGCTGGGCTGGAACAACGCCATCAAGATAGCAGCGCTTGAAGAGCGGCAACGGGCACAGGAAGCCCTGATCCAGAAACATGCCGGAGACATTGCGCAGGCGGAAAATACCCGCAAAATGCTGCAAGAGCGGTTTGAAACACTGACCCGGCTGGAACGCTATCCCGATTATACAGAACTGGACTGGCACAGTGCCGCACAGACCGCCGCACAGCTGACAGCCGAACGCGAGGCTCTGACGGCAACCTCAGATGTCCTGCGAGAACTCAGGCAGCAGAAAGATCAGGCAGAGCAGACACTCCGGCAGGCTGATACGGCGTATCTGGACCTGTATAAAAAACAGGCTTTGCTGGATCAGTCCGTCGCCCAGCTTCAGGCCCGGCTACAGCAATGTCAGACAACCCTGAGCGCGTATGTGCTGACGCCGCAGCAGCAAGAAGACCTGCAAAACCTTCAGGCACAGCTTAAAGACCCTGAATTGAGCAGTCCCGACGCCTGCGAAGCGGCTGAAACGCAGATGAGAGACCTGCTGGATACCCGGATTGACCAGCAACAGCGCACGCTGGACAGCCTGCGCGACAGTATTCTGGGCGATATGCGGGACTTCCGGGCGGCCTATCCGCTGGATGCACAGGATATGGATTGCCATCTGGCGGCTGGCCCTGAGTATTGCGCGCTGCTGGACCACCTTACAAAAGATGATCTTCCGCGCTTTGTCAGTCGCTTCAAAAATCTTCTGACAGTAAACACAATTAACGAGATCGCGAATTTCAACGCACATCTGGCGCAGGAGCGGGAAATTATCCGGGAACGGATTACCGTTATCAATACGTCCCTTACCCAGATTGACTATAATCCGGACCGCTATATCCGGCTGGAAGCGCACCAGACGCTCGACCCGGAAATCCGTGATTTTCAGGCGTCTCTGCGCGCCTGTACGGAAAATACCGTTTCTGGTGATGAGGCAGAGCAATATTCCGAGCAGCGGTTCCATCTGGTCAAAACCATTATTGAGCGCTTCCGCGGGCGGGAAGGCCGTGCGGAGCAGGACCAGCGCTGGACAACAAAAGTCACTGATGTGCGCAACTGGTTTTCCTTCGCGGCCAGTGAACGCTGGCGCGCGGATGAAGCCGAGTTTGACCATTACACAGATTCTGGCGGCAAATCCGGCGGCCAGAAGGAAAAACTGGCCTATACCATTCTTGCCGCCAGTCTGGCCTATCAGTTCGGGCTGGAATGGGGTGAAGTACGGTCCCGCTCTTTCCGGTTTGTCGTGATTGATGAAGCCTTTGGTCGTGGGTCTGATGAGTCCACGCAATATGGTCTGCGGCTGTTCCAGCAACTCAACATGCAGTTGCTTATCATCACACCACTGCAAAAGATTCATATTATTGAACCTTTTGTCTCAAGCGTCGGGTTTGTTGATAACCGGGATGGCAATTACTCCCGCCTGCGCGTCCTGAGCATTGAGGAGCATTTTTCTAACAAGGCCTCACTTCAGGATACCCCGCACGAGCCTGCCCGGCATGAGGAACAACCAGTGTGAGCTGGACCACACCGGCTGTTCCTCTATGCAGCGCTGGCCCGCTGTGCCGCGTCTAAGGCCTGCATTCAGAACATAGCGGGGCAATAAGCCCTCGTGGTTGCCACTGCGTCTTTATTTTGATAATGATAATCCTTCTCAAAAAAGAGGGTTGAGGATCATGTCAGGGTCAGGCCTGTGGCAGCAGCTGTTTACACGGCAGAGCAAAACCAGAAAGCCTGCTCCAGCCCCTTTGCCTGATCAGATTGAAGCTATCCGGCAGCGCGCCATTGGCGGGCATCATCTGGATCAGGTTTTATGGGGCAAAGTGTTGCTGAACAGCGCGCATGTTCCGCCTGACCACGCACAGGCGCTTATCTGGTTTACCATGGCGGCCAATGCGGGCTACGGCCCAGCGCACAACATGCTCGGGCGCTGCCACCATTTTGGCTGGGGGTGCGAGAAGAACCTGCAACAGGCCGCCCACCATTATGACGCCGCCGCCAGACTGGGGGACGAATGGGGCCGTTACAATCTGGGTATTCTGACCATGCGGGGGCTTGGCATGCCGCAGGACCTGAAAAAAGCACTGGGGCTTTTTACGGCAGCAGCCCATAACGGGCATGCAAAATCCATGAACCTGCTTGCCCGCTTTCTGGAAGAAGGGTGGGAAACCCCGCAGGATAAGGCCGCGGCTCTTGTCTGGTACCAAAAATCGGCCGAAGGGGGCGACTATCGCGGCTGCCATAACTACGCGACCGCTCTGGCAGACACAGGGCAGGTAGAAGATGCCCTGCACTGGTGGCGTCAGGCGTTGCCGGATGCCACGTCGGACATTCTTCTGGCTATGGAACGCTCCTTAACCGCTCTCGGCCCCGCGTCTGACCCGGCACTTTATGCGGCCTTGCAGGAACGCCTGCAAAAACTGCCGGGACACGGCGAGCCTGCGGCCGGGGCAGCCTGAGTCGCGGCATGCACGCCTTCTTCATGAAGACCTCAACAGAGGCCTCACATCTCCGTTACGCAAAATCTCTATGCTTGCAGAAGTGCCTGATAAGAAATGTCTCTAGTTGATAGTGAGACTTAATTCCCATATTCTATTGATATAGAAGCGTTTTTTATTTGCATCCCTCAAAAGGTTGCGTTACATGCGGGCCGGTATTTCTCAACAAGAGCAAAGAGTCCGCATCATGGTTAAAGACGCAAAAGTTATTGAGCATCTGAACACGCAGCTCACGAACGAGCTGACGGCAATCAACCAGTATTTCCTGCATGCCCGCACCCTGCGCCACTGGGGCGTGACCCTGCTGGGCAAGAAGGAATATGAAGAATCCATCGAAGAAATGCGTCATGCCGACTGGCTGATTGAACGCATCCTGTTCCTGGGTGGCCTGCCGAACGTCCAGCGCCTGAACACAATCCTGATTGGTCAGGACGTGAAGGAAATTCTGGAATGCGACCTGAAGCTGGAAGAAAAAGCCATTGGCGACCTGCGTGAAGGCATCGCCTATTGCGAAAGCGTGCGGGACTATGTCTCCCGTGACCTGCTGCTGAAAATCCTGACGAACGAAGAAGAACATGAAGACTTCCTCGATCGCCAGTTCGACCTGATCAAGCAGGTTGGCATTGAACGCTACATCCACCTGAACTCTGCTGCTGCTCCTGATCAGGAATAAGCACACAGTGTTTCGCTCCCTCCGGCCCTCCCGGCCGGGGGAGCTGGCCCGCTCTAGCGGGCCGCAAAGGCCTTTGCATACAGCTCGGGCTTAAACCCCACGATCACCGACCCTGCCTCCAGAACAGGCCGTTTGATCATGGAAGGCTGAGCCAGCATCAGCGCCAGAGCTTTTGTGGCATCCAGACCGGTTTTCTGGTCTTCCGGTAATTTACGAAATGTTGTTCCCGCCCGGTTGAGCAGCGTTTCCCACCCGACCACCTCCATCCATTTTTCAAGGTGCGCGGCATCAATGCCCTGACTTTTGTAGTCATGGAACTGGTAGTCTACCCCGTGCGCCTCAAGCCAGCTTCGGGCCTTGCGGATGGTGTCACAATTCTTGAGTCCATACATCACGACCGGTGCTGTCATCTGCCGTCCTTTCATCCTTTTGCCGCTCTGGCTTTTATCAGCCAGGACCCTCTGGCTGAATTGATTGACAGGTTTGCAGAAATCAGACCACTTTGCAGCCATGCTTCGTTCCCTCATCCGCCCGTTTGGCATCAGTTCTGCTCTTTTGCTTGGCGGATGCGCAGTGCAGGGCGCACCCTCTTTTTCACTGGTCGGCGCGTATTTTCCGGACTGGATGCTGTGCGGCATGATCGGCATTGCCGTCGCCGTTACGTTGCGCGTGGTGTTTGTGCTGACGGGCCTTGATGCCATCCTGAGCCTGCGCCTGTTTACCTACCTGTCACTCGGGGTGATCACCGCGCTGCTGGCGTGGCTTATCTGGTTCGGACCGTAGCGTATGAAAAAAGTCTCTCTCTCCACCACCAGCCCTGTCGGGCTTGCTGTGGCAGCCGTCTGTATTCTGGGGGCCATTGGTCTGGGGGTCTATGTCTCCCGGCAAGACAGCGCCTATCCCTCATCCGATAGCGGCTCCATTGATGCCGAGGTGGTGCATATGGCCTCCACGGTAGGGGGGCGGCTGATTGCCCTGCCTGTCCATGTCAATCAGGCGGTTAAAAAAGGGGATGTCCTCTACCGGCTGGCCCCGGAACCTTACGCGCTGGCCGTGCGGCAGGCAGAAGCCAATCTGGCGCTTGCCGCAGCGGAAGTGGAGAACCAGAAGCGCCTTCTGGCTGTAAAAACCGCTAACGCCGCCGTTGCGCAGGACCAGACAACCCGTGCGCAGACCAACCATGATCTGGCAGCCCGCACCGTGGAACGCCTCAGGCCTCTGGCCGGGCATGCCTATATCCCCTGGCAGCAATATGATCAGGCCCGCGTGGCGTTGAATGATGCTGCTGTGTCCCTCGCGCAGAGCCACCAGCAGGCAAGCGCTGCCCAGACGGCAATCGGGGATTTAAAAAGCTCTCTGGCGGCGCAGCAGGCTGCTCAGGCCATGCTGGATCAGGCCCGCTACGCCCTGCGCCAGACGACCGTCCTTGCCCCGACGGACGGGTACGTCACAAGCCTGCGCGTCAAGGAAGGGGAGATTCTCGCACCCTCTCAGGTGCTTTTTACCCTAATTGCCAATGATGCCTGGTACGCCAGCGCCAACATCCGGGAAATAACACTCGGCGCGATAACACCGGGAGACTGCGCAACCGTCTATTCCATGATCGACCGGCACACCCCGATCCGTGGCCATGTGGAAAGCATTGGCTGGGGCGTGGCCTCCCTCGATTCTGCGGGGCTGGCCCGTGGGCTGCCACTGGTGCCACGGGAGATGGACTGGGTGCACGTGGCGCAGCGCTTCCCGGTGCGTATCCGGCTGGACCCGGCAGACCCGCGCCTGTTGCGGCTGGGTGCGACAGCCACAGTCGAGATCCGGCATGGCGAAGCCTGCCACTAACGTCCGCCCTCTGACCGCCAGCCGGATCTGGCGGCTGATTACGGAACGCTCCCCCGGCCGTGGCACCGCGGCCCTGCGCATGGCGGCGGCCTGCACAGTCACCGTGCTGGTGGGGGAAATCTGGCAGGTGCCGGACCTTGCCGTACCGGCCCTTGTCACCATGGCCCTGTGGCAGAAGGACCGCGTGACCAATGTTCTGGCGGGGCTGGCGGTCAATCTGCTGTTTGGCCTTATTATCCTCCTGATGTTCGGGCTGGTGCGCCTGACGCTGGACCACCCGATGGGCCTTGCCATTGCCACGGCTCTTCTCTCTTTCGGGTTCTTCTTCCTCGGCTCCGCCAGCAAGCTGAAGCCTGTGGCATACATGCTGGGGCTGGTGGTGGTGTACGCCATGATCGCAATCGGGAATGTGCCTGTCGGGGAACTTGCCACACGCGCCCTGCTCTACGCGGATCTGTTTATTCTGGTCCCCGGTGCGGTCATGGTCTGTCTGGCCCCCTTTATCTGCCCTTCCCCCAAAACCCTGCTGACCCGCGCCGTTGCAAACCATTTACGTCTGAGCGCAGCCCTTCTCCGCACTCCGGAAAACAAGGAACAACACGATCAGGCCGAGACCCTTCTGCGGGAAGGGACAAAAGGCATGATGCTCTCCCTGAAAATGGCAGGGCTGGAAAAACTGTGGCGCAAGCAGGATCTTGCCTGTCTGCAACAGGCTATTCCGCGCAGCGCAGGGGTTCTTGCCCTTGCGCATGCAGCCGCCTGCAACACAGCGGAGGCACCGGACAGGCACGATGCCCCGCCGGAAGAGCTGATTGCAACCCTGCTTGGAATGGCAGATATTTTCCAGAAAGGGGATTACCCGACAGAGATCCCCCACCCTGCCGTCCCGTCCGCTGACCCGGCCCTGATCCAGATTGCATCTCTTCTGCCTGACTTCACGCAGCCTGCCAGAAATCTGGACCGGGAT
The DNA here is from genome assembly GCF_018811975.1 of Acetobacter sp. P1H12_c. Classification (NCBI taxonomy): domain Bacteria; kingdom Pseudomonadati; phylum Pseudomonadota; class Alphaproteobacteria; order Acetobacterales; family Acetobacteraceae; genus Acetobacter; species Acetobacter sp. P1H12_c. The sequence continues at coordinate 354,591 of NZ_JACRVR010000001.1, read as the reverse complement.
AGTGAAAAAGTCTCTGAAAAACCAGAGGAGGCATCTTCTCCCTCCGGTTTTTTCGCCCCGGATGTCTGGACCAATCCGGACCATGTGCGTTTTGCCGTCAAAGGCACAGCCTCCGTCATGCTGAGTTATTTTATTTTCAAGATTCTGAACTGGGACGGTATTCATACCTGCATCATCACCTGCTTTATTGTCGCTCTCCCGACCATGGGAGAAATGGTTTCCAAGCTGACCCTGCGCATTACCGGGGCGCTGACCGGCGGCGCTCTGGCAATTCTCTCCATCATTTTCGTCATGCCGCATCTCACCAACATTACAGCATTTCTGGTGCTGATTTTTGCAGGCTCCCTTGTGGCGGCATGGGTCAAATCTGGTGATGAACGGATTGCGTATGCAGGCTTCCAGATTGGTCTGGCCTTCTTCCTTTCCGACCTGAAGGGCTATGGCCCGACATCGGACATGACGACGGCGCGGGACCGCATTATCGGTATTCTTCTTGGCAATTTCATCACCTATGCGGTTTTTACCAGCTTCTGGCCGTCCAGCGCGTATGACAAAATCCGGGACAAGCTCTCCGCAACGCTCAAAGCCCTGCACGCCCAGCTTGCCGCCCCGACGGAGCAGGAGCGCCTGCAACGCGCCGCCAGTGTGCAAACCGCTCTGGCCCAGACGGAGCGCATGATTGAGTTTGCAAGTGTCGAGCCTGTTCATCTGCGGGCCCGCATGGAGGGGCTTGCCACCTGCCAGACGATAACAAACCAGATCGCCTCCCTGACGGAAGAGGCGCTGATCCCCGCACGGCGCGCTGCCGCGTCCGCCCAACTCGCCTCTCTGGATAAAATGCTGTCATGACCCGCCTTTCCCGCCGCGCAGCCTGCCTGACCACAAGCCTGATTTTTCTGCTGGGAGGCTGCGCAACCGAGGCCCTGAACAGCGCGCCGGACCGACCGGATGCACCATGGCAGCCGGATATCTCCCCCACAAGGGAACTGCGCCCCGGCAAACCAAAACACGGTCTGACCCTGCCTGCGGGCTATACGCTGCCTGCCAACCAGACCATTCTGCCGCGCCCGCCTGAGGCGGAGGTCAGCACCACGCACACCTACTCCCTGCCGGAACTGATTGACCTCGCACAGTCCGCCAACCCGACAACGCGGCAGGCATGGAACACGGCGCGGGATGCCGCTCTGGCTGTTGGCATTACCCGCACCGCCTATCTGCCGCATCTGAGCGCCACAGTCGTGGGGGGATATACGCACCAGCGCAATAACGGCGCCAACCCCAGCGTGAGCAATGCCGGGGAGATTGGCAGCCTGATCAATAACGGGATCAATCAGGCGGACTCCCTTGGGGATGGGGTCAGAAACCGTAATTCCGGCCATGGTGAAGTGCAGACGCTCAGCATGCAGTGGTTGCTGTTTGACTTTGGCAAGCGGGAAGCCGTGATCAACGCCGCAAGACAGGCGCAACTGGCAACCAATATCCTGTTTACGGCAGCCCATCAGAAAGTCATCTACGGGGTAACGCTGGCTTTTTACACACATGCCGCAGCGGCCGCCCGCGTTGCGCTGGTGGCGCAGGCGCTGGAAAACGCCAGAAAGGTGCAGGCGGCGGCAGACATGCGCCTCAGGCAAGGTCAGGGCACCATTGTGGATGCCACACAGGCCCGGCAGATGACCGCACAGGCGGAACTCCGGCTGGTGCAGGCGCAGAACACTGCAGAGAACAGCTATCTTGACCTGATGACCGCGATGGGAATTTCCCCCAGCACCCGCCTGCAGACGCAGGATATTGCAAACCGCCCGCTGACACTGGCCGATATGCGCCTGACAGATGATATGATCCGGCAGGCCGTGGCGCAGCGCCCGGATGTGCTGGCCGCTTATGCTGCGGCAAAGGCCTCACAGAGCAATATTGCCGCAGCAAAAGCCGAGTTTCTGCCAAAGGTTTTTCTCTCTGGGAATGTTGCCTATACGACCGGCCATCTGGCGCTGTCTTCCGTGCCGGGCGTCGGGTCTGACTCCAGCCCGACGCTGAACCTCTCTACCAACAACTTCAGTAGTCTGATTCTGGGGGGGATTACCGTACCTGTTTTTGATGGCGGGATGCGGGCCGCCATGCTGCGGCAGGCTAAAAATCAGGCTGACAGCGCACAGACTCTTTTGCGCAAAACGGTGGATGAGTCTGTCAAACAGATTGTCGTGGCGGAAAACAGCCTGCATGGCAGCCTGAGTGCGTATACGGCGGCAGGCCACCTGCAAACAGCGGCTCAGACCAGCTTTGATGCCGCTTTTGCCGCTTATCGCAGCGGCGTGGGGTCCATAACACAGGCCACACTGGCGCAGACGGGCCTGCTGGATGCGCAGCTTGGCCATTCAGACACCTATTATGCCGCCCTGATTGCCGCAGCCAGTCTGGCCTTTGCCACCGGCGCGCTGGGGGACGCCCCGCAGAACTGACGCCAGCCTCCTCCCGTCAGTCCATAAAGGTCGCCCAACCGGGTTTCGGCAAATTTTGACCTCAGGGATCAGACCGCTAAAATAGCGCGGACAAACATCCCACCACAGGAGTGTTGTTCAGAATCCGTCCCACAGGAAACAGAAGCAGTATGCGGCCCGCCTTACTCACCAGCCTTGTTATGCCTGTTACACGGCCTTTGCGGCGGTCTGTTGTGGTTTTTGGCACCGCTCTGTCCTGCCTGAGCAGTCTGCTCCCGGCAAGCGGGCTGGCGCAGAGTCCGGCGGAAGATCAGGTTGAGCAGAATCAGGACAGTCTGGGCAATTCCGCCCCGTTCATGAATCAGGCTGGCATGGGGATTACCGTCAAAGGGCTGCATCTGCCGCGCGCCAGCCAGAAAAAAGATGATGATCTGGACACCAGCGATAACCTCCTCGGCACGATGGGCGGCCTGAGAACCTGGCTGTACAAGTATGGCATCACGCTGGATATGGAGGACGTGGAAGAACTGTGGGGCAATACTTCCGGCGGGGCGCCCACCAGTGCAGATGTACGCACAGGGTCCGGCACCGGTCCGGCCTATGACGCCGTTACCGCACCCACCCTGCGGGTTGATCTTGAAAAGCTGATTGGCCTGAAAGGCGGAATCTTTAACATCAGTGCGCTGCAAACACGTGGCCGTTCCATCACGCAGGATCATCTGGCCAATTACAACCCTGTCAGCAGTTATGAAGCCGACCGGTCCACCCGCCTGTTTGAACTCTGGTACCGGCAACTGCTGTTTGACGGAAAACTCGGTATCAAAATCGGGCAGCAGAATCTGGAATCGGAATTCATGCTGACAAACTATGGTGGCCTGTTTCTCAATTCCAATTTTGGCTGGCCCATGGCGCCATCCGTCAATCTGTACAGCGGTGGCCCCTCCTGGCCGTTAGCCTCTCCTGCGTTGCGGGTCCGCTATCATGTGACGCATGCCTTTACCGTTCTGGCGGCTGTGGCGGATGATAACCCGCCGGGTAACCGCTATAATGCCTTCACGATCCAGAATGGCGGCAACACGGCGGACCAGACCAATCAGGTCACGCATGATGGCAGCGGAACCCGTTTTAACACAGGCTCCGGAGCGTTGCTGATCGGGGAGTTGCATTACACGCTCAACCGCCAGCCTGAAGACCTTTCAGACGCCACAAAAGATCCCGGCCTGCCCGGCATCTACAAGCTTGGCGGGTTTTATGACACGGGGAAATTCCCGGACTATCGCTACAACACCCGTGATCAGCTTATGGGGAAAAACGGCGGCTTTCCACGCTGGGACCGTGGGAACTGGATGGTCTATGCCGTGGTTGACCAGATGGTCTGGCGACCGTCCTACAAATCTGACCGCTCTCTGGGGATATTTGTGCGCGCCACCGGCAATAGCGGAGACCGCAATATGGTCAGTTTTGCCGCCGATGCCGGACTGAACCTGAAAGCCCCCTTTTCCGGCCGCCCGAATGACACGGTAGGGATTGGCTGGGGCGTTGGCCGTTCCAGCTCTGGCTGGCGGCGCTATAACCGCACAGCAAACACGCTTGTCCCCGGTGATGAAAACCATCTGGAAATTACCTATCAGGCGGAGGTCAGGCCATGGCTGGTTGTCCAGCCGGATTTTCAGGAGATATGGAACCCGATGGGGGGGAAAGCCGACCCGCGTTACCCGGCCTCTTCCCGCCGTATCGGGAATGAGACGATTTTCGGACTGCATACGAGTGTCACGTTCTGAATCCCTCCCGCCCGGTTGAAGTGCGGGCCAGAGTGTGAGATAGCGATGTTATAACGCCACTCCGGACTGAGCACACCAGCCCCCAGCGCGATCTGTCCCGCCATTTTTACCGATCCTTCCTCCCCGGGTCTTCACGTCCCGGTTTTCTTTGTTTTTTGCTTGCAGAGCATGCCCTGCCATCCCGCATAATGGCAGGCGTCCGCTTGCTTTTTTCCTGCCCTGTTCCCTCTCCAGCCTGACTGTCCATGAAAAAACACCTGCCTCTTTCCTTCCCCCGTAAACCGACAATCCTGCGGGCTGCCTCCCGCAGCCTGATCCCGTCCGCCATCGCGCACTGGCTGGGTGTGCGGGCCATTGCCATTGCGCCGGAACAGGTTGCCGTGCGGGAAGGGCTGCGTGCCGGGGTCGCGGTGGGGACCGTCATGCTGCTGGCGCTGTACCTGCACATCCCGCTCATGGCGTGGTCCGCCTTTGCTGCGTTCTGGACCTGCCTTGTAGACCCCGGTGGGCTGTTGCGCCCACGACTGGCGACCATGCTGAAATTTGCAGCCCTTGGTACGGTTATCAGCGGGTCCGTTTCTGCGGCGGCGGGGTTTGGGCTTGTGCCTGCTTTTCTGGCCCTCGGCGTGAGCGTCTTTGGCTGCGCACTGGGCCGCCTGCGCGGGGCGATTGCCACACAGATTGGCGTTCTGGCCGCCATCGTCGCGGTGGTGGCCGTCTGTTATCCCTTCCCGCCGGATGTAGCACTCCGGCTCTCCGGCCTGTTTGCACTTGGGGCCATCTGGGCCACGCTGATCTGCGTTCTGGCCTGGCCGGTGGACCCTTATACTCCGCTGCGGCTGGCCTGCGCCGCAGTCCTGCGGGAAGAAGAGCGCATGACGCGCCGTATGCTCGACCTCATGAAGCCGGACGGCCAGAGCAGAAAGCCGCAGCGCGCCTCCGCCGGGGCATTCCGGCGGGAAATCCGCAGCCGGATTGAACGGACACGCGGGCGGATTGAAGTTCTGTCCGCTGATGCCATCGGCAGCCGCACCCGTGCCACGCTGATGCCCGCTGTTGAAGCGTGTGACAGGATTTTTATCGCGCTGATTGCGTTTGAGCATGCCGTTTTGTCGGGTGAAACCTCACGCACGGCCCGCCGCACCGTCCGGGTGGTGACAACCACCCTGCACCGCATGGCGCTGGAAACCCAGCGCCCGGAACCCCGTCCGGAACGCCTGCTCCGGCAGCAGCGCCTGCTGGCCCGCATTGCAGAACAGGAGACAGATCTGTTCAGCAAAGGGGCCCATGTCTGTGCGCAGGCTGTGCAGGACCTGATTACTGCCTGGCAGACTCTCTCCACCCCGCAGGCACACGCAACCGGCCAGACCCGCTCCGGCGCGGCTCGCCCTGCCGCCGTCCCGCGCGCGCAGGGGCTGCGCCATGCCGCACGGCTCTGCGTTTGTGTGCTGATTGCCTATGCGATTTCTCTCAGGCTGAATCTGCCCTACGCCTACTGGGCTATGATGGCGGTGGTGGTTGTTACGCAGCCGCGCGTGACCACAACGCTCCCCCGCACCATTGAGCGGGTTATTGGCAGCATTGCGGGCGGCCTTCTGGCGGCCGTTATGGGCGTACTTCTGCCTGTGTGGAGTATTCTGCTCCTTATCTTCCCGCTGGCGGCGGCGACCATTGCCCTGCGGAGCGTCAATTATGCACTCTGCGTGATGTTCATGACGCAGTTGTTTGTGCTGGTGACTGATCTGGTCAGCCCAGGTCTGGGGTGGGATGTGGCGCTGGCGCGCGCCATTAACAACATTATTGGCAGTCTGGTAGGGCTGGCAGGCTGCCTGCTGCTCTGGCCGGAACGGCGCGATGCCCCTCTGGCCACGCAGGTGGCCGAAGCGTTCCGCGCCAATATCCGCTACGCGGCTCTTGCGACTGGACCTGAAATCCTGAGCTGGTCCCAGATTGAAAGTGCACGCCGTAAGGCGGGCACCACCAGCACGCTTGCGGAAATTCAGTATCAGACAGCACGGCTGGAAGGGCTGCGGCGCTCGGACCAGATTGCCAAAGCGCGGGATATTCTGTTCCTGTTACGCAAACTGGCCGGGGCCGCGAGCGTCTGGTGGATGGAAAAAACACCCGACCTCACACCTGCAGTCCGCCAGCGTGCCGAGCTATACAGCCGCCTTGCAGAACGGTTTGACCCTGCGGAACATTCCCTGTCCAGCACAACAGACCGGCAGGAGCTGCCGCTGGAGGATCTGCTAACACTGCTGGAAAAGCTGGATCTGGCGGATCTGGAAGATGAACATATTGTCGCTGTCAGCCACGGATATCCTCTGTGACTGACAGCGACAGTTTTTATAAGAGTATGGAGAGTTATGGAGACTTAGGCGTTTGAGAGAGGCACTCTTACGCTGCGTAAGAGGCAACCCGGTTCTGGCGGAAGGTCTGCGCGACCTGCCGCGCCAGCATCGCAACATCCGGCTTAATGGCATTATGCAGCGCGCGGACGCTCTCATGCGCTGCATAAAAACGCTGCCCTGCCTCGCCGCTCATCTGGATTGCGGTCCCCAGAAAAACACCGTCTATTTCAATGATTTTTGAAGTACGTATCATGACTGACCTCGAAAACAAAACCCTCTGAGGGGCGTTTCCGCCGGCAGTTTCACTCCCGGCAGATTAGAAGATGTGTCTGTTCTGCACATCCTGACCTTTGACCTGTTGCATTGAGATGCAACATCGCCGGTCCCTGCACATTCGCAGCGTCATCAGCCTGCTCCCTGCATTCATTCCATCCCCGCCGACTGGTGGGGTGAGGCAGACCTTATGAGCAAAAAAAGGGCCCGTCAATAAAGCACGACTCATATTGTTGCTTTACGCACCAAACCTCAAAAGTTTAACATTTAAAAATAGTGTAAATTATTTTCTTATTTTTTAATGGTTTATCGTTATTTTTATCCGGAAATGAAGCGGTCCCTCTCCTGTATCTGAAAGATTTTTTAATGCGAAAAACATTTCACTTTCCTGAGAGACTCCATTCAACACTCTTCCATCGTGCTTAATGCAGGGCGCAGGCGCGCTAACCGGTCACGCCATACCGGAAGCAGGCAGGGTCATGATCCACCACCATGCCAACAGCCTGCATCCATGCATAAACAATCACGGGACCGACAAACTTGAACCCCCGCGCCTTGAGGGCTTTTGAAAGCGCCTGTGATGCAGGCGACTGAGCCAGCACCTGCCCGGTTGTATTGTAGACCGGCGCACCGGGCACCATCCCCCAGCAGAACGTGGAAAAATCCTCCCCCTGCTCCTGCATCGCCAGATAGGCCCGCGCATTGCCAATGGTCGCCTGAATTTTGGCGCGTGCCCGGATAATACCGGGGTCAAGCATCAGACGCTCAACATCGGCCTCTCCAAAACGCGCGACCTGAACAGGGTCAAACTCTGCAAACGCTTTCCGAAATCCGTCCCGCCGCCGCAAAACAGTCAGCCAGGACAGGCCCGCCTGAAACCCCTCCAGCATGAGCATTTCCCACAGCATGCGGCTCTCATGCACGGGCACGCCCCATTCTTCATCATGATACGCGCGCAAAAGCGGACTGGTCTCCGCCCAGCGGCAGCGTGAAACAGGAACATCGGAGGCAGGAGAGGGCTGATGGGTCATTTTTCTTTTCTATACGCTCCTCACCTGTACGTCACAGAAAAGCTGTCGGGTAGGTTTCCCTCCGGCATGCCTCACACCTGCGCAATAAAGCCCGCGGGTGTGCCCTCGGCGGGGTTCAGAAACACCACGTCCTCCGGTGCACGGCGGGGCGTGTCGATTGCCAGAAAAACAACCGGCCCTTTCACAAGCCGCGGCACCGCATGCACAGCCCGGCGCGGAAAGACCAGCAGGTGCCCCGGTGCAAACGGGGCTTCCTCCGCCGGATCATCAATCCAGAATGTGCCTTCTCCGGACAGAACATGCAGCACTTCATCACACTGTGTATGATAATGAGGCGGCACATTCCGATAAATCCGAAAGACTCTGATACTGGCTTCGGGTTTGTCAGTCAGGTACGTATCCAGAAGCATGGTGTCAGCCTGCTCCGGAAAGGCCGCGGCAAGTCTGGTGAGATCAAACCGGCCGCCGGTGCGGTTTAGAGTCATGACATGCTCTTCTACGCTCATAAAAATGCATCTCCTGCTATCAGGCCTGTTTTGAAAGAAAGCCTTTTGCGCTGTTGTTTTTCTGGGTGACTACCGGGATCAGTCTGGAAAACCCTCAAGCACAATTTTGCCTTTTGCCTGACCCCGTTCAATCAGCGCATGGGCCTTGCGCAGCGTGCCCGCGGTAATCGGGCCGAGATTTTCCCCCAGCGTGGTGCGAAGACGCCCTTCATCCACAAGGCGTGAGACCTCATTCAGGATTACGCCCTGCTGGCCCATATCCTCTGTGCCAAACAGGGACCGCGTGAACATCAGTTCCCAGTGCAGGGAGAGGCTTTTTTTCTTAAACGGCAAGGCATCCAGTGTTGCGGGGTCATCAATCAGACCAAAGCGCCCTTGTGGGGCCAGCAGCGCAATACTGTCTGCCAGATGCTGCTCTGTCTGCGTGGTAGAAAACACAAAGGCAGGGCTCCCGGCAGACAGGGCCGCAACCTGCGGGGCCAGTGGCCTGCTGTGGTCAATAACCAGCTGTGCGCCAAGATCCGTCACCCAGTCTCGCGTTTCCGGGCGGGAGGCTGTGGCGATGACGGTCAGATCCGTCAGCGCTCTGGCAAGCTGAATGGCCATGGAGCTGACGCCCCCTGCACCCCCAATAATCAGAATGGCCGGTGCCGCACCGGGCACCGGCTGATGGACCGTCAGACGATCAAACAGCATTTCCCACGCTGTCAGGGCCGTCAGTGGCAGGGCGGCGGCTTCCGCCCAGTTCAGGGAACGCGGTTTACGGCCCACAATCCGTTCATCAACCAGATGCCGTTCGGCATTGGTGCCGGAACGGTTTAACGCTCCTGCATAAAAAACTTCATCCCCAACAGCAAAATCCGTAACCTCCGGGCCGGTCCCGACAACCGTTCCGGCGGCATCCCAGCCCAGAACCTTCCAGCCCCCCAGCTCCGCTGTTGCCGTGCGCCGCACTTTTGTATCCACCGGATTAACGGAGATCGCCTTAACGGCCACCAGCAGATCCCGCCCGGTGGCAACGGGTTCAGGCAGATCAATATCCTGAAGGGACGCCGGATTTTCTATGGGAAGCGGTGTCTGATACCCGATGGCACGCATGATGTCTGCTCCTGATGTTGAACCTTCAGGAGAGTGGGCGGTATGATCCGTCCTCACAAGAACGCACTTTTAACGCCCCTAGTATCGGAAATGATACCGTCCATGCCCCGTATTCGTCATAAATCTCTGGATTGCAGCCCCGGCTGCGCGGTTGAAGCAACGCTTCAACTTATCGATGGAAAATGGAAAGGCGTGATCCTGTATCATCTGTTTGAAGGCACGCTCCGCTTCAACGCCATCCGCAAACGTCTGCCCAATATTACCCAGCGCATGCTTACGGCGCAGTTACGGGAGCTGGAGCATGACGGATTTGTTCTGCGGACGGTGTATCCGGAGGTGCCACCAAAGGTGGAATACAGCCTGACCGCCCGTGGGCGGACGCTTGAGCCCGTTATCATGGCGCTCAAAAAATGGGGGGATGAACAGACGGAATTCGCTCACCGGGAGACCCCATAACACCAGGAGCCAGAGCAGGAGGCCCGCACAGGCGTTTCAGCATCCGGGAAAACCTTGTAAGGTCTGCGCACAGAACGACGGGAAGCAGTTTGCGACAGGGTATGCACAAAGTTTTTTCCAGAAAACGGCACGCGCAGCACAGCAGATCACGCGCAGCCCCCGTCCTGTTCAGTGCAGCCTTTCTGCTTTTATCCGGGTGTGCGGCTCCGGTTTCCGTCACGCCGCTTTCCCTCCGGCAGGCCTATCAGCACCATAGTCGCAGCGCGCTGAGTGGTGGCACACTCAGCAACACCACCCATACCGTCCTGCAACGCCAGAACCTGCTGCGCACATGGAGAAACCACCCGGCCGAAGCCATTGCCACCCTGCGCAGCCTGACGCAGGCGCATTTTTACGCGCAGGGTCTGGCGGACCAGCTTTTTGCTCTGGCGGAACTGAGTTACATGCAGGCTCACCGGCAGTCGGACCGGGCCGGATTTATGGCTGCCGCCCTGTATGCATATGCCTACCTCAACCCCAATGGTCCGGCGTCTGAGCGGCCAGACGCGTATGATCTGCATGTCCGGCAGGCGTGTGACCTGTATATGCTGGCTTTGACAGAGGCTTTTGGCAGCCCTGTCAGCCTGACGCCACAACGCTGGACGCTGCCGTTCGGCACGCTGGATCTGACTACCACCTCCAGCCAGTTAGTGTGGCATGACCATATTTTGCAGGATATCCGCCCCATGGCGCGGCTCTCCGTCCACGGGCTGGAAAACGTGTACAGCCATACCGGACTGGGTGAGCCCGTCGGCGCGCTTCCTCATGTGGACCACCCGGAAAGCCGCTCTTTCCAGGTCACGGAAAAACTGCGGGTTCCGCTTAATCTGCTTCTGTCTCTAGACACCCCGCGCCAGCAGGTGCTGACCAGCAGCCTCCACGGGCGGCTGGACCTGACACCGATTGATGAAGAACGCCCTGATAACGGGCCTGCGCTCCCCACAGCAGCCTCCGCGCCCGCCGCCCCGCGCCCTATCCCTCTGCAATATGACCAGACAGCGGCCCGCGCGCTCAGCCTGAGCGATACGATGGACTGGTCCGCGGAATATAAAGGCTTTCTGGACGGCCGTTTTTTTGACAATGGCCGCGGGCCGCAGCTCGCCACAATAGAACCGCATCAGGTCGGGCGGATGCCGGTCGTGCTGATCCACGGCACAGCCTCCAGCCCGGCCCGCTGGGCCAATATGGTGAATGATCTGCTGGAAGACCCGGAGATTCGTAAACATTACGAATTCTGGTTTTTCTCCTACGCAACCGGAAACCCCATTCCGTATTCCGCCCTGCAACTCCGCCATGCCATTCAGCAGGCCGTGGCGGACCTTGGGGGCGTAAAAGCAGACCCGGCTCTGAGGAACATCACGCTGATTGGCCACAGTCAGGGCGGCCTGCTGGCCAAGATGCTGGTGGTGGAGAGCGGGGATAAGCTCTGGAAGGGCATGGCCTCCCGCCCGCTGTCAGACCTGCGGCTGACTGCGGACGCCCGCACACTCTTGCAGGAGGCGCTGTTCCCCTCCCCCATGCCGGACGTGCGGGAGGTGGTGTTTATCTCCACCCCGCAGCATGGCAGTTACATGGCCAATTTCTCTCTGGCCCGCCTTGTCGGCCGGATGGTGACATTTCCGCTGACGGTCAGAGAAGTCACCAAACAGGTGCTGGCCAGTGACCCGAATGTCGCCCGCCTGAACATGAACCCCTGGCGGGTGGGCAGTGTGTACGGCATGTCTCCGCATAGTCTCTTCATCCAGTCCCTTGCGGCACTCCCCGTGGTGCCGGACGTCCGCACCCACTCCATTATTCCCGTTCTGGGCAATGGACCTTTGCAGGACGCTGATGATGGCGTTGTGAAATATGCCAGCGCGCATGTGCCGGATGTTGATTCTGAACTGGTGGTCCGCCATTCCGGCCATTCCACACAGTCCAACCCCATCACCATTGCAGAAATCCGGCGTATCCTGCGCAACCATCTGCTCCGCACACAAAACGAACCGCTGGACGGCGGGGTGATCAGCCAGAGCGATATCACAGCCATTGGCGGGCTGTTTATCCCGACACGCGGCAACGGCCCCGGCACGGCGGAAACGCCTCAGCCCCTTCTGTCTGCAAGCCCCGCCTTACCCGTCAGGACGGCCCGCTGATGACGCAGGCTCCGCGATCCTCCCGCTCCACTCGCAAGACTCCGCGCAGACGCTGGGCCTCCATATTTGCGGGCAGCGCCACGTTCCTGCTGGGCGCGTTTGGCACGCCAGCACTCTATTATTCCACGCTGGAGCCGGACGCCGTGCGGCTGGGGCTGACGGGCCTGTTTCCTGTTCTTCTGGGCACTGCATTCATCCTGCGCGCGCGCCAGAGCGCTCGGCTGGCCCTTGCGGGTGTCAGCGCGGCATTTGCCGTCTGGTACGTCACCGACCCACCGCGAAACAACCGGGACTGGGCCGGTGAATACGCCCTCCCGGCGACAGTCTCGATAGACGGGCGGATGGTGCATCTGCACCATATCCGGAATTTCCTCTATAAAACCCCGTCCGACTACACGCCGCGCTATTATGACGCGGATTACGCACTGGATGATCTCTCCTCCCTTGATCTGGTGACATCCTACTGGGCGGGGGAAAGCATTGCGCATGTGTTCCTCAGCTTTGGCTTCCGGGACGGGCGGCATGTGGCCATGTCCATTGAAACGCGCCGCCAGAAGAAATTTCCCTATTCCGCCCTTGCCGGGTTCTTCCACCATTATGAACTGTTTTACGTGGTAGCGGATGAGCGGGATCTGATTGGTGTGCGGACAGATATCCGCAAGGAGCGTGTTTATCTCTACAGTGTGCTTCTCTCCGCTCAGGCCAGAGAGCGGCTGTTCCGCAGTTATCTGGAAGAAGTCGATCACCTCTCCCACACACCGGAATGGTATAATACGCTCACCTCCAACTGCACGACGGGCATCCTTACCCGCGCGCAGGCCAGTTTCCGCTACCGGCTGGACTGGCGGGTTCTGCTCAGCGGCTATACCGCCTCCCTCGCCTACAGGCTTGGCCTGCTGGATACCCATCTGGACTTCCGCACCCTGCATGAGCACAGCCGCATCCACAGACCAGACGGTGCCACGCCCGGCCCGGACTATTCCTCAGAAATCCGGCAAACACTGCCAATGGAAACAGATCCCGCCGCCAGCAGATAAGGCTTATCGGCCTGCCTCTACAAAAACGATTCATTTACGAAACGGGAAATCTTTGAGCACCGCACCATTCGTGCCACAATAGGGTCTGCATCACAGGCAAACCGGCTTCCCACGCTCTGGCGAAACCGGACGATGAAAGGACTGTAGTAAGGTGGATGGTGTGCATGAAACAGCCTGAGTTACGGGATAAAGCCGCCACAGGCGCTGCCTCTGCGGAGCCCCCCGCAGGCTGGGTAGAGCAGCGGCTGCCGGTTGTCTCTGCATTCCGTAAGGAATATGTGGACTTCCCCATGCCCCGCAACCTGAACTGGCTGTGGAATTTTGGCGCTATTCTGGTGGTTGTGCTGCTGCTAATGCTGGCAACCGGCATTTTTCTGGCCATGAACTACACTCCCACCAGTGCAGGCGCCTTTTTTTCTGTTGAAGCCATAGACCGCCAGCTTTCCGGGGGCTGGCTGCTGCGCGGCATGCATATGACGGGGGCCAACCTGTTTCTGGCGGCCCTGTATATCCATCTGTTTCGCGGGCTTTATTACGGGTCCTACAAAGCCCCGCGTGAGCTTTTGTGGCTAAGCGGCCTTGTGCTGCTGGTTATGGTCATGGTGACGGCCTTTGCAGGTTACATCCTGCCGTGGGGCCAGATGTCCTACTGGGGGGCGGACGTTGTGACCAAAGCCGTCGGGGCCGTGCCGGTTCTTGGCGGAACGCTGGAGCATGTGCTGACCGGCAGTGACCATCTGGGCGATATCTTCCTGCACCGCTTTTTTGTGCTGCACTTCCTGATGGCGTTTCTGGTGGTGGCTGTTGTGGGGCTGCACGTGGCCTGCGTGCATGTGACAAAACCCAACAACCCGACAGGGGTTGAACCGAGAACCCCAAAGGAGACTCTCCCCTTCCACCCTTACTACACCAGCAAGGATCTTATCGGGCTGGTTGTTTTTGCGATGGTCTTCTGCGCCCTGCTGTTCTTCTGGCCCGGCCTGCTGACGGAGCCGGACAACTACGCTCCGGCTGACCCGCTGCACACCCCCGCCAATATTGAACCAGAATGGTATTTCCTGCCGTTTTACGGCCTGCTTCAGTCCGTGCCATCCAAGTTCGGCGGCCTGCTGGCCGCGGCAGGGTCACTCCTTGTGCTGTTTGCCCTGCCCTGGCTGGACCGCTCCCCCGTGCGCTCAGCCCGGTTCCGCCCCATCTGCCGCCCGGCGCTGCTGGGACTGGTGCTCTCCTTTGTGCTGCTGGCCCTCGTAGGGAAACATCACGCCACAGGGGCATGGATGCTGGTCGGGCGTCTGTCCGCCCTGTATTATTTTGGATATTTTCTGGTGATCCTGCCACTGGCCTCACGATTTGAAAAACCACGCCCTCTGCCAGCCTCCATTACTGCTGCGGGGGGAGACGCCTGATGGCCAAATTCCCTGCATCACGCGCCACGGCCCTGAGTGCGGCTCTGCTGGCCAGCCTGCCGCTTCTGGCGCAGGCCGCCCCGGCCACGCCGCCCGTGCCACCACACCAGAAATGGAGCTTTGAAGGGCCGGTAGGGCAGTTTGACCAGAAAAGCCTGCAACGCGGCTTTGTGGTCTTTCATGAAATCTGTTCATCCTGCCACGGGATGCGCAGCGTAACCTATCATGACCTGCTGGGGATCGGCCTTTCCCCAAAGGCCGTGACGGACCTTGCCCACACCAGACAGATTGCGGGACCACCGGACGCCGCAGGCCACCCGACGCTACGCCCCGGCCTGCCCGATGACCATCTGACATCCCCTTTCCCCAGTGAAGCCGCTGCCGCAGCCATGATGGGCGGCGTGGCCCCGCCAGACCAGTCCCGGCTGGCGGCCATCCAGCCGCATGGAGCAGACTGGCTCTATGCTTTTCTGACAGGCTACCGCATGCCCCCGCCCCCCGGCGCGCCGGTTGTGCCGGGCAAGTTCTATAATGACTGGGCAGACGGGCATCTGGTCGGGATGCCGCCCCCGCTTTCTGATGATGCGGTTGAATTCCCGGATGGTACCCCCGCCACCGCCGCACAGCAGGCGCGGGACGTGACAACCTTTCTGGTCTGGGCGTCTGACCCGCACCGGAATGACAGGCACCGGATTGGCCTGTATGTTTTTGCCTATCTGAGTGGCCTGCTGTTACTGGCCATTGCCTGGAAGAGAAAAATCTGGAAACGCGGCGCCACACGGAACGCACAGGATACCCACGACTGATGACACACCCAGCAGATGACACCCAACCCACCGGGCAGGAGCAGGACAACGCGGCTGGCCGTCGTGATTTTCTTGGCATGGTCACCACAGCCGGGACCGTCACCGGTCTGGCCGCCTGCGCCATTCCGTTTGTTGCCAGCCTGAAACCGCAGGACAGCGCCGCCGCCCACCTGCCGGTAGAAATTGACCTCTCCAAACTCGCCCCCGGCCAGCAGATGACCGCTGTCTGGCAGGGCAAACCGATTTTTATTCTGCGCCGCACGCCGGAAGACCTCGCAAAGCTGCAAAGCCCGCAACTGGTTGACCAGCTCAGGGATGCCGGGTCCGACGCCCTGCAACAACCAACCTATGCGCGCAACTGGCACCGTTCCCTTGTGCCGGAATATGGCGTGTATGTTGGCATCTGCACGCATCTGGGCTGTGTGCCGGCCTACACAGCCCCCGCCGCAGCACCGGACCAGACGGGCCGTTACGCCTGCCCCTGCCACGGCTCACAGTTTGATCTGGCCGGGCGGGTATTTAAAGGCGCACCGGCCCCTTATAATCTGCCCGTCCCGCCGCATGTCATGCCAACGCCGACCACCCTGCGGCTTGGAGAAAACCCTAAAGGAGAAAGCTTTGATTTCTCCACGATTGAGCAGATCTGACCCACCACCCAAGGAGCCAAGACGATGGTAAAAACAGAAACATTTGTTGTTGAAGGCATGTCCTGCACCGGCTGCTCCAGCAAGCTGAAAAAAGCTCTGGAAGCCCTGAATGGCGTTTCCGAAGCCGATGTTGTGCTGGACGGTGGCACAGTCACCATCCAGTATGATCCAGCTCTGGTCACGCCTGAAAAATTTGCGGAAACAGTTGAAGATCTGGGGTTTGATCTGGCCTCCTGAGGTCAGCCGACACCCCTGTGCCTTTTGCTTTCCTGCCGAACGGCGTCATGACGCCGTTCGGCTTCCGCGCACGTCAGCTTGCCAGCGTTTGCCACTATGCCGTTGTTTTAGGCGTGCTTTCTGCTGGCGTCTGGCGCCCTGTATCCGCACAGGCCCAAAAGTCTTCCAGTGTTCAGGTTGCCCCGCATCGGTCGGGCCGCCTGCTCTGCACGCGGTCCCTGTGCTCCCTGCGCCCATCCAGAGCGGCGGCGCAAAAAAAGACGCTCTCTGCCTCACGAAAAAACCCATTACCGGCCACCGGGCACACGGCCCTGCCTGCACCGTCTGAGGCGGGAGCGCCGGAAACAACGGAAGTCCTTGGCAGCAGCCATTCCTATACGGCCCCCACAGCAGATGTCTGGGGAAAAATGCCTGTAGCGCTCAAGGATATTCCACAGTCGATTTCTGTCCTGACACAGCAGCGCATGCAGGACTCCAATATGCTGACCATGACAGATGCCATGCGTCAGATGAACGGCATCCGCGTCCTGCCCGGTTCAACCACCAATTCCAATTTCTATTCCCGCGGCTATCAGATGACGACCTCCGTGGACAGCACCCCCGGTGCCGCCGGAACCTTGAATACAGCGAGTTTTGATCTGTCGATGTATGACCGGATTGAAGTGCTGCGCGGCTCTTCCGGTCTGCTACAGGGCGGAGGCTCACCGGGCGGCGTGGTCAATCAGGTGACGAAAAAGCCGGGGCAGGATTTTGCCGTCAACGGCGCAGCAACACTCGGCAGTTTTCAGAATTACCGTGCGGATATTGATCTTACGGCCCCGCTCAACGCCTCCAGAACCCTGCGTTTCCGCACTGCCGATCTGTTTCAGGATAATCATTACTTTTATCAATACGCCCATTCCCGCAAATGGCAGGCCTATGGCGCGCTGGAGTGGGATATTACACCCTCCACCACCGTCCTTGTCTCCCACGCAGCACAGCAGCAGGATGTGACTGCGCCGTATTACGGGTTACCCATCACCACCACCCGCACACTCTGGTACGGGAGCCGG
Organism: Acetobacter sp. P1H12_c; assembly: GCF_018811975.1. Classification (NCBI taxonomy): domain Bacteria; kingdom Pseudomonadati; phylum Pseudomonadota; class Alphaproteobacteria; order Acetobacterales; family Acetobacteraceae; genus Acetobacter; species Acetobacter sp. P1H12_c. The sequence goes on along the minus strand of NZ_JACRVR010000001.1, from coordinate 337,301 downwards.
GACGCCAACCCGTCCCAGACATGGGGATACAGCAATTACATGACCCAGCAGACCATTGCGTCCCTCACGCAGACACTGCGGGGAGACTGGAAGCTGACGGCGCGTGGCACGTTTTATGACCAGAGCTACAACACGCTCTATAATGAACCCTGGACACAGATTGATGCGCAAACAGGCACGCTCCAGTATCGGGACGCCGGTATTGTTGCCATGCGTGGCACCAGCAGCGCGCGCTCAGCCGATATTTATGCCAATGGCAGCTTTCATTTTCTTAACCGCACACACTACGCGCTGTATGGATTCAATTATAATTCCTACAATCAGGTTTCATGCTACGGAAATATACTGAGCGATGCGGTGTATAATTCCGTCAGTCTGAACAACACAAACATCGTGCCCCGCCCTCCGGCAGGCAGCATCAGCTATCAGGAAAGCCCGGATGGCTATGGCACGCGGGACAATGCAACCCAGTGGGGGTTTTACGGGCAGCTCCGGTTTGAAATTATCAAAAATCTTTCCCTCATTCTTGGCGGCCGCGTCTCGCGCTTTTCCGAGCGTATGCGCTCTATTGCCCCTGCTCCCACCAGTAGCTGGAAACCGGAAGCCTATATTCATGGGGAACTCACTCCCTATCTGGGTACGGTTTATCAGATCACGCCCAATATCTCCTGGTACGCCAGCTATTCCAGCATTTTTACGCCGTCTGTGGGTGTTCTGTCCTATCACGGCGGAGGGTTGAAGCCCCAGCGGGGTAATCAGGTGGAAACGGGGTTTAAGGCGGAATATTTTAATGGCCGCCTGAATATCTCCAGCGCGCTGTTCCGTATGGAAAATGTAAACCAGCCTGTGCAGGATCCGGAACATTCCCAGTTTTACATGACAACCGGCCCCATCCGCCGGCAGGGCTGGGAGGCACAGATTGACGGCACAATTCTGCCCAACCTCGATATTTCTATCGGTTACACCTATCTGGATACAAAAGTCTCCAACCCAAAAACATCTGATTTCGGAGGGGTGTTCTCACCCCGGCATATGTTCAAATCATGGATCCATTACACCGTCCCACGCGGGAGGTTGCGCATGCTCAGCCTTGGTGTCGGGCTGGATGCCAACAGCACTTTACGCGGCAGCTACCCCACCACGGTACAGGGCGGGTACATGACGCTGGATGGCATGATTGGCTACCGCATGACGCCTCACATAAAACTCCAGCTGAACGCCACCAATCTGACAAACCGTTTTTATTATGAACGGGCAAGCGGCGTCTGGCAGTTTAATTTTCCCGCCGCCCCGCGCAGCTTTATGGCAACCCTCCGTGCAAACTACTAAGACCCCGCCCCCTCACAGACTGTCCGACTGGAAAGTCATTCTGCCGTACTGGCGTTCTGAAGAAAAATGGCGTGCCTTTGCCATGCTGGGCGGCATTATCGGGCTGTCCTTTTTCTACGTCCGCGCTGCCGTCTGGTTTGGTAAATGGAACCAGTCTTTTTTTGACGCCATGTTTGCCTTCCGGGCACAGGACTGCCTCGCTCTCCTGCCGCCCTATCTGCTGATGTCCGCTCTTTCCACCGCCATCTATGTTGTGCAGATTTATCTGACACAGGTTTTGTCCATGCGGTGGCGGCTGTGGAACACCCGCGTCTATCTGCGCCAGTATCTGTCTCACGAGACTTATTACCGGCTGGAACGTGGTCTGGAACAGGCCGACAACCCCGACCAGCGTATTGCGGATGATCTCTCGCAAATGACAATCTGGACGCTCCGGCTGGGGCTGGACGCCATTCAGGCCATCACCACCCTGATCTCCTTCTCCATTGTTCTGTGGGATGTGGGCGGTACGCTCACCTTCACGTGGCATGGACACACGCTTCATATCCCCGGTTATCTTTTTCTCGGCACGGTGCTGGCCACCCTGCTGACATCCCTCGTGCTGGAACGCTTTGGCGGCCCGCTGGTCAACGCCAATTACCGGCAGCAGCATTATGATGCGGACCTGCGCGCGGGCCTGATGGATGTGCGCCGCAATTCTGAACAGATTGCATTCTACGGCGGGGAAGATGCGGAAAACCTGCGTTTCTCACGCTATCTGGCGCAGATTGCCAGCAACTGGCGCAGCGTTGTGGCGTACACTTGGCGCGCCAACGTCATTACCAGTTTTTTTCATCAAACTGCGTCCTGCCTGCTCTGGGTTATGCTCATCCCCAAAGTGCTAGCTCACACGCTGACCATCGGCCTGTATTCCCGCATCAACGCCGCCTTCATGCAGGCCCGCAGCGGCCTGCAATGGTTTATTGATAACTATACGGACCTCGCGACACTCCGCTCCATCCTGCAACGGCTCAGCGAGTTTGAGCGGGTTGTGGCGCATCCTTTTGAAAAATCCATTCTCCGCCAGACAAGAGCCTCACCCGATGTGCGGATTGAAAATCTTGTTCTCCGGCGGCCCGATGGCTCTGTTCTGACAACGCTGCCGGACCTGACCCTGCGCGCGGGAGAACGCTGGATGATCTGCGGTGCGTCCGGCGTAGGAAAAAGCACACTGTTACGCGCACTGGCCGGTTTATGGGGCTATGGCAGCGGCACAGTGACGTTTGACACGCAACACGCCATGTTTGTCCCGCAGCGGCCTTATGTGCCAGATGGCACGTCCCTCCGGCAGGTACTGAGCTACCCCGCCACGCCAGACCAGTATGACACTGAGGCCTACGAAGCTGTTCTGAAACAGGTTGCGCTGGCTGCCTATCTCCCGAAGCTGGAGGATGAGGCTGAATGGAGCCAGATTTTCTCACCGGGGGAAGAACAGCGGCTGGCCATTGCCCGCGTCCTGCTGGCCCGCCCGCAAATTGTGTTTCTGGATGAAGCAACGTCCGCGCTGGATGAGGCGCAGGAAACGCTGCTTTACACCCTTCTGGTCACACTCCTCCCGCACGCAACACTGGTCAGCGTGGCGCACCATGCGGCCCTGCGCCGCTTCCATCAGGCCGTTCTGACACTCACGCCGGAAGGCACCACGCTCACGCGCGGGACTGAGGCCGCCAGCGGTTGAGCAGCAGGGAATTGCTGACAACCGAGACGGAACTCATTGCCATAGCCGCCCCGGCCACAATCGGGTTCAGCAGCCCGCAGGCGGCCAGCGGCAGGCCGAGAATATTGTAGATAAACGCAAAAAACAGGTTCTGACGGATTTTGGCCAGTGTTGCGCGGGAGAGGGAAATGGCATCCAGAACGCTGGTCAGATCACTTTTCATCAGCACCACATCCGCCGTATCCAGCGCAATAGCGGCCCCCGCCCCGATGGCAAAACCAACATCCGCCGCCGCCAGTGCCGGGGCATCATTAATGCCATCCCCTACCATGCCCACCATGCTGCCTTCGGCACGGTATTTTTGCACGGCCTCGGCTTTATCACCGGGCAGGACACCCGCCATATAGGCGTCCACCCCCACCTGCGCGGCCACAACAGCGGCCGTGCGCTGGTTATCCCCCGTCAGCATGATCACTTTGATACCGGATTTTTGCAGAGATTTTACGGTCGCCACCGAATCCGGCCGCAGAGCATCAGACAATGCGAGATACCCCAGAAGCTGCGCCCCGGAAGCCACCGCGATGACGGTTTTGCCCTCGCCCTCAAGGCGCGCAATCAACACAGTCTCCAGTGTCAGCCCGGCCTCGGATAAAAAGCGGGGGGAGCCCAGACGCGCCAGCGTCTCTCCAATCTGCGCCGTTACCCCTTTCCCCGGAACAGCCTGAAATCCGCTGGCAACAAGGGGCTGGACTGCGTGCGCCTTAGCGTAGTCCGCAACCGCACGCGCCAGAGGGTGCTCTGAATCCTTTTCCAGCGCATAGGCCACCGCCAGAAGCTGCGCGGCCTCAATCTGTGGAGCGGGCAACACTTCACTAACAGTCGGCTTGCCTTGCGTCAGCGTGCCGGTTTTATCGACAATAATGGTGGTCAGCTTTTCCGCATGTTCCAGCGCATCGGCATTGCGGAACAAAATCCCGCAGCGCGCCCCAAGCCCCGTGCCGACCATAATGGCCGTAGGCGTCGCCAGCCCCAGAGAACAGGGGCAGGCAATAACCAGCACGGATACGGCAGAGACAAGGCTCCATGTGGCACTCCCCGTCACCAGCCAGCTCACCAGAAACGTCGCCAGTGCAAGGCTGATCACGACAGGCACAAAAATGTTGGACACCTTATCCGCAAGACGCTGCACACTGGCTTTGGAGCCCTGTGCCTGTTCAACCATTGTCACAATGCGGGACAGCGCTGTTTCAGCCCCCACCCCGGTCGCTTTCATGCGCAGGACACCATTGGCGTTCAGGGTGCCGCCAAAAAGCCTGGCATCGACCTGCTTGAAAACAGGCATGCTCTCGCCCGTCAACATGGCCTCGTTCACCTCAGAAGACCCCTCTACCACCACACCATCCACCGGCACACTCTCACCGGGGCGCACAACCAGCAGATCCCCCACGCGCACCTCTGCCACGGGCCGGTCCACCACAGCACCTGCGCTTTCCACATGGGCAACCTGCGGCTGGAGGCGCAGCAGGCCTTCAATCCCGGCACTGGTCTGATTTTTTGCACGGGTTTCCATCAGCTTTCCGAGGGACACCAGCGTGATGATGGAAACGCTTGCCTCAAAATAAACCGGCTGATGCAGATGGAAGAGCACCACAGCCGCACTAAAGACGTACGCAATGCTCGTGCCCAGCACCACCAGCACATCCATATTGGCAGAGCCGCCCCGCACCGCGTTCCATGCGCGCTGATACAAATGCCGGGCACAGAAAAACTGCACAGGTGTTGCCAGCAGGAGCTGCACCCATCCGGGCATCATGGCCATGCGCCCCAGAACCATGCTCGCCATCTGCACAAAAAACGGCAGAGACAGAGCAGCCGTCAGGAAAAAGCGATTCCGTTCCGTCCGCCAGAGCGCCTGACGCCCGGCATCCGGGTCTTCCAGCACGCCGTTATCCAGCCGTTTTGCGCCAAACCCGGCATTTTCAATCTGGGCGATCACCATTTCCGGTTCGACAATGCCGGGTACGTAGGTCACATGTGCCCGTTCCGTCGCAAAATTCACACTGGCCTGCGTCATGGGCAGTTTATTGAGAATTTTTTCAATCCGCGCCGCACAGGCCGCACAGCTCATACCCGTGAGAGACAGGTCCAGACTCCGCTCCTCCACGGTAAAACCGGCTTTACGGACTGCGGCGACCACCGTTTCTGGCGAGGCCTCCGGCCCGTCCATCTGCACCTGCGCGCGTTCGGACGCAAAATTGACGGTGGCCTGCACGCCCTTCTGACGGTTCAGCACTTTTTCAATCCGCGCCGCACAGGCTGCGCAGGTCATGCCACCAATGGGGAAACTGACAGTCTGTGACACCTTCAGGGCGCTCCTTCTGGGAATTTCAGTCACTTTTATACCCATACGGGGTATAAAAGAAAAAAGAAAACCTCTCATTTTCTGTCATACACTGCGCCGACCCTTCCGCAACACAGACCAGACTGCCCGCATGCAAGAGAGCCTGCCCGTCAGGAGACAAGAGTGATGCCGCGCCTGTCTTTCACCGCGTCATGCCGCATGGGCCTTATGGCCCCGGCCATTCTGGCTGGCGCGCCGCCTCCGGCGCACGCCGCAACACCCCTGCCGTCAGACGTCAGCACGGCCCAGGCTCCAACTCCGACCCTTCCGGCCAGTTCCTCCACAGAGCATATTGATGTGGTTGGCCACAAAGCACGGGGCGAGGCGCTGGGGCACCTGAAGCCGATTATGCAGATCAAAGCCGATGAAATCCGCGCTTACGGGGTCGACTCCGCCTCCGATCTGCTGGACGCCATTTCCCCCGAAACACGCTCAGGGCGTGGCACCGCCGGGAATACGCCCGTTATCCTGTTAAACGGAAAACGTGTGTCCGGCGTGCAGGAACTTCAGGATCTGCCCTTTGAAGCCATTGATCATGTGGAAATTTTTACGGAAGAAGAAGCCCTGAAATACGGCTATTCCGCCAGCCAGAGGGTCGTCAATATCATCACCGCCGAGCATTTCCGGGCGGTGCGTATGCGGCTGGCCGGCACCACCTCCACCGATGGCGGGGGAGAAAGCGGGATGCCCGCGCTCAGCTATACAAAACTGGATGGAGAACGGCGGATTAACCTCAGCGCCCGCTATTCTGACCAGACAGACCTGAAAGACAGCCAGCGTGGCGTGGCCCCCGCACGGGCCAGCGGGTTGTATGCCAATGCGGGCAATGTGACACCGGCAGGAGGCGGCAGTCTGGACCCGGCGCTGGATGCTCTGGCAGGCACGCCCGTGACCGTCGCCGGAGCGCCCTCACTGGCCAGCACACAGCAGCCGAGCCTTCAGGATTTTCTGCCTTACGCCAACCTGCCGCACAGCAATACGGATGCCTCCGCCTACACGCTCCAGCCGGCAGTGCAAAAACTGACGCTGAATGGTGTGATTGCCGGACAGATTTTCAAAACCGTGACGTCATCTCTTAACCTGACATACACCCGGCAGGACCAGCACAGTCTGCAAGGCCCGGCACGCGGCCTTCTGACACTCCCGGCCAGCAATCCGTTTTCTCCTTTTTCAGAAGAGACTTTGCTGTACAGGAATTTTACGGAGGTCTCTCCACTCCGCCAGCAAATCCACACAGAAACAGCGCATGCAGGCCTGAAGTTTGATGGAAACGCCGGGAGCTGGAAATGGAACAGCACCGGCAGTTATGATCGGTCTGAAACCTCAACCCGCAGCCAGACCGGCCTGAACCTGCAAACCGCCCAGACGGACCTGACGGACGGCAGCACAACCCTCAACCCGTTCTCCCGTTTTCCGGCTGGCCTTCTGGCGCAACGCAGCCTGAATACCGGGCATACCACCAGTCATAACGCGCTGATCAGCGGTCTGATGTCGGGCAATGTTTTCGCTCTGCCTGCAGGGGATGTCGCTACCAGTCTCTCCCTGACCGGCTCTGTCATTAACCAGAATGCGCTTTCCACCGTGACAGGCGTAAAATCGGCCAGCCATATCCAGCGGCAGGTCGGCACGTTTCAGTTCAATGCGGATATCCCGGTTGCCAATAGCGCCAGACACGTGCTGTCTTTTCTGGGCAAGCTGGACGGCAACGTGAATGCCGCCGTTAATCAGGTCTCCCGTTTTGGCACATTAGGGACCATTGGCGGCGGTGTGACCTGGGCGCCTCTTGCATGGGTGCAGTTTCCGCTCTCTGTCACCAGCAGTCAGGAAGCGCCGACCGCCTCACAGCTTGTCGCCCCCAGTATCCAGACTCCCAATGTCACCACCTATGATTATGTCACGGGCCAGTCCGTGCAGGTGACAAGCCTGTCTGGCGGGAACCCGAACCTGAAGGCCACCAGCCGGCATGAAGTCAGTCTGGGCACGTTAATCACCCTGCCATTTATTACCGGCGCGCGACTGCATGTGAACTATGTGCATGACACAACCCACAACACCATTCTCTCCCTCCCCACCGCAACCGCCGCCATCGAAAATGCGTTTCCTGACCGTTATCAGCGCAACACGGAAGGCGTTCTGGAAACGGTTGATATCCGCCCGGTCAATGCAGACGGAGAAAGCCGGAGCGAGTGGAATGCGACACTCTCTTTTTCACGCCCGTTGCAGGAAAGCGGAACAGACAAACGCGGCAAATCAAAAAAAGCGCATGGCCGGATTTATCTTGTCGCAACACAGGTCTGGCGGCTGCGGGATACCGTAACACTCCGCCCCGGCCTCCCTGCCATCAACCTGCTGCGTGGCGGCACCATCAGTGGTCTGGGTGGCCAGCCCCGGCATGAAATGGAACTTCAGGGCGGCGTGTATGATAAAGGTCTGGGCATCCGTCTGGTTGGAAAATGGCAGGCGGGAACGTCAACTGTTGCGTCCTCCGCGTCTGACAGCCTGTATTTCAGCGCGCTCGGCACGCTGGATGCAACAGTTTTTGCGGATCTGGGCGAACTGCCCCACTGGCAGGACCGAAAATGGGCGAAAAATTTTCGCCTGTTTCTGTCCGTCGATAATCTTTTTAATGAACGCATCCATGTCCATAACGGCAAAGGCAGTACACCCGCTGGCTACCAGCCCGCCTTTATGGACCCGCTGGGCCGCACCATTACGGTTTCCATCCGCAAGACCGTCTAAAACACCCGCCTTACAGAAAGCCGATATATCTGCCTGCGGATAGCAGGAGCGGCGGTGACCTGCTAAGAGGCAGCAGTCAGAGAAAGGGGACATCATGGCAACGCAACACCGGGCCACACAGCCCCAGGCAAAATGTGAGACGTGTGAAAGCGACAGCACCAGTGAAAAACGCGTGCAGCAACCACACAAAAAAGCCCTGACCAACCGCTTACGGCGGATTGAAGGGCAGATTGGCGGCGTGCTGAACATGGTGGAGCAGGACCGCTATTGCGTTGATATTCTCATGCAGATTTCCGCTATCAAATCCGCACTGGATGGCGTGGCAACGGAAATCCTCTCCACCCACGCCAATGGCTGCGTGCGCAAAGCCGTGCAGGAAGACGGCGGGGAAGAGGCGATTGAGGAACTGCTGCGCGTTGTCCGCAGAATGATCCGCTAAGCCTCCTCCCTTTCAGTTTAACGCTCCAGCGTGGCCTGCGGAGCGCCCTGAGCAGGCATATCCATGCCCGCGTTCATTTTGTCACATACGGCTTTCTGCGCCTGCTGGGTCGTAGTCAAAGCTTTGCCCTGTTTTTGCAGCGTTTCAATCTGGCTGCACACCGCCATCTGCTGTTCCATACTCATGGCCTCCATAGCCTGCTGCGCCGTCTGCCTGGGGGCAGGCTGCGTGCTCTCCTTCATGCTTTGCCCCGGTGCCATCTGCATGGGTTCGGCCTGTGCAACACCGGCCAGAAAAAAAGACGCCATACAGGCAACAACAAAAAATTTCATTGAGAGTATCCTTTTCATTTTAAGAGATTTTCAGAACCAGCTTCGAATACCGAGCGTGAAGCGCAGCGTGCCCTGATCACGCACAATCCGGCGGGCCTGCGTGAGATATCCGGAATAGGTGACGGCAACATACGGCGCGAATTTGCGCCACAGTTCGTATCGCAGGCGCAGACCGGCATCGACATCCGATAACCCTGCCCCCACCTGCCGCCCGGTATCGGACTTGGTGTAGAGATTGAATTCGGCCTGCGGCTGGAGAATGAGCCGGTTGGTCAGCAGAAAATCGTAGGAGCCTTCCAGCCGCGCGCCGAAGCGCCCGCGATCACTGACATAGGCCGTGGCCTGCACCTCAAACTCGTACAGCGCCAACCCCTGCACGCCAAACGCACCCCATGTGCGCGTCGGGCCATCATCAAGGTCTGTCCGCACGCCGCCCTGAAGATTGAAGTAGGGTGAAATCGCGCGGCTGTAGAGCAGTTCATGCTGCCCGTCATGCAGGCGGCCCCGCTCCAGCGTGCCTTCCGTTTTCAGCCAGAGCTTATTGTAGTCAGACCCGAACCACGCCTCCCCATCCCACCGGAAATCCGTGCCTCCGGGCGCATAACGCCCTTCCAGCGCATTCATGATGCCGTGAAAGTAGGTGTCCTGATCCATCACCGGATTGATATGCCCCAGATACACGACCGGCGTGGCAGAAGGCGCATCTGCCGCGTGATACCCAGAGCCGGAGGACTGCGAGGCGGATTGCGCCAGCCCACTCCCCTCCGCTTGTGCGGCTGGCACCGCCCGCACAAGCGCAAGCAGGCAGATACCTGTAAAAATAGCGCGGTTCATTCCACAATCACCGTGCGGAACATGCCTAAATCCATATGGAGCATCAGGTGGCAGTGATACGCCCACATCCCCGGCACATCCGCCGTCACCAGATAGCTCATGCGCGACCCCGGCTGAGAAATAAGCGTGTGTTTATAAGGCTGATACGCCCCCTGCCCGTTTTCCAGCTCACTCCAGAGGCCATGCAGATGGATCGGGTGTTCCATCATGGTGTCATTGATAAGCGTAAACCGGACGCGCTCTCCTTTTTTCAGCCGGATGGGTCCGGATTCTGAAAATTTCCGGCCGTTAAACCCCCAGATATACCGCTCCATATTGCCTGTCAGATGCAGGATAATTTCACGGCTCGGCGGCCGCGGGTCTGCGCCGGGGCGGGTCGCGCGGAGTTGTTTATAGGTCAGCACACGGCGGCCATTCTGCTCCAGCCCGTCACCGGGGCTGCCAAGCCGGTCAACAGGCATGACCGCTACATTCTGATTTTCCACATTGATTGGTGGAGGGCCGGGATCATCCACCTCAAGAGGCGGCATCCTGTGCTGCATGGGGGGCATGGACATGCCGTGCCCCTCCATCCCAGCCATGTTCATACCCGCCATATCCATACCCTGCATGGCGTGATCAGCCTGCCCCCCGGCGGGCGTTCCGCTGCTGCCCGGCATGGGCATGTCTTGCATGCTCTCACCCGGCTTCATGGTGCCCATTCCCATATCAACCATGGTGCGGACGGGGCGCGGGTCCATGGGCGGAACCGGCCCGGCCATGCCCGTACGCGGAGCCAGTGTGCCACGGGCAAACCCTGTCCGGTCCTCGCTCTGGGCAAAAATGGTATAGGCCCGGTCTTCCTGTGGCTGCACGATCACATCGTAGGTTTCCGCCACACCAATGCGGAATTCATCCACCGGCACGGGCTCCACATCATTCCCGTCCGCCTGCACCACCAGCATTTCCAGCCCCGGAATGCGGATATCAAAAAACGTCATGGACGACCCGTTGATAAACCGCAGGCGCACGCGCTCACCGGGGCGGAACAGCCCATTCCAGTTTCCATCCGGAGCATGGCCGTTCAGCAGATAGGTATAGATAATCCCGGTGACGTCGGAGATATCCGTCGCGGCCATCCGCATACGGGACCAGCGCAGCCGGTCCCGCAGAGCGGCACCAGCACCTCCTGCCTCCCGCGCGTCCTTCAGGAAAGACGCTGCCGTGCGCTGGCGAAAGACATAATAATCATCCTGCATTTTCAGGTTGCTGATCATGTCCATGGGGGACACGTCCGTCCATTCGGAGAGCAGGATCACATAATCCCGCTCACACACATGCGGGTCCGGGTGGAGCGGGTCAATTACCACTGCGCCGTACAGCCCCTGTGCTTCCTGCATACCGGAATGGCTGTGGTACCAGTAGGTACCGCTCTGGTGCAGCCTGAAGCGGTAGGTGAATGTCTCTCCGGGTTTGATTCCGGTAAAGCTCAGGCCCGGCACCCCATCCATATCCGATGGCAGGCGGATCCCATGCCAGTGGATGGACGTATCCTCATGCCGCAGCGTGTTGGTGACGTTCACCTCCACCATATCCCCCTGCCGCCAGCGCAGCACAGGGCCGGGCACGGTGCCCCCCACACAGGGGGCGTTCAGAGCCTTGCGGTCAATTTCAATATGGGTACGGCCTACGCTCAGATCCCAGAATGCCGAAGGCTCAGCCGGAATAAGGCCGGCTGGCACCACGGCACCCGCAGAGTGCGCAGGGCGAGGCAGCGCGGCCATCAGCCCGCCAGCCCCCATCCCCGTCACAAACCGACGACGCGTCAGGCCGCCCCGTAAACGGGACGAAGAAAACATTGGAAAAAACCCGGACAGTCACACGCAAACCCCGCTTTTCAGCAGAAAAACGGGACGAATGACGCTGCTCAGCGCCTAGCTGTTTACAAGTCTGGGGGGACGAAGGGGGGGCAACCAGTCCGCCCCGGCAAAGCCCGTCTGTGCGGACATGCTGAAAGTCTGCCCTCTGACCACTGGCCGCAGACCAAAAATCTGGGCCTCAGCCGGAACAGGCACATCCGTTGCCGCCACATGGACATGGCAACATTTGTCATCATGCGGGATGGACTGCGTTTCAGGGTGCGTCATCATGCACTGCGGGTCCATCATGTGGGCTTGTGAGCAGGGCATGGTGCTATGATGCATCATGTTATGATGCGTCTGTGCTTCTCTCTGAGCCTGTGCGGGCGCAATACCCGCCAGCAGTCCCACCTGCATCAGCAGGCAGGCCAGCAGACCAATCCATATCCGGGCCTGTGTCCTGACCATATCAGGGCTCCTGTGCTCAGACGCGAGAACGCAACCATCCTGCTCCCTCTATACCCACGGGGGGCATGAACGAAAAGTCTTTTCTCCCGCGCCCCATGCATCACGGCTTCAGAACCCGACATCCTGCCATTCATCACCAAAAAGTTCTGGTGTGTTGAACTGTTCCAGATTGCGGTAATGAATTTCCCGGTCTTCCACAAACAGACTGCTGACAATTCCTTTTGCCAGCCGGTCCGCGCCATCACTGATCGCCGGAATATCCCCGCTGACTTTCCCGTGTGACAGGGTTGCCGGAAAACAGAAGCAGTGAATTTTTTCCAGCGCCGGGCAGTCAACGCCCTCTCTGGGCTGAAACTCAAAGGCCGGTCCCAGATCCGGGGACAGTTCCAGTTCAGGGTTCAGCACGCCGGAGGGATTATCTTCTGCCGCAGGTGTGAAACGATCTTTCCAGAAGCGGATGCTGGAGGCGATGGATTTCAGCTCTGGCCGCTGCCCGATATCCACAGCAAACCCTGTCGCCGCGATCAGGAAATCGGTTTCAAACACACCACGCGGCGTTGTGACGCGCAGATGCTCTTCCTCCACGGCCACTGCCTCCACCGGACACCCCAGATGGAAAAACGCATTGGGATGTTTTGAAACACGCAGCGTGCTGGGGCGCGGCGGCGGCGTCTGTGCCGCAAGCGTGTAATCCAGAAACCGCCACTTCCAGGAATCGGGGAGCGCCTGAAACCCGTGCACAACGCCCTGACTGCCAATACCGGTAAATTTGTTAATCCGGGGAATATCCTTACGGCGGATCAGCATATCCACACGTGCAGCACCCGCCTCAAGCGCCTCTGCCGCGTTATCCATGGCAGACGCGCCGGCCCCGATTACTGTCACCCGGCGACCTTTGAGTGCGGTAAAATCAATAGCCTCCTCAGAATGGGCACGAAATGCTTCAGGCAGATTTTTGAAAATGTCCGGCATATAGCCACCACCCAGACCATCCCGGCCCGTTGCCAGCACCAGATGCCGGGCCAGAACACTTTCTTCCCGCCCCTGCTGGCGCAGAAGAAGGTCAAGCAGCCCATCATCCCGAGACCGGATATCCAGAAGCTCCGTCTCATTTTCAACCGGAATATCAAGCACCTTTCGGAACCAGCGCAGATACTCCATCCACGTCACGCGCGGAATAAAACCCAGATCTTCCCACGCATCCACGCCAAACCGGGCCTCGTACCAGGCCCGGAATGTCAGGGCTGGCAGACCAAGGCAGGGGCCCGTCAGTGTTTTGGGGGAGCGCAGGGTTTCCATGCGGGCATATGTCACCCACGGCCCTTCCTGCCCTGCCGGAGCGCGGTCATACACAACATGGTTCTGCACGCCGTAGCGGGAGAGCATGCCGGAGGCTGCCAGTCCGGCCATGCCGCCGCCAATAATCACCACATCCCGCACCGTGCGGTTCTCCACGCACTGCTCCGGTACCCAGCTCTTTGCGGGAAGTTCAAGCCAGGAGAGATCCTGCTCCAGCCGTTCTTCAAGTTTTGCAAGACCACCGGGCAATTCAGAAGGGAAAGAAAGCGTCATACCTGCCAGTCTCCGGGCAAAGGGGATAAAGAAGGGCCACCCAGACCATGCAGGGCCTCTTCCGTAATTTCAGGGCTTACACGCTCGTGCAGCACAAATTCCGGCAGTTGCGCAGCGGACGCCGTGCGCAGAGCATCAACCAGTGCGTCCAGCCCCGGCGTAAGCGGGCGGCCTGAGGCTTTTACAATGCCAAAAAAGAAGGGAATGGCTGTGTCCAGCGGCCTGACCACAGTGTCCTGCAAGAGCAGGCCACAGGCAGTGGCAGGCTCTACAATGGCAACCCCAAGCTGCGCCCGGACCATAGCCAGAGCGGTCACGCTGGTGTTGGTATCAATAAATGAGGGTGGAAACCCCCCTATTTTTGCAAAGGCTTTTTCCACACGGCTGCGCAGGCGATACGGGTTGGCAATTGTCACCAGCCTGCGGGATGCCAGATCCGCCAGCCGGACAACCGGGCTGGACACAAGCGGGTCCGCCTTATCCAGCACAGCCACGCAGCGGGACTGCCCCACCCACAGCACATCCAGCTCCGGATGGCTGACAGGAAAGCTGGCCGCCCCCAGATCCGCCGTACGTTCCATAACAGACTGCACGACCCGCTCAGCACTGACAGACTGCACATGCACGGCTTTAGGCAGCAGGGCCGGAGGGAGCTGCGCAAGCGCATACGGAATCAGGCCGGTCGCCAGAGCCGGGATGGCTGCAATTTCAAAAGAGGGTGCCTGATCCTGCGCAATTGCCGCCACGCGCTCGTTCATGCGCCGGACATTCGCCATAAGCCGCTCAGCATCCATATGGAACAGCATGCCCTGCTCCGTCGGCACAATGCGCGGGCCATTCCGATGAAACAGCGCAAAGCCGAGCGAGGCTTCCAGTTCCTGAATAAGGCGCGTCATCGCAGGCTGGGAGCGCCCCAGAAAACGGGCGGCCCCCGTCAGGCTCCCTACGGCGACCACCGCACAGAAGGCTTCAAGCTGTTTCAGGTCAGGAAGATCAGGCTTCATGAGTCGAGACTGTATGCGGGCTGCAAACCTGCATCAAGAAAGAATTTGGAAAATGGATGATAATCTTCTTGCTATGCATAAACCGGATCAATATCGTGCGGTATAGAAACGATTACGGACCCGCTTCTGCATGGACATTCTGCCCTTCCTGACGGCCCTCACGACGTCTGCCACCGGACCGCATCGCCATAATCTGGCTGAGGTAATGACGGCGCGCGCGGATATTCTGAGCATGAGCGCACAGGCGAACGCCGCCGTTGTTTCCCCGCAAAAGCCGGGGCGCCTGAGCCACAACCTGCGCACTGCCCTTGCAGCCCGCATGGCACGTCTGTCCTGCGCGCCAGCCCTTGCCGCGATTTATCTGGAGACTCTGGACAGACTGAACCCCGCGCCCTCTTTCACCGCGCTGGCCCAGAACGATGCGCTGCCGGAAGCCGACGCATTTCTGACAGCACTCGTCCGGTATGCGGATCTGGTCACTGTGCGCCCGAAAGACGCGACACAGGCGGATATTGAAGCGCTCCGGCAAGCCGGGCTTACGGATGCGGAAATTGTGCATCTGGCCGAACTGATTGCCTGCGTCAGCTATCTCTCCCGCCTGACGCTGGGCATGCAGGCCCTCACAGACGCTGAGGCGGGCACTCCGGCAGACACACAGGCACCGGCAACAGACCACCAGACTGACGCTCCCGCACAGGCACGCACAGCAGGTTTCACGGCCGAACCGCTGGAGTGGATTCCGTACCTTCAGCCCGTAAAACTGGAAGACGCGACGGAAGAACAGCGGGACGCGATGAAAATCACCCCGTCCAACACCAAAATTTCGGACTACGTGCTGACACTGGCGCATGACCCGGAAAGTCTTGCGGTACGGTCACCTCTGTTCAACGCGATCATGTATGGTCGCGATGGCCTCTCCCGCGCTGGGCGGGAAATGGGGGCGCTGGGCTGTTCTCTGATCAACCACTGTCTCTATTGCGCGTCCGTCCATGCCCGGCGCTTTATCCAGCTTACAAAGCGCCCGGAACTGGTGGAAACCCTTTTTTCAGAAGGGCCGGATGCCTGCCTGAATGATGAATACTGGCAGCCGATTTTTGATTTTTCCGTCAAACTGACCCGCGCCCCAGCCACATTCTCCAGCGCGGATGTGACGTTCCTGCGGGATCACGGCCTGTCTGATCTGGAAATTTTTGATCTGATTTGCGCGACCGGCATTTTCGGCTGGGCCAATCGCCTGATGCATACACTGGGTCACTCCGTTTCACCCCCTTAAAAATGGCCTTCGCCCCACGGCGTTTTGGAAAGACACCGACATGATGGACAGATCGCACACAGCCCGGACACGGTGGGGCGCCATTATCGGATCAATCGGCGGGAATGCGCTGGAATGGTATGATTTCACCATTTTTTCGTACATGATCCCGATTATCAGCACGCTATTTTTTCCAAAATCTGCCGGGAGTGTTTCGGCTATTCTTATGTCAACCGCCCTGTTTGGTGTCGGGTTTTTTACCCGGCCCCTGGGCGGCATCTGCCTTGGTTTATATGCTGACCGCCACAGCAGGCAGGAAGCAATGACACTTGGGATGGGGCTCATGGCAGTCGCCGTCGCACTTATTACCTGCGCCCCCACCTATGAGCAGGCCGGAGTCACCGGTGCGGTCATGATCGCCATTGCGCGGCTGTTACAGGGATTTTCCGTCGGCGGCGAATTTGCGACATCGACGACATTTCTTGTTGAAATCGCGCCTCCCGGCCGCCGGGGCTTTTTTGGCTCATGGCAGATCACCGGGCAGATTATCGCGCAGGTTCTGGGCGGCAGCGTTGGTTATCTGATGACAACATGGTGCACACCAGAGCAGGTTCATGCCTGGGCGTGGCGTCTGCCTTTTGCTTTCGGTCTTTTTATTATTCCTCTTATCCTGACAATTCGCCTTAAAATGTCTGGTGCAGCGGCAGGAAAACGGAAAACCGTCAAAAATCTGGGCATGATGCAGAGCCTTACGGCTCAGTGGCGGGAAATTCTGACCGGGATGGGTTTGGTGACAGCCAGCACCGTTTCTTTCTATATTATTTACGGATATGTCGTGACTTACGCGACAAAAATCCTGCATCTTTCCCTCACAGGATCTTACCTTGTGCAGATGTCGGCTGCGGCCTCCATGCTGCTCGTCGTCCCATTCAGCGGCTATCTCTCTGATTTCATCAATAAAAAAATCATTATTTTCGCAAGCCTTGCAACCTATCTTGTTATTTTATGGCCACTTTACGCGTGGCTTGTCGCGTCCCCCTCCATCACGCGCCTGATTATCATGCAGATCAGTCTTTCTTTTGTCAGCGGGATGTTTCTTGGCTCCTATTGCACACTGATCACGCAGATCCTCTCACCAGCTTCCCGCACCACCATGCTGGCCATTGTGAACAATATGGTTGTGCTTGTTGTTGGTGGATTCTCACAACTGATTGTCACATGGCTTATCAGCATTAGCGGAAAAGCCATGGCGCCTGCTTTATTTGTTATGAGTGGAGTCGCAATCGGCCTGATAGCAGCCACCTATCTTTTACTCAGTCCCATTTCCGAACAAACACCTGAAAAAACAACCTAGAAACCAGATTTCTCCATCAAATAAATAACTATATTTTTAGTGTTTATGTATTTTCACGAAAATTGTAGATTTTTTGTTGCTGTTTTTAAATCCTCTCATATAATTAAGTCATTATCCGATTCACCCTCTTTTTTCTGGTATAGCCCATGATAAAGAAAAATCTTGCTCTTGGTGTTCTTGCCAGTCTGGATCTGACGGGATCAGCATACGCAGCAACCACAAGCACAACCACACAGACCAAAGCCGCGGAAGCGGAATCTGTGCTGGTTTCTGGCTCTGTAACCACCGGCATTGGCGCGCTTTCCAACAATACGCGGCGGCATAGCACCACGCATGTTGAAGTTGTCAGCGCCAAAGAGCTGATGGCGACCGGCCAGACCAACGTGATTGCCGCACTGGCTCAGATGGCTCCCGCCATCAACTCCCCTCCCGCTGGCGGGATTGGGTCAAATAACGTTGCCAGACTGATGATTTTGAGAAATCTTGGTCCGGATGAAACGCTTGTTCTGGTCAACGGAAAACGGCGGCATCTGGGGGCAAACTTCAACTTCAATACCGGTCCCGCCACAGGGTCCCAGCCCACTGATATCAGCCTGATTCCCATCAGTGCGATTGACCATGTGGAAATCATCATGGACGGTGCAACAGCCCTGTACGGGCAGGAAGCCATTGGCGGCGCCGTGAATATCGTTTTGAAATCCACACCGGGCAAAGGCTCCGTCAACCTTCAGGACAGCGGCTATTATGCCGGAGATGGTGTCGGGATTGATGGTTATGGGGACTATAATTTTTCACTCGGGCACCACGGGGGCTTCCTTGACCTTGCAACCCAGATCACCCATCAGCAACCAACAAATCGTTCCGGCTTAAATACGAGTCAGAAGTATTTCAGCCTGCCCGATGGGTCTCTGGACCCACGCGAGCAAAAAATCGGGAATGATGTAAACCGTATTCAGGGTATCAGCCGGTCTCTGTCCGAGCTATTCAGCGCCAATGGCTCCCTTCCGGTTACAGACAAGATTTCTCTTTATACCACAACAACCTATAGCCATCGTGATGTGGATGCGCCGGGCTTTTTTCGCACGGCCAATAATGATGCAAACGTGCGCGCCATTTTCCCCAACGGGTTTTCTCCGCACCTCACAACGGAAGAAAACGATTTTCAGGTAAATGGTGGTATCCGCGGCCGGGATCTGTATGGCTGGAACTGGGATGCCTATGTGCTGTATGGTCGAGACCAGCTCCGCTACGGCGCGTATGACACCATCAGCCCGACCTACGGCCTGAACAGTCAGACCAAATTCTATAATGGCACCAACATTGCCTCTGATCTGACAGCAGGTTTTAAAATGTCCCGCGACATTCCCTCCACCATTCTGGCCAAACCGCTTGGCGTGGAACTGGGCGGGGAATACCGGCACGATACTTTTCAGATGACTCAGGGAGACACACAATCCTGGGGAGATGGGGGCGTTGCCATTCTGGATGGCCCGAACGCAGGGAAAGCCGCGGCACCGGGTGCGTCGGCCTATTCCGGCACACCACCATCCGCTGCGGGTAATCATTACCGTGATATTTTTGATGGCCACGTCAATCTGGACCTGTGGGCCACAAAAAAATGGGAGTGGACTCTGGGTGGGCACGCCACAAACTATTCAGACACCATAACGGCTTTTACCGGCTCCATTGGCACACGCTATAACTTCAACAAACGCTGGGCCTTACGTGCAAATATCAATACCGGCTACCGTCCGCCCACGCTGGCTGGCCTGTATTACAGCACTATTTTCTCCACCCCCGGATATCAGTCTGCCTACGCGTCCTCCGTCAGCCAGATTGCCCGCCTGCTTGGCGCAGAAGGCCGCAAAGGAGAATATTCACGCAGCTACAGCGTCGGGATTGACGCAACACCCGTTGATAATTTCCACATTACTGCCAACCTCTATCGCATTGGCATTAACGACCGACTGGAAAGCACGTCCAACTTTGGTGGCACATCCATTGAGGGTCTGCTTGAAAGTGCCGGAATCTCCGGCGTGCGATATGTGCAATATTACACCAACCCGGTAGATACCGTGACCAATGGGGGCGATGTGAATGCAACATATCTGCTTAATCTGCCACAGGGGCACAGCCTTCAGTTTGGTGTGAACGTGAATGTCGCGGATACGCAAATTTCGCGCTATCGCAAAACACCTTCTATTCTCGCGGCTTACGGGCAGGATTATTATAATAAATTCTCCCAGAATGACCTGCTGCATACCTCGCCTAAAAACCGGGAAACACTCTCTCTGGTCTGGCACAAAGGGCGCTACACGCTGACTATTCAGGAACAGCGTTATGGCAGCGTGACGTTTATTGTCAGCCCCTCCCAGCCCTCTTCCACATGGACCAAAGTGCGGCCGCAATGGAATACGGACATCAATCTTGATGTCGGCATTACAGAGCGCGCACATGTCACGGTGGGCGCAAATAACCTGTTTGATAAATACCCTACACAGGTCAGCCGCGCCGCTGCAGCGCCCACCGGCTCCTACCGTTACGCCACCTATTCTCCCTCAGGCTTTATGGGAGGCTATTATTATGTGCGTGGATCTTTTAACTTTTAAGGCATCTGAAATACTCAAAGACGTTTCTGCACAGTCCCTAAGTCCAAGGGGGCTTTGATAGACCAGTCAGGATATTCTTACATAACTTGTTTTGGCGGAGCATAATCAGTGAGCGTCATGCTTATGCTCTGCCGCGACACTATTCATAGTCTTTTGTCACATATGCTATGGTGTCGTAGGACCCTTCTTCCTACGTCACGACCGCGAAGAGACTTAAAGCGTCTCTCTTCTGCATCTGATCACTTCGGATTTCGACCATACATATTTTCTGCTTCAGGCACTCGCGTCTCACCGCGCTGCCTTCTGACAACCCGACGAGAGCGAATTCCCAAAATAAATTTTGGGAACTCGATCACAATAAGACTAAAATGGCATATGCCACTGATTACAGCTTATTGATAAATATCTCTTAAAAAAATATAGGCGTGTTTCTTTCAAAAAATCTCTTCAATTTTCGACAATCTTTTGCTTCGCTTTCAAAAGCATGATTATGAGATCGTTTACCCCTGACAAGCTATTTCATACAAACCACAACAACGTCGTTGATTTTCAGGACATCCCAACGTTCAGGCTCTCGCGGGCAGACTGAAGCAGGCATGGAAACAGACCGCAGGTCCGCACCACTTAATTTGCGCAAAAGCGGCACCGGACTCCACGCCGTTGTAAAGGCCGAAGAGGCATAGTCCATTACCGCAATCGTGTTTAACTGCGCGATATTTCTCCAGCTACTGACAACGGAGATTTTTTCACCATTATAAATACCAGCAACATTTTTAATATCGCTCAGAACAGCATTTCCAATTTCAATATCACGTTGCGTTTGCTCCCGTCTTTCCATGAACAAACCAGCCTGATTATTGACAGACAGCAACAAAAAAACTGCGCCCAGATAGAATGCAGGCTTCTGAAACTGTGCATGATAAGAAAATATTTTCTGCACTACAAAGATAAGCAGCACAGGATAAAGAAAAGAATTACATGTTAGAGACCGAGGGGATGGCCAAAAAAGATCAAACGGTAAATTAAACGGATTTTCCGCAAACACTAAGCAGGCGGCGAGACTTAAGAGAGCGAAAAAATAACAATAATTCCTTTTGGAAATCAGCATATATATTAAATACAGACTCATTACCAAAATAGATGAAAAATATAGAAATCTTTCATGCATTGGAAATATAGAAGAATATTTTCCATTGAAAAATTGATAAAATATATCCGCAAAATATGGCTTGATATTATGTATCAATGCCGAAAAATGTACTGGACGCCCCCATTCCGGCCCGATGCATTTTTTCATGACCAGAAAAATTGCGCAGGACACGACATACACAAAGACCGGACGCCATGTTAGCTCAAGAAACAAAGAGTCTTTTGGTTTAAACAGAGCTGCATATAAATAGGCGCATCCTGCAGCAAGGATAAGAAGCTGCGCCGCCACCTGATAGGACGTGAGCGTAATAACTGAAAGAATGATTGCCGCAGACAAGCCCCAAAAATTCTTGCATGTTCTTAAAAAATAAAGCGCGCCCCCCATGGCAATCCATGAAATACCATAGTTCCAGTAGGCCATTGTGAAAGACGATAAATCTGCCATGAACCCCTGAAAGGCCACAGCAATACAGAAAAACGCTATATATTTTAAGCTTATGCCGACATAACGAGAGAATTCGTAGCAGAAATAAATAAGCCCAGCAGAATATAGCAATGAATTAATAATAACATTGTCAAAATAGTTTATTTTTAACCAGCGAATAGCATAGCTCAGAGCCAGTATAAAATACCTATAATTTGTATAATTCCCTGAGATGAAGGAATTTTTTGCGTCTTCTGAGTAACGAACACCCAAATCATCCGCATTAAATATAAAAAAATTGGCAAAGCAGAGAGAGAATATTGGTAACAAAATTATAGCGTAATAGATCTTATTTTTTGAAAAAAACATTTTACTCTCTCGAAATCAATGACCTATCGGAAAAAAGAAAAACCTCACCGTGCTATCTTATACAGGCTGATAGTCAAATGATGACCATTGGAATAGTTGACACCAGTTACAGAACCATAGGTGCGTAGACGGTCACGGGCGGGGCCGAGGGTTGCCAGAAATGCCTCAGTGTTTTTGACGTCCACCAGCGCCACGGTGCAGGCTTCATTGTTTAGCATCCGGTGGGCTGCTTCTTCCGGTCCTTCCAGATGCACTTTGCCACCCATCAGGAACACGAGACTTGGCTCAGAAAATGAGACGGACGAAACCTCAGTCTGGGCACAAGGGCGATGTGCATTGACCAGTGCAGTCAGGCGCGGCGCCATCCAGATACTGTGCAGGCGCGGCACAACCACCAGAAACAGGCCCGTGTAGAGCAGCATCGCGCAGGCCGCACTTGTCAGCAACGCCTTGCGTAATTCCGAACGACAGATGAAGACGACGGACAGGCCGACCAGCGGCAGGCTGCCCCCAGCCAGAATCAGTGCTGCGGGAGAGACCACATGCTCCAGCTTCCATAACAGGATGGGGCCAGCCAGAGCCAGCGCAACGCCAGCAACCGTCCAGAGCACGCCATAAGCGCACAAAACCAGCCGCGCCCAGAGCGCACGCGGCCAGCCTGCCCACACAGGCGCCCCCTGTGCCAGCATACCCGCCGTAAGGATGGCGATTGCCGGATAAGTCGGCAGCACATAATGCGGAAGTTTGGTGGCGATCAGCTCAAACACTAGCCAGTGCGGGAGAATCCAGCACAAAAGATATTTAACAGGCAGAAGCGTCCGGTTTTTCCAGACCGCAGGCAAAGCCGCCGCTGCGAAAAATGAACCGGGCCAGAAGGCAATCAGAAAGACCAGCAGATGGTAGCCCGGCGGCAACCCATGCGCCTGCTGGCCTGATGCCACCTTGCCCAGAAAATTGGTGCCCACAGCACGGCGGAAAAACTCACCGTGACTGACAACACCAATCGCAATGCACCATGGCAGCAGAATAGCCAGAGAAATCAGCCAGCCCCACAAAGGCCGCAGCCTGCGCCACAGACTGAAATTGCGCTCCACAACGGCCAGACATAGAGGAGTTGCCAGAGACGGAATGAGAATCACCGGCCCCTTGAGCATCAGGCCACAGCCAATCGCTCCCCAATACAGAAGAGCGGTGCGCAGCGGCGTGGGACGTTCTGCCTCACGGTCACACAAGGCCCGCAACAAGCCAGCCTGCGCCAGCAGGACACTGAGCAACAAAGTTGAGTCAATCGTGCCCATCCGGTTCTCTGCCGTCACCAGTACAGAGACCATGAGCAGAAGGCCTGCGCCCAAACCAGCTGTCGAGCCGAACAGCACTGACCCCATCCATGCCGTCAGCACAACGGAGGCCGTCATAGCCAGCAGAGACGGCAGACGATACGCCCAGACCGCGCGGCTTTTCAGGGTCCCCGTCGCGGCGACGGACGCCGCTTCCAGCCAGTAAATACCGGCGGGTTGCAGATAACGCGGTTTATCCTGAAAGCGAACATCTACAAAATTACCGCTTTCAAGCATCTGGGCCGTCGCTTCCATATAGCGCGGCTCATCCCGATCAAACGGGGGCGTCGAGGCCCGTCCCGGCAGAAAGAGGAAAAACGCAAATAAACCGAGCAAAGCCAGCGCACGCCCGGACAGGCGTTGCTGGCCCCAACGTGGATTTAGCATTCGCGAACCGAGCGCGGCAGGCGGGTCCGGTTCCGCAGCCAGATAACACCCAGTAAATCACGGATCCCCACCAGCGCACGGTTAAAATTGGTATATTTTGACTGCCCATGCAGACGCGGGCGGTGCTTGACCGGATGGCACAGCAACGGCACGCCATAAGACGCAAACAGCGCAGGCAGAAAACGATGCAGGCCTTCAAACTGAGGCAGTTTTAAAAAAGCATCACGCTGGAAAAGTTTGATCGGCGCACCTGTATCCGGGCATTCATCGCGCAGCAGGCGGCGGCGCAGACCATTGGCAAAGCGGGTCGCAAAACGGCGGGACCAGCCATCTTTCCGCTTTTTACGCACGCCCACCACGAGGGGTGGCGTGCCGTTAGCAGAGCGCCCCAGACGCAGGAGGTCAATCAGTTCCCGCGGATCATCCTGACCGTCGCCATCGATAGTGGCAATCCATTCACCCCGCGCGGCGGTAATACCGGTGCGCAGGGCCGCAGACTTTCCGCAACACTGATCATGGGAGAGAACACGTAAACCGGGCAGAACCTCGGCGCGCATTTTCTGGAGGACGGCAACGGTATCATCCCGGCTGCCATCATCTACAAAAACGACTTCAGTTTTCGGCAGATGCTCAAGGGCTTCCGCCAGTTCCTGACAGACAAACGGGAGATTATCCCGTTCATCCAGAACAGCAATAACAATGCTCAGAACCGGAGTATCATCACTCCGGGAGGGAGAGACCGCGCTCAAGCCGGATCAATCAGCAAACGCGCGGTTCAGGCGGCTTGACGCGCAAGAGCGGTCGGCAGGTTGGCAATAGCCTGATCAACCAGTGCTTCTGCCTTCTGCTGGTCAAGGGACTGGCCAATGACGCTACGGGCAGCTTCCACAGCCACATCGACAGCCGCCTGACGAACTTCCTTGATGGCTGCGCGCTCTACGGCGGCAATCCGGTCACGGGCCATCTGTTCATGCCGCTGCACGGCTGCTTCAGCTTCGGCACGGGCTTTTTCAGCCAGTTCGGCCGCGTGCTTCAGGGACTGCTCGACCACGCTTTTGGCTTCAATCAGAGCCTGCTCACGCTCACGCGTGGCATCTTCCAGCATCTGCTCGGCTTCCCGGCGCAACTGGGCGGATTCGTCCAGTTCCTGACGGATGCGGGCGGCGCGGCTATCAAGAATGGTCGTGATAGGCGTCCAGACCTTACGGCCAAAAAAGACGAAGAACAGAACGAAGGAAACAGCGACCCAGAAACCTGCTTCGTGAAAAATGCCAGACATGACTTTATATTCTCCCGGAGCCGGTCTCAGATATTCTGATGCGCGATCGCGCCGTCAACCTTCTGCGCCACAAGCTGGGCGTCAGGCGTGACACCTGTCAGGCGGGAAACAAGCGCCTGTGTGGTATCAGCCGCAATTTCTTTGAGCGTACCGAAAGCCTGAGCTTTTTCGGCAGCAATCCGTTTTTCAGCGTCCGCAATTTCGGCTGAAAGACGGGCGTTGATTTCTGCCAGTTTCTGATCCGCAGCGCGCTGTTCAGCGTCCAGCGTTTTCTGCAGATTGGCCTGAGCCTCAGCCATGGCATCTTTACGTGCCTGCTGGAGTTCCGCCACGGCTTTATCCGCATCCTGTTTAGCAGAGCGCGCAACATCGAGATCACCCGAGATCCGCTTGCTCCGGTCTTCCAGAACGCGACCAACGCGGGGCAGCATAATCTGGCTCAGCACCAGATAGAAGCCCAGGAAAATCACAGCCCCCCAGATGACCTGACCGGTCACCAGAGGGTTGTGAAAATCAAGCTGAGGCATCCCTGCGGCGTGTGCACCAGGTGCAGCCATTACCAGAAGAGACACGCCGGATACCGTAGCGAGTAAACCGGCACGGACAATCTTCATCATGACACCCACAGGAAGGCCTCCCTTTTCCTACCGTTTTATCAGACGAACAGGATCAGGAACGCGATGAGAAGCGCGAACAGCGCGATAGCTTCTGTCAGCGCGAAGCCCAGCATGCCCAGACCGAACACGTGCGGACGGGAGGCCGGGTTGCGAGCAATGCTGCTCACCAGCGTTGAAAAGATGTTGCCGAGGCCGATACCAACGCCGGCGAGGGCGATTACGGCGATACCTGCACCGATTTCCCGGGCTGCAGCGATGTCCATATCAGTCACTTCCTTGTTAAAAAGTACAGTTCAAACGAAACGGGCAAAGCAGCTCAGTGAGCCACGGCCTCCCGCAGGTAGATGCACGTCAGAATGGCAAACACATAGGCCTGCAGCACACCAACAAGCAACTCGAGAGCCACCAGCGCCACGTTAATGGCAATAGGCCCTATCGCAAACACATCACCCACGACGCCAAAACCGGCGAGCATGATGACAAAGCTTGCGAAAATATCGAACATGACGTGTCCGGCGACCATGTTTGCAAACAGTCGGATGGACAGGCTCACGGGACGAGAGAGAAAGGACAGGATCTCAATCGGGATCAGCAGCGGCGCGAGGAACATGCTGGCACCCGCCGGCATGAAGTGCGCAAAGAAGCGGATACCCTGCACCTTGAGCGACACGATAACCGTCAGCAGGAACACCATGACAGCAAGGCCGAGGGTGACTGCTATGTGACTGGTAAAGGTGAAGGAGAAAGGCAGCAGGCCGATATAGTTCCCGGCCAGAATGAAGAAGAACAGCGTGAAGATGAAGGGGAAGAAGGCAGCGCCCTCCGGCCCGATAGTATCAACCGCCATGCTGTGAATGAATTCGTAGCACACCTCGGCCGCGGCCTGGAAACGACCAGGCACCACAGCAGCAGGACGCATACCGAAATACAGGAACGCAAGAACCAGGCACGCGGCCAGGATCATGTAGAGGGGTGACTGACTGAAGCGCAGCGCCTCACCAAGCCCGCCAAGAACGGGATGAAGCTCGAACTGACCAAGTACGTCGATACTGGAACCGCCCGCCAAAACCGTTCTCCTACTCCACCACTGTGTCCGGTCTATTCTGCCGGATCCTCAGCTTTCCAACTCACTGTTCCGGTGGCTTTACCAGCCGCCAGACATTCAGCACTCCTGCACTTCCGCCCAGCAGCGCGAAGATAATCAGGAAAACAGCACGGGTATGGAGCCAATGGTCCAGTCCCCAGCCCACAGCAACCCCAACCACCAGCGCGGAAATCATTTCCGTCCCGGCTCTGAGCGCCAGTGCTGGCAAGGACTGTTCATCCTTCTCAGCTTTGCTGGCTTTTTCATCTTCCTCAACCCGACCGGAGCGGCGTTCCGCCTCTTTCAGTCGCTTCGCGAAAGACTCGTCGCTGTCTTCACCCATACTTCGCACTCCAGAGGGGTGCAGGCGCTTGCTAACGGCGCTGCCATATCCTGTCAAGGAAGCATCCGTAGCACTGAGCGGAAAATCCGTCACGCATGCAAAAAAAGCGCACCGGCGGACGATTCCGCCTGCATCAGGATGCGGCTTCCGCCCCCATTTCAGGCGAGCCGACCAGCCCTTTGGCAAAGTCCTGCGCCGAGAACGGACGGAGATCTTCCACCTGTTCCCCCACACCTACAGCATGCACCGGCAAGCCAAAACTGTCGGCCAGCGCCACGACAATACCGCCACGGGCCGAACCATCCAGCTTGGTCACCACCAGACCGGTGACATTCACCAGTTCGCGGAACACGCGCACCTGCTCCATAGCGTTCTGGCCCGTGGTGGCATCCAGCACCAGCAGGACGGAATGCGGAGCGGTCTCATCAAATTTCCGCATAACCCGGATAATCTTGGCCAGTTCTTCCATCAGCGCACTTTTATTGTGCAGGCGGCCCGCCGTATCCACAAACAGCAGATCCGCACCCTGCGCCTTGGCCCGTTTCAGCCCTTCAAACGCCAGACCGGCGGCATCTGCGTTCGGTGCGCCAGCAATCACGGGGCAGCCTGTGCGCTCGCCCCACACCTGCAACTGCTCCACTGCGGCGGCACGGAACGTGTCCCCTGCCACCATCATCACCTTCTTCCCCTGATCGGTGAAAAAGCGGGCCATTTTGCCAATGGTGGTGGTTTTGCCAACACCGTTGACGCCCACCACCAGCACCACATGCGGCTTATGCGCCGGGTCGGGTTCAAACGGAATGGCCACCGGGGCGAGCACACTGGCAATTTCATCCGCCAGTGTGTTGCGGATTTCCTCGTCCGTAACTTCCGTGCCGAAGCGCGTCTTCCGGAACGATTCGATAATCCGTTCGGCAACGCTTGGGCCAAGGTCCGCGGTAATCAGCAGATCCTCCAGCTCTTCCAGCGCCTCGTCATCCAGCTTGCGCTTGGTGAAGACGGATGTCAGCCCGCCGCCCAGCTTCTGCGTTGAGCGGGACAGCCCCTGCTTGAGGCGTGAAAAGAAACCTAGCGCCATCTCAAACCCTTTCCGCCAGCAGGCCCGCGGCATCTGCCGCCACAGCCCGCAGACTGATAATCTCACCCGTTTCCGCCTCACCTTCCGCCAGACGGACCGGGGCAAACTGTTCACTATGCCCTGATGTGGGCGTTTCCATCAGCACACGCAAAGTCTGGCCGACCAGACTCTGGTAATACCGCTCGGCCGAGGCCGCCCCCACCTCCCGCAGGCGCGCAGCCCGCGCCTTGCGCTCGGGCACCGGCACAGCCCGCATCCGCGCCGCCGGCGTGCCCGGCCGCTCACTATACGGAAAGACGTGCAGATACGGCACGCCCTGCGCCTCCAGAAAAGCGCGTGTCTCTTCAAACAGCGCATCATCTTCCGTCGGGAACCCGGCAATTACGTCCGCGCCAATGCCGATATCGGGGCGCAGACTGCGCGCCCGCGTGATGACCCGTGCGGCATCTTCCGCCAGATGGCGGCGCTTCATCCGTTTGAGAATCAGGTCCGACCCGGCCTGAAGTGAGAGATGCAGATACGGCATGAAGCGCGGCTCATGCTCCAGCAGACGCCAGATATCCTCATCAATTTCCACCGGATCAACCGAGGACAGGCGCA
This sequence comes from Acetobacter sp. P1H12_c, assembly GCF_018811975.1. NCBI lineage: Bacteria > Pseudomonadati > Pseudomonadota > Alphaproteobacteria > Acetobacterales > Acetobacteraceae > Acetobacter > Acetobacter sp. P1H12_c. Next base: position 308,767 of record NZ_JACRVR010000001.1, on the reverse strand, counting down.
GACGCTCAAGCTGTGGCACCAGCCCCAGCACCCGGCGGCACAACTGCCCGAGTGAGGGCGTGCCCGGCAGGTCCCCGCCCCATGAGGTCATGTCCACGCCTGTCAGCACCACCTCCCGGTAGCCCGATTCGACAAGGGCGCGCACCTGCTCCACCACCACGCCAACCGGCGCGGAGCGGGATGGCCCGCGCCCGAAGGGAATGATGCAGAACGTGCAGCGATGGTCGCACCCCTGCTGGACCTGTACAAAGGCCCGCGTCCGGCCCGCAAATTCCGTGACCAGATGGGCGGCGGTTTCTCTGGCGGCCATAATATCCGAGACGGCGAGCGGCTCGTTCATGGCAGCGGGTGCCCAGCTTTCCGCCTTCAGCTTTTCTTCATTACCCAGAACACGGGTGACGCCCGGCAGGGCAGCCCAGCGGTCCGGGTCAATCTGCGCGGCACAGCCCGTCACCACAATCCGGGCGCCCGGCTTATCACGATGCGCGCGGCGGATGGCCTGCCGGGCCTGCCGCTCGGCCTCCCCCGTCACCGCACAGGTGTTGACGATAATCACGTCCTCCAGCGCTGCGGCATGCTCACGCATGACCTCGCTTTCCCACGTGTTCAGCCGACACCCGAAGGTCAGAATTTCCGGACGGGTCATGAGGCGTAGGTGGCCAGATCCACCATCCCGTCAAATGCAACAGCCGCAGGGCCAGTCATCAGCACATGGTCATTATCCGCCCATTCAATGTGCAGAAGGCCGCCATCCAGCTCCACGGCGCAGCGGCGCTCCACCAGCCCGCGCCGCACGGCATTGACCACAGCCGCACAGGCACCGGACCCGCAGGCTTCCGTAACCCCTGCGCCGCGCTCATGCACTTTCAGGCGCATCCGGGCGGGGGTGTCTATGCGGGCGAAACCAATATTGGCACGGTCAGGGAAGAGCGGGTCATGCTCAAGCGCGCTGCCTTGGCTGAGCATCGAAAAATCTTTCACAAAAAAAGTTGCGTGCGGGTTCCCCATGGAGGCCGCTGCCGGGTCTCCGGGAAGGGGCAGATGGAGTGTGTCCATCTCGGCTGCAAGAGGCACGGCCTGCCAGTCCAGTTTTGGGGCTCCCATATCCACCGTCACCAGCCCGTCTTCTTCAATACGCGCAGGCAGGGTTCCTGCGCGTGTTTGCAGAACGGGGGTACGGTTGCCGGTCTGGCGGAACACCAGATCCGCCACACAGCGAGAGGCGTTACCACACGCCCCGGCCTCTGACCCGTCGGGGTTAAAAAAGCGCACAAACACATCCGCTCCATCCGCACAGGCCGGGCGCAGCGTCACAAGCTGGTCACAGCCAATGCCCCTCCGGCGGTCAGCAAGGGCTGCAATGCGCGCAGGGGTCAGGGACAGATGGCCGGCACGCTCGTCGAAAATGACAAAGTCATTCCCAAGCCCGTGCATCTTGAAGAAAGAGGTCTGCATACCGCGCCTTATAAGGCAGTTCAGCCCCTAATACCATTGCGGAACAACACCGCGTGGCTCAGAGGAAACGCCCCGGCGCGCCACGGCTCAGCACCTCAATTTTATAGCCATCCGGGTCGGTCAGGAAAAAGAACGTGCCGATAATGCGGGTTTCCAGTTCCAGCGTCCTGATGGGCGTCGGGGACAACCCTGCCGCGTCCAGCCGCTCATGCTCGGAGGCCAGATCCTCTACTGAAACGGCGAGATGCCCGTAGCCATCCCCCAGCACATACGGTGCGGTCCGGCCGTGATTGATGGTCAGTTCCAGCTCAAAGGTCTGCTCCTCATTCGCCAGATAGATCAGTGTGAAGCTGTCAAACACCAGCCGGTCCACCGGGCGCAGCCCGAACGCTGCCTCATAAAACGCCAGCGAGCGCTGTTCCTCCAGAACACGCAGCATGGAATGGATCATTTTTGCCACAGCATATCCTCTCTGACATTCGCTTCGTCAAAATTTACAGTGCTCATAACGTGGAAGCCGGTCTTGCTGAAATTATTTTTTAAAAAAATAGTCTTTACGCACGCCTCGGCAAAATGGTTTCAAACAATAAATGCGCCTGTTCCGGGGATAATATTTAAAGAAATGATCACCTCTTCTCTTCTGCCTGCGCCGGCATCACGCCAGATGCGGATCTGGCTGTGTGTTGGCACTATTCTGGCGACGGGGCTGTCCGGCTTGCAGTTCTCCCGTGAGGCACATGCAGCAGAAGATGAAGCAGCCTCTCTGGAGGCTCTGGAACACCAGATGGCGCAAATTCAGGAGCAGCAGAAAGCGCTCCAGAAGGCGCTTGTCGGCATGCAGAAGCAGATTGCCGCGCATCGGGCCGCGCTGGGGGGGCATGCCGGGGGGGCTGCAACCCGCTCCGCAGTGGACGGCAGCAGCCACCATACGCTGACAACCGCGCGGAATACCGTATCTGGCAGCGGCGGCACGAGCCATAAAGGCTGGTCCCCGGAAACCGGGACTGAAGAGGCTGGTCTTGAACCTGCCGAAGCCACCTCCACCGCCATGAACACGCCGCACCACATGGTGCACCATGCGACAGGACCGGACGCTCAGCCCATCTTCTCCGGGGTTGATACGCACCCGGATGTGGAAGCTGTTATTGGCCACCGCGCGGAAGACGTCATTTCCCGCATTGCGGAAAACAGTGTTGGCCCGCATGCGCGGGAAACCGCGGGCGCACAGGCCGCCGGTGCGCTGGGTGACCACGGCGTGTTCCATATGGGGCCTGTCACCCTCATTCTGGGCGGGTTTCTGGATGCCTCGGCCGTGGTTGAAAACCGCCATGTGCCGTCCGGCACGTTCAACTACTGGCAGGCCATGCCGTATCCGAACGAGTCCCGTTATCACACCAACAATTTTGAAGGCAGCGCGCGTTACAGCCGTATCTCCCTCATGGCGCGCGGCAACGTGGATAACCACTCCACCATCTCCGGCTTCTTTGAAATGGATTTCGGGGCTGGCGCCGCCACGACCGACGCTTATGAAAGCAACAGCTACGCCTTCCGCATGCGGCAGGCCTATCTGGCTTATGATAATAGTGATCTGGACTTCCATTTCCTTGCCGGGCAGGCGTGGAGCATGCTGACACCGGGCCGCATCGGCATTATCCCGCGTCAGGAAAGTCTGCCGGAAACAATCGAATCCTCCATGCTGGCAGGCCAGACATGGGCACGGCAGCTCCAGTTCCGGTTTGTGAAGGACTTCCTCCAGCATCGTCTGTGGCTGGGCCTGTCCATCGAAAACTCCGCCACGCTGTATGACACCACCGGCTTTACCAATGCGGACGGCACCGTCACGCTGCCCAACGGCAAAACCGCTACCATCAGCAGCAATGGCACAGGCCTGACCAATGATGCCCCCTTCTCCAACGAGATTGCGCCGGATGTGATCGGCAAGGTGGCGTGGGACCCGCACTGGGGCCATTACGAAGCCGTGGGAATCCTGCATTTCCCGCATGACCGCGTCGCATCCCTCGGGCAGGGCCACAACAATACCGCCATTGCTGGCGGTGGCGGGGGCTCCATGGTTTTGCCGGTTGTGCCGCATAAGGTGGAAGTGCGTCTGGCCGGGCTCGCCGGAGTTGGCATAGGCCGGTATGGCTCCGTTCTGCTGCCCGACGCCACCCTGAAAGCTGACGGGGACGTCGCTCCCATTCCTTCCGTGCAGGCAACCGGCGGCATTATTGCCCACCCCACCCCGCGCGTGGATGTGTATGGTTTCTTTGGATATCAGGAAGCCGGACGGCGCTATTCCAACTATGGCGGCGGCGCGTATGGCTACGGCAACCCGAACTATTCCAACCTTGGATGTGAGACGGAACTGTCCACTCTGGGCTGCACGGCCAACACCCGGAGCGTGATGGAAGCGACCGTCGGCGCATGGTATCGCTTCTTCAAAGGACATTACGGAACGGTGGAAGCCGGAGCCCAGCTTGCCTACTCCCGCAGGGATGCCTGGAAGGGTCAGGGCGGCGGACCGGATACCAGCATGAGTCAGATATTTCTGGACTTCCGTTACCTGCCGTTCCAGTAACACACCACGCTTGCTCAAAAGCGCTCAGGGCAAAAGTTCTCCGGCCAGGCCTCTGGCCATTTATGCGGGGAACCTTTATCCCCCCATACATCTTGTTGCCTGGACCTAAAGTAGAATGCCTTTTCAGAATGCCCCCGCCTCTCTTGCGAGCGCCCTTGCCGCTCGCGGGTACGACTCCGCAACCCCAGTTCAGGCCGCCGTTCTGGCGCCTGACGCCGAAGGTCGGGACCTTCTTGTTTCAGCCCGCACCGGCTCTGGCAAAACCGTTGCCTTTGGCCTTGCGATGGCCAACACCCTGCTGGATGACAATGGCCGCTGCCCCCCGCCGGGCGCGCCGCTGGCTCTGGTCATTGCTCCCACGCGTGAACTCGCCCTGCAGGTGCGCAATGAGCTGGAATGGCTCTATGCCTCCAGCGGTGCGCGCATTGTCTCCTGCGTTGGCGGGATGGAACCCCGTGTGGAAGCCCGTGCGCTGAACGCTGGCTGCCACATTGTTGTCGGCACGCCGGGCCGCCTGTGTGACCATCTCTCCCGCGGGCAGCTCAAACTGAGCAATCTGCGCGCCGTGGTGCTGGATGAAGCGGACGAAATGCTTGATCTGGGCTTCCGGGATGAACTGGAAACCCTGCTGAAAGCCGCCCCGCCGGAACGCCGCACCCTGCTGTTCTCCGCCACTATTGCCCGGGACATTGCCAATCTGGCCCGCCGCTACCAGACGGACGCCCTGCGTATTGATACGCAGACCGGCAGCGCCCCGCATACGGACATTACGTACCGCGCCATTCTGACGGACCAGTCCGACATGGCTGGCACCATCGTCAACGTGCTGCGCCAGATGGAGTCTCCCACCGCTATTGTGTTCTGCCACACGCGTGAAGCCGTGCGGCAGTTGCAGGGGATTCTGACGCAGCGTGGCTTCTCCTCCGTCGCCATTTCCGGTGACCTCGGGCAGAACGAACGCAGCCGCGCCATTGAAAGCCTGCGGCATGGCCAGGCCCGCGTTTGCGTGGCGACTGACGTTGCAGCCCGTGGCATTGATATCCCCGACCTCGGGCTGGTGATTCACGCCAGCCTGCCGTCCAACCCTGCAACCCTGCTGCACCGTTCTGGCCGCACCGGGCGCGCCGGGCGCAAAGGGACCTGTGTTCTGCTGGTGCCGCCCTCACGCAGAAGGCTGGCGGAACGCCTACTGGAAGGGGCCAAAGTTACGGCAGAATGGGGCGGCGCCCCGACACCGGACGATATTGCCAAAGCCGATGCGGAACGCCTGCTGTCCGCTCCGGAACTCTCCATTACCGTGCCGGAAGCCGGTGGCATGCATGAGCTGATCACCAAGCTGACAGCAGCACATTCTGCGGACCAGCTTGCTGCGGCGCTGATTGCCATGTGGCGCGCCAACCTGCCGGAACCCACCAGCGTACGCGTTATTTCTCCCGGCTCTATCAAAAAAGCGCCGCGTGAACGCACCCGCCGGGATGACGAAGAAGGTGACACCCGTGGCCCGCGTGAACCGGGCGCATGGTTCCGCCTCTCCGTTGGCCGCGAAGACCGCGCTGACCCGAAATGGCTTGTGCCGATGCTCTGCCGTCTGGGCGGTATCCGCAAGCAGGATATCGGCGCGATCCGCATCCAGCCGGACCACACACTGGTAGAAATTGCACAGGATAAAGCTGAACGCTTCCAGTCCTGTGCCGCTGGTGCTGATGCGGATGAAATTACGGTCGAGCCTTCTGCTCCGCCGCGTGGCGGTGCCAGCCGCGACAGCGGTCGTCCGCCGCGTTCTGCTGGTGGCCCCGGTGGCAGTCGTCCGCCCCGTAAGGGTGGCGGTGGCGGCTTCAGCAAAGGCGGTCCGTCCAGCCGCAAACGTAAAGGCTTCTGATCCTCTCAGACGCAAAAAAGGCCCCTCCCGAAAGGAAGGGGCCTTTTTCTTGCCTAACGACTCAGTGCCTTACAGTCTGGGCAGAGACGTTGCATCTTTCCAGTCAGACTTCAGACGATCTTTCTGGCTCTTCCAGGCATTTTTTGTATCCTGCCCGGCATTGTTCCATTTTTCCTGCGCGCTTTTGCCCGCGTTCGTCACCTTATCGCGCTGAGCTTCCCACTTCTTGCGGGTTTCCTCGTTCGCGTTGTTCCACTTATCCTTTGCGTTCTGCTCCGCGTTGGTCACCTTGTCGCGCTGGGCTTCCCACTTCTTGCGGGTTTCCTCGTTCGCGTTGTTCCACTTATCCTTTGCGTTCTGCTCCGCGTTGGTCACCTTGTCGCGCTGGGCTTCCCACTTCTTGCGGGTTTCCTCATTCGCGTTATTCCATTTATCCTTCGCGTTCTGCTCCGCGTTGGTCACCTTGTCACGCTGGGCTTCCCACTTCTTGCGGGTTTCCTCGTTCGCGTTGTTCCACTTATTCTTCGCGTTCTGCTCCACGCTGGTCACCTTGTCACGCTGGGCTTCCCACTTCTTACGGGTTGCCTCGCTGGCATTATTCCAGCGTTCTTTTGCCTGATCCTGTGCGGACTGGCCGGCGTTTTTCAGATTGGATGAAAATTGGTTAGCATCAGTCTTGACGGCATTACGCGTATTCTCCACTCCCTGCTGTGCGCAGGATGTCAGGGAGTGGCAAGGATCAGCATGGGCGGCTGTGGCTGAAACCAGAACCGTTGCAAGCGGCAACCCCAGAACGGCGATTTTCCGAATGAACTGCATAAATATTCCTTCCATATTTCCTGATAACCATCAGGAAGACGGGCGTGTTTTAGGCAGGAAATTTTGTCAAAAAATGGCCATTCCCGCCCTGACCGGACAGAATTGCCCGCACACCCTCGTATCTTTTTTTGTGTTTGGAGAATAAACCCAGATGATTAAGCCTTCTTTACTCTGCAAACACATGCGCAGACCGCACACAAAGGCCGGACTTGCTTTAGCCACTGCCCTTTGCCTGTCTGCGGCCCCAGTATACGCCGTGCCGCCCACGCCGCCAACCGCACCCCATGCTGATGCGCCCAAGGAGGCCCGGACAGAGTTTACCGGCACCGCCGCCCTGCTCCCGGATGATGCCATAACGCACCACACGGACACGTTTGCTGGCCACAAGATCAGCTACACCGCCCACGCGGGAACACTCGTGCTGCGGGATGATGCCGGCAAGCCCACAGCCCGCATGTTTTACGTGGCCTACACGCAGGACGGCGCGGACCCGGCAAAACGTCCGGTGTCCTTCTTCTTCAATGGTGGTCCCGGCGGAGCCACGGCTTATCTGCATCTGGGCGCCGCTGGCCCCACCGCGCTGACATTTCCCGCAGGCAACCCGACGGACGGCGCCAATGCGCGGCTGGCGCTCAACCCGGATAGCTGGCTGCCGGACACGGACATGGTGTTTATTGACGCCCCCGGCACCGGTTGGTCCACCCCGACCGACCCGAAAACTGCTGACAAAACCTTCTATGGCGTCAAGCAGGATGCCCGGGCCTTTGCCAAGACCATTCAGCTCTGGGCCAACACCAACGGCCGCCTGACCTCCCCGCGCTATCTGGTGGGGGAAAGCTACGGCGGCATTCGCTCAATAGAAGTCGCAGAAGCTCTGGCCCAGCAGCAGAATCTGATGGTGAACGGCATCGTCATGATTTCACCGGCGCTGGATATGGGGCTGCTGGATACCAGCAACAGCATTCTGGCCTCCGCCCTCACGCTGCCGTCCTTTGAGGCCGCAAAACTGGCCTTACAGCACAAACTCGCGCCGGAAACCGCAGCGCATCAGCTTGATGAGGCCTATCACTACGCACTCGGCCCGTATCTTTCCACGCTGGCCAACACCCCGCCCACGGGCGATGCCGCGCGTGATTTTTATGAAGAGGTTGCCAACCACACCGGCCTGCCGCAGGACGTGATTGCCAAGGAACGCGGCCAGCCGCAGCCCATGGCGCATGATGTACGCAGCCGGGACGGACGCCTTTACACGCTGTATGATGCCACGGTGTCCATTGCCGACCCGTTCCCCGAAGGTGTGGATAATGGTGACAGCCCGGACCCGACCCTCTCTGGCTTTGGCCGCGCCTATGGCAGCGCGTTTGAAAACTATGCCGCCAAAACCCTGAATTACCGGACGGATCTGTCCTACGAACTGCTGAGCATGAAGGTGAATGCCGCGTGGGATTTCCGGGGCGATGGGGAACCGATGGCGCATCAGATTCCCATTCTGCGCCGCCTGCTGGCTCTGAACCCGACCCTGCGGATCTTTATTGCCAACGGATATTATGATCTGGCCTGCCCCTTTGCCAGCGCACGCTGGGTAACGGAGCATATCCCTGTCGGCCGCAACCGCATTGGCCTGCACACCTACCCCGGCGGCCACATGCTCTATACCCGCCCGGACAGCCGTGCGGCTCTGGCACGGGACGTAAAGGCATTTCTGGCCCCCTGAAACAGGCCGGACCAAACCCGCCAGACATAAAAAAGGCGGGAGAGGTTTCCCTCTCCCGCCTTTTCCTGACGTAGCGTGTAAGCCGCTCGCCCCTGCCGGATCAGCGCTTGCTGAACTGGAAGGAACGACGGGCTTTGGCGCGGCCGTATTTCTTACGTTCAACCTGACGGGAGTCACGAGTCAGGAAGCCAGCAGCTTTCAGAATGCTGCGCAGGCCGGGTTCATAGTGCGTCAGCGCACGGCTGATGCCGTGACGGACTGCACCAGCCTGACCGGACAGACCACCACCAACGACGGTGCAGACAACGTCGAACTGGTTGTAGCGGTCAGCCACCAGGAAGGGCTGCGTCAGCAGCATGCGCAGCACCGGACGTGCGAAATACGTGCCAACGGGACGACCGTTAACCGTAATGTCGCCTTTACCGGGCTTGATCCACACGCGGGCCACAGCGTCTTTACGACGGCCCGTTGCGTAGGAGCGGCCCTGCGCATCGCGTTTAACTTCATAGACCGGGGCTTCCGGAGCCGTGGGAACCACGTCTTTCAGATCAGCCAGCGTGCCTGTACGTTCCTGAGTTTCAGACATGATGCTCAGCCTTTCTGCGCGTTAACGACGTTTTTGCGATTCATGGCAGCCACGTCCAGCTTCTGCGGCTGCTGGCCGTCATGCGGGTGCTCGGCACCGGCATAAACATGCAGGCTGCGCATCTGCTGGCGCTGCAGCGGACCACGGGTGATCATGCGTTCAACGGCCTTCACCACAACATGGTCCGGGTTCTTGCCACCCAGACGCTGTGCAATGGTGCGGGTCTTGATACCGCCGGGATAACCCGTGTGGTAGTGGAACAGCTTCTGGCCAGCCTTGTTGCCGGTCAGCGCCACTTTCTCGGCGTTGATGACAACAACGTGGTCACCGCAGTCAACATGCGGGGTGAACTGAGCTTTGTGCTTGCCGCGCAGGCGGTTCGCGATGATGACGGCCAGACGACCAAGAGCGAGGCCTTCGGCATCGATCAGGATCCAGTTCTTCGTCACCTCCGCGGGTTTCAGCGAGAGGGTGGTCTTCATGAGAGTGTGATTCCGTTAAGACTATAAGCTTTGAAGATGGGCGCCTTATGCGGGCGCCAAAGGGCTTCGTCAAGAGGAATTGGCGTTGCTCCCCGTAAAATCAACAGTTTTTCTTACGGTAACATGTTACCATAGCCAGACTTGCAGCACCCCCCGCCCGTGCATTACACGGGGAGATACGGTGACGACTTCCTTTGTCAAAACAAGCAGGATTCCTACCTGGTGAAGAAACATGTCCCTTTTACAGTTGCTGGTATTGCAGCCCTCGCCTGTGTCGGATGGCTGGCGGCCCGCCATGCCGAGCATGTCATGCTGGAAAAAAGTATCGACAGTTTCCGCCAGACACTGGGGCCGGATACGTCCTTTACATATAAAAAGGCATGGCCCGGCCTGCTTGGGCGGAGTGTAAAATTTACCGCGCTGGTTTTCCGGCAGGGGCAGCAGAGCGTGACAGCGGACGACGCGGAAATTTCCAAAGTCAGCACCACAGGGGATGAAGCCAGACGAATCGGCCATCTCGTTTTTCACAAGTTTCAGTTCACCGATACCTCAGGCAACCTGCGTCTGGATGATCTGTCTCTGGATGGCGTTACCCTGCCCAGCAACGGCGATGAAAAACAGGGCACACCCCCGCAGGCGCTGGAAATCAAACATGTGGACGCCAGAAAGCTGCATGGCTTTATTGCCAGCATGCAGTCGGACTTCACCGCATCCAGCCTGAAGGTGGATGATTACGGGAATGATGAAGCCTCCCATCTGGACGCAAAAGACCTCCGGCTGGCAACCAGCGTTGCCCCGCAGCGCCAGATTACCGCCAGCGCCATCCTGCTGGACGGGATGGATCTGGCCGGACTGTATAAGAGTTACACCACCAATGCCCCCTACAAACCGCTGGACGGCGTGCGGGATATTCAGGTGGACGCCCTGAGCATAGAAGGCACAAGCCCTCTGCTCCGCGTGGCCCGCCTCACATCCCACGCCACCCATACCGAGGCATTGGAAAAAGAAGTCTCAGCCGTTCAGGGGCTGGAACTGTGGCCTGCCGTGCCCAACCTCTCTTTCCTGCCGGCTCTGGGCTATGACCATTTCCGGGGTGCGCTGGTGCTGAACCTGACGCATGATTACAAAGCCGGAAAACTGCATATCGACACCTTCAGTCTGGAAGCTCCGGACATGGGCCGTCTGACACTAGACGGAGACTTCAGCGAGGCCAGTACGCTCGCCATGCTCTCAGCCAGTGCTGCGGATATGCAGGTGATCAGCATGAACTTGTCCTACCGGGATCACGGGCTGGTCCCCAAAGTGATAGCAAATTTTGCCAGCACACGCGGCACAACCCCGCAGGACTATATAACGTCTCTGCGGAACAGCATGGCCCCCGAAGGCAGCGACCCGAAAGCGCCGTTGCCTCAGTTTGCAAGCTATCTGGCCAACCTCGGCAACGGCCCCCTGACCATGACCGTGCACCCGCCGCAGCCTGTGCCGTTGATGGCGATTGCCGCGACCCTGAGCATGTTGCCCACATCCCCCCAGCTTGCACAGCAGCTCGGGCTGACGCTCCACGCCCCATAAAAAACAGGCCCGGTACTGGTCAGACGATCCTGACCGATACCGGGCCGCACGGGCGCCGCTGTTTTTTGAAAAAACTTTTCCTGCTGGCTTACCGCGCAGCACCCGTCTGGTCAGACGGCGCTGCTGTCACCACAGCCCCGCTTGCGGGCACCCCGGCAGCGGGGGGTACTGTCACTGGGAGTGGCGCAGCCGCTGGGCCTGTGGGGCTTACGCCACCTGTGACTGGCGCATTTTTCTGCCTGATCAGCAACTCGAACGTATGATCCTGCTCCGGCGGCCGGAGCCGCTGGATGAAGATCTGCTCCTTCTTGTAGGAAATCCACACCCGGTTATGCCGCAGGAAGTCCGCCCCTAGCAGGGCATAGCCATCTGTTTCAATGGGAGAGACGGCCAGCATCGGGTTGGGATAGAGTTCCGTCCCGATCTGAAGGCTGTCAAAACGGTGCAGATATCCGCCGCCGCGTCGTTTTCCGTTGACACCCCCTGATGTCACCGGAAAACCCCGCGCCAGCTCGTCTTTCATGACGCCCGCTTTACGCGCCTGCGATGGCAGGACAGTTGTATGCCACGCCCCGCTGTCCAGCATGGTATCAATCTTCTTGCCGTTCAGCCTCATGGTGGTGCCTATCCGCATCCCCTGAGTCCCGAGGCGATACCAGTCGAGCGTTGAGGAGGGACCATCCCATGTCGGGGTCGGACTTTTGCACCCGCTCAGCTCATAGAGCGCAATTTTTCGGGCAGGCAGATTGAACATCACATCATAGGACCGGAGGAAATCCGCCCCGAACAGCCCGACAACAGGGCGTCCTTCAAGTGTGCCGCCAAAAGACCGCTTTGCCTGTGTGAGATACACTTCCCCGCTGGTGGCGGTGCCGAGGCCCATCTTATCCGCCCGCATGACGGGGGAGAGCATCTCACCCGTCACGCCGCTGATGTTCAGAACGTGCCCGGTGTCCGTAAGGCCAAAATTCTTGCTAGCCTCTTCCGAAATCATGGAAAGATCGGCCCCGCTATCCACAACCATCGCGGCGTCATGCCCGTTGATTGTCACCCCCACGATAGGGGAGCCAAATTTGTTCAGAACAGGGAGGTCGCCCAGTGTTGCGACCTGACACACCCCGTTTTCTTCCGCGCAACCGGCCAGTGCCAGCAACGACACCATCCCGATCCAGCCTGCTTTACGCACGTCCTGCCCCTTTCTCAGTCTCCACGGCAGCACGCAGTCAGGCTGCTTTAACTGCCCTTTTTCGCGGCTCCGCCACGCGGGCGCAGCGCGGGAAGCATTTCCCCGGTGACCGCATAGTAAACGCGCTCGGCAATATTGGTGGCGTGATCCCCGATCCGTTCGAGATTTTTCGCTACGAACAGCAGGTGGATACAGGGGCCAATCTTGCGCGGGTCTTCCATCATATACGTCACCAGTTCACGGAACATGGCGGTATAGAGTTCGTCAATCGCTGTATCCGACCCCCAGACCTGCATGGCGCATTCACTGTCATTATTGACCATGGCTTCAATCGCGCTGTGCAGGTTTTCCTGCACCAGACGCGCCATGTTGCGCAGGGCACCAAAGGACAGCGCCCCATCCAGCGGCTCGACCTTCAGCGCCCGTCGGGCGATGGAGGAGGCATAATCCCCGATCCGCTCAAAATCGCCGGTAATTTTCAGCACGGCGATAATCACGCGCAGGTCAACCGCCATCGGCGCACGCAGGGCGAGAATACGGATGGCGAGGCTTTCCGCCTCACGCTCCAGAGCATCCACTTCCACATCCAGCTCAGGCGGCTCCAGAGCGGCGTCTTCATCCTGATCTACCACGGCGGCAATGGCCTGCGCCGTCTGGCGTTCCACCAGACCACCCATGCGGGCAACCAGCCCACGCAGACGGTCCAGCTCCTGATCATATCGGGTGACGGTATGCGCGGGTTCGTTCCCCATGAGTGTCTCCTCCCTGTTCAGCCAAAGCGGCCGGTAATGTAGTCCTGTGTGCGGCTTTCACGCGGGGCGGTAAACATCCGCGCCGTGCTGTCCACTTCCACCAGTTCCCCCAGATAGAAAAAGGCGACCTGATCCGCACAGCGGGCAGCCTGCTGCATGTTATGCGTGACAATGGCAATGGTGAAATCGGTCTTGAGTTCGTCCAGCAGTTCTTCAATCCGCGCGGTAGAGACGGGGTCCAGCGCGCTGGTCGGCTCATCCAGCAGGATCACTTCCGGGCGCACCGCAATGGTGCGGGCAATGCACAGACGCTGCTGCTGGCCGCCGGAAAGCGCCGTGGCGGATGCCTGAAGGCGGTCCTTTACCTCCGGCCACAACGCCACGCGGCGCAGCGCATCTTCCACACGCCCGTCCATTTCGGAGCGGGACACACGCTCATGCAGGCGGATACCAAACGCGATATTGTCATAAATGGACATCGGGAACGGTGTGGGCTTCTGGAACACCATCCCCACGCGGGAGCGCAGGGCGTTCAGATCCAGCCCGCTTCCCAGAATATTCTGGCCGGCAAACAGCACCTCACCCGTGGCGCGCTGGCCCGGATACAGGTCATACATCCGGTTCAGCACCCGCAGCAGCGTGGATTTTCCGCAGCCGGAGGGGCCGATCATCCCCGTTACACTCCGCTCGGGAAAGCCCAGCGTAATGTTATGCAGCGCGTGGGTCTTGCCGTAATAGAAATCCAGATCATTCACCTGAATGGCGATCGGACGTTCTGACAGCGCAGCGGCTGACGCATCAGCCTCCCCGTTAGCCGAGGGCATAACCTGCATGGTGTTCTCGTTCATGTCCGTCCTCCGCGGATGCCCACCCGCACCACAATATTGATAATGAGCACACCCATCGTCACCAGCAGGGCTCCGGTCCATGCCTGCTGCATCCAGTCCTGATAGGCAGAGCCTGCATACTGATAAATTGCCACCGGAAGGCTGGCCATGGGCCGCCGCATATCCAGAGACCACTCAGAATTCCCCAGCGAGGTGAACAGCAGCGGCGCCGTCTCCCCCGCCACGCGGGCAATGGCCAGCAGCACACCGGTCATGATGCCGCCGCGCGCGGCCCGCACGCAGATAAACAGAATGACGCGCCACTTGGCCGCACCCAGTGCAATCCCGGCCTCGCGCATGGACACCGGCACCAGCCGCAGCATGTCTTCCGTGGTGCGCACAATAATCGGCATGGCCATGAGCGCGAGGGCTGCCGCACCGGAAAACCCGGAGAAGTGGCCAAACGGCTCAACCAGCAGCATGTAGATAAACAGGCCGATCAGAATGGACGGCGCGGACAGCAGCATGTCCGACACAAACCGCACAGTCCGGGCCAGTTTGCTGTCAGCCCCGTATTCCGCCAGAAAAATACCCGTCAGCAGGCCAGCCGGTGCGCCCAGCAGAATGGACAGACCCGTTTGCAGCAGACTGCCAACAATGGCGTTGGCCAGACCACCACCAGCCCCCGGAGCCCCCATGGAATGGGTGAACAGGGAGAGGGTCAGGCCGGGCAGGCCGTTTTTAAGCAGCGTCCAGAGAATGGACCCCAGCACAAACACCACAATCAGCATGGCCAGCCAGCTCATGCCGGTTGCCAGCTTGTCGATCATCTTGCGATGCAGGGCCAGCACGCCGGACCGCTGTGGCCGCCCGGCAGCCTGTGAGAAGACCTGACGGGTCATGAGCGTTTTCCTGCCTGTGCTTCCCCTCTGGCCAGCAGAATGCGCGAGACCCAGAGCGTCACGAAGGAAATAGCCATCAGAATAGCCCCGAGTGCCATCAGGGAGGACAGCTTGAGGCTGCCCGACGGGCTTTCCGGGAATTCCAGAGCAATCAGAGAGGCAATGGTGTTGGCCGGTGCAAAGAGAGACCAGCCAATATGGTTACTGTCCCCGATCACAAAGGTCACAGCCATGGTTTCCCCCATGGCGCGGCCCATACCCAGCACAATGCCGCCTACAACACCCTGCCGGGACCAGGGCAGCACAACCTGCCGCATCACTTCCCAGCGAGTCGCGCCCAGCCCGTATGCGCTTTCACGCAGCACAGTTGGCATGGAAACAAACACATCCCGCATCACAGCGGTAATGGACGGCACGACCATCACGGCCAGTACCAGCCCGGCTGTCAGCAGGCCGGTGCCGAATGGCGCCCCGCTGACCAGCGCGGACAGCACAGGCACATGGCCAAACATGTGGCGCGCCGTCGGCTGCACGTAATGCGCCATGACAGGCACGAGCACAAAAAAGCCCCACATGCCAAAAATAATGGAGGGAACAGCCGCCAGAAGCTGCACGGCCATGCCAATAACGGAGGAGACCGCCGGAGGAGCCAGAGCTGTCAGCCAGAAGGCCGTACCAAAGGCCAGCGGAACGGCAATCACCAGCCCCAGAAAGCTGCTGGCCAGCGTGCCGAAGACCGGAGCCACCGCACCAAAATGCTGCGTGACCGGATTCCAGACAGCCGTAACAAAAAAGCCCGGACCAAACGTGGAAAATGCCTTCCAGCCGCCTGTAAGCATCACTGTAATGATGGCGCCCAGCACAAGAAGGACGCCAATACCCGTCACAACGACCAGCGTCCTGAACAGGGCATCACCATCCCATCGGCGGTTTATCTGAGGCGTTGCAGCCTGCGGGGGCTGCACTGCGGTTCCGTCCATCTGCACTCCGTTCCGATCTACAGGCCGGGAATTGGGAGCAATACTGAACCACCCGGCGGCCTGCAACCAGAGCCGTGAACAAACGCACCCATACGCAACAAATGTCATGAAACTGTAGCACTTTTACACCGAATATGTCTCAAACCCCTTCCCCACACCCTGACACAGCCCCACTTATGGCGTAGGATGCGCGCCCGCATTGTCGGCCTGCCTGAGACCGGGCCGTCTTTTTTACCCCTTTTGATGTATTGACCAGAGAGACCCCGCAATGGCCGGTTACCGTTCCCGCACTACTACCCATGGCCGCAACATGGCAGGCGCCCGCAGCCTGTGGCGCGCCACAGGCATGAAGGATTCAGACTTCGGCAAACCCATTATTGCCGTCGCCAACTCCTTCACCCAGTTTGTGCCCGGCCATGTCCACCTCAAAGACATGGGTCAGCTTGTGTGTGACGCCATTGCGGAAGCCGGAGGCATTGGCCGCGAGTTCAACACCATTGCGGTGGATGATGGCATTGCCATGGGCCATGGCGGGATGCTCTACAGCCTGCCCTCGCGCGAGCTGATTGCCGATGCCGTGGAATATATGGTCAACGCGCATTGTGCGGATGCGCTGGTCTGCATCAGCAACTGTGACAAGATTACCCCCGGCATGCTGATGGCCTCCATGCGGCTGAACATTCCGGTGGTGTTTGTCTCTGGCGGCCCGATGGAAGCCGGGCGCGTCACGCTGGATGATATCGAGCAGCGGGCCGACCTCGTGACCTCCATGGTCGCCGCCGCCAACCCGACCGTCAGTGAGGCGGACTCTCAGGCCATTGAACGCTCCGCCTGCCCGACCTGCGGCTCCTGCTCCGGCATGTTCACCGCCAATTCCATGAACTGCCTGACGGAAGCCCTCGGCCTGTCCCTGCCCGGCAACGGCACGCTTGTTGCAACGCACGCCGCACGGCGGGAGCTGTTTGTGGAAGCCGGGAAGCGCGTCGTGGATCTGGCCCGCCGCTATTATGAGCAGGACGACGCCAGCGTGCTGCCGCGCAGCATTGCCACCATGAAGGCGTTTGAAAACGCAATGTCTGTTGATATCGCCATGGGGGGCTCCACCAACACGGTGCTGCATCTGCTGGCCGCCGCCCACGAGGGTGAAGTGCCCTTTACTATGCAGGATATTGACCGCCTCTCCCGCAAGGTGCCGCATCTGTGCAAGGTCTCTCCGTCCCGTTCGGACGTGCATATGGAAGATGTGCATCGGGCTGGTGGTATTCCCGCCATTATGGGGGAGCTGGACCGCCTCGGCCTGCTGCATAATGAAATCCCGATGGTGCATGCCGCAAGCCTGAAAGACGGGCTAGCAGCATGGGACATCCGGGCCACCGACAATGCGGACAATACTAAAGCCCGTGACTTCTTCCGTGCGGCCCCCGGCGGCGTGCGCACCACGCAGGCGTTTTCTCAGGCCAGCCTGTATAAGGAGCTGGATACGGATCAGGAAAACGGCGCCATTCGTGATGGCGCGCACGCTTACAATCAGGATGGCGGTCTGGCAGTGCTGTACGGCAATCTGGCCGAAGACGGTGCCATTGTAAAAACCGCTGGCGTGGCAGCAGGCCTTGAAACCTTCTCTGGTCAGGCCCGTATTTTTGAAAGTCAGGATGATGCTGTTGCCGCCATTCTGGGAGATAAAATTCAACCCGGTGACGTGGTGCTCATCCGGTATGAAGGCCCCAAAGGCGGCCCCGGCATGCAGGAAATGCTCTACCCGACCAGCTACCTGAAATCCAAAGGGCTGGCCGAAAAATGCGCCCTGATTACCGATGGTCGCTTCTCGGGTGGCAGCTCGGGCCTGTCCATCGGCCATATTTCCCCGGAAGCAGGGGAAGGCGGCGTGATTGGTCTGGTGGAAGAAGGGGACCGGATTGAGATCGACATTCCCAACCGCCGCCTGTCCGTTGCAGTGCCAGACAGTGAGCTTTCTGCCCGGCGGGAGCGGATGGATGAAAAAGGCGATGCCGCATGGCAGCCAAAGCGAGACCGCGTTGTCTCCACGGCTCTGAAAGCCTACGCAGCACTCACCACCAGTGCCGCACGTGGTGCCGTGCGTGACGTCGGGCAACTGACCCGGCGTACACCGCGGTAAAACCGCACAGAGCGCCTGTAAAAAACGGGAGGCCGGTCTCTTCTCCGGCCTCCCGGCCGTCAGGTGGCAAAAATCTCTTTCAGGGCAGAGATAACGCGCGTCACCTCTGCTTCCGTACCCACGGAAATGCGCAACCAGTCATTCAGCGGTGCAAAAGGACGGGCAATCACGATGCCCTGTTTTGCAAATTGCTCCCGGACATCCGTCACAGGTTTCGGGCTCTGGAAAAAGACAAAATTGGCCTCGCTGTCTGTGTGCTTTAATTTCAGACTGTCCAGTGTTTGCGTCAGGCGTGTGCGCCCTGCGGCAATACGGGTATGAACAGAACGGACCCAGTTCTGATCCGTCAAAGCGGCACTGGCGGCACTGATAGCCAGCCGCCCGAGACCATGCGGGTTCCCAAACCCTGCATCGCGCAACGATGTAGCCAGTGAGCGCGGAGCCACAAGATACCCGATAGGCAGCCCGGCGAGACCGTAAATTTTATCAAATGTTCTGAAAACCGCGACATTCTCCCCCTGTCGCGTAAGGGAGGCGGCGCTCCGCACGGAAGTGCCATATTCAAGATACGCTTCATCGACAATTACAAGCGTTTTTCTGGAGATGTCCCGAAGAAATTTCTCAAAATCCGCTGGCGCCGAGACAGTCCCGCTCGGATTATGCGGGTTTACAAGATAAAGGGCTTTCGTCTGGGGTGTGATGGCTTTTGCAAGTGCTGGTAAATCATTTTTCAAAGACGCATCCAGCGGCACCCCAACGCCTGTCAAACCTGCCGGTTTGCCCGCATCGACCAGAGCCATGTAACCGGGCGAGGAATAGACGATATTCCCTCCAACCGGTGCACGGGCGGCCAGAAACAGGCCAAGAAGTTCCAGAATTTCTCCGAGAATGATCTGCTCAGATGCGACATTTTCAAATCTGGCAACCTGCTCCACAAACTGATCGGCTGAAAGAGTATCCCCGTAGCGGTTAGCGTTTTTAATCTGCGCAGCCAGCGCCTGCTCCGCTTTGGGCGAAGGGCCAAACGGATTTTCATTTAACGCCAGTTCAAGAACCGGCTGCTTGCCGGGAGCGGCCTGCGCCCGCGGGAGAGAGGTGAGAAACGCAGCCGAGGCTGTAAGGGAAAAAAGCTGACGTTTTGTAAGCTGAGCCATGATGGTCTGTCCTGTTGCTGAAAGGCTCCCGGCCAGAGCCATGATAATCAGAGCTGATAAGACGCCTGTGCGTAATAAAACCCGCCATTGATACCAATCTGGCTTGCTGCACCATCATATTTTCCTGACCCGTAATATCCGTTTGCCGCAGGAATCCGGCTGGGATAACTGTTGAACAGGTTATT
Organism: Acetobacter sp. P1H12_c; assembly: GCF_018811975.1. Lineage (NCBI taxonomy): Bacteria > Pseudomonadati > Pseudomonadota > Alphaproteobacteria > Acetobacterales > Acetobacteraceae > Acetobacter > Acetobacter sp. P1H12_c. The sequence continues at coordinate 289,559 of NZ_JACRVR010000001.1, read as the reverse complement.
GGCACCTAAGGCGAGACGGAGTTTTTCAATCGGCCGGTAGCCCACCTCAAAATTGGTAATCCAGCGGGGCTGATTGTAAATTCTGTTAAAATCTGTGGCAGAATAGGCATAAGGCCCCTCGTACCATGTCATTTCATCCGCGGTCTGGCCAAAGCGTTGTTCATGCAGGCTGACATCCCATGTGCCAGATGCAGACTGCCAGTGCCCACCAAAGATAATCCGGTTTTTGGGTGTGCTGCTGGCCAGATAGGCGGCCGTCTGCGCATTGAGTGCCGACATGCCATTTGCCAGCGTATTCACATGCCGGATGCTGGTATAATTGGCGTTCAGAGACGCATCCCAGTCGACATTACCAAAACGGCCGAATTCTGTACGGTACGTGACCGTTACATCAACACCGCGCGTTCTGGTTGCGGCTGCATTGGTAAAAAAGGACGCTGAAACATCATCCGGCGCGAGAGAGGATGAGACAGCAATCCCCTGCACCCGCAGAGCCTCCAGAGCCGCATTCCCGGAAATACCGGGACCACTGACAATACGATCCCGAATATCAATCTGATAGGCATCCAGCGTGACATGCAGACGCTTAAGCGGTGAATAGACCAGCCCCGCTGTCAGATTGGTGGCATATTCCGGTTTAAGCGGCGTGGCCCCCAGCAGGCGCGCGGCGGCAGAGTTTGCCGCCAGTGTGCCGCTTGCGCTTTCCGGCCCGACAGCAAGCGCGCTGTAATATTCATTCGCCAGACTTGGCGCGCGCGTCCCGGTGCTGAATGTCGCCCTTACGGCCAGCTTCGGCGTAATATCATATCGGGTTGAGGCTTTGCCGTTATAGGTATTTCCAAAATCTGTGTAATGCTCATAACGGCCAGCCAGTTCTGCCTGCCAGTTTCTGGTCAGCCGTGCAGAAAGATCCAGATAGGTACTATAGACCACGCGGGAATGTGGGCCTGCGTTGGAGGGTAACAAACCTGCCTGCGCCTGTGTTCCCCCATACAGATAAGAGGCGGGGCTGCCCACGCCCGTGCCATATGTCTCAAACCTGTGGGACACCCCTGCCGCAACAGTTAACGGCCCGGCAAGTCCCTTAATTTTGAAAGGCTTTGTCAGATCAAAGGCATTATTTAACTGTGTGGTGGAATAATCCGCAAGATGAACGGAAAGCGGGCTGGAACCCGTCGCCGCGTAGAGACCGCTATTGAGCGTGTTATTCAGGTTGCTGTTAATGAAGTCCCCACCGTAATTGGATGCAAGGTCCCAGTGCCAGCCAAACAGGTTATTACCGCGCAGCCCGACCGCTGCGGAAAAATCGTTTTCCGTCGCCGTCTGATGCGGCGTAAACCCGTTGGGATAGACCTCCGGGAAACGGCTGGGCACGCGATAGACCTGCATGATATCTGTAAAGCGGTGCGCGTATGTTTCCGTCGTATACGCCTCAATCCCGTTTTCAAACGTATAGCCCGCGTTCAAAGCGACGTCATAACGGGTTGTTGAAGGGTCCCCCACCACACGCAGCGTATCCGTGCCTGTCCGGTTGTCCGTGCCGCTTCTGAACGTGTGGTCCTGATGGCGATAGTCAAAGCTCAGATCCACAAAGCCGGATGAGCCAAGTTTAAGCCCTTTCTCGGCCCCTGCCTGAACAACAAAACCGTCACCCTCGTAGGTCTGACCAATCTGGCTCCGCGCGCTGCCGCCATGATCTGCTTTTTTCAGAATAATATTGACCACACCGGCAATAGCATCGGACCCGTATTGCGCCGCGGCACCATCCCGCAGCACTTCAATATGGTCGATCAGTTCCGGAGCAATCAGGTCAATATCCGTGGGCGTGGCACCATCGGCAAAACCGTCTGTATATAAATAGGATGAATTATGGTGGCGCTTGCCATTGACCAGCACCAGAGTCTGATTGGGGTTCAGGCCCCGCAGGCTGATAAAATCCGTTGGGGCACCATCAAATTGTCCAACCGCCGGGCGCGTCACAGATGGCAGAATCTGGGCCAGAGCTGCTGTGGCATTTGTCTGGCCTGTGTTGAGCATCTCGCGGTTACTGACAACATCCACCGGTGAGAGACTGTCCCGCACTTTTTTATGGATCTCTCGCGTGCCCGTCACAATGACGTTTTCATTCTCCGGTTCTGTGCCCTGAGACGCGCTGGCCAGCGCCTGACCTGAGCAGGACAGAGCGGTGCAGGTAAGAGAGACCCAGAATGTGCCTCTGATCTGGCGCCGCTTCATAAGATATTTTCCTTTGGTATGAATTTACGATAAAAATCGTGGATACGAAACGATACAAAAACAATCGTTATTAGTGTTTAATTTTGAAGTCAACATTATCGTGTTGTAATTATATTATAACTATTTTTATTAGTGTTTTATGAGCGGACGATGCCCATCCTTCTCACATCCAGACCAATACCCGGCATACTCACCTCATGCCTTCACCATTGTTCTTTGACAGGCACTTACTTTTTCAGAATTTTTTCTGCTCTCTGGAAAAACGCTGCTTGAACAGCACACGCAACCTGCGCTCTGCGGGATAGGACAAAAACCGGTCCGTCACGTACCCCAGCAACCATGCCCCCAACAGGGCAACTGGGTAACAGATCCATGCTGAACGCTCTGAAAATCCGGCAGCCTGATATGCCCGCACAAGCCCGAGCACAAAAAACATATGGGTCAGATAGATCTCATAACTCATGAAGCCGCATGATCTGACCCACGCCAGAGCCCTGTGCCGTGCCATACTCCCCCAGCCTTTAGAGAGAGCTATCAGCAAAGCCCCGGTGCTCAGGGTCAGGGCTACAGTCAGATCATCCGCCACAGGGTCAGGCATAAAATATACCTGAACACAGCTCAGAAAAATCCCGATACTACCGAGCCACCCCAGAAGCGTGACACCAGAGCGCCCCATCCGGCCTGACCGGGAGAGAAGAAGGGCCGCCGCCACACCTGCGGACAACGCCGATGCTCCCGGAAGATAGGCTTTATGCCGGCAGATATCAGCATCGCCCGTCATCAGGTGCATAGTGACAGGCAGAGCGAATGCCGCGCTTCCAAACAGGATAATCTGCCATTTTTCTGATCGTGGCAGCATCAGGCAAATGAGCGGGAAAATAAGATAGAACAGTTCCTCAATAGAAAGAGACCACAGAACATCCCAGTTCGCAGGCAGGTATCCTGTCCAGCATTCATATTTGTTCAGATACAATCCTAATGCTGAAGCCAGAGCAGCGCCAAGGCTTTGCCCTGTTTTATTAATTATGAAATCCGGCACGCCGCAGAGGTCCAGCACAACAAGGGTACTGAGCAAGACAAGCAGACAGGGAACAATACGGGAAAAGCGCCGGGCATAGAAAAATGGCAGCTGACTATTCCGCAAATTCCCCCAGCGCCGGAGCATGCCGGTTGTGATCAGAAACCCGGAAATAACAAAAAACATAAAGACGCTGTGGTAACCCTGATGTGTGAGAAAACGGAGCACACGGTAGGGCAAAACACCTGCGATATGGGTTTTTTCCAGCGGCAGTCTGATCGCAACATGGTTCACAATAACCATGATGATTGCCAGACCTCGCAGAACATCTATCCCTGCGTTGCGGGACTCTGTCTCAGGCAGAGGGAAGAGAGCTTTTACCATGCAGCACAGATCCATCAAAAACAGTTCGACTGTGCAATGAGCAATCAGGTGAATTCATGGCACTTACCTCAAAAAGAAAAGGCGCCCCGGATGGGACGCCTTTGCTGCACGCTCTGCAAAAATGAGGCGCTTTACTGGGCCGCAGGCGCTGCCGGAGCAGACGGTACAGCAGGGGCCGCCGGAACTGCGGGCGCAGCCGGAACGCCTGGCACGGCAGGAACCGCAGGAGCGGCAGGCACAGCACCAGCGGCAGAGGCCGCATCGGCCGGAGCCGACGCATTCGGGTCGGCCGCCGGAGCAACCGTGTCATTCAGGATAAGGTAGGAAATGGATTCCATGCGTGTGATGTCAATCACATCCCCAACCTTCAGCGTCGCCATGAAGTCCTGCATCGCTTTGATACGCAGCACGGCAACGTGAGATTCTCCATCCGTCGTGACGAAGGAGAGAGTGTGGGTTGCAAGGTCAATGCTCTGCACCGTCGCGCGCTCACGGCGGAAGGCCGCAATCACGCCGCGCGGGTGGCCATGCACATAGCCTTTAGCGGTTGTCAGCGTGGATTCCGGCAGCGGGCTGCCGGGAGGCGCAATTTCCGCACCCAGCGTTTCCACAAAATGGATGCTCAGCTTGTCGCCAGCATTCACGTGCGGCAGGTCACGCACGGACGCACCATATTCAATGGTGATGAGGTGGCCGTTGGCTTCACGCAGCAGCAGTTCACGCGCGTCATGATCAACAGTTTCCACAATCGCTTTGGCGGACTGGTTTTTGAGCAGAACAGAAGCCTGCGCATGCGCTGCTGAGGGCAGGCCAGCGGCAACAACGCCGCCAACTGTCAGCGCACATGCAGCCACGGACCCTGCAGCCAGAGAAGCAAGACGGGAGACGATAGGATGCAACGCCCTTATCCTTTCTGAAATCAGTCTGACAACACAGGGGGTGCAGACCGCAGTTACACTGGATTTAGTCTGATACAGGGCCGGGATTATAACACAACCCGTTACCAGCACATTGCTCTACCTCAAGGCATGTGCGTCAGGCCGTGGGCCGCCAGCCTGCACAAAAAAAGCCCGCCCGGCAGGGACCGGGCGGGCTTTTGGGCAGCTTTATCTGATCAGAAAATCAGACTTAGCCGCAGCATTTTTTCTTGCGGAAGAAATAAACCACAGCCGCAACCACGCCAGCAATCAGCAGACCGCGCACACAGGGAGATTTCGGGCATTTTACCGGACATTTCGGCATATCAGATATCCTTGCATTCTTTCTTGCTACCCGATGTACCGGGCAGACAGGTCAATCTAACGCATCCGTGACGGCCCGTCATGCCGTAACCGCCACATGTCTGTGCCTCTGTTGGCACGTCTTTAAAAAACGCCTCAGCCACCCCACCGTTCCATAATCCGGCAAGGAGCACCTCTTCGTGACGCGCCCTCACCAGCTGCGCCAGACCGTCTTACGGCAGGAGAATGGTGCTTCCGGTTGTCTTGCGCGACTCCAGAGCCCGATGCGCCTGCGCCGCATCTGTCAGCGTGTAATGCTGGCCAATGGCAGGCTTCAGCACGCCCTGCTCCAGCATACGGAACAGTTCCGCGGCAGACGCCTGAAGTTCGGCTTTGTCTGCAATATACGTCATCAGCGTCGGGCGGGTGAGATACAGGCTGCCGTGCGCCCCTAATGTGCCTACATCCACATCCGTAACCGGGCCGGACGCATTGCCGTAACTGACCATCAGGCCACGCGGGGCCAGACAGTCCAGACTGGTCTCAAACGTATCCTTGCCGATGCTGTCATACACAACCGGCACCATGGCGCCGTTTGTCAGGTCCTGCACACGCTGGGGCAGATTATCCGTGCCAATCAGCACATCCGCAGCTCCGCACGCGCGGGCCACATCCGCCTTTTCCTGCGTGGAAGTCACGCCGATCACCCGTGCGCCCAGATGCCTGCCCCACTGGCAGAGCAACTGCCCGACCCCTCCGGCGGCGGCGTAAACCAGAATGCTCTCGCCTTTACGCACCGGATAAACCTGCCGCAGCAGCATATGGGCGGAAAGCCCGCGCAGCATGACGGAGGCCGCCGTCCGGCAGGACACACTCTCAGGCAGCACCACAACCCGGTCCGCCGCAATCGTCCGGTAGTGCGCGTACCCGCCCAGAACCCCAGCGTAAGCAACGCGCATGCCGGGAATGAGGTCCTGCACATCCGGCCCCACAGCCTCAATCACGCCAGCACCTTCCATCCCCGGCACAGCGGGCAGAGACGGAAATTTATACAGGCCGGAGCGGAAATACGTATCAATAAAATTGACGCCGATCGCCTCCTGCCGCAGCAGAATTTCCCCTCGTGCGGGTCTGGGCACAGGCTGATGTTCCACGCTCAGAACACCGGGGCCACCCGGCGCATGGACTCGTATGACGGTATTGGCTTCATCATTCATGGCAGAACACTTTCCGTCTTAAAAAAGAGGCTGAACAATTCCATACACCAGCGCGCCTCAGGCCTGTCTGGTATCGTCCTGCGCCAGAAGCTGGATCAGGGTTTTCAGGTCCGTGCGGAGAACGCCCATCACAAACCGCATGATCTCATCATCCTGCGCCGTATCTTCCGGCAGCGCCGTAATCACTCCGGCCGCCACCCGATATTCCTCGCCCGTGCGGGCTACGGCTTCACCCTCACACCGTTCAATAATCCAGTCAAACGCACGCATCAGGCCGGGGTTGAGCGGGTCCGTCGCGTCATCCTGCCCGTCTGGGGGCGGATTTTCCGCCAGCAGAACCGCCCGCGTTACCACCAGAGCATCTGTCTGCAACTGCCGCAACGCCTTGGGGAGCGCCGCAAGCATAGGGTCCCGCTTTTCCAGAGGCCGCCAGTGTTCACGCCGGGCCTCTTCCACCGCTGTCTGCACCTTGCGCAGGGAGGCGATGCCCGCATCATTCAGATCCTGAATGTCCGACCAGCTCATGGCGTGGCTCCGGGCATGGGTGAGCATGGCGACACTCTGGCGCACCGTTGCCGCCGCGTTGCGAAAGGCATCCCGCCGCGCCTGTTCATGCAGCACAACATAAGTCACCAGCATGGACACCCCGACCCCCATCAGGATCGATAACACACGCTCGATCGGGAGCAGATACGGGTCATTCGGTGTTGCAAAGAGCGTCGCGATCATCAGCGTGACGACGCTCATCCGCGTGCCGGGCTTCCATGAGGCCAGAACCGCCAGCGGCACAAAGGCCACAGCAAAGGCTCTCCATAACGGCCAGTGGTACAGCAGGAGCGTAATAGGCAGGATACTGGCGGCCGCGCCGATCAGCGTGCCCACAAGCTGATACCGCCCGCTGGACAGGGTTTCCGTAATACTGCTCTGGGTGACAATCACCGAGGTGATCAGCGCCCAGCCCGGCTCCTGCAAATTTGTAAGCCAGGCCACAAACCCGCAAAGCCCGACAGAGACCAGAAGTCTGATGGTCTGCCGGACAACAGGGTTCCCCAGCCATGGGGCGGCAAAAAATTTAAACTGCATCAAAAACCTGTTCTGCCTTTACAAGACGGGTAAAGAACGCAGGACAGGCTCAGGGAGTGTCCTCACCATTCAGTGGGAACGGCACCCAGCGCAGACCATCGGCATCATGCACCAGCAGCAGGATGGATTTTTTGTGGGCCTTCTGAGCCGCTTCAATCCGCTTTTTGAGGTCCGCCGGGCTGGTCACTTCCGCCTGCTGCACCTCCGTCACCACATCCCCTTCCCGCAGGCCACGGTCAGACGCCAGCCCACCATCCTTCACGGACGTGACCAGCACACCTTTCTGGCCGGAAGGCAGGTTGTATTTCTGCCGTGCGGCTGCATCCAGCGGCCCGACTGAAAAGCCCAGCGCGGACAGGCTGACTTCCGCCGCCCCTTTAGGAGCCGCTGCGGGTTTGGCCTCCGGCTCCGCAGCCGGTTCGGGCAGCATGCCAATCGTCACCGGCACATCCACCATCTTGCCGTGACGCCACACGCCGAGATGCGCCACTGTGCCGACTGGCAACTGGGCGGAGAGGCGCGGGAGCGCCTTGCCTTCAATCGGCTGACCATCCAGCGTCTGAATGACATCGCCAGTCTGCAACTTCGCCTTGGCGGCGGGGCCATCTTTTTCCACACCGGCCACCAGCGCGCCGCGTGCGGGGCTGAGGCCCAGACCATCCGCAATATCCTGCGTCACGTTCTGGATGCGCACCCCCAGCCAGCCACGGGAGACTTTCCCGGTTTTGCGGAGCTGCTCCAGAATACCGCGAGCCTCGTTAGACGGAATGGAAAAGCCAATCCCCACAGAACCACCGGACGGCGAGTAAATGGCGGTGTTCACGCCAATCACGTTGCCATCCATATCAAACAGCGGGCCACCGGAATTGCCCTTGTTGATGGGCGCATCCGTCTGGATGAAATCATCATACGGCCCCTGATCAATATTGCGCCCGCGTGAGGAAATAATCCCGGCTGTCACCGTACCGGACAGACCAAACGGGTTGCCGATGGCCAGAACCCAGTCCCCGACCCGGCGCTTGTCACTATCCCCAAAATGCACGGCGGGGAGCGGCTTCTTGCTCTCCACTTTCAGCAGGGCCAGATCGGTCCGGTCATCATGCCCGACGGCGCGGGCCGTCAGCACCGTATTATCCTGCAACGTCACCGTGATTTTGTCGGCATGACGGATCACGTGGTTGTTCGTCACGATATAGCCTGCCGGGTCGATAATAAACCCGGACCCCAGCGCCTGCATCCGGCGCGGCGGCCCATCCGGGCTGTTCTGGCGGTTCATGAAATCATGGAAGAATTTTTCAAACGGTGAGCCCTGCGGGAAGTTGGGCATCTGGGGAAGCTGATCATCCCCGCCATCCCCCTCATCATCGTCATCTTCCGAACCGCTTTTGACGGTCTGGGTGGTGGAGACATTGACCACGGCTGGCAGCAGCCGGGCCGCGAGATCCGCAAAACTGTCTGGTGCGCCGTTTAACCGCCCCGCGACCGGCGCCGTGATTGCCTGCGGGGCTGTGGGCAGAGCAGCCCCCTCCGCCGCCCGTGCCACAACCGGGCCGGAAACCCCCGCCAGCAGCAGGCAGGACAAGGAACCGGCACGAAGAAGAGGGCTGAACAGGCGCATGGGCGAAACTACTCTCAAACGACAGAAATCACATCAGACCTCAATCTATCGCACGATCCTGCCTCATCGTCAGCCTGTTTTGCGCACCGGCCTTCCGGCCCCCACCTCAGCCCCTCATGCTGCGTTTGCCGCCCGCTGGCGCTTGCGATACCCATCCAGCCACGCGGCCAGCACCAGCAAAATGCTCAGCCCCACCACGTTGACGACAATCTGCAACAGCCAGCCATCCCCAAAGGTGCTGAACAGCAGGCGCGCATACAGGTCCAGCACGGTGCCCACCACAAAAATTTCCAGAGAATGCCGCCCCACACGGGCCAGAATCTGGCCCATGCGGCTTTCCGCCGCCCATTTGCGCGCAGCGGAGGAAGACTGCACCAGATAGAAAATGGCCATCACATCCAGCAGCCGCAAAGGCGAAAGCCAGCTTTTTTCCGGCATGATCATCGCGCCGAACGGCCGCAGGTCCGGCAACCCCCACAAAGCCCACGGAAAGGCCTGAAGGGCGGAAAACATCAGATACAGCACGCAGCACCCGGCCAGCAGATCCACCCGCGGGAAGTCCGCACCGCGCCGTTCCGTCTCAGCCGCGGCGGACGCCCCGAGCGCGAACAGAAACTGCCAGGCAAACGGGTTGAAATACCAGCCATCCGGGTCCAGCCAGTTGGGCAGATTGAGATCCGGGTCCAGATTGACCAGCATCCACATCGCGCCAGCCAGCAGCAGCGCGAGAGACCGGTGAATGCGCATCAGTACATAAAACAGCGGAAACCCGCCCAGCAAAACAATGTAGAGCGGCAGGATATTCAGGTTACTGGGCAGCGCGTCAAACATCATGACACGCCAGACCCAGCTCAGCCCGTGCGCCAGTTCCGGCTCCAGAAAATCCACCGGCACCAGCGTATAATGCCGCCACACACGGATGGTGAGGACATACACCATCACCATAATCGTCTGGCCGATATAAAGCTGTACGCACCGCCGGAAGATCCGGCCCAGACACACGGACACCCCGTATTTCCTGAAACCGCGCCCATAGGCCAGCCATGAGGCATAGCCTGCCAGCAGAACAAAGATTTCCGCCGCATCGGCAAAGCCGACATTGCGCATGGTAAAACGGTTGAGCAGGCTTTGCGGAATATGGTCCACAAACATCATCAGCAGCGCCACACCCCGCATGGCGTCAATCCGGTGGTCCCGCACGGAGCGCGCCACCGGCGGCGCAGGCTGAGAAGGTAAAGCTGAGGACAAAACAGGGCTTTCCATGCTAGACGGATCAGGCGGCAGGACGCTCATGATAACGGATCAGCCCCTTTTTCCATCAGACTTCAGACGCACACCAGATATCGGGCGACCAGTTCCTTCTTTACCCGCACCGAATTCCCGAAAAAAGCGGCAAAACGATGGGGTGGGCAAAACAGGACCCGTTCCGCCCCCTTGACGGCGGCGGCCTCATGCTGTTGCCAACAGGGCACAGGCCTTTCGCGCCGCACAGAAAGCCAGAGTCAGGACAAACAACCGTGGAACACTCTTCTCCCCTTCATCATGATGACGTTGCCCGTGTGCTGGATTCCGTGCGGGACACCAAAACAGGCCATTCCCTGCTGGCCCTGAGCAAGCTGGACGGGTTCCGGCTGGAAGACGGGCGGCTGAGTGTGGCGCTGGCCGCCAGCAAGGAACAGGCCGCAACCCTCGCCCCGCTATGTGATGCCGCCAAACCCGCGCTGGAAAAGCTGCCGGGGGTGCAGACCGCCATCGTCATTCTCACAGCGCACCGCCCCGGCCCGGCGTCCGGCGGCACGCCGGCTGCCCCTTCTGCTCCGGCACGCCCCAAAGCCTCGGGCGGTGGCCATCGTCCGTTTGGCGGTCCGGCCCCGGCACCGGATGCGCCGGTTCTGCCTGACGTAAAAGCCATTATCGCCGTAGCGTCCGGCAAGGGGGGCGTTGGCAAATCCACCACCGCCACCAATCTGGCAATTGGTCTGGCGCAGGAAGGGCTGCGCGTGGGGCTGATGGATGCGGATATTCATGGCCCGTCCCTGCACCGCATGCTCGGCACGGATACAAACAAACCGGACGTGCGCGAAGGCCGCCTGCAACCCATGCCGGTGTGGGGGCTGAAGGCTGTCTCCATTGGTATGCTGGTGGATGAAAAGCAGGCCATGATCTGGCGTGGCCCGATGGTGATGGGGGCCATCAATCAGTTTCTGACAGATGTGGACTGGGGGCCGCTGGATGTTCTGGTGGTTGATATGCCACCGGGCACGGGGGATGCCCAGTTGTCCCTGATGCAGAAAGTGCCGCTGGCAGGCGCTGTAATTGTGTCTACCCCGCAGGATATCGCCCTGATTGATGCACGGCGCGGCGTAAGCATGTTTGAGAAAATGAAGGTGCCGGTTCTCGGCCTGATTGAGAACATGTCCTACTTCTGCTGCCCGAACTGCGGCCATAATACCGAACTGTTCGGCCATGGCGGCGCAAGGAAGGAAGCCGAAGCCATGGGGGTGCCCTTCCTTGGGGAAGTGCCTCTTCTTGCCGATATCCGCTCCACCGGGGATGCAGGAGCGCCGATTGTCGCCAGTGCCCCTGACAGTGAGGGCGCTCAGGCCTTCCGCCGGATTGCGCAGGCGACCGCTGCAGCTCTGAAGGCGAAAAGCAGTCCCGCCGGTTAATGGCCGGGAGGCGGGTTATTCCCACCTCCCCCGGCGCAGGGTTTAGTGCTTTTTTGCAGGCGCTTTTTTGCCGCCAGCGGGCTTGTTTTCAAAAAACGCACGGCATTGCGGGCTGAGCTTGTCTTTTTTCCGTTCCATGCAGGCGGTAATTTTCTTTTCATTCGGGATGGCTAGCGCGCACAGCTTGAGGGCATCCCCTTTGCAGGCCTGCGTCTGCTTCTGGCGAAGAGAGTCATCCTCTGCATGAGCCGGAGCGAGTGTGCTGAACAAGGCAGCCGCCCCTACGGCCAGACCGAGTGTGCGTGCAAATCTGCGCTTCAAAATAGACATCTCGCTTCAATCCATTTTCTGTAAGAAAAATCAGCCAGCCGCAAAAACGATGACGTTTCTGACGATACAGAAAAGACACGTCTGGTCACCACACATCATCCTGATCGGCTGACCTGCACAAAAATAATGAATTTGACGGATGTGTCAATTTTTAATGGAAGCAGAGCGTCTTGTGGCTGTCCGGCCCCTGTGTTTCACACACATGCAGATGCTGGGGCTTCATATCTTTCGGGGCCGTAAAAAACAGATAGGCCCACACACCCACAAGCAGGGCTGCCACCACAAGAAAGGGCGTGAAATTCGGCAGGCGCTCTGCGGGCGGACGCAAGCCCTTCAGATCCTCCGGCGTGGCCGGAAACGGAGAGGACGCAGCCGGAACGCCCGCCTCACTCTCCGTAAAGGGCTCGTCTTGAAAAGAGGTCTTCTTCACAGGCTGGAACTCAGCCTTTCAGAACAGCCATCATTTCATCCCATTCCCGCTTACTCAGGCCGGAACCTGCCTGCTCCACCTGTTCCCCGGCCAGCATACGGCGCACAATTTTCAGCATCCCGGCAGAGAACGTCACCGCGCCCCGGCGATAATCCTCAAACGCAGCCGCCGTCTGCGGCACCCAGGCATGCAGGATTTTCAGCATGGCTTCCGCATAAACCCGGATTTCATACTGCGCATGCGGGTCCAGCCGCAGGGCCAGAAAATGCATCAGGTTGTGCAGATCAATCTTCCAGTACCACTGGGTATAGGTGTTCACGGTCAGGTTGATACGCGCCAGCTCACGCGCCAGACCGTAGCCATCCTCTTCCGTGCTCAGCATGGTCTCATAATTGCGGTAGGTGCGGATGGCATCATCCCGCAGAATATCCATAACGGCAGCGGCAGCATCCGGGGCCAGCACATCCCCACGGCCCTGACGGTTCACGGCACTCTGGGCCGCCATATGGTCCGGGGCCGGAATGTAGAATTCACTGTCGAGAATGGAATAACGGGCAGAATATTCGTTCACGCTGGCCATACGGTGGCGGATCCACTGCCGCGCCACAAAGATCGGCAGTTTGACGTGAAATTTCATCTCGCACATTTCAAACGGCGAGGAATGACGATGCCGCATCAGGTAGCGGATCAGCCCGGCATCTTCCGAGACCTTGCGCGTGCCGCGACCGTAGGAAACACGGGCCGCCTGCACAATGGCGGAATCGTCCCCCATATAGTCAATCACCCGCAGGAACCCGTGGTCGAGCACCTCCTGAGGTTCATAGAGCATGGCTTCCAGCGCGGGCACCGTTGGCCGACGGGTGGAGCTTGTTTCCTGGGCGTGCGCCGCAATTTCGGCGCGTTGAGCATCGGTCAGTGACATAGCCTCTCCCTAGCGCAAAATGCTCTGCGCGGAAATGATTCATCGCACCGGCAGGACGCTTATCGCAGCCTACATAAAGAGCAATTATCAGTTAATAATAAAATTTCATTAGACAGTGTCTATCTAATTATGACACCGGAAACGGTAGAATACGCAAATTATTTTACAATCGATATAAATAAAAATTAAACATTCATATGTAGTGGATACTGCATGTATGCGTAGCCTGTTCCAGAAATTTCCCATGCCTTCAGGACAAACAGGCGTTGGCATCCCGCTTTCTCTGGCAGCCGGTCCGGGAGCACTTTGTGGTATTCTGGCCAGCATGGGGCTGACCGCCCTGTGCGCGCCCGCCGCCCTGCCTGCTCTGGTCGCCCCCATCGGCGCGTCGTCCGTTCTGGTTTTTGCCATCCCCGCAAGCCCGCTGGCAAAACCGCGCGCAGTGATTATGGGCAACATCCTCTCCGCCGCGACCGGCGTGCTGGTCAGCCTGCTTATTGCCAATCCCATGCTTGCGGCGGGGCTCGCGGTAGGACTGGCCATTATGGTGATGAGCGCCACCCGCACCCTGCATCCGCCGGGCGGAGCCGCTGCTCTGACAGCGGTTATGCTGCACCCCTCTTCTGCCGGGCTGGAAACGGCTCTCCTCTTCCCGCTCATTCCCGTAGGGCTCAATTCCATCGTGCTGGTCTGCATCGGCATGATGTTTCACAGGCTTTCCGGCCACAGCTACCCGCACCATGCGGTCACCGTTCCCCACCAGACAGAAAAAGCCGCCGGACTGCACCGCGAGGATATTCTGGCGGCCCTCCATAAAACCGGGGAAACATTTGATATTGAAACAGAGGATCTGGAACGCCTGCTGATACTGGCTGAAGCCCATAGCAAACAGCGCCTTCCGGCCTGATGCGGCATGACGCCTGCTCCATTCCTCTTGCAAAACTGCCCCGTGCTCCTTATGTTCATCAGTGCCGGAGGGGCTTGCTCCTTGGCTATGGTGATAAACGGAACGTGGAATAATCGTTGTGGACCCGGGGGCAGTACCCGGCGTCTCCACCATTTTCAATCCGGCCTTACGGCCCGGACGGATGGGGACGAAACAGGCTCGACACGCGTGGTAAAGACCTTCCTTTTGCCCGGCATTGTACCGCCGTTATCGGGCTAAACTTACAAGTGCCAATGATAACACTGAGGTGCTCGCTGTCGCTGCATAAGCGATAAGCGCGGTTCGGGAGGGCACCGGGCAACAGAAGCCCTCCCACTTTAGCCGCCAGCAAACTGGCGTCCTTCCCCTAAAAAATTCTCCTGCGCAGAAATCAGGGATATGGCCTGGACCCAGGCCCGACACTCAGCACGTCCCGCAAACACCCCAGGCAGGCACGGATCAAGAACTTTTGAAGAGGCAGCGGTGGCGCGTCTGCCAGCCGGATGTGTTGCAGAATTATGCCATGCCGACTTGCACTTCCCCCCTCTTTCACGCATGGCTGACGGCAGAGTGATATGACAGAACGCCGGAATGTCGACCCGGCGCAAACGAGGAGAGCAGTCATGGCGGATGACCACGATAACACCCCGGAAAATGGCGTTTTCCCGCCAGAAAGCCTGCTGCCTTATGAAACATGGCTGGAGGACGCCTATCGTGGCGTCATGCTGAGCGCGCTGGACTATGTAAGCCGTGAAGGCCTTGCAGGAGAACATCATTTTTACCTGACATTCCGCACGGATATCCCCGGCGTGGTGATCCCGGACCGGCTCCGCGCGCAGTACCCGCATGAGATGACGATCGTGCTGCAACACCAGTTCTGGGACCTGAATGTGGACCGCACAGCAGGGAAAGTCTCGGTTGGTCTGTCCTTTGGCGGCGTCGGCTCCATTCTGGAAATTCCCGTGCGGGCCTTTACCGGTTTTGCGGACCCTTCCATCCATCTCAGCCTGCATTTCACGGCGGCGGAACCGGACGAAGAGTTCGCGCCTGTGGCAGAAGCCCCGACGGCCACCCCGGCTGGGGACGAGGCGGAAGGCTCAGCGGAAAGTGACTCCTCCTCACAGGTTGTCAGTCTTGACGCCTTTCGCAAGAAGGGGCCATCACCCGGTTAAGCCCCACTTTTCGGGGCAGGCCGACGGAGAGTTCAGCACATCATGACCAGCCAGCCCCCTCGCCCCCCGGTACCCGCCTTTACCTACTCCCCCATTTTTCCTCTGGGGGAGGACACTACGTCCTACCGGAAGGTGGATATCGCCGGTGTCAGCACATCGGAATGTGGCGGCAAGACCATCCTGCACATCACGCCCGAAGCCCTGACGGAGTTCACGGCGCAGGCCTTTCATGAAGTTGCGCATTATCTGCGCCCGGCGCACCTCAAGCAGCTTGCCAGCATCCTCCAAGACCCCGAAGCCTCGGACAATGACCGCTTCGTGGCGCTGGACCTGCTGAAAAATGCCTGCATTGCCGCAGGGGGCGTGCTGCCTATGTGTCAGGATACCGGCACCGCCATTGTTTTTGGCAAAAAAGGCCAGCGCGTGTGGGTGGAAGGTGATGAAGAAGTCGCCTTCTCCAAAGGTGTGTATGAAACCTATACCCGCACCAGCCTGCGCTATTCCCAGATGGCGCCCCTCAGCATGTTTGAGGAAAAAAACACCGGCACCAACCTGCCGGTACAGTGCGATATTTTCGCAAGCCCCGCCACGCATCATGATGAACAGTTTGACCTGATGTTTGTGGCCAAGGGCGGCGGTTCTGCCAACAAGACCTTCCTGTTTCAGGAAACCCGCGCCCTGCTGGGGTCCGAGCAGAAGCTGCTGGACTGGCTGGATGTTAAAATCAAAACACTCGGCACATCCGCCTGCCCGCCGTACCATCTGGCCATTGTGATTGGCGGCATGTCTGCCGAGCAGACGCTCAAGACCGTCAAACTGGCCTCCACCCACTGGTATGACAGCCTGCCCACCAGCGGCAGCATGACCGGCCACGCCTTCCGGGATGTGGAGATGGAGCAGAAGGTTCTGGAACTGACGCGCAAGCTGGGCATTGGCGCTCAGTTTGGTGGCAAATATTTCTGCCATGATGTCCGCGTGATCCGCCTGCCGCGCCACGGTGCCTCCCTGCCTGTCGGGATGGGCGTCTCCTGCTCGGCGGACCGGCAGATCAAAGCGCGCATCACGGCGGATGGCTTCTTTCTGGAAGAACTGGAGCATGACCCGGCCCGCTTCCTGCCGGAAACCACGGATGAACATCTGGAAGGCGAGGCCGTGAAAATCGACCTCAACCGCCCGATGGATGATATCCGCAAGGAACTCTCCCGCTACCCGGTCAAAACCCGCCTTGCGCTGACCGGTACAGTCGTTGTGGCGCGGGATATTGCCCACGCCAAATTCCGGGAACGGCTGGAACGCGGTGAGGGTCTGCCGCAATATCTGAAGGACCATCCCGTTTATTACGCTGGCCCCGCCAAAACGCCGGAAGGCATGGCAACCGGCTCCTTTGGCCCGACCACAGCCGGACGCATGGACTCCTACGTGGCCGAGCTTCAGGCCGCAGGCGGCTCCTACATCATGCTGGCCAAAGGCAACCGCTCCAAAGCGGTGAAGGAAGCCTGCCAGACTTATGGTGGCTTCTATCTGGGGTCCGTCGGTGGTCCGGCTGCCCGGCTGGCGCAGGACTGTATCCGCAAGGTTGAGGTGCTGGAGTATCCCGAACTGGGCATGGAAGCCGTGTGGAAAATCGAGGTTGAAGACTTCCCCGCCTTTATTGTTATCGACGACAAGGGAAATGACTTCTACGCTGAACTGAGCTGACACGTTCAGAATGCCCGCCTTATGGGAAGGCGGGCCAGCCAGAGGAGCCGGGTTGCTTCATGCGCTTTACTGTTGACCGGATGGACCATGCGGTCCTGACTGTAAGAGACCTCGAAATTTCTGCCTCATGGTACCAGCGCGTGCTGGGCATGGAGCGTGAGGAATACGGGCGCAACAACCGCACTGCTCTGCGTTTTGGGGGGCAGAAACTCAACCTGCGCCCGCAGGACGCCACAGGATGGGAGACCGCCGTGCATGCGCTGCCCGGCGGGAATGACTTATGTTTTGTCACCGCCGTCACAAGTGATGATGTGATTGAGCATCTGCAAAAATGCGGTGTGACCGTGGTGGAAGGCCCCGTTGCGCGGCTTGGCGCACTGGGGCCGATTACATCCGTCTATTGCCACGACCCGGACCAGAACCTGATTGAAATAGCGTCCTATCAGGGATAAACGCCGCCGGGTATCACCCTGCCTGCTGCGCACCGCTGCGGGCAGACGCCCGTGCGCGGGCATGCTGGCTGCCTGACTCAGGCTGGTCAGACGGGGCTGCGCTGGCATGCGTTGCGGAAGACGGTGCAGAGACATTGTCTGCGCCTTCCCCAAGCCAGCCCCCCCGGAACCCGGCTTTGAGCAAACCCTGCCTGATGGCCGGATTACGCTTCATGGTGTTCCACACCAGTCCGCTACGCCAGTTTTCAATCATCAGCAGAATCGGCCCCTGATCAATGCCCAGATAGGCCGTATCAGACCAGAAAGACTTGTCCGCGTTGTGGAAGCTGGGGTTGAAGGCATCCACAAACCCGTAACGGCTATAGATATGGCTGCCGTAACGGTGCTTCATTTCCCGCAGGGCTGGAATGGCAATTTCCGGAGCAAAGGCAACGGAACCACCCGCCGCCGTCGGGGCAATAGTGCCATCATCCTGCGTGTAATCACGCCCCGTCCCACGTGCGGAATAGGACATGAAATGGCGTGGCGTGCCCCCAACAGTCTGCGTCAGTTCCCCCGGCCCGTCACTCGCCGTCAGGCCCCACACATCTTTCCCGTAATCCTGCCATTTACCGGGGTTGGTCATGGCGTAGGTCCGCTGCGCGTAGGTGGCGCGGCGGCTGTTTTCAAAATAGTCGATGCCCTTTTCCCGGTTCCAGTCATCCTGAATCCCGCGGAAATCAATCCAGGAGTGGGTGTACTGGTGCCCGAACATGGGCGCAAAATTCAGCAGGGTCTGGCCGTAATACTCGCCCCACCGCCGGTCATTCGTCGTCAGCCAGACCTGCCATGAGGCAGAGTCCAGCGGATGTTTCTGAGAACCAAGGGCCAGAATATAGGCCATCATGCCCTCGCTGTACCCTTCCCAGTAATTCGGCAGGAACTGGCGCTCCGGGGACCATCCCATGCTCAGCCGCAGATCGGGGCGGCGCATCCAGACCCAGTCCACATTCTGATACAGCGTGTTGGCCAGCGTGCGAATTTCCGCTTCCTGCGCCGTATTCTGCGTATAATAACTTTCGGCAAACAGAATACCCTGCATCAGTAACGCAGTATCAATACTGGACAGTTCAATATCTTTATTAAAACGCAGTCCAGTATCTTTATTCAGAAAGTGATAGAAAAACCCGTGATAACCAGAGGATTTTTCCATGCTGTCATTCTGTGGCAGGCTGGAGAGATAACGCAGGGTGTTCAAAGTCCGCCCAATGGCCTGCTGGCGCGTAATGTAACCCCGCTCCACCCCGATGCCATATGCCGTCAGGCCAAAGCCGATGGAGGCAACACTCGCCTGTGTCTGGTCAGACGGGTAACGGTCCGGCACCAGTCCGGTCTTTGCATCCCCTGCTTCCCAGAACCACAGGAACGTCCGGTGTTCCAGATCCTCAATCAACGCCATATCGGTGCGGCTGGGCCTGAACACAACGCTGGTGGACAGGCGGGCCGCCTGCCGCTGCTGGCTGGCGGAAGGCGGCGCAGGCATTGCGGAAGTCTGTGGGGCCGCCACCTGCCCGTCCGCAGCCTGTGTATCCGCCGCGTGAGCCGCAACCGGCATCGCGATCAGGCTGCCCGCTCCGGCAAGCAGGCTGACGCCTAAAGAAAGCCGCTGGGCACAGGGAGGAACCGGTCGGCAGGCACGGCGTAAAAGAGAAACGAAACGGGAAGGCAAAAAAAACCAGTCTGGCAGCATAACGACCAAGGCCCATCCTATAAAAACATCAGGAGCAACATGAACATCCCTGTTCGGCCGCCACCACAGCATCCAAACGAAGCATATCTATGTCATACGCCAGCGGAAAATATGTTTTCTTAGAAAAACATTTTTTCTGCCTGATCGGTTTTACAGTTTTTTGAAAAAACATAGACCACACGCTTCTGCATGGCCTGCATGTTCAGCATGCAGAAAAGAAAACCGCCTGCCTTTTCGGGCAGGCGGCACGTCAAACATCATGACAATACTGGTTTTTTACAGAACTATGTCAGTTATGACATGAATTTTCAGGCTGTCTGGTAGCGGAAAATATTCAAGTCTTCATAGGCAATATCGGGTTTCTTGCCGGACATAATATCTGCCAGAACCCGGCCAGAACCACAGGCCATAGTCCAGCCCAGTGTGCCATGCCCGGTATTCAGGAACAGGTTTTCCAGCCCGGTACGGCCGATGATAGGTGTGCCATCCGGCGTCATGGGCCGCAGGCCTGTCCAGAAGGATGCACCCGGCACATCACAGCAGTCGGGGAACAGGTCCGTCACGGAATGTTCCAGCGTGGCGCGGCGTGGCGCCCGCAGGCGGCGACTGAACCCGGCCAGTTCCGCCGTGCCGCCCACCCGCACCCGGTCACCCAGACGGGTAATACCGATTTTGAAAGTTTCATCCATAATTGTTGAAACCGGAGCACGGTCCGCATTGGTGATATCTGCTGTCAGAGAATAGCCTTTTACCGGGTAGATCGGCAGCTTTATCCCCAGAGAACGCACCAGAGCCGGGGAGAAACTCCCCAGAGACAGAACATAGGAATCCGCAGTCAGCACGCCTTTGCTGGTCTCTACGCCGGTAATGCGGCCACCTTCGGATAAAAGCTGTTTGATGCGGGTATTATACAGAAATGTCACGCCAGCCTCTTCCGCCATTCTGGCAAGACGCTGGGTGAATTTGAACGCATCCCCCGTTTCATCACCCGGCAGGCGCAGGCCACCCACAATCTTGTTGGCGGCATCGGCCAGTCCCGGTTCCGCCTGTACACAGGCCGCCCGGTCCAGAACTTCATAGGGCACCTGATACTGCTTCAGCACCGCAATATCCTGCTCAGCACCATCAAGCTGCTTCTGGGTGCGGAAGACCTGCAATGTGCCCTGCTGGCGATCATCATACGTAATGCCCGTCTGGGCCCGCAGGTCCATCATGACATCCCGGCTATATTCCGCCAGACGCACCATCCGGCCTTTATTACGGTCATAGGCCGCAGTCGTGCAGTTTTCCAGCATCTGTACAAGCCATGTCCACAGATGCGGGTCCGGCATTGGCCAGAAAACGAAGGGCCGGTACGCCATCATCAGCCATTTGATGGATTTCAGCGGCACACCCGGCCCGGCCCACGGGGCGGAATAGCCCGGAGAAACCTGCCCCGCATTGGCAAAACTGGTTTCCATCCCGGATTCCGGCTGACGCTCGACCACCGTGACCTCGTGGCCGGCCTGCGCCAGATACCAGGCCGAGGTTACGCCCACAACACCACCACCAAGAACAACAACCTTCATGGTAAACGCCTTTTTAGAAATTCAGATGTTCTGTTCAGTATTTTTATAAACACGATGATAGCGCCGCCCGAGCGACGTCAGCACTTCGTACCCTATGGTGCCTTCAGCCGCCGCCAGTGCGTCCACCCCATAGGCGTCATTCAGCAGATCAACCGTATCATCCGCGGTGATCTGCCCTTCCGGAATGGCGGAGATATCCACCGTCATGGAATCCATGGAGACGCGCCCAAGCAGAGGCAGCCTCTGGCCCCGGAACCACGCACACCCTTTGGCAGCCCCCTGCCGGGCAAAGCCATCCGCGTAGCCGGTGGCGATGGTCGCGACACGCCGTGGCCCGTCTGCCTGCCATGTCAGCCCGTATCCCACCCGATCTCCCTTGGATAACTGCCGGATTTGCAGAATATGCGCCTGCAATGTCACAACCGGTGCAAGAGGATTGGGGTCGGATGTGTTCGGGGCAATGCCGTACAAAGCCGCACCGGGCCGGACAAGACTCTGATGAAACGCTTCCCCCAGAAAAATACCGGAGGATGCCGCAAGGCTGAGAGGAGCCTTTGGCAGCAGAGCGGCATATGTCTGCAACGTGCGGAGCTGGTCCGCATTGGCAGGGTTTTCCGGCGTATCAGCGCAGGCCAGATGGCTCATGATCAGGCTGAGAGAAATACCCGTCAGGCGCTCAGGCTCCTGTACCAGACGCTGGACATCCGCGCCGGAAAGACCAAAGCGGGACATGCCGGTATCCAGTTGCAGGACCGCATCCAGCGGGCGATCAAGCTGTTTTGCCAGACTCTGCAACTGACTGATCTGCTCAAGAGAATTTAAAACCGGACGCAGGCCGGAGCGAACACAGTCTTCCACGGCTTCAGGGCGCGCGCCGTGCAACACGGTAATCTGCGTAGCCGGGGAGACCCATTGCCGCAGAGCCAGACCTTCATCCACATGCGCGACAAAAAAATGCCGCGCTCCGGCCTGCTCCAGCACCGGCGCAACCTGCGCAGCCCCCAGGCCATACGCATCTGCCTTGACGACGGCGGCACAGAGCGCGCCGGGGGTTCTGGCGTCCAGCAGACGATAGTTTGCAGCAATCGCGGCAAGGTCAACCGTCAGAATTGCTCCGGCCCGATGTGCTGGCCAGTCAGGAGAAACAGAAACACAGGAAGACGCCACAGCTAACCATCCAGAATATTTCGACTCCAAAACCTTAACAAAAAGCCTGTGGAATATCCTGTCGATCAGCCGCATAAAATGCGACACATCTCCAAATTTCCTGTAGATTATGCGAAGAAAAGCAGGATATCGCCTTATGATCTTCGACCGCCTGACAGACGCGATTTTACGCCACCTTCAGCATGATGGCCGCATGAGCAATGCGGAACTGGCCCAGAAGGTCGGGCTCTCTCCGTCCGCCTGTCTGCGCCGGGTTAAAATACTGGAACAGGAAGGCGTTATTCAGGGCTACCGCGCTATTATTGATAAAAACGCGGTCCATAGTATGTCCACCGTCATTGTGCAGATCACACTGGAACGGCAGACCGATGATTGCCTGCGCCGCTTTGAAAGCCGGGCGCGCGAATGCCCGGATGTCAAAGAATGTTACCTCATGACGGGAGACGCAGATTATCTGCTGCGCGTGGAAGCCCGCGACATGTCAGATTACGAACGGATTCATAAAGAAGAATTATCCCGGATGCCGGGGGTGGTGCGGATACAAAGTAATTTTGCCATCCGCCCCGTCGTTCAGCCATGGAAGAGCTGAACAGCCAGAAAAGCTGGAAGTCTCAGTCTTCCGGCTCTTCCTCATCGTGGTCTTTAGACCCCAGATCGCGCTGAACATCCGGGGATTTCAGCAGCGAATCCATATGCATCGCGACATCCAGTGTCGTGTCCGGCTGGAAATGCAGTTCCGGTGCTGCGCGCAGACGCAGCTTGTGGGACATCTGGGTCCGCAACCATGGCCCGACCCGCTTGAGAGCGGGCAGCAACGCATCGACATCGCTTCGGCCAAGGCGTGCCACAAAAACCGTGGCGTGTTTAAAGTCGGGAGAAAGCCGGACTTCCGTCACCGTGACCGTAGCATCCGCCAGATCCGGGTCGCGGAATGTGGTGCGGGCAAACAGTTCCGCCAGCACGCGCCGCACTTCTTCACCCACGCGCAACTGGCGCTGGGACGGCCCTAATGGAGAAAGACCGGCGAGATATCCCGCCGGTCCTGCATTCCCTGCCTTGCCTGATCCGTTGCGACGACTCATGCAGGCACCAGTTCGCTTTCAAAGCACTCGACCACGTCACCTTCACGCAGGTCATTATACCCCGCGAAAGACAGACCGCACTCGTAGCCTTTGGCCACTTCCTTCACATCGTCCTTGAAGCGTTTGAGCTGGCTCAGATCACCTTCATGGATCACCACGCCATCACGCAGCAGACGCACACCACAGCCGCGCTTGACCACGCCTTCCGTAATGTAGCAACCGGCCACTTTGCCGACCTTGGTAATTTCGAAAACCTTGCGGATTTCGGCATAACCCAGGAACTTCTCGCGATGTTTGGGCGCAATCTTGCCGCGCACCAACTGTTCCACGTCATCCGCCACCTGATAGATGATGGAGTAGTAGCGGATTTCCACACCCTCGCGCTGGGCGAGTGTGCGGGCCTGCGCCGTGGCACGCACGTTGAAAGCGATGATGATGGCGTCAGACGCTTTGGCGAACTGCACATCACTTTCCGTGATCTGCCCCACCGTTGCGTTGAGCACCCGCACCGCGACTTCTTCATGCGCCAGCTTCAGCACGGTTGTCTGAATGGCTTCAGCAGACCCCTGCACGTCGGCCTTGATAAGGACCGCGACTTCCTTCTGCTCACCAGCCTGAATCCGCGCCAGCATCTGGTCCAGCGTGCCGCGGGCGGCAACCTGACCAGCAACCTGATGCTCCTTCAGTTTCCGCTGACGGAACTCGGAAATCTCACGGGCGCGGTTTTCATTTTCCACGACAACAAACGGAGCACCAGCAGACGGCACACCTGTCAGGCCGAGAATTTCAACCGGCATGGACGGCGTTGCATCCGTAATCTGACGACCACGATCATCCAGCAGCGCACGCACACGGCCCCATTCAGAACCAGCCACAACAATGTCGCCTTTATGCAGGGTGCCTTTCTGCACCAGCACAGAGGCCACAGAACCACGGCCACGATCCAGACGGCTTTCAATCACCGCACCTTCCGCAGAGCGGTCCGGATTGGCTTTCAGGTCGAGAATTTCGGCCTGCAGAAGAATGGCTTCTTCAAGCTGTTCCAGACCAAGACGCTTGGTGGCAGACACTTCCACGTCCTGAACGTCACCGCTCATGGATTCCACAACAATCTCGTGGTTCAGCAGTTCCTGCCGCACCCGGTCCGGGTTTGCACCCGGCTTGTCGATCTTGTTGATCGCCACAATGATCGGCGCATTCGCAGCCTTGGCGTGTTTGATGGCTTCAATTGTCTGCGGCATCACGCCGTCATCCGCTGCCACCACCAGCACCACCACGTCGGTAATGGATGCACCACGGGCACGCATGGCGGTAAACGCCTCATGGCCCGGTGTATCCAGGAACGTGATCTTCGCGCCAGACTTCAGCGTGACCTGATAGGCACCGATATGCTGGGTAATACCACCGGCTTCCCCTGCGGCCACATCCGTGGTGCGCAGCGCATCAAGCAGGGAGGTCTTACCATGGTCAACATGGCCCATCACGGTCACAACCGGCGGACGAGAAACCAGCTCTTCGGGCTGATCCTCAACGCCTTCGATCCCCAGTTCGACGTCGCTTTCAGAAACACGGCGCACACGGTGACCGAATTCTTCAACAATCAGCTCGGCCGTATCGGCATCAATGCTCTGCGTGACAGTCGCCATGACGCCGTTTTTCATCAGCGCCTTGATAACCTCACCCTGACGGGCGGCCATACGGTTGGCGAGTTCCTGCACGGTAATGGTTTCCGGCAGGATCACATCACGCACCACGCGGACCTGATCGGCACGCAGGCGTTCAAGCTCGGCCTGACGGCGTTCACGCTCACGCTGACGACGGACAGATGCGAGTGAACGCGTCTTGTCATCATCCCCTTCGATCGCGGCCTGCACGTCAATACGGCCTGCACGGCGCCCGGAATCATTTTTACGCGGCCCGGCGCTCTTGCGGCTCGGCGGTGCACCGCTGCCACCCGGACGGCGTGCGGGCGCACGACGCGGTTCATCATCGCCTTCAGCGCCACGGCCACGCAGACGCAGGGTCTGAGCCGCCGGAGCTTCCGCACCCGTGCTCGCAGCAGGCTGCGGGCGGGGTGTTGCGGGTTTGAGCGGACGAGCCGGCATGATCGCACGTTCGGCCAGAGGCTTCAGGCGATTAACGGGCGGTGCAAGCGTCACTTCACCCGGAATCGGCACAGCCGACACAACGGGGCCTTTCGGCTCGATCGGCTTGATGGCGTCAATACGGGCCTTACGTTCGGCTTCTTCCGCCTCAACCTGAGCAGCGGCCTGCTCTTCCGCAGCACGCTTTTCGTCTTCTTCCCGACGACGTGCTTCTTCAGCCGCAGACAGGATCTGAATCTTTTCCTGTTCGCGCCGTTCGGCCTCACGCCGTTCAGCCTCAGCAGCTTCTTTTGCCTGCTCCACCAGCACACGCTGGCGCATGGCCAGTTCAGCAGCCGTCAGGGTGCGACCACCCCCGGCCCGCCCGCCGGCACCTCGACCACCAGCGCCACCAGGAGTACCGGGGCCACGCTTTTTGCGCACCTCAACCTGTACAACCTTCGAACGCCCATGGCTGAAACTCTGCCGCACGGACCCGGCATCAACCGTCCGTCCGACGTCCGAACGCCCTGCCGGTCGAAGGGACAGACGCCCCTTGCCCTGATCCTGATCCTTGCCTTCGCTCATTGACCCGCCTGTTCACACCCATCCGCCGGAAAGGTCCGACGAACCCGGGAGCCGCCATCGGCAACCCCCGAAAAACGCTTATTCTCACAACACAGACGCGAGGCCAGAACCCCGGCCGCCAGCGCCGCATTCACAACTCGCTCCCGCCCGAAAACCTTTGCAAGGTCTTCCGTTGAGAGCGCCTCAACCACGGGGAGGTCCCTGGCGCCCGACATGAGCCGCCCAAGTTCATCTCCGCTTCCATCCGATGCGTGAACGATCACCGCAGCACGACGCTGCGCAACCCATTCCCGCACCTTCATAAAACCGCTTATGGACTGCCCGGCACGCCGCGCCAGCCCAAGAAGTTCCACCATGCGCCGGAGCAGACCCGCCTCCACCTGAGCGGACAGATCTTCCGGTACTGTAACCTGGCACCGCGCGGCGCGTGCGAACACGCCGCGTTTGCGGGCCTGTTCTATCACATCCCGCCGGGCGCTCAACCATATTCCCCGTCCGGGAAGACGGGCATCCAGATCCGGGACAACAACACCAGAGGGTGACACCACAAACCGTATCATCAGGGAGGGCTGCCCCTGCTCCCGCGTTACCGCGCAACGCCGCAGGGGACCTTTCTCATCATCATACGCTTCGGGCAAATCACCACTCATTGTTCGTCAGGCCCGAAGTCCCTGCTCAGCCTTCTTCCTGATCGGAAGGCTTACCCTCTTCTCCATCAAACCAGTGAGCACGCGCCGCCATGATGATTTCATTGGCAGCATCTTCCTCAATGGCATCGGATCCGAGAATCTCGACAAGCTCGTCACCAGCCAGGTCAGCGAGGTCGTCGAGGGTTTTTACACCCTTTTCACCCAACGTCACAAGCATCTGGTTCGTGAAGACCCCGAGATTGGCGATATCGTCCGTTACACCAAGCTCACGGCGCTTGGCATCAAGGTTTTCTTCCTGACGCACCAGATAGGCTTCGGCGCGCTGAACCAGCTCACCCACCACCGACTCGTCAAAGCCTTCAATACCAATCAGCTCGTCCGGGTCAGCATAGGCCAGTTCTTCAACCGTGTGGAATCCTTCTGTGACCAGCAGCCCTGCAATGACGTCATCAACGTCCAGCGCTTCCACAAACAGATTGGTCCGGCGGCGGAATTCTTCCTGACGGCGTTCGGATTCTTCCGCTTCCGTCAGAATATCAATATCCCAGCGCGTAAGCTGGCTGGCCAGACGCACGTTCTGACCACGGCGGCCGATGGCCAGCGAAAGCTGTTCATCCGGCACAACCACTTCAACGCGGCCGGCTTCTTCATCCATCACCACCTTGCTGACTTCAGCCGGAGCAAGGGCATTCACCACAAACGTGGCAGCCTGCGGGCTCCAGGGGATGATGTCGATTTTCTCACCCTGCAATTCCGCCACAACGGCCTGCACGCGGGAACCACGCATACCAACGCAGGCCCCGACCGGGTCGATGGACGCATCACGGGAGATAACGGCCATTTTTGCGCGGGAACCGGGGTCACGCGCCACAGCCTTGATCTCGATGATGCCATCGTAGATTTCCGGCACTTCCTGCGCAAACAGCTTGGCCAGAAAGGCCGGATGCGTGCGGGAGAGGAAAATCTGCGGGCCACGCGGTTCGTCACGCACATCATAGATATAGGCGCGGACGCGGTCCGAGTTGCGGAATGTTTCACGCGGGATCAGTTCGTCACGGCGCAGCAGCGCTTCCGCAGAGCCGATTTCAACCATCAGGTTGCCATACTCGGTCCGCTTGACGGTGCCGTTCACAATCTCGCCCACGCGGTCCTTGAACTCATTGTACTGGCGCTTGCGTTCATATTCACGCACGCGCTGGACAATCACCTGCTTGGCGGTCTGGGCGGCAATACGGCCAAAATCAATCGGCGGCAGCGGATCAACCAGATACTCGCCAGCCTTGATTTCAGGCTGGAACTTGCTGGCAATCGCCAGCGGGATCTGGGTTTCTTCGTTCTCTACCGTCTCAACCACTTCAGTCCAGCGGGAAAGGCGGACTTCCCCGGTCCGGCGGTCAATCGTCGCGCGAATATCTTTTTCGTGCCCGTATTTTGCACGACCGGCCTTCTGGATGGCCTGCTCCATGGCCTCCAGAACTTCCTCGCGCTCGATTCCTTTCTCGCGCGAGACAGCATCTGCAACCAGCAGCAGTTCAGGACGGGAAACAGAGGTATCCATACTCTCAGCTCTCCAAAGCAGGCGGCTTGATCAGTGTAACTTGCGCCCGGCCGGATCTTTTTCCCCGACCTTGCTCTTTTCTTCTTCACCCGTCTCGGCCGGGCGCGCCATCTGCGCGCTCGCCTCGATCAGGGCATCTGTCAGGACCAGTCTTGCCCGCCGGATTTCTTCCAGCGGCAGGGCGGCCTCGGTCCCATCATCCAGCCGCAGCCGGGCAATACCATCTTCCGCCCCAAGCACAACACCGGAAAACCGGCGGCGGCCGTCAATCGGCACCAGCACTTCGGCCTTGGCCTGATGCCCGGCAAAGCGGTTCCAGTCCTTGGCGCGGGTCAGTGGTCTGTCGATTCCCGCAGAGGAAACTTCCAGAGTCCACGCCCCCGGAATAGGGTCTTCCACATCCAGCACGGCGCCAACCGCATGGCTGATACGTTCGCAATCTTCCACGCTGATCAGCGAACCATCCGCGCGGTCTGCCATGATCTGCACGGTCGGGCTTTCACGCCCCAGCACCGCAATGCGGACAATTTCATATCCCATGTCTTCCAGCGTTGGCGCCACAAGGGCGACAAGCCGGGCTTCAAGACCGGAATGAGCAGGCAGATCAGCGTCCAATGCAAAAAAGGCGGCCCGTCAAGGCCACCCCCCAAAATTCTGAATTCAATGAAAGGATGATCCTCCATGTAGGGGATACACCGCCACGCTGCAAGAGCGGAAAGAGAGTCGCCTGCCCCGCCCGGCTGAATTCGTGAAAAAGAAATTAATCAGACATATTCTTTTTTCAGGCCTTTGCTGCAGTCTCAGCCCTTGCGCTTTCCCGCCCGGATATGTCTGATTGTTTTATGACGTATTCGCCTGATCCCGCATACAAGGCACAGCCGGAAAAAGAGGAAAAACCCTCTCATTTGCGCCTCATCATGGTCGCACTGGCAACCTGCGCTCTGGTGGCCGGGGCTGGCTTTCATTACGCCGGCTCAAACACCGGAAGCCCCACAGCGCCTCTCGCCGGAGGCAGTGCAGACCAGAATGGCAGCACGGCTCAACCGCGCCCCGGTGTGCAGTTTTCCCTGATTGCCCCGGACAAAGCGGCGGAAGCTCTGGCCATGACCAGCTTTTCTGAAAAGGAAAAGGCCGACATTCTGGCAGGCGTGAAGCGGCGGGAACTGCGGCTGGTGGCCATGCCGATTTTTGATGCAACGGGAGCTGGCGGCACGGTTACGGTGGCGTGCGGCACTATGCACCAGACAGTCCTGCTTCAGCCCAAACCGACTGTTCTGATTCTTCCCATTACAGTCAGCGGGAATGTTGATATCATTCCATCGTCTGACCCCGGTGCTGTCGGGATCGGAAGTGGTGTGGTGACCATGTTTGGCCCGCAGGCGCTGCCCATCATGCATCAGGGTGACACACTTGGCCTGACGGTGATCGCGCAATGAAAGCTCTTCTTCCGGCTCTTAACCGGCTTATGCCGCTGATGATGGTCATCTTTCTGGTGCTTGCCAGTGTCCAGATGGCCATCAGCCTGCACCTCTCTCTGGCCTCCCTCACCCACTTCATGGAATGGTGTGCGCCGGCCTGGCCCGTGCTGGCTGCGGTAGGCGGGCTCCTGACAATCGGGGGGCTCTTATTTGAAACACGCGCAGAACGGCTCGCACGCAAGGGCCTGTTACGCCGACGGGGGTGGATGATGGATGTTCTCGCCAGACTGACCAACCGCAACGCACTGGAAGAAATGCTGGCGCGTGAGCAGCGGGAAACAACAATTGACGCTGAGGAACTAGCCGCCAACCTGCGCGCCCGCGTTATCGGGCAGGATCAGGTCTGCGAGGATATCGCAACCCAGCTCCGCCGCCGCCTCGCCCTGCAGGTCCGTGGCAAGCCGGTCGGGATCTTCCTGCTGGCCGGGCCGCCCGGCACCGGCAAAACCTATCTAGCCAAACAGCTTGCCCGCCAGCTTGAGCGCCCTCTGCTGCATTTTGATATGACGCAGATGAGCAGCCCGCACGCCGCCACGCAGCTTTTTGGCTCGCCTAAAGGCTATGTGGGGTCTGACACTTACGGCAAACTGACCGGCGGCCTGAAGGAAAAGCCGGATGCCGTTGTGCTGCTGGATGAAATTGAAAAAGCCCACCCGGATGTTTTCAAAAAATTCCTGACCGCCTGGAATGACGGGCATGTGACGGAAGCCTCCACCGGGCAGCAGATTTCCACCGTACGCAGCATCTTTGTGCTGACCTCCAACATCGCCACCGATGCGCTGACGGAAATTGCCGACCGCCTGCATAATGACCCGGACCGCATGCGCGCCGAGTCGGTCGAAGCACTGCGTCAGGCTGGCTTTGCACCAGAAGTGCTCAACCGTCTGGACCGCATCTTTGTCTTCCGTGCGCTGAAAGGGCTGGATATTGCCCGTGTTTCCGCGCTGGAAATTGAAGGCATGATTGAAAGCTACGGCCTGAAAGTGGAAACCGGCGGCATTGACGCAGGCCTGCTGATGGACGTGATGCGCCGCCAGAGCCGCATGGGGGATTCCGCCTCCGCGCGTGATCTGGTCCGCTCCATTGAGGATATGATCAGCGAATCGCTGATTATTGCCCGCCAGCAGGGTGCCGAGATGGTGCGCATCGTGCGGGACGACGACGGCACGATTACCGCCAAAATCGCGGATGGTACGCCCGATAACGGGGATGCCATTCATGCCCGCCTGACACCGTGAGGCTGGTCTTCCTGACCAGCCTTACATCTGCTTTTGATTTTACTCTGAACTGAGCACCCCGGCATGTCCGCTTTTACCCGCCTCTGGCAACGCGCGCCCCTGTGGCGCACGGCCCTGATTACCACCGGTGTGTGCGGGGTATTTTCCGTGCTGTTTCCTGCCCCATGGCTGGTCAACCGGTTGCCGTATTACGGTACGCTGACCTCCAAGGTTGGCCACATGATGGGCCGGTCTGCCCCCGGTACAGACGCACAGCCGGATGGGGGCGATGAAGGACGGCGGATGGTCTCCCAGCCGCCAATGGATGCGCAGTTTGAGGGCGTAATTCCCTTTGCCGGGCGGCAGCTCCCGCTGCCAGCGGGCAAGTGGCACCCCGTCCTGAATTATCAGGATGATGTGGAGCACGGAGAAGTTCTGACATCCATTTTTGTCCGCTCCGAACAAGGGGCCGTAACGGGCTTTATTATTGCGCAGGCCACGACGCAGTCCCTCCCGGCATCCGCGACGGAACAGCTTGAGGCCCAGTGCCACAGCACGTTCAATTTTACCGTGGGGGATCTGCCGCAGGATGGAAACCGCACAGAATGCTGGATGACATCCCCCATCAAGGTGGTGAACAACCTGTTCATCACATCCAATCAGGCACTTCAGGGCATGCTGAGCAGCCCGCTCTTTATCCCGCCCGCGCTGCAACGGCTTGGCATGATGGGCTTCCAGCTTCCACCCGTTCTGGTGGATGCTGCATGGACGCGGATTGAAAAAAGCAAGTCTGGCAAAGGCGTGGACTTTGCGACCATTCACACGCTGATCAGCCCGGCCCTTCCCGGCCCGAAGGCGGTTGTGCCGGGGTCACCCGAAAACTGGTCGCATGGCGGTATGGCGGATGCCCCCGTAGTGGCGGACTTTGTCGGCCGCACAGACACATGGCTGAAAGGCTGGCTGCCTTATCTGCGCAAGAGTTATAAAGGGGAAGTGGATAGCAGCGCCCCACTGCCTCAGGCGGCCTCAACGGACCCCGGCTTTCACAGCTAAAGGCAACACCATGCCGGGGATGCTCTGCGCAGCCCTTCGGCATGGTGGTGAGTGTTGTCAGGCGGGCAGATCGTCCCGCAGAACTTCTGATGAAACTTCCACCAGAAAATCCAGCACGGTACGGGTGCGCAGCGGCAGAGTACGCGGCCCGGTATGCACGGCGTAGAACGGCAGGTTGGGAATTTTCCAGTCCGGAAAAAGCCTGACCAGCTTGCCGGACTCCACATCCTGCCGCACCTGAAATTCCGGCAGCAGACCAATACCAATATCGGCAGAAACAGCCGACAACACAGCCTCACTACTATTGGCGCGGAACACGGCTGAGGGCGCAATCACACTTTCTTCCTCGTCCCGGAACAGGTTCCAGTCATGCCGGCCGCCGCCATAATTGTAGACAATAGCCGGATATTCCGGAAGCTCTCTGGGGTGCTGGGGCGTGCCACAGCGCGCCAGACAGGCCGGGGATGCCACAAGCCATTTGCGGACGACGCCAAGCTTGCGGGCAATCAGGGAGCCTTCGGCAATCTCACCAACCCGCACGGCCAGATCCAGCCCTTCTTCAACCAGATCCCCAAACCCGTCCCGAATAACAACTTCAACAGACAGGTCCGGGTGACGGTCCAGCAATTCCCCCAGACGGCTGGTGAAATACAACCCGAATGCGGTTGTCATGCCCAGTCTGACCAGCCCGGAGACTGAAGCCCGGCGGCGGCCCAGAACAGTTTCTGCGGTCTCGAGAATTTCCAGCACTTCATACGCATGCGGGAGCAGGCTGCGCCCATCTTCCGTCATCATCAGGCTGCGGGTTGTGCGCGCAAACAGCGTTGTCCCGTAATGCGCTTCCAGCAACGCAATATGGCGGGAGATGGTTGGTTGACTAACTCCCGTCTCTCTCGAGACAGCAGAAAAGGAGCCTGTGGCCGCCACGCGGACAAAGCTGTGCAGTGCTGAAAGAAGATCCATTCAATCCCGGACTTTTTTGCAGAGATTCCGCCATGACCCGCCGCCGCCCTTGGAATATGTCAGACCCGGACAGCCCGGTTTATTACACCGCGTCCCACACCCGCAGACAGAAACAAGTGATAACCCAAACCTATCAGGCTATTTGTCTTATTTGTGACTTAATCTCCTTTAGGAGACAATACGGTGTGTTCTCTGCCCCGCCATGCCGTAAGCGCATTGGCAGGCGGGTTTAACGCCGCCTGATATGCGGCTGCGAGAGCTTTTTTTCCGCCATGCGAGCCAGCCGGACAAACGGCAGACCAAGCAGAAGATACGCTCCGCCGACCATAAGCCCCGTACCAAAATAATCAAAATAGGTTGAGGAAAGCCGGATGTAGGTCTGGGTAAGCTCCGTCAGAGTAATGACACTGACCAGAGAGGAGTCTTTCAGCAAAGAGATGAAGTCATTGGTCATGACGGGCATGACGAGCCGGAACGCCTGCGGCACCACCACGTAGCGCAAGGCCTGCACATGCGTCATGTTCAGTGCCAGAGCCGCTTCCATCTGCCCCCGTGCGACGGACTGCAATCCGGCCCGGTAATTCTCGGCTTCATAGGCAGCATAGTTCAGCCCGAGCGCCAGCACCCCGGCCACAAACGGCGTCAGGTTCAGGCCGCATTGCGGCAGACCGTAGAAAATCAGCAAAATCTGGATCAGCAGCGGGGTGCCGCGCACAACCTCCACATAGAAGGAGGACAGTGCTGCCAGCGGAGCCGGACCATACAGCCGCAGCAGGGCCAGCGTCAGCCCAAGCCCCACAGCAAGCACCATGGCGCAGAGTGAAACCAGCAGCGTCAGCACCGCGCCTTTGGCCAGCAACGGCAAAAAGCTTGCATACCGCTCCACTTTGGCGCGCCAGCCGGAGGAGCCATGCAGAGCGGCGACGTAGTCATTCCAACTCACAGGCTCAATCGCCGGGGTAGACGCATCGTCAGCCCATGCCGCGGCCTGCGGCGTCCACAGGTTCCAGCGCGCCAGAATCCGGTGCAGGCTGCCATCTTTCTTCATGGCTTGCAGCGCCGTATTGACCTGCTCCCGCAGGGCCGCATTCTGCCCTTTGGCAAACGCAATGCCGTAAGACACCGTGCCGACTGGCTCCCCAACCAGTTGCAGGTCGGGGTTGGTCGCGCCGTAATACTGGGCAATGGGTCCGTCAATCAGCACGGCATCCGTGCGGCCATTGACCAGATCCATAAAAACATTGGTTTCTTCGTCATAGGTGCGAACCTGCACCTGCGGATGATTCGCCAGAATACGCTCCGCCTGCGTGGCCTTCATGGTGCCAACAACATGCCCGTTCAGCGCCTCCAGACTGGAGAGCGTCGGGCCGCTGCGCCGCACAACAATCCGCTCGGACGTGACGTAATACGGGATACTGAAATCAATCCCTTCCGCATGTTCGGGCGTAATCTCAATCCCGCAGATCACCATTTCATACAGGCCACGCTGCAGCCCGGGAATCAGTCCGTCCCAGTCATTCTGGACAAACTGCACAGGCTTGCTGATATGCTCGCCCAGAGACTGCATCAGGTCATATTCAAACCCGGTCAGCCGCGCCTGATTATTGGGGTCATGAAAGGTGTAGGGCACATCCGCCGAGGCATCGGCACCCCAGCGCAAAGGCTGTTCCGCGTAAGCTGCGTGAGGAAAGCCCCCTCCGGCCAGCAGCACCATAAGCATTGCGCAGATCAGCCAATGCGGAACGGTTAAAAACCGGGCCAGTTGGCACCGCATGCCGTGCTTCACAAAACAGTCCTCAAAAAACGCCGGGTCCGGTCATCTGCCGGATTCACACACAGGATTTCCGGCGGCCCGGATTCAATAATGTGGCCGCCATCCATGTAAACGATTGTATCTGAAGCCACCTGCGCAAACCGCATGTCATGCGTGACAATAATCTGCGTCATGCCTTCATCATCCAGCGTGCGCATCACACCCAGCACTTCCTCCGCCACAATGGGGTCCAGAGCCGAAGTCGGTTCGTCATACAGCATGATCTCGGGCCGCATAGCCAGCGCCCGTGCAATAGCGGCGCGCTGCTGCTGCCCGCCAGAAAGAGAAACAGGGTAACGCTGCGCCACACGGCCCAGCCCGACCTTTTCCAGCAACGCCATCGCCTCATCCCGCTCAGCCGGTCCCGTCTCGCCCTTCACAACACGCGGGGCAAGCAGAACGTTATCAAGCACGCTCAGATGCGGAAAAAGATTAAAGTTTTGAAAAACCATCCCGACATGGGTGCGGAGCCGGTGCGCAACGTGCTCATCCGCCCGGCGCCAGGGCCCGCCATCCCGGGCAATGGTCACGCCCATGGCGTTAATGGTACCACGGTCAGGAATTTCCAGAAAATTCAGACAGCGCAGAAATGTTGATTTCCCGCACCCTGAAGGGCCGATGATGGAGACAAGTTCCCCCTTGCGCACCTGAAGGGATACGCCCCCCAGAATAGCACCGTCCCCAAAGCTTTTGTGAATATCCTGTGCGTCCAGCACAACAGGTTCATTTTCAAGGCAAAAAGCCGGCCCGGAGTTATCCGGGCCGGCGTTCTGATGTTCCGGTGGAACAAGAAAATCGTCAGGCAGCTTTGGTCATCCCACGCAACACATACTGGAGAATGCCACCATGCCGGTAATACTCAACTTCGTCCAGTGTATCGACGCGGCACAGAAGCGGCACATCCTGCGTAGACCCGTCAGCCCGTGTGATGGTCATGGTCACATCCATCCGCGGGGTGATTTTTTCCAGACCTTTGATGGTGATGATTTCATCACCCTTCAGCTTCAGGGTCTGGCGGGTTGTGCCTTCCTTGAACAGCAGAGGCAGGACGCCCATGCCCACAAGGTTGGAACGGTGGATACGTTCAAAGCTCTCCGCGATCACGGCCTTGATGCCCAGCAACAGGGTGCCTTTCGCGGCCCAGTCACGGGAGGACCCCATGCCGTATTCCTTACCGCCGAACACAACCAGAGGGGTGCCCTCTTTCTTGTATTCCATGGCGACATCGTAAATGGAGCCTTCCTTGCCATCCGGGAAGTGCTTGGACAGCCCCCCTTCGGTGCCGGGAAGCATCTCATTCTTGATACGGATGTTAGCGAAGGTGCCACGCACCATCACGCGGTCATTCCCGCGACGTGAGCCGTAGGAGTTGAAGTCCCGCGGTTCCACACCATGCTCGATCAGATAACGGCCTGCCGGAGAATCTTTCTTGATGGCACCGGCGGGTGAGATGTGATCGGTCGTGATGTTATCACCCAGAACAGCAAGGATACGGGCGTTTTCAATGCCGCCACGTGCTGCCGGTTCCGGCGTGATATCCTTGAAGTACGGCGGGTCCTGCACGTAGGTGGAGTTCGGGTCCCACTTGTAGGTTTCAGACCCTGTGGCCACCTTCAGGTCCTGCCACTCCTTCGTGCCTTTAGACACGTTCTTGTAGCGGTTGATGAACTCTTCACGGTTGATGGAAGACCCGATCAGATCCGCGATTTCCTTGTTGGAAGGCCAGATATCTTTCAGATAAACCGGCTTGCCATCCTTGGAGGTGCCCAGCGGTTCGGTCGTGATATCTTTCCGCATGGTGCCCAGCAGAGAATAGGCAACCACCAGCGGCGGGCTGGCCAGATAGTTGGCGCGCACGTTGGGGGAAATACGGCCTTCAAAGTTACGGTTACCAGACAGAACAGAAACGGCCACAAGGTCGTTATTCTCAATGGCGTCCACAATATGGGACGGCAGCGGGCCGGAGTTCCCGATACAGGTGGTGCAGCCGTAGCCCACCGTGTTGAAGCCCATGGCATCCAGATCTTCAGACAGCTTGGAGCGGTCCAGATAATCCGTCACCACCTGAGACCCGGGCGCCAGAGAGGTCTTAACCCACGGTTTCGGCGTCAGGCCCAGGGCGCGGGCCTTGCGGGCCACAAGCCCTGCGGCAATCAGCACAGCCGGGTTGGACGTATTGGTGCAGGAGGTGATGGCGGCAATAACGATATCACCCTGACCAATTTCATAATTGGTCCCGGCGACCGGCACTTTCTTGTTTGCGTCGTTTGCCGGAACACCCAGTGAAGAGGTCAGTTCTTTTTCAAACGCGGTTTTGGCTTCCTTCAGCACCACGCGGTCCTGCGGGCGTTTGGGGCCGGAGATGGATGGCACAACCGTGGACAGATCCAGTTCCAGAACATCCGTAAAGACGGGTTCCGGCGTGTCGGATGTGCGGAACATATCCTGCGCGCGCAGGTATTCTTCCGTCAGTTTGATGCGGTGTTCGTCACGGCCGGTTTCACGCAGGAAGTCCAGTGTAAGCGTATCAACCGGGAAGAAGCCGCATGTTGCGCCATATTCCGGAGCCATGTTGGCAATGGTTGCGCGGTCAGCCACCGGCAGGTGGTCCAGAGCCGGGCCAAAGAACTCAACAAACTTGCCCACAACGCCCTTTTTACGGAGCATCTGCGTAACCGTCAGCACCAGATCGGTCGCAGTCGCGCCTTCCGGCAGCTTGCCCGTCAGGCGGAAGCCGATCACGTCCGGCACCAGCATGGCAATCGGCTGACCGAGCATGGCGGCTTCAGCCTCAATCCCGCCAACACCCCAGCCCAGAACGCCCAGACCGTTGATCATGGTCGTGTGGCTGTCCGTGCCATACAGGGAGTCTGGATAAACGTAGTCTTTGCCATCCACATTGGCGGTCCAGGCAACCTGCGCGATATATTCGAGGTTCACCTGATGGCAGATCCCCGTATCCGGCGGGACAACCGAGAAGTTTTCAAACGCTTCCTGCCCCCAGCGCAGGAACGCATAACGCTCACCATTGCGCTCGAATTCCAGCGTGATGTTTTTCTGCAGCGCATCCTGTGAGCCGTAGACATCCACCATCACGGAATGGTCAATCACCAGATCGACCGGCACCAGCGGGTTCACCTTCTGCGGATTGCCGTTCAGCTTCACAATCCCGTCGCGCATGGCGGCCAGATCGACCACAGCCGGCACGCCGGTAAAGTCCTGCATCAGAATGCGGGAAGGCTTGAACGGCACTTCCTTAGTGCTGCTTCCCTGCGGCAGCCAGCCTGCAATCGCCTTGGCGTCATCCACGTTGTAGGAATGACCATCTTCAAAGCGCAGCACATTTTCCAGCAGCACTTTCAGCGAAACAGGCAGACGGCTGATATCGCCAATGGTCTTTGCCGCTTCGGGAATGGAAAAATAATGGTAGGTCTTGCCATCAACCGAGAGCGTGCGACCTGTCTTGAGTGAATCGTGCCCAACCGTCTTCATAGTAACCCTTCTCCCCGATCACAGCCCATGGCTGGTGATACGTTCCGGAGCCGGCACGCCGCCATGTGCGGCGTTTTGCACTCACCCGGTCTTCCGGGCGGCCGGCTTGATATCCCGATGACGGTAGAACATACCGGCAGTCTGGCGCTGCACAAGCGGGCAGGCGACCACGAAAACGCGAACACCCCGGCTTTGGCGGGGTTTAACTGGTAACAATAAGGAGAAGTCCCATCTCCGAGCTTTTTTCCGAGTCCTTTCCCCGGCTGGTTGCTGAGTCTCTGTCAGTTTTCCGGGGGGATCGTCTGGTGCTGGATGATGTCAGCTTAACGCTGGACCCCGGCGGCGCGCTGTTGCTGACTGGCCCTAACGGCGCGGGCAAGTCCACTCTGCTGCGTGTTCTCGCGGGTTTGCGGCGCCCGGATGGCGGCGCTCTGCTGTGGGATGGCGTGCCTGTCACGCAGGACCGGACGGCGCATGCGGCCCGCGTGGCGTATCTGGGGCATCAGGACGCCCTGAAGCCCAGCCTGACCGTGCAGGAAAATCTGGCGCTGTTTGCCCGCGCTGGCGGTGGAGAGATGGACGCGGCCCTGAAAGCTGTTGACCTTCTGCATCTGTCCACCCTACCCGCCCGCCTGCTGTCCGCCGGGCAGAAGCGCCGCACGGCGCTGGCCCGTGTACTGCTGGCGCAGGCCCCGCTCTGGCTGCTGGATGAACCGAGCCTCGGGCTGGACGCCGCCGCCGTAGACCTGCTGGGAGACGCCATTGCCGCCCATCGCGCGCAGGGCGGCCTTGTTGTGGCGACAACCCATGTCCCTCTGCCTTTAGGAGAAGTCAGCCATCTGGCCCTGCCCGGCATGCCAGACCAGAGCCGGGGCTGGTGGGATGCGGAAGAGACCCGTCTGGCAGGAAACGCAGCATGATAGAGCTCTTTTGTGCCGTTGTCCTCCGGGACCTGCGGCTGGCCCTGCGCCACGGCGCGGACACGCTGGGCGCGGTTCTCTTCTTTATTTTAACAGGTACGCTGTTTCCACTTGCGCTTGGCCCCTCGCCCGAGCTGCTGCGCCACATGGCGCCAGGCATTATCTGGGTCTGCGCCCTGCTGGCCGCCCTGCTACCGCTGGACCGCCTGTTTGGGGCCGAGCTGGAAGACGGATCACTTGATCAGCTCCTGCTGCTGGGTCTGCCGCCCTCTCTGGTCGCGCTCGCCAAAATTACCGCGCACTGGCTGACTACCGGCGTGCCCTTGCTGCTGGCCGCCGTGCCGCTGGCTATTATGCTTGGCCTGCCCACCGCCACGCTGCCTATTTTACTGGCGGGTCTGCTGCTGGGGTCGATGGTCCTCTCTCTTATAGGAGGCATGGGGGCCTCCATCGTGCTGGGAGCCAGACGCGGCGGTGTTCTTCTGCCCCTGCTGGTGCTGCCGCTTATTACGCCAGCCCTGATTTTTGGGGCCGCAGCGATTGACGCTGCCCGCACCGGCCTGCCCTGGGCTCCGGACCTTGAACTGCTGGGCGCGTTCCTGGCTGCCGCCATCCCCCTCTGCCCACTGGCCGCCGGGGCAGGCCTGCGGGCGGCGGTGGAATAAAAGCCGCCCTCTCAAGACGCCTTAGCAAGGTCATACCGCGCCAGATATCTGGCGGGTGTGGCTTTGCGCGGCGTTCAGTCAGGACTTTATCCGCCGACACGCTCCAGCACTTTTTGCCCTGTTATTTTACGGCGCCGGGTTGGAATGGACCTGATGAATCGCGTTAATTTTAGCCTCCAGCTCCGGCGTAATCTGGACCGTGACGGATGTTAACGCCGTCATCAGTTGCTCCACGCTGGTCGCCCCGATGATATTGGACGTCACAAACGGGCGCGACGTCACAAACGCCAGTGCAAACTGCACCGGGTCGATCCCTTCTTCCCGCGCAAGGGTCAGATAGGCTTCCACGGCCACATCCACACCCGGTTTTTCATAACGCTGGCCTCGGTTGAACAACGTCGTCCGGGCACCGGCAGGCCGCGCGCCGTTCAGATATTTTCCCGTGAGATAACCCTGCGCCAGTGGAGAGTAGGCCAGCAGGCTGACTTTCTCCCGCAATGCCATTTCCGCCAGTCCAATTTCAAATGTTCTGTTGATCAGATTATAAGCATTCTGAATCGAGGCAACACGCGGTGCGCCCTCTTTTGCGCAGGCAAGGGATTTTGCAACACCCCATGCGGTTTCGTTTGAAAGACCAACATGACGGATTTTCCCTTCCGCCACCAGATCCCCCAGTACACCCAGCGTTTCGTCCAGCGGCACTTCATCCGCGTCTGAAACCGTTGTGAAAGTTGTTCCCCCTTCACCAAACAAACCGATTTTACGATCCGGCCAGTGCAGTTGGTACAAATCCAGATAGTCCGTCCCGAGCCGTTTCAAAGAGCGCTCCAGCGCGTAACGGATCTGGCGCGGCGTCAGGCGCACTTCCTCTCCGTCAGGCCTGAACCACGGAGACTGACTCCGGCCAACCACCTTGCTGGCCAGAATAATTTTATCGCGCGTCCCACGCGCCTTCAGCCAGCTCCCGATAATTGTTTCCGTCGCGCCATATGTCTCGGCGCGCGGCGGAATGGAATAAAGCTCGGCGGTATCAATAAAATTGACGCCATGCTCCAGAGCCAGATCAAGCTGGGCATGCCCTTCTGCTTCTGTATTCTGCTGCCCAAATGTCATGGTGCCCAGACAGAGTTCACTGACCAGAATGCCGGTACGGCCAAGCTCACGATACTGCATGACTGAGTTCCTTCAGAATGTTTGTAGAAAATTATACCCCGAAACTCAAAAACATCCCAGCACACAGAACAATAAACAAAAATTTCACATTAAAAGCCACTTCGTATTCTGAAAAAATATTGTTAATTCCTCAAACACACCACGAACGAACGCAGAATTTTCAGGACGCCAGAGAGCATCCTGCCTGCCTCATAACGGCACCGCATACAGACCCTCTTCAGGGACCCCATGGAGACTGATAAAAGCCCAGACATTCAACCAGATGTGGAGACCATGAATGTCCGGTACTGTGCTTTTTTCCCCCAAACAGGTTCAGGAGCTTATCTCCACAGGCAATGTTGTGTTTATTGACGTGCGTGACAGCAAGGATTTTGAGGCAGGCCATCTGCCCGGCGCTGTGAATATGCCGGATATCTTTACCTATCTTGCAGAAACAACAGAATACGGCCTGAAAACCCTTCAGGAAAAATTTGTAGCCCTGTTCTCTGAATATGGTCTCGATGGTACGAAAACCGCGATTATTTACGAGGACGCGTTACATACGCGCTACGGCGGATCATGCCGTGGCTACTGGATTTTGCGTTATCTGGGCTACCCCAATGTTGGTATTCTTGATGGTGGCCTGATGGCATGGAAACAGGCTGGCGGCGACCTGACAACGGAAAAAACTAGACCAGAGCGATCGGTTTTTCCGGTCTCTCTTCAGAATAGTCTGATGGCAACCTATCAGGATGTGCTGCATGCGCTGACAGACCCCAGCGTCCGCCTGCTGGATAATCGTGACAAAGTGGAATGGCTGGCAGAAAGCTCGTCCCCGTATGGCGTGGACTTCGCCCCACGGAAAGGCCGTATTCCCGGAGCCGTGTGGATCGAATGGTATGAGTTTATGAAAGTCTCTGACGGACAGGCGTCTTTTCGCTCTCTAGAAGAAACTCTTACCCTTGCTGCATCCCGTGGCCTGAAACCTGATGATGATATCATCATTTATTGCTTCAAAGGCGCACGTGCCGCCAATACCTACGTTGCTCTTTCTCAGGCCGGTTTCAAAAAACTGCGGATTTATATGGGGTCATGGAACGAATGGTCCCGTAATCCCGCGTTACCAATTGAGGACGGCACCCCGAAAGCAGCCGCCCCGTTCCTGAAACAGTAAATCAAAAAGCCCCCGGCTGCCGCAAAGCAACCGGGGGCCAGCCACAGGCTCTCAATGGTGAACCGTAGCTTATTTTGCCTGAGGTGCAGCAGGAGCCTGCTGCGGCACAGCCTGCACATTGACTGACGCATAGCGCACGGCGTTCTGCGCATCCCGCAGGGCTTCACTGGCCTTATAAGGGTTCCCTTTAAGAACCTTTGCAGCGCGGGACACATCTTTGCGGGTCTGCTCAAGCGGAACCGCAGCGATAATATAATCCGCATCAATACCGGAGACTTTCAGCACCTCTCCGGCCCGTGCCGTATTACCCGCCCGCAGATGGCGATTGGCGGCTGCAACCGCCGCGTTTTTTTCGGGAGACGGCTCAATTGCCTCGTCCAGCACAAGCTCTCCATCAATCGGTAACCATGCTACCGGCGTGCTGCTGGCAGACGCCGTGTGAGCAGGCTGTGCAGCTTTTGTTTTGGCGGGTTGCAGATCTGTTTCCGCCTTCTGGAAGGCTGTATTGTCTACGCGGGCGCGTTCCAGCGCTGTACTGGCGTCTGTAATCAGCCGCCCCGCTGTTTCCAGATCCCCGTCAAAAATAGCCTGACGCGCCAGACCGATATCTTCAAAGGCCGTGCCGCCATCCACAGAGAGGCGTCCAAAATCCTGCGCTGCGGCATCTGCTACAGCAGGTGAAGCCGCTGGGGCGGATGTTGCGGAACTGGTGGTCTGTGCAAACCCTGCTCCGGCAGAAGCCACAGAGGCCAGAAGAGCCGCAAGCATCAGTCCTGTTTTTTTCATGAAATCTCTCCAGATCCGTCATAAAAGTTCGGGAGAGTGTTGAGCCAGATCAGTCCATCTGCAAAGGCAGGCCCGCACAAGGCTGGGCTGCCGTTGTGTCTGGTCCGGGCGGAAGAGGCATAAAACAAGGGGAGCAGGCTCTGAAAGGCCTGCTCCCCTGTTAAAACATATCAGATATAATGTTCGGTCAGTGGCTGAAAGCCATTGAACCGGGTGGAGCAATAGGTCGAGACGTAAGCGCCCGTCGCTTCCAGATCCACCTGTTCCCCGGCTTCCAGCGCAAGAGGCAGCTCATAGGCTGTCTTTTCATACATGATATCCGCACCATCACAGGTCGGGCCGGCAATAGCGACGGGGCCTGTGGGGCCGCCGTCCCGTGCCGTGCGAATGGCGTAGCGAATGGCTTCACCTTCCGTTTCTGCCAGACCACCAAAACGGCCGATATCCAGATAGACCCAGCGCGGGCCGTTTTCCCGCCCACGGCGGCTGACCAGCACCACTTCTGACCGCACAACCCCGGCCTCACCCACAATAAAGCGGCCCGGCTCCACCAGCATTTCCGGCAGGGCATTGCCGAAATGGGTGGTCATGGCGTGGCTGATTGCCTGCGCGAAATGGTCAATTTCCGGCACATCCGCACGATAACGGACCGGGAAACCACCACCCAGATTGACCATACGCAGGTCCAGCCCGGCTGCGCTGAGGTCTGTAAACAGCGCGGCCACACGGGCAATCGCTACCTCATACGCATCAGAAGACAGTTGCTGGCTGCCGACATGGAAGGACAGGCCATACGGGTCCAGCCCCAGCTCACGCGCCAGAAGCATCAGCTCCCGTGCGGAGTCGAGCGTCGTGCCGAACTTGCGGGACAGCGGCCATTCCGCGCCGTCATTATCCACCAGCAGGCGGCAATACACGCGGGACCCGGGGGCATGCGCCGCCAGCTTTTCCAGCTCTTCCCGGC
The DNA here is from genome assembly GCF_018811975.1 of Acetobacter sp. P1H12_c. NCBI lineage: Bacteria > Pseudomonadati > Pseudomonadota > Alphaproteobacteria > Acetobacterales > Acetobacteraceae > Acetobacter > Acetobacter sp. P1H12_c. The sequence goes on along the minus strand of NZ_JACRVR010000001.1, from coordinate 246,083 downwards.
AGTCAAACACAAACATCCGCACCCCGGCCTCATAAGCGGCCCGGATGGCAGAGACTTTTTTGACTGTATTGCCAAAGGAAATGGCATCAGGCGCCGCACCGGCTTCCAGACAGAGAGACACTTCCTCCCAGGAGGCGGCATCAAAGCAGGACCCAAGCCCTACCAGTCTGTTCAGAATCGGCATGGCCGGATTCGCCTTGACGGCATAATACACCCGCGCATGCGGCAGAGCGCTTGTCAGGGCATGATAACGCGCCTCAACCTGATCGACATCGACGACGAGGCAAGGCGTTGCTGGCTTTTGCTCAGCGAAAAAACGGGCGATTTTGGGATTCATCCCACCCATTCCCCCAATATAAGGCTCCATCGCTTTTGATAAATACGCGAGGAGGAGTTGCGAAACGGTCTAACGGACCAGCGACCAGAGAAGGGCTCCTAAAAAACGGAAACCCAGATTGCCAGAACGCTTGACGTCGTTGCGTAACCTCAGAGGGCCAGTGGCACGTGCGTTGCTGCGTAGGGGGGTGCATATGAGGCCAGAACGCCACAAGCGCAAGTCAAAAAAAGGACAGTTTTAAAAAAACATGGAAAACAGGCCTGAGGGGCTATAAAACCGGGCTTCATTCGGTTTCTTCACGTCTGCACAGCCTTCTGAACATTGCAGAACCCCCGTTCTCTTCCGTGAAGGGAACCGCCCGTTACAGCACACCAAAAAGGATGCTTTATAAACGATGCAGGTTCTCTGTGATCCAGCCGCTCCGCGTCCGCATGATCAGGCCCCCGCACAGGGGCAGACCACAGACGCCTCAGCCCATAACCCGACTTTCTCGCGCCCTTCCGCACTGCGGTGGCGGGACTGGAAAGCCATTTTTACACTGACGTTCAAAAGCCTGATTTCCGGCCCGACCACCCTCGTGGCCGCAGGCTGCGCTTTTTATACCACCCTGTCCCTCTTCCCGGCCATCAGTTCCCTGATTTCCATCTACGGGCTGGCGTTTGATGTGCAGACAGTCACCCCTCAGCTTGAAGTCCTGCGGAATTTGCTGCCACCGGGAGCCTATGCTCTGATTTATGACCGGATTCAGACACTGGTGGCCGAGCCACACAGCTCTCTGACCGTCACCCTCGTGATCTCGCTCAGCGTGGCGCTGTGGTCTGCCTCTGCGGCCACAAAATCGATTCTGGCAGCCCTGAACATCGCTTACAACACACAGGAAAACCGTAACTTCTTTGTATTTCAGCTGACAGCGCTGGCCATGACACTGTCCGCCGTGCTGGGTGCGGCTCTCACACTGGCGCTGATGGTGGCACTCCCGCTCCTGCTCAATCTGCCAGCCTGGCTGAACATCCCCACCCCGCCCGGCTCCATCGAGTTTCTGGCCCAGTGGAGCGGCCCGGTGATTATGTTCACCTTCCAGATTCTGGCCATGTCCGCGCTTTATCGTTTCGGGCCGGACCGCAAGACGCCCGGCCTGTGGCGATGGGTTATTCCAGGGGCGCTTTTTGCCACCATTACATGGGTTATCGTGGCGTTCGGCTTCTCTTATTACGTGGCGCACATTGCCAGTTATAACGCCACCTACGGACCTCTGGGGGCTGTCATCGCCATTATGATGTGGTTCTTCGTCAGCGCATGGGTTGTGCTGATGGGCGCGGAACTCAATGCCGAGATGGAAATCTACGCCCGGGGCGAACGCCGCAAGCCGCTGACCTTCTGATTTTCCCCATCATCCCGCATCCTTTGCGGGAGGGGCGCACAAAAAAGGCCGGTGCAGGACCATCCTGACCGACCTTTTTCTCTCTTCGGTGCGCCGCCGGGTTTAGTGGCGGGCTGATCTCGCGCGGGAACGGTGCAGAACACGCACACCGGACTGCGGCTGCGCCGCATCCATCTGCAGGGCACCGGAATCCAGAGATTCGCTGCCATCCTGCGGAGCAGACGCCACTTCAATCGGGGCGGTCTCAATTTTCACGTGGGCCACACCAGCGCCGAGCATGCCAATACGTGCGGCAGCGGCCTGTGACAGATCAATAATGCGGTTATGGCTGTAGGGACCACGGTCATTCACCGTCACCACAACGGAGCGACCGGTCTCTTCAGACGTCACGAGCAGTTTGCTGCCCAGCGGCGCGGTCGGGTGGGCTGCGGTCAGGCTGGCCTTGTTAAAGGCCGCGCCAGAGGACGTGCGGCGGTTATGGAAACGCCCGCCATACCAGCTTGCCATGCCTTTCTGGAAATGGTGTGCGTGCGCGGAGTGTCCGGCTCCCGGGGCGTCAAAAGTGGGGTCCTGCTGCTCACGCGCGGCCAGAGCGCGCTGAACGGAGTCGGCCCATGAGGTTGTCCCCTGTGGTCCTTGAGCTGCGGCTTTCGCTGCCGCTCCAGAGGCCATGGAGGCCATAACAAACACACTTCCCAGAAGTGCCCGGCGCAGGGCTGACATCCGCTTGTTTACTCCGTTTTCCGTTTCACCCGGCCAGTAAAGCCGGGACACAGCACAAAAAGCAACCGCTTTCTGCCTGCTGAAACCTTTTGGCTCTCCCCCTGCATGCCCGGCCCAAATGGCAAAAACGTGGCACCCGCGCCCCCATTCCGCCGCAACAGACACAGGCCAGCAGAAACAGAACGCACGTTTTTACGCAGGATTAAGAGGTCTCGGGCATCTCTTCTCTTGGATGCTGTCCGGCATCGTGCTACGGCCCGGAACACTATGGAAAGACCCCTCATCGCTGTGTTTAACGGCCCGAACCTGAATATGCTTGGCCAGCGCCAGCCGGAAATTTATGGCCGCGCCACGCTGGATGATGTGGAGCAGATCTGCATCCAGACAGCCGACAAGCTGGATCTGGCAATCGACTTCCGTCAGACGAACATTGAAGGGGAGCTGATTTCCTGGGTGCAGGAATGCCGCAAGCGTGCGCGCGGCATCATCATCAACCCGGCGGGATACAGCCACACCTCCGTGGCGTTGCTGGATGCCCTGCTGGCCACGGACCTGCCCGTGATTGAGGTGCATATCTCCAACATTCACCGTCGTGAACCGTTCCGTCACATGTCTTATGTGTCCCGCGCCGCCGTTGGCGTGATATGTGGGCTAGGCGTGGCGGGGTATTCTCTGGCATTGCAGGCAATGACAGATCTTATTCTAGATGAGGATGACCAATGAGCGGATTGCTCGTGGACGCAGATGCCATTCGGGCATTGGCCGAAATTCTGACCGACACCGGACTGACTGAAATTGAGGTCTCGGAGAAAGACAGCCGCATCCGGGTGGCCCGCGCCCCCGCAACGGTGCAGGCTGTGGCACCCGCTGCTGTTGCCGCGGCCCCTGCTCCGGCACCCGTCGCAGCGCCTGCCGCCCCCGTGGCCGCAGCCCCGGCTGACCTCTCCCGCCATCCCGGCGCGGTCAACAGCCCGATGGTTGGTGTGGCGTATCTCACGCCTGATCCGTCCTCTCCCCCGTTTGTCAGCGAAGGGCAGATTGTCAGCGCTGGCCAGACCCTGCTGCTGATTGAAGCGATGAAAACCTTCAACCAGATCAAAGCTCCCAAAGCCGGCACGGTGAAAACCCTGCTCGTCACCTCAGGTGACCCGGTGGAATTTGGCCAGCCGCTCGCCATTATCGAGTGATGTTTTCCAAAATCCTCATCGCCAATCGCGGCGAGATTGCCCTTCGTGTCCTGCGCGCCTGCCGGGAACTGGGCATCAAAACCGTAGCGGTTCATTCCACAGCGGATGAAGACGCCATGCATGTGCGTCTGGCGGATGAAGCCGTGTGTATCGGGCCGCCTGCTGCGCGGGAGTCCTACCTGAACGTCGCGGCCATTCTGTCCGCCGCGACCATTACCGGCGCGGAAGCCATCCACCCCGGCTATGGCTTTCTGTCTGAAAACGCCGATTTTGCGGAAACGGTGGAAGCTCACGGTCTGGCCTTTATCGGCCCCACGGCGGAGCATATCCGCATGATGGGCGATAAAATTACCGCCAAGACCACCATGGAAATGCTGGGTGTGCCGCTGGTCCCCGGGTCCGACGGTGAGCTGAAAAGTCTGGATGAAGCCCGTGCCGTTGCGGAACAGGTCGGATATCCGGTGCTGATCAAGGCAACCGCAGGCGGTGGCGGCCGCGGCATGAAAGTCGCGCGGGATGCCAGCGAAATTGAGGAAGCCTGGAGCGTGGCCCGCACGGAAGCCCGCACGGCCTTCGGCAATGATGCGGTCTATCTGGAAAAATACCTCGATAAGCCCCGGCATATCGAACTCCAGATTCTGGGCGATAACTACGGTAACGTGGTGCATTTCGGGGAACGTGACTGCTCCCTGCAGCGCCGCCACCAGAAACTGCTGGAAGAAGCCGGGTCCCCGGCCATTACAGCAGAGCAGCGTGACACCATTGGTAAGACGGTGACGGACGCCCTTTCCAAAATGGGCTACCGCAATGCCGGCACGCTGGAGTTCCTGTATCAGGACGGGCAGTTCTGCTTCATTGAGATGAACACCCGCCTGCAGGTGGAACATCCGGTGACGGAAATGGTGTGTGATGTTGATCTGGTCCGTGAGCAGATCCGCATCGCGGCAGGAGAAAAGCTGGGCTACACGCAGTCTGACGTGACCTTCTCCGGCCACGCCATTGAATGCCGTATCAATGCGGAAGACCCGGATACCTTTGCCCCGTGCCCCGGCACTGTGGCGGTGTATCACGCACCGGGCGGTCTGGGCGTGCGCATCGATAGCGCGCTCTATACCGGCTATAAGGTGCCGCCGTATTACGACAGCATGATTGCCAAGGTCATTGTCCACGCCCCGACACGGGCCGAGGCCATTGCCCGCATGCATCGTGCGCTGGATGAATTTGTGGTGGAAGGGATTAAAACCGTTATCCCGCTGCACCGCCGCATTCTGGCTGACCCTGAGTTCCAGAAAGGGGATTACACCATCCACTGGCTGGAACAGTTTACCGCGCGCCCGCACTAAAAGGGCACGCCTCCCCCGGCCGGAGCCTCGCCTTGCGGGCGCCTCTGGCCGGGGTCACAACCCCGTGACATCCTCCCTCTGCACTTGTCCAAACCCGCTGGCTTTTCCAGCGTTGAGGACAGCGCAATATGCGCTTTGAGGAGGAAGATCACGCCATGTCTTTTTCAGAAAAACTGGCCGGGAAAACCGCCATTGTCACCGGGGCCGCGCAGGGAATCGGGCGCGGCATCGCCCTGCGTCTCGCCCGCGACGGAGCCTCTGTCGTTCTGACAGACCTCAAGAAAGATAAGCTTGAAGCTGTTGCTGCGGAAATTGAGGCCCTTGGGGGCAAAACGCTTATCCAGACCGCTGATATCAGCCAGCGCGACGAGGTCTTTGCCGTCGTGCAGGAAGCCGGCAAGGCGTTTGGCCATGTCGATATCATGATCAACAATGCCGGGATCGCGCATGTGGGTGCGGTTGTGGATGCAACGCCTGAAGATGTGGAAACCATTTTCCGCATCAACGTGCAGGGCACGCTATGGGGTATTCAGGCTGCGGCCAAAGCGTTCAAAGCCCAGAAAAGCAAAGGCAAAATTATCAATGCCTGCTCGATTGCCGGGCATGAGGGCTACGCGTTTCTGGGGATTTATTCCGCCACCAAATTTGCCGTCCGGGCGCTGACGCAGGCGGCAGCCAAGGAACTGGCGTCCTCCGGCATTACCGTCAACTCGTATTGTCCGGGCGTTGTGGGCACAGATATGTGGACGGAAATTGACCGCCGCATGGCGGAAACCACAGGGGCCGAAATTGGCGCAACCTACAAAAAATATGTGGAGGGCATTGCACTGGGCCGGGTTGAAACACCGGACGATGTGGCAGCGTTTGTGTCCTACCTTGCAAGTGCTGATGCGGACTACATGACGGGTCAGTCCGTCATGATTGATGGCGGGCTGGTTTTCCGCTGAGAGGCCACTCTCGCCCAACAAAAACAAGAACCGGGCAAAAAGAAAGGCCCCCGCAGGAGCCTTTCTTCCGGTCTTTACTCAGACCACTACGCTTCAGGCAGCAGACGTCGCCTGAACAGCGTCTTCATTCTCTTCTTCATCGTAGGAGCGGATGCGCGGGTCCTGCCCCACACGCGGCCTGAATTCGCCACGGCGCAGAGCGGTCTCGATATCCTCCAGCGTTGCCCCCGCCGTTTCCGGCACAAGGAAGTAGACAAACAGCACAGAGGCCAGATTGACCCCGGCATAAATCCACATGGTGCCGCCCAGCGTGACAATCTGCACCAGTGTCAGCGCCGTTGAAGTCACCAGCAGATCGGCCCCCCACAGCACAGCGGCATGCACGCTGGTTGCGGCTGCACGCATGGGCAGCGGGAACAGCTCGGCCCCCAGCAGCCAGCCCACAACCTGAATACCACCGGCATTAAACATCATGAACAGCAGCAGGAACGCGATAATCGCCCAGCTCCCGACGCTGCCTTTGTCCGGATGGATGGCAAACATAATGCCCAGCCCGATCAGACTGAGGACGGACCCCGGCCCCATGATCAGCACCAGACGGCGGCGGCCAATACGGTCCACAAAAATGCAGCCCAGCAGGGTCATGACCAGATAGACAATGGAAATCCCAAGGCTGGCCAGCAGCGCTGCGGAATTACCAAACCCGGCATCCGACAGGAAGGTCGGTGCGTAGTAAATCATCATCTCCAGACCACCGGCCTGCGTGAAGAAGGCAATGCCCAGAGCCGCGACCACCGCTGGACGGGCCCATGGCAGCATCAGACCTTTCCAGCCGCGCTCGTCCTCATCAATATCCGAGGCATTTTCATGAATTTCCCGAATTTCCCGACGGATGGCCTTGCGGGAGCTGCGCACGCGGCTGAGATGCTCAACAGCGGATTCCAGCCCTTCATTTTCCGCGGCCCAGCGCGGACTTTTGGGCAGGAAGAACATGCACACAAAGACAAATGCCGCAGGCAGAGCCGCAACGGAAATCATCGGGCGCCAGCCCCAGGCTTCCCGCATGGTAAACCCGACAAGGTTTGCAAGGAAAATACCGACACCAATGGCGACGTTAAACATGGTGACCAGATTGCCGCGCTTGCTGGCAGGGGCCAGTTCCGAGATGTAGGTTGGCACCACCTGCGTGGCACCGCCTACGGCAAGCCCCAGAAAAACACGGGCAATAATCAGAGACGTGACATCCGGCGCGCGGGAACAGGCGACTGCGCCAAGCACAAACACACCTGTGACAATCATCACCGAATTACGCCGGCCAAACCGTTCCGACAGCCATGAGACGCACAACGCCCCTACAACCGCCCCGACCAGAATGGCGGAGGTCACCAGTTCTTCCTGACCGGAAGTTAAGTGAAAATCTTTTGTAATAAGAAGAAGAGCGCCGGAAATAATACCCGTATCATACCCGTAAAGACCGCCACATATGGCAGCAACAAGTGCAGCTATCCATAAGACACGGTGGGCATGAGGGGAGATTTCGACGTTCGCGATTGCTTCCTGAGCTTTGGTTCTTTCTGCTTGCATGCCTTCTTAATACCACACTTTTGCAACGGTTGCATGAAAAATGACATTTTTTTATTCTTTTGCGGCAAATCAGGTCTTTTGACGCCCCTTTCAGACAGGGAAATTTCCAGCTTCTGACAGCACCCGCCTTCAACGCGGCATGCGGCCGTTCGTGCCCGGCAAAACGCGTTATCACACCCAGTTTTTCCCGCCTGTTTTTTCTTGACAGAGCGGCCCTGAACGCTATCTGCTCCAGAACATAGACCAAGGGGGGTTCCGACAAGGAACTGAGAGTCCACTATGTCCCGCAGGGACAATGCGTGGTGACCCTGCCACCAGAGGCATACTGCACTGGTGGGGAACCTGATCCGGATCATACCGGCGGAGGGACTGGTGCCAGAAGATGCTGCTGCTGAAGGTCCGTACACCGCACCCTACGTAGCCGCCCCACTTCCGGCCTCTGTCCTCCTCTGGGCAGAGGAGAACGCTGTGACCCAAACTGAAACCACCAGAACAGCCCCGCAGGCTGTTACCGGAAACCCGAAACCCGCCAACACGGCCGCACCCGCCCCCGGGCAGGTGACAACCGGCCCCATTCGCGGCTCCAGAAAAGTCTATTCCAGCCCGGAAGGCCGCCCCGATATCCGCGTGCCGTTCCGTGAGATCCTGCTGGACCCGTCCGCCAATGAGCCCCCTCTGCGCGTGTACGATACCTCCGGCCCCTACACGGACAGTGGAGCTGAGATTGACGTACGCGCCGGTCTGCCCAAGCCCCGTGCGGCATGGCTTGCACAGCGCGCTCTGGTTCAGGCCACGCCGCGTGCTGTCAAACCGGAAGATAACGGTGGCGCACAGGGCGAGCAGCTTGTAGCCCCCTGTCCGGCCCCGCATACCGTGCTGCAAGGTCAGGCGGGCACGCCCGTTACGCAGTATGAATTTGCAAAAGCCGGGATCATCACGGAAGAGATGATTTACGTGGCCCACCGCGAAAATCTGGGCCGCCTGAAAGCGGCGGAAGAGGCCGCTGCCCGGCTTGAAGACGGGAATTCCTTTGGTGCCGCCATCCCGTCCTTCGTGACGCCGGAATTTGTGCGGGAAGAAATTGCCCGTGGCCGCGCCATTATTCCCGCAAACATCAACCATCCCGAACTTGAGCCGGTGATTATTGGCCGTAACTTTCTTGTGAAAGTAAACGCCAATATCGGCAACTCTGCGGTCACCTCCTCCGCTGCGGAAGAAGTTGAAAAGCTGGTCTGGTCCATCCGCTGGGGGGCCGATACGGTGATGGACCTCTCCACCGGCCGCAATATCCACAACATCCGGGACTGGATCCTGCGCAACTCCCCCACGCCGATTGGCACCGTGCCGCTATATCAGGCGCTGGAAAAAGTGGGCGGGGATGTCAGCAAACTGAGCTGGGAAATCTTCCGCGATACGCTGATTGAACAGGCCGAGCAGGGTGTGGATTACTTCACCATCCATGCCGGTGTGCGCCTCCAGCATGTGCCGCTGACGGCAAAACGCGTGACCGGCATTGTCTCCCGTGGCGGCTCCATCATGGCAAGCTGGTGCCTGAACGGCCACCGCGAGAGCTTCCTGTATGAGCATTTTGAAGAGATCTGCGACATCATGCGCACATATGATGTCTCCTTCTCTCTGGGGGATGGCCTGCGCCCCGGCAGCATTGCCGACGCCAATGACGCCGCCCAGTTTGCCGAGCTGGAAACGCTGGGGGAACTGACGCAGATTGCATGGGCCAAAGGCTGTCAGGTGATGATCGAAGGGCCGGGCCATGTGCCCATGCACAAGATCAAGGAGAACATGGACAAGCAGTTGCGTGACTGTGGCGAAGCTCCGTTCTACACGCTTGGCCCGCTGACCACGGATATTGCACCGGGGTATGACCACATTACCTCAGCCATTGGCGCGGCCATGATCGGCTGGTTTGGCACCGCCATGCTCTGCTACGTCACCCCCAAAGAGCATCTCGGCCTGCCTGATCGCAATGATGTGAAAACCGGCGTGATCACCTACCGCATTGCCGCCCACGCGGCAGACCTTGCCAAAGGCCACCCGGCGGCAAAACTGCGGGATGATGCACTGAGCCGTGCGCGCTTCTCCTTCCGCTGGCAGGATCAGTTCAACCTCTCGCTCGATCCGGATACGGCCTGTGCCTATCACGATGAAACGATGCCGAAGGAAGCGCATAAATCCGCGCATTTCTGCTCCATGTGCGGCCCCAAATTCTGCTCCATGCGAATCAGTCAGGATCTGAAGGAAGATGCCGCCCGCATGGCCGGTATTGAGCAGAAAAATGAAGAATTCCGCAAAGCAGGCGGAAACGTCTACGTTCCTGCGTAATAAGGATAATCCGCGGGCTCCCTTTGCAGAAGATGCAGAGGGAGCCCGCGCCCCTGACCTTTCCAAAAATCCCTGAGGGGTTACACTTTCGGTTCTCGCTATACAGCGCAACAACAGGACCAGAGTGTTTATGAAGCGTTTTTTCAACTCCCGCGAAACTCTTGTAACGGACTCTCTGGATGGCCTGTTGCGCTCCTCCATGGGGCAGCATCTGTGCCGGCTGGACGGATATCCTGATATTCGCGTTGTGCTGAGAAAAGACCGCAATCCTGACCATGTTGCTGTCATTTCCGGCGGTGGGGCCGGGCATGAACCAACCCATGCCGGGTTTGTGGGCGCTGGCATGCTGGATGCGGCTGTCTGCGGCTCACTTTTTGCCTCCCCCAGTGTGGACGCTATTCTGGCTGGGATTCTGGCGGTTACCGGCAAGGCGGGCTGTCTGCTGGTGATTAAAAGCTATACCGGGGACCGCCTGAATTTTGCGCTGGCTGCCGAGCAGGCACGCAGCATGGGTTATCAGGTGGAAACCGTCGTGGTGGGGGATGATATCGCCCTGCCAGATAACCGCTTTGCCCGTGGTCTGGCGGGCACCGTTCTGGTGCATAAAATTGCAGGCTATGCCGCCAGTCAGGGCGAATCTCTGGCCCGTGTGGCCGAACGCGCGCGTGCCGCCGCAGCGCAGATCTCCTCTATCGGCCTCTCCCTGACCGATTGTAATGCGTATGACCCGGCCCACACAACGCGTCTGACAGCAGAACAGGCCGAACTGGGTTTAGGCATCCACGGGGAGCCGGGGGCGCAGCAGATTGCGCTGGCGCAGGCTGATACGCTGATGGCGCAGGCAGCGGACACACTCGCAAAAGCCCTGCCCGCCAAAAATGCCTCCGGCACACAGGAACGCTACGGCATTCTGCTGAATATGCTCGGCAGCGTTCCTCCGCTTGAAATGACGCTTCTGCTCAACGCATTTGCCAAAACCGATCTGGCCGGAAAAACGGATCTGATTATTGGCCCGGCCCCCATGATGACGGCGCTGGACATGAACGGCTTCTCCCTGACGGCTGTCCCTCTCTCTCCTGAAATTGTGGAAGCCCTGAGTGCTCCGGTGGAACCCTGGGCATGGCCGGGTGCCACGCCATTTGCACCGCCTGTGGTGCGCCCCCTGCCCGCGCTCCCGGAAACATTCCGTTTCCCGGCATCCTCCAACCCGGTGGTGGACGCTCTGATCCGGCATGCGGCGGAAACCCTGATCAGCAATGCGGAAGCCCTGAACGCGCTGGATGCACAGATCGGGGATGGCGATGCCGGGTCCACCTTTGCGGAAGGGGCGCAGGAAATCCTGAAAACGGTTGACCGCCTGCCTCTGGAAAACCCGCAGGCGCTGTTTGCGACTTTTGGAGCTATTCTCGCCCGGCATGCCGGTGGGTCCAGCGGTGTTCTGCTCTCCATCATGTTCTCTGCCGCCGGACGCAGCTCCGCCCCATGGGCCAGCGCTCTGGCGGAAGGCCTGACCGCCATGCAGCAGCATGGGGGCGCCAAACCGGGGGACCGCACCATGATTGATGCCCTGCATCCTGCCTTTACGGTTCTGGCCGCAGGCGGCACGCTGGCGGAGGCCGCACAGGCCGCCCGGGAAGGGGCAGACGCCACCAGACGCATGACGCACGCCAATGCTGGCCGCGCCTCCTACGTACCAGATGCAAAACTGGCCAACGTGCCCGACCCCGGCGCAGAAGCCATTGCCCGGATGTTTGAAGCACTGGCCAGCAAAAACTGAGCAGACTTCCGGCCCGACCATAAAAAAACGCCTGTGTGCTGTGGGACTTTCCCTTCGCACACAGGCGTTTTTTATTAACCGTCAGAGGATCAGGCTTTTTCAGACCATCCCGCCCGGAACCACTCGTTAGCGCAGCAGGGCGGCTCCGGACTGATCCCTGATCTGATCAGAGCTTTTGTCCTGTTATCCTCCTGGACAATCAGAAATTGATATCCCCGCGCAGATAATAGAACCCGCCATTCATGCCGAGCTGAGACGTGCTCATGTAATATTGCGGGGCCCCCAGATAACGGTTGTTATCCGGCACGCGGCTTGGGCGGGCATCAAACAGGTTATTCCCCCCCAGTGTGAGCGCAAGACGGGGATGCACGCGGTAGGTGACTTCCAGATTGGTGATAAACTTCGGTGTGTTATGGAACTCTCTGAACTGTGTGCTGGACAGGGAGCTGGTGTTACCCGCACCCCCGTAATAGGTAAGCTGAGATGTGGTCTGGCCGTAACGGATTTCATGCACACCCACGGTCCATTTGCCGCTGGTAAAGCGTCCGCCAAAAATCATCTTGCTGCGCGGGTAGGCTGTGGTGAGATACGCAATGCTCTGCGCATTCAGCAGCGGGTTTCCATCCGCATCAGTCCCCTGATGGGACAGACGGGTGCGGTTCAGGTTGATCGCCACATCCCAGTCAATACGCCCGATATCCCCAAGCTGGGTCGGGTAGGTTGCCGTCAGGTCCAGCCCCTGTGTGCGGGTGCTGGCAACATTGGCAAACCAGTGCGTGGACAGGGAAGACGCGGACCATGTATCCACATCACCCGGCAGGCCAAAGCCATTCATTTGCAGGGCTTTTTTTGCCTGCTCCCCGTAAACCTGCCCACCGGGCATGATCTGATCCCGCAGGTTGATCTGATACACATCGACTGTCACATGCAGTTTGCGGAAGGGCTCCATGACAATCCCGCCGCTGACGTTGGTTGAGCGTTCCGGCTTGAGCGGAGATGCCCCGTTAGCCAGGGCGCCCGGAGAATTCACGCCAATCAGGCCACGCGCTGCAGTGGGGGAAATCGCCAGGGCGCTATAATATTCCTGCGCCAGTGTCGGTGCATGAAAACCGTTGGAAATCGTGGCACGGAACGCAAGACGGGGAGAGACCTCATAGCGGGTGGACACCTTGCCGGTTTCCGTATCCCCCACATCGGTATAATGTTCGTAGCGGCCAGCCAGATCCAGTTGCCAGTGGCGTGTCAGATGCGTGGAGACGTCCACATACCCGGCCACAACATCCCGGTTGAAGTTGCCCGCATTCCCGGCATTGGTGCCTGCCATGGCGTCCGACCCGCTGCCATAGAGTGAATCCTCACTCCCGGTGCCAATGGAGTAGCTTTCATACCGGTAGGATGCCCCGCCCGCCACATTGATTTCATGCGGCCAGCCGGAGAATTTAAACTTGCGGGACAGATCGAAATTATTGCTCCACTGGGAGTTGTTAAAACCCTGCACGTCAAAACGGGTCGGTGTGCGGCCAGTATCTTTCTCAAGGGCAAGGTTCGCGGAGTTGATGACCCCGATATCATCAAAATCCCGGCCATAGACTGTGGAAAGATCCCAGTTCCAGCCCCAGACTTTTCCTTTAACACCCGCCGTCAGCTCAAAATCATCTTCATCCAGCGTTTCCAGCGGGGAATAGCCCCACGGATAAATCGCGGCATAACCGGGATATTTGGCCAGAGAACTCGCCAGACGATAGTTCTGGTAAGATTCCGCATGCCGGTGAGCATAGGTGCCGGTGCCGTAAAGCTGGATACTGTCCGTCAGATCATACCCGGCTTTGATGGCAACGCTCTCACGCGTCTGTTCCGGCTGGCCCAGCACATAGTTGTTTTTCTGGCCGGTCCGGGCATCGGGCGCGCTGCGGAAGGTGTGGTCCGTATGATAAAAATCGCCACTCACATGCACAAAGCCACGGTTGCCGAGCTTTGCGCCGCCATCCAGATACACGCCCTGCTGGAAACCATCCTTGGCAGCGGTAATGCCGGAGATGGATTCCGCGTGGAATCCATGATCCTGCTTTTTGAGGATGATATTCACCACCCCGGCCACGGCGTCTGACCCGTACTGGGCCGATGCGCCATCCCGCAGCACTTCCACATGGTCAATGGCGGCCATCGGGATCATATCAATATCAACAGCTGTGGACCCCTGCTGCGGCCCGGGGTCAGCATAGATGTTCGCGGTGGTGTGGCGGCGTTTTCCGTCCACCAGCACCAGTGTTTCATTCGGGTTGAGGCCACGCAAACTGATGGAATCCGTCAGCGCGCCACTATCAAACCCGCCTGTGGGCATGGTGAGCGAGGGCAGAAGCTGCGCCAGTGCTTCCCGCAGGTTGGGCTGTCCGGTCTGGCTGATCTGTTTGGCCGAGACGACATCAATGGGGGAAAGGCTCTCCCGCGCCTTGCGCCCGCCCGTCTCACGCGTGCCGGTGACAATTACGGATTCTTCACCCTCAGCAGCCACCGGACCGGGGGCCGCGACAGCGTCGCGCAGAGCGCGCACCTGCCGGGGGGACGATGCGGCAGGCCCAGCCGCAGATGCGGATGCCGGAACCACACTGGAGGCCGGGCGCACGGCGGCAGGCAACGCAGACGGCCCTGTGCCCGCATGCCGTGCCGCACCTGTCTGGGCAGCAGGTCTGACCGCATGTTTTACAGCTTTGCCGGACTGTGTGCTTTCAGCCGCCAGAGCTTCCCCTCCGGCAAAACCGGAAAGCAGGGTCGCGGCCAGCAAAGCAGAAGAAAAGCCGCGTCCGCACACTGGTCCGCGCGCCTGCGCTGAACGGACCCGAATAACAGTTTCTGAGGAAAAACCTTTGCGCACGGCGGACGCTCCCAAACACACACTTAATAAACAAACTTTCTTGAGCGTTTATTTATAACACTTATAAAAATGCACAATTAGGAGAGGTGCGGTTTTACTCGTATTATTCAGAGGTGTGATGATCCTGCAACAGGGTATGCCACAAAGGCCGCAGGGCTCCCGCAGGCCAGAGCAGGGGGTTAACGCCCCTTACCCTGAAAAGATCCCGTCAGAGAGACTGAAGATTATACAGCCTGCGATACAGGCCGTCCGGCTTCTGCACCAGTTCCGCATGCGGGGCATCTTCCACCACCTGCCCGCGCTCGAACACAAGAATACGGTCCAGATCCACCACCGTCGCCAGACGATGCGCAATAACAATCACTGTGCGGCCTTCCATCAGCCGCTGCATGGCGTCCTGCACCAGAGATTCGGATTCTGAATCAAGGCTGGCCGTTGCTTCATCCAGCACCAGAATCGGGTTATTCGCCAGAAAAGCACGGGCAATGGCCACACGCTGGCGCTCACCGCCAGAAAGCTTCACGCCCCGCTCCCCCACCAGAGTCTGATAGCCATCCGGCAGGCGGGCGATAAAGTCCGACGCGTTGGCCAGACGGGCGGCCTCTTCAATTTCCGCCTGTGTCGCATCCGGGCGGCCATAGGCAATATTATCCGCCAGACTGCGATGGAACAGGGTCGGCTCCTGCTGCACAATAGCAATTTCCGAGCGCAGGCGGGACTGGCTGACAGTCGCGATATCCACGCCATCAATCAGGATCCGCCCTCCGCTGAGCGGGTAAAGCCGCTGCAAGAGTTTGGTGAAGGTCGATTTCCCGGACCCCGACGGCCCCACCAGCCCCACCCGGCTGCCCGGTGCAATCGTCAGGTTCAGGTCTGTAAAAATGGGGCGTGTCTGGCCAGGATACTGGAAGGAGACATGCTCAAACCGGATTTCCCCGTCCCGGATCGCAAAAGGCTGCACCACGGGCAGGTCCTTCACGCCAGGTTCCGTGCGCCACAGTTCAATCAGCTCTTCCATTTCATTCACGGACCGCTGCACGACGGAGACCTGCTGCCCAATATCCCGCAGATACCCCTGCACCAGAAATGTCATGGTCAGCACATAGGCCAGATCCCCCGGCCCGGCTTTGCCCTTAAGCCACAGCCATACGGCCGCACCGGACAGAATGACACGCATCGCCGTGACCATCAGGTTCTGGATGCTGGCGCTGTTGGTGCCGCGCGTCCATGTGTGGCAGGTCTGCTTCTTCCATTCAGACACAACCTGCATCAGACGGGCTTCTTCCCGCTCTTCCGCGCCAAAAGCTTTCACCACGGCGTTGCAGGTTATGGAGTCCGCCAGTGCAGCCCCCATCTTGCTGTCCCACTGGTTAGCCTGACGTGCCGAGGGGGCCACATAGCGCAGCGTGAGCAGACAGGAACAGGTAATAAACGCCACAGAGAGCACGCCAAGCAGCACACCCATCATCAGCCAGTGCCATGCCAGAACCAGAGTGGTGAGCACCAGCAGACTGGCTTCCGGAATAAGCATCAGCAGCAGGGTATCATCCAGCATATCCACAGCCCACATGCCGCGCGTCAGCCGCCGCACGGTGGAGCCTGCAAAGGTGTTGGCATGCCAGTCGGTTGAGAGCTTCTGCACATGCGCAAAAGCCTGCCCGATAATTTTCTGCATAACCTGCGTGCTGAGATGCGTAATACCCAGATAGGCCGCCCGTTTGCCCAGCACGTTGCCCACGCCGCAGGCGGCCATGCCAGCCAGCATCCACAACGCATCCCGGATCAGGCCGGACTGAGCGGCAGACTGGCCCGCAGGCTGCGCCACGTCTGACACCAGACGGCCTGCCAGAACCGGCATCAGCACATCCAGCAGAGTCGCAAGCATAACGCCGCCGACTGTTGCTGCCAGCGGGCGTGGAAACTCCAGCCAGCGCCGCATGACAAACTTCAGAACATCGACAAACAGGTTTGGCCCCCGTACGGCACGACCCGTATCGGAAGAGGAGGTACTCATCAGAACAATCCGAAAAAAGGGAGAAAATAGCGGACCCCGGCTGAGGTCTGGTTGTTTGTCTGTATCCTGCTGCCCTGTATTTGGCAAACCATCTGACTGTTAAATCTGGTTCCGTATCACCCACCCGAAGACTACAAGACTAGATGCCGGACGATAGACGCGGCCACACTGAGCGGAGTAGAGTCCGCCCTATGGCCAGACCGACACGCTCCCCTGCCAAGGCAGACACTCCACCCGCAAAACCCGCCTCCGCCAGACGCACGGCGGCGAAAGCGAAAACGTCTGACGGCGCTGCCTCAGCAGATCAGAAGGCAACAGCCCCGCGTGACATGACGCGGCCTGAAATTGTGCAGTTTCTGACAGACCTTGAGCGCGCGTGGCCGGATGCGGAAACGGAGCTGCATTACAGCACGCCTTTTACGCTGCTGATTGCCGTTGTGCTCTCCGCTCAGGCAACGGATGCCTCTGTCAACCGTGTCACCCCGGCGTTATTTGCCGCCGCCCCCGACCCTGCCGCCATGGTCGCGCTGGGGGAGGACGGCGTTGGGGAACTGATCCGCACCATTGGCCTGTGGCGCAACAAAGCCAAAAACGTGGTCGAACTCTCCCGCCAGCTCCTGGCGCACCATAACGGCGAGGTGCCTGGCACGCGGGAAGCGCTGGAGGCACTGGCCGGTGTAGGGCGCAAGACGGCCAATGTGGTGCTGAATGTTGCGTTCCATCAGCCCACCGTGCCGGTCGATACCCATGTGTTCCGGCTGGCAAACCGCACGGGGCTGGGGCGCGGCAAGACGGTGGAAGCCGTGGAGGCCGCGCTTGAACGCCGCATCCCGAAAGAGATGATCCGCGATTCCCACCACTGGCTGATCCTGCAAGGACGCTACGTGTGCAAGGCCCGCAAGCCGGAATGCTGGCGGTGTGCAGCCAGCACGCCCTGCCTGTATCCGGTCAAAACAGACCGGCCCGTTATCAAACCGCCCCGGCAGACCCTGTAATCAGACAGGCCCCGTCAGAGCGTATTCAAAACGTATCAGGGGCATATCGGCAGTTACAACCAGCCTGCCAGTTCCTGCCGGGCCAGCCGTTCCAGCACGTCAATGGCTTCCACGCTGTCATTCAGGCACGGGATGAGTGTGAATTCTTCCCCCCCGGCCTTGAGGAAGTCTTCACAGACCTCGTTTCCAATTTCATCCAGCGTTTCAATACAGTCCGTCATAAAGCCGGGCGTGATAACCGCAATGCGCTTCACATCCTTTTCCGGCAGGCCCGCAATAAACGGCGCGGTATAGGGTTCCAGCCATCTGGTCGGGCCAAAGCGGGACTGGAAGGTGAGCGGCAGCGTTGCTTCATCCATCCCTAGTGCCTCGCGCAGGGCCGTTACGGTCTTCTGGCAGTCAGCAAGATAGGAATCCCCTTTATCCACATACTCTTTTGGCAAACCGTGGAATGAGGCCACCAGCATCTGCGGGGGGGTGGCTAACGTCGCCATAGTCTTGCGGACGGAGCCTGCCAGAGCCTCAATATAGGTCGCTTCATCCGGGAAGGCCGGGAGAGTGCGGATGGCAGGCTGGTTCCGCAGCGTCATCAATGTCCGGAAAAGCTGGTCATTGGCGGTGGCCGTCGTGGTAGCACTGTATTGCGGGTAAAGCGGCATGGCCAGAATACGGTCACACCCCTGTTCCAGCAGAGCGCGCACCCCGGCCTCAACGGAAGGCGTGCCATAGCGCATGGCCCAGACAACGGGCACATTATCCGCCTCAAACCGCGCCCTCAGCCCGTCCGCCTGCCCACGGGTATAGCCCCGCAGAGGGCTTTCGTTCTTCTCTTTATCCCAGATGCGTTCATACGCCTTGCCGCTTTTGCCGGGACGGACCGTCAGCACAACACCCTGCAGGATAGGCTGCCAGAGCACGGGGGAGCCTTCAATAACCCGCCGGTCTGAGAGGAATTCGGACAGATAGCGCCGCACGGCCCGGTAGCCCGTATCCTCCGGTGTTCCCAGATTCAGCAGCAGAATGCCCGGACGGCCTTCATGCCGCGCGGTGCCATCAGGATGTTTACGAGGGGGAATATGCTGGAAGACCATGAAACCTCTTACAGAGCTTTAAGCCCCAGTTTTATGCACTTGAGCATGACAGAGGGCAATGAAAGCCCCGCCACACGCCCTGCCGGCGCGAGAAAGCCGGTCTGCGCGACGTGATTGGAAAAATGCTGCACACGCGAAGCGTAAACAGTAACCTCAAGCGTAAAATGCGTAAAAACATGCCGGACCACACCACAGGCCTGCCAGGATGCCGTGCAGGGAGCCTGCGCCAGAGCCCCGGCCTCTGACCAGCGTTCCGAACGCCAGTCCGTGCCGGGGAGTTCCGTCATAGCTGCCAGCAGTCCTGTCTCCGGTCTTTTACGCAACAGAATCTGCTCCGCCGCATCCATCACCAGAAAATGCGCGCCATACCGCACAGGCCGCGCGACTTTAGGGGCCTTGCGCGGCAGGGTGGCGGCAATCCCGGCTTTTTGCGCGGCACAGCTCTCCCGCCAGGGGCACAGACCACAGGCGGGAGAGCGCGGCGAACATAAAGACGCCCCCAGATCAAACAACGCCTGCGCAAAATCGGAAGGGCGCGCCTGTGCCGCCTTGTCCGTGTTCAGCCCTTCCGCCAGAGCCGCCAGTGTTTTTCTGGCGGCCGGAAGCGGTTCTTCCACCGCAAACAGGCGGGCCGTAATGCGCTCCACATTGCCGTCCACCGGCACCACAGGCACCCCAAACGCAATGGCCGCAACCGCCGCCGCCGTATAAGCCCCCACCCCCGGCAAAGCACGCAGACCGGCAACATCCTTCGGGAAGCCGCCAAGGGCCACCACCTGCTGCGCGCAGGCATGCAGGTTTCTGGCGCGTGAGTAGTAGCCCAGCCCCGCCCATGCGGAGAGGACTTCATCCCGGTCCGCCGCGGCCAGCGCCTGCACGGTGGGGAATTTCTCCAGAAAACGATGGTAATAAGGACCGACAGCCTTGACGGTTGTCTGCTGAAGCATGATCTCGCTCAGCCAGACAGAGTAAGGGTCGGCATGCTGGCCTGCCTCGGCACGCCATGGCAGAGTGCGCCGATGTCTGTCATACCAGTCAAGCAGGGATTGGGCGGATGGCTTTTTCACGGAGTGAGTTATGACGAAGGAGAGTCCCTCCGGCAAGACAACAGGGCGCAAAACTGCCACCCCCAGAAAAGCAGAGACCCCGCCGGAACCCCCGCGCCGGGCCATGACGGCCCGCAGTCTGGCCGCCCTCCTGCCCAACGTCACCGCTCCGGCTTTTAAAAAACGCTCCCCCGCAGGCGTGCAGCTTTTTACGGACTGGGGGGATATTGTGGGGCCTGCCCATGCGGCAGTGACAACCCCGCGTAAACTTTCAGCAGGCACACTGAGCATTGCCTGCGCCGGACCTGTGGCCATGGAGCTTCAGCATCTGAGCGATGCGCTGATCGCCCGGATCAACACATGGTGCGGGCAGGCGCTTGTGGCACGTCTGCGGTTTGTGCAGGACCCGGCTGCCGGGCAGCGCATCACGGCACGCCGGAAGCCCAGAGCCGCCCTGCGCCCCTGCCCTCTGCCCGACATGGAAGACAGCCCTCTTAAAGAGGCTCTGGAATCTCTGGGCGCGCATATCGTTCAGGACAAGCACAGACGCTAAAAAACCTGTATATTTCAGAAATTTCCCACTCAGACAGACACAGTCAGAGGTTGGCAATGACTTTCAGCCCGACCAGAGCGGCATCTGGCCTGCGGGAGGTCTCGCCGGGGCGGATCATATACTGGAATTCAGGCTGCACCAGCACGCCGGGCACAGCATCAATCGCGTAATATGCCTCAATCACATGGGAATCCGTCTGCGGAGCCAGCACCTGTGCGCCCAGAGAAAGACCGGCGTCCTGCGCGTACATCTGCCCAAGCTCTTTACGATGGCTGACGTGATACCAGGAATATAAAATCCCCAGACGGTCCGTCACACGGGAGGGAATAACCCCGTTGAAGGAAAGGCCTCCATAGGCTTCATCCGAAATGGAGGAAACATGAGGCGTGTTATGGATATATCCCGCCATAAGGTAACCACCCGCCATCTGGTTTCGGCCCCCTTTACGGTAAATCATCTGGTCGCCCTCAAACCAGAACATATCCATCGGCGCGCTGTGCAGACGGCCGGTGGCAATGACCTTGTTGGCAGGCGCCGCGCCCAGAACATCCGGATACCGTGATGTATCATGCGCATATCCAAAAACATAATGCCCCGGCAGGCGGTTTCGCGTCAGGAAGGGTTGCCATGTAAATTCTATGGGTAGCATCAAGCCTGTCGTATTCTCACTCCCCCACGCCCAGCCACTGGGATTGGTGGAGAGAGGGCTGACCTGATACGCCCCCACCTGCAACAATGTATCCCGCGTGGGCCGAAAGCGCAGACGGCTGCCCCATGTTGCCTTGGGGTAAACGGCAAAACCCGGATCAACCTTGAGCGCTACGGGGGCGGAGCATGTTACCATAAAAGAACAGATCAGCGGCGATGTGGCAAAAACATGCGTCAGGGACATCCGGCCAAACGTGACATCCATGCGGTTTTGCATGAATTTCTTTTCCGCATAAAAATCAACAAGATGCGCCACAACATGTCCGGAAAGTCCATAGACTTCCATCAGGTTTACGTAATACTCGCCCACACGGTCATGAGAGACTTCACGCCCTGCGCGATTCATGAGCAGGGTGTGAATGGACCATCCGTTCAGGCCTGCCAGTTTCCCCAGATCAAAGTTCATCTGCAGGGTCAGCTCATGCACATAATCCATGCCGCGCTGCATGCCGCCATGAATATTGGCCATCGCCTCGCCTTTGTACGCAAAGGAAAAAACGAAACCTTTTTTCTGAAGTCTTTCTCTGAACGGCATGATTTGCGGAACCAGATGGCCGCTACCTGCCGTGGGCACGTAATAGGGATCATCCATATCCGTCCGGCGCTGCGCATCCAGCTCTGAGGGCAGGAGCCATGACAGCCCTTCTTTTCCCGTCAGATCATCCAGCTCCATTTTATGGAATGTTTTCGCGCTCTGGTATTCATCCACACTGGGCACGTCCATGGTGGCCAGACCGGGCCATGGCGCTACCGGAACACCACTTGCCGGGAGGGGCGAGTTTTTAGGCCGCACAAGCACTCCCGCTTCTGGCAAAGAGGGATCATCCTGCTGCTGCGGCTTTCCGGAAATAACATTCACATAAACAGGTTTTTTATCCGGCGCTGAGGATACAACGGGTTCATCCGCATAGGCCGCCCCAAAACACAGAGTGGTTATCAGGCTCCCTGCAACGGTGGCGTACCCCAAAGCAGCGGACGATTTAGACACAGAAAATCTGTTGAAGCGTTTACGATACATCATCTGACCACGAAAAAGTTTCAGAACTCCGGCCAGAAAGTGCCCGGTTAAAGTCATAGAACGGTGAAGGCACGACAAGAAAAGCATCCCGGGTTGAACGCTTTCAGAATCAGGTCATACCTGCAAAAATTCAGCAAAAATCTTAAACAGACTCCAAAATCAGGAGACTGCCTGCCCGTCCTCTTCTGTTACACACAGAAGAAGACGATCCACGACGCTATATTTTTCAAAAAATCTGAAAATAATAAGATTAAAAATATGAACTACTTTAAAAACAGGAAAATATTTCCAATAAATCAACTTTTTACTGCAATCGTCATACCATCATTCGCGCTAAGGCAGAGATGATGCCGATCAGAAAATCTGAACGCACGTCTCCCACGCCTTAAAAAAGCAAAACTATAATATTTTATAAGCAACAATCTCGTTCTTTTCCTTTAAACTCCCCTTAACTGCCAAACCGATAGGGCCGCTGCGTTGCAGCTTGTCATACCGATCTTAAGGCGCTGAAAACCCCTCCATTGTCCAATATATGAAAGAAGTGTTATACATACTTATTCCATATAGGTCGGTTGCCGAACTGATGCTTAAATTGTGTGGTTTTCATAAATAAAACCTATATTAATCAGAAACTTATAATTATATATCCCATTAAATGAACCCCACAGCCTGAGATGCGTTTCACGCCAGATTATGGGCGCTCTCACCGGAACGTTACCATTAAAAGCCGCCCGATAAGGCTGTTTTCACCCCCCTGACGGAGCCAGAACGGCTTCTCCTGATCTGGCAGCCTGCCCCTTCCGGAAGGCTCGGCCATTTCAAAAACAGACGCGCTCACGTCGGCTCCTTACGAAGTCTCGGAAACTTTTATAAAAAATCAGACTTTTTATGAGATTTTGCTTCACGATCTCCTTGACAGGCCGGACTATATTGGACACAGAGCAAGTTCCGCTCCTCTGGAAACACTGATAAAGACCCTCACAGGCCGTGCCTACGGGAAAACTCTCTTATCAGACACCAGCGTATCAGGATTTAGTCGTAACCCCGGCCCGACACCTTGCTGTCAGGACGATTTCAATACTGGAGTGATAGCATGGGTGGCGCTCAACCCGCAGATCACCATTCTCCGCTCGGTGGCGTCTATCGCGCCATCTTTTCCATCATCAGCCTTGCTGTCGGTCTGGCTCTTGCATATGGCGGCCTGAAGCTGCTGATGCTGGGTGGCTCGGCCTATTACCTTCTGGCCGGACTTGCCTACTGTGCGCTGGCTGTTCTGGTTTTTCTGAAGCATCGCGCAACGCTGCTGGCGGCTGTGGCTGTTTTTGCCGCCACGTTTGTCTGGGCCCTGTATGACACGCCGGAAATTGGCTACTGGGCTCTTCTGCCGCGTCTGGTTGTCCCGGCCATTCTGTTCACGCTGAATGTGTGGGCCGTTGCAACCTTTCCTGCAACGCCTGCCTCCATCCGCCGTGGCAGCGTCTATGGTGGCCTCGGGATTGTGGGCTGTCTGCTGGTCACGCTGGTTGAAGCCTTCTTCCCTCACGGGCAGATCAGCAACCCCAACGCGGCCCCCGCACCGCAGCAGGTTGCACAGGCGGGCAAACCGGATGCACCGGATGACTGGGAATTTTTCGGGCGGAATGCTCAGGGTACGCGCTATGCGCCCTATACCCAGATTACGCCTGATAATGTCAGCAAGCTGAAAGTCGCCTGGGTTTACCACACAGGCAGACGGACACATGGGCCCGGCGCCGGGGTGGATGAAAACACCCCGCAGCAGATTGGCAATGTGCTCTATTCCTGCACACCGGAAAACCTGATTACGGCCTTGGAAGCGGATACCGGGAAAGAAATCTGGAAGTTTGACCCCAAGGCCCATACGGCTGAGCACGTGTCCTGCCGTGGTGTTGGCTATTACGATGCCACGAAAGACGCGAGCCTGACCGCTGAGGATAAAGCCGCGGACGACGCTGCTCCGATGTGCCACCAGCGTATTCTGGTCTCAACTGTGGATGCCCGCTTCATCGCGCTGGATGCGCATACGGGTGCCCTGTGCTCCGGTTTTGGTGAAAACGGCTCTGTTGACCTCAAAAAACAGATGGGTCCGGTTGAAGGGGGCAAACGCTACCACCCCACCTCCATTCCGGTTGTGATGGGCCATGTTGCCGTTATTGGTGGCTGGGTGCGTGATATTGTCCACGGTGAACCCTCCGGCGTTGTGCGCGCCTATGATGTGCGGACCGGCGCTCTGGCCTGGGCATGGGATGTGGGTGACCCGGAAAACACCAATGCACCGCAGGACGGACAGACCTACACGCTGGAAACCCCCAATGTGTGGACCATCCCGACCTATGATAAAGACCTGAACCTCGTCTACCTGCCTACCGGCAACGGCCCGCCTGACTACTGGGGCGGAGACCGCAACGCGGTTAAGGAAAAATTCGGTGCCGCTATTGTTGCGGTAGAAGCAACAACCGGTAAAACCAAATGGGTTTTCCAGACGGTGCATCATGACGTGTGGGATTATGACCTGCCGTCCCAGCCTGTGCTGTATGACGTAACCAACGCACAGGGCGAAAAAGTCCCGGCCCTGATCCAGACCACCAAGACCGGCCATATCTTTATTCTCGACCGTCGCACCGGCCAGCCGGTGACTGAGGTTCAGGAACGCAAAGTGGCTACAACACCAGCGGCGCAGGGTGAACACCTCTCCCCCACCCAGCCCTTCTCCGTCGGGATGCCCACCATTGGCGCGGACCCGCTGACGGAAAGCTCCATGTGGGGTGTCAGCACGTTTGACCAGCTTTATTGCCGCATCATGTTCAAAGATTCGGTTTATGAAGGCCCGTTCACACCGCCGGGTGAAAAACCCTACATTGAATGGCCCAGCCTGCTGGGCGGCATGAACTGGGGCGGCATCTCTATTGATGAAGCCCGTGGCATCATGTTTGTGAACGACATGCGCATGCCCCTGCGTATGACGCTGGTCAACCTTGAAGAAGCCAAGAAGTATAAAGTCTCCACCGACGAAGTACCGGGCTTTATGGGCACCATCCGTCCGCAGGTTGCCGGACCGTATGCCGGTGTGCGCATTGATATCCTGCAATCTCCGCTACAGGTGCCGTGCAATACGCCTCCGTTTGGCACCATGAGCGCCATTGATCTGCACACCAAAAAGATGCTGTGGCAGGTTCCGATGGGCACAACGCAGGATCTGGGTCCGATGGGCATTAAAACCCACCTGCCGGTGCCCATGGGCATGCCGACTCTGGGTGGCCCGACCTCCACCGCATCCGGACTGGTCTTCTTTGCCGGAACGCAGGACTATTATCTGCGCGCGCTGGATTCCGGCACGGGTAAGGAAGTGTGGCGTGAACGCCTGCCGGTTGGCGCTGTTGCCGCACCGCTCATTTTCCGCTCCCCCAAAACGGGTAAGGAATATGTGGTGATCTCTGCCGGTGGCATGAGCCATTCCCCGGATGTGGGCGACTATATTATTGCCTACACCCTGCCGGATGATGCCGCTGCCAAATAAGCGGCGGACAGTCTGGTTTCGGAACACAGGAAAATCCCCACTTCGGTGGGGATTTTTTTTGGCGCCAGAACGCCCGGCAAATTCCCCAAGGCACGTTGCCCAACACCTCCAGCCCTGCATTCTTTCCTGCACGGCAATGCGCCTGCCTTCTGAGGTTGTGATTGCATCCGGCTTTCAGGAGAGGCACCATGGCCGCCATGGTTCGGACTTCTCTTATTCCCGGAACAGCCCAGGCGAGGAAACGCACGCTCTGTTCGCTGTTTCTTGGCGGGCTGGCAGCTCTTTCTGCCTGTGCCGGGCCAACACGCTCCACATACCGCGCACCCGGTCCCGCAGTGGACGCATGGGGGCCGTATATTCAGGAAGCCTCTACCCGCTTTTCCATCCCGCAGGCCTGGATTCGGGCCATCATGCAGCAGGAATCGGGCGGGCATCAGTATCTGCACGGCAGGCTGACGCGCTCTGTGCATGGGGCCGTGGGCCTCATGCAGATCAAGCCGGACACGTACCGGGAACTGGCCAGACGCTACCATCTGGGGTCCGATCCGTATAACCCGCATGACAACATCATTGCGGGCAGTGGCTATATCCGGGAACTGTATGACCGCTTTGGCTCTCCGGACTTTGTGGCCGCCTATAATTGCGGCCCGCAATGCGCAGAAAACCACCGTAGCCGGGGCGCAAGCCTGCCTTCCTACGCCCGGACCTATCTGGCGGCGGTCAAACCACACCTGAATGACCCGGTTCCGGCCATAACCACCCCGACCGAGATGGCGTATGCCACAGCCCCGACACAGACCGTGTCCCGGCAGGTGCTAACGCCCGCCACCCCGCCGGCCTATCGGGTTGTGGCAACCTCCCCGCCAGCCGCTGTGGCTGTTGCCAGTGCGGCCGGAACCGGCACAGCACCGCCTCTTGAGTCTGATGAGGTTGCCCCTCCTGCCCCGTATGCGTCGGATGGTGATATTGTCGTCTCTCCCGCAACAGGAACAGAGGCCGCAGGGCAGGCCTTAACTGCTCCGCCCGTGACACCTGCCTCCTATAGCGCCCCGGCAGCCGCCACCGTCTGGCAACAGGATACGGGAGGGAACGCCATGATTCAGATCGGAGCGTTCTCCACGCAGGAGCGCGCGGTGCAGGCCGCCGCACTGGCCAGACACTCCTCCAGCGGGCTGGCCAGTGCTGTAAACCGGATTGAGCTGATCCCTGCATCCAATGGACGCCAGATCTGGCGGACACGGCTGGCGGGGCTGTCCAGCACCCAGACAGGCTCCATCTGCTCGCAGCTTCGTCAGCAGGGGTTGTCCTGTATTCTGGTTGTTGATCAGTAAACGGCGCCGTATCCGCGCAGAGCGCAAGCAGACGCTTGGCGGGATTGCCCCGACAGGATATGAAGAGAGCCAAGACCCATGACCATGAACCGGACCTGACCCTGCGCGTCGGGCAGGCCGGGGAACATCGGCGCCCCACCGCCGAAGGAGCCGTATCGACATTATGCCACGTCGTCCCATGCCCTGCCCTCCCGCTTCCGGTTCTGCCTCCAGCGGCTCACGGCCTGCTTTCTGGCTGGCCGGCGTTGCCCTTTCCGGCCTCCTCCTGCTGCCGGGCTGCTCCAGTGGCCCCCGCAGCAGCAATGATCTGACCGCCCCGCGCAACCATCTTCTGCATGAAGACCGGGGCGCCTCCGGGGGTGAGGATGTGCTGAAAGGCGGCGTGAACGCCTATCTGTGGCGCGCCACGCTGGATACTCTGTCCTTCATGCCCGTCGCCACGGCGGATGCGGAAGGCGGGATTATCCTGACGGACTGGTACACCCCGCCCGCAGCCCACGGCGAACGCTTTAAAATGACCGCGTTCATTCTGGACCGCCGCCTGCGCTCCGATGCGCTGCGCCTGACCGTGTTCCGTCAGGTTCAGCAGGGGAATGAGTGGGTGGATACCCCGCCCGCTGGCAATACGGCGTCTGACATTGCAGCCCGTATCCTCTCCCGCGCGCGCAAGCTGCGTGCGGATAACGGCAACCGGGACGACTGACGTCCCGGCTTTGTGCCGCCCCGGCCCCCCGTGGGCCGGTTTCCCCTGATTTTGAAAAATTCACCCGCGCGAGTTCCATGACACAGCCTGCCAACACGTCCACCGCCCCGGCGCAGCCCTCCACAGGGGCGTCCTTCGATTTTCAGACCGTTGAGCCCCGGTGGCAGAAAGCGTGGAACGAGGCCGGAGTGTTTACCGTGCCGGACGTCCCCCCGGCGGATAAACCCAAATACTACGTGCTGGAAATGTTCCCCTACCCTTCCGGCCAGCTCCATATGGGCCATGTGCGCAACTACGCGCTGGGGGATGTTGTCGCCCGGTATAAGCGCGCCCGTGGCTACGCCGTGCTGCACCCGATGGGGTGGGACGCCTTCGGCCTGCCCGCGGAAAACGCAGCGCGGGAACGCGGCGTGCACCCGCAGGACTGGACGCTGAAAAACATTGCCGCCATGCGCGCCACCCTCCAGCGCCTCGGCTTCTCCCTCAACTGGGACCGTGAAATTGCGACCTGCCTGCCGGACTATTACGGCAAACAGCAGAAGCTGTTTCTGGACTTCCTTGAAGCTGGTCTGGTGGAACGCCGGGAAAGCTGGGTCAACTGGGACCCGATTGACGAGACCGTGCTGGCTAATGAGCAGGTTGTGGATGGTCGTGGCTGGCGCTCCGGCGCGCTGATTGAAAAAAAGAAACTCTCACAGTGGTTTCTGAAAATCACTGATTTTGCAGAAGACCTTCTGGATGGCCTGAAAACACTGGACCGCTGGCCGGACCGTGTGCGCGTCATGCAGGAACGCTGGATTGGCCGCTCGGAAGGGGCGCACATCACTTTCTCCCTGCATCAGCCGCCCCATGACCTGAACAATCAGGCGCTGGACAGCAATCTGAACGCGGTCGAGGTCTTCACCACGCGCCCGGATACGCTGTTTGGCATGTCCTTTCTGGCCATTGCTCCGGACCATCCGCTGGCGGCTTTTGTGGCCCGCAGCAACCCGGAGGCCGCCGAGTTCATTGCGGAATGTCGCCGCCTTGGCACCTCGGTCGAGGCTGTCGAAACGGCTGAAAAGCGTGGTTTTGACACCGGCCTGCGCGTCAACCATCCTTTCATGGACAAGAGCTTTCCGATCTGGATCGCCAATTTTGTGCTAATGGATTACGGCACCGGCGCACTGTTCGGCTGCCCGTCTGGTGACCAGCGCGATCTGGACTTCGCGCACAAATATAATCTGCCTGTCACGCCGGTTGTTCTGCCGCAGGGTAAGAATCAGGCCGACTTCGCCATTACCAAAAATGCCTTTACGGGCGATGGCACGATGATCAACTCCGGCTTTCTGGACGGTCTGACCACGGAAGACGCCCGGAAAGAAGCCATTTCCCGGCTTGAAGAGCTGGGCGTTGGCAAAGGCGTCACCAACTGGCGTCTGCGCGACTGGGGTGTGTCCCGCCAGCGCTACTGGGGCTGCCCCATCCCGGTGATCCATTGTGACCATTGCGGCCCGGTTGCGGTGCCGGATGCCCAGCTACCGGTCAAGCTGCCGGAAGATGTCACGTTCGATAAACCCGGCAACCCGCTGGACCACCACCCGACATGGAAACATGTGGACTGCCCCAAATGTGGCAAGCCTGCGGTGCGTGAAACCGACACGTTTGACACGTTTGTTGACAGTTCCTGGTATTTTGCGCGCTTCACCGCCCCGCATGCCGAAACACCGACGGTACGCAGCGCTGCCGATGGCTGGCTGGCAGTAGACCAGTATATTGGCGGGATTGAGCACGCCATTCTGCACCTGCTCTATGCGCGCTTCTTTACCCGCGCCATGCGCAAGACCGGCCATCTGGACCTGAGCGAACCGTTTGCGGGGCTGTTCACACAAGGCATGGTCAGCCATGAAAGCTACAAGGACACCGCCGGAAACTGGCTGTATCCGGAAGAGGTGGACCTGCGGCCGGAAGGCGCTGTCAAGCGTGACACCGGAGAAGCCGTGACGGTTGGCCGCGTGGAAAAAATGTCCAAGTCCAAGCGCAACACAGTCTCTCCGGAAGCCATTATCGAACGGTTTGGCTCGGATACGGCCCGCTGGTTTGTTCTGTCTGACAGCCCTCCGGAACGCGATATGGAATGGACGGAGGCAGGTGTGTCCGGTGCGGCCCGCTTTGCCCAGCGCCTGTTCCGTCTGGTGCGCACTGTGGCGGAAACCGTGCCCGTTCAGGACACCTGTCCGGCAGAGATCGCCCCGCAGGCGGATGCGCTGCGCCGCGCCACCCACCGCACCATTGCCGCCGTGACGGAAGCTCTGGAAACCTTCACTATCAACGTGGCGGTGGCCCGTATCCATGAGCTGACATCGGCTCTGGCGGATGCGGAGAAAACACCGGATCTGGCCGGTATGGCGTTTGCCCGCCGGGAGGCCGCCCGCGCCCTGTGCCAGCTCTGCGCCCCCATGATGCCGCATCTGGCGGAAGAAATGTTCGCGCTGCTGGAACCGGGCAAGACCATGGTCGTGGACCTTCCCTGGCCGGACGCCAAACCTGACCTGCTGGCCGCCACGCAGGTGACGCTGGCTGTGCAGATTATGGGCAAACTGCGTGGCAAGATTGACGCTGCACCGGATGAAGACAGCGCCACCGTTATTGCCCGTGCGGAAGCCGAACCCAACGTGGCGCGGCTGCTGGAAGGCAAGCGGATTGTCAAACGCATCCATGTGCCTAATCGTATCGTCAATTTTGTAACGGCAGGCTGATGTCCAGATCCCGCTTCACGCAAACTCTGTTCAGTGGTTCTCTGGCAGTTCTGCTGCTGGGGGTTCCTCTTGCGCTGGGCGGGTGCGGCTTTCAGCCACTCTATGGTGAGCGCGAGGATGCGCCGCAGATCAACGCGGAACTCAAGCGCGTCTACGTCGCCAATATTCCTGAACGTATGGGCCAGCAGGTCCGTCTGGCGCTGCAGCAGAACATGGCGGGAGACGGGCCGGAAGATCCGGAAGGCTATAAACTGGTTGTCCAGCCTTCCATCAGCTATGAATCTCTGGATATCCACTCGGACAACACCTCCGGCCGCGTGCGGATGAACGGGCACGCCCACTGGACGCTGTATACCGTTGAACAATATCCAAGGATGCTGGCGCAGGGGGATGCCTCAGCGCTGGATGGCTATACCTCCACCTACGAACAGTATTTTGCCCAGACCCTGAATAACGAGACCACGACAGGCCGCGTTGCCAAAACGCTGGCGGATCAGGTCACGCAGCAGGTGGCAACGTGGTTCCGCACACAGGCCACTCCGGCGCAAAAACGCACGCAGGGTCCCAAGGCCTTCTACCCCATGCCCAATGCCATTCCGAATTCTGAAAAGGATGCGCCAATGGAGCAGGAAGGGGATGATGCCATCCCGGATATGGCCACAGGCCGTGGGGCCCCAAGCCAGACCGGTGGCCTGTAACGGCGGCCACAGGCAGGGTGCCGCGCCATGAAGATTGATGCCCGCAGCCTGCCCCGTGTAACCCGGGACCCCGGTGCCTGGCGGATTATCCTGCTGCATGGTGAGGATACGGGGCTGATCCGGGAGCGGGCGCAGGATGCTGTCAGGCAGATTGCCGGGTCTGTGGATGATCCGTTCCGCGTCGCCGTTCTGGATAAGGAAACGCATGACCGGCTGGAAGAGGAAGCAACAGCCTTTTCCCTGATGGGCGGACGCCGGGCCGTGCGGGTACGCGATGCCGGAGATACCCTGCTCAAAGCCGTGACGCATGTGCTGGAGCAGAAGACCGATACCCTGGTGGTGCTGGAAGCACCCGGCCTGCCCTCCCGCTCCAAACTGCGCGCCCTGCTGGAAAAACGGGAAGACTGCGCCAGTGTTGGCTGCTACCCGGAGGAAGGCCGCACACTGGAAGCGACCATCACCCAGATGCTGGCCAGCCACACCGTACGGATTGACCCGGATGCACTCCACTGGCTGACAGGCCGGCTGGGGGCTGACCGGAGCGCAGCCCGCAGCGAGGTAGAAAAGCTGGCCCTGTATGCGGGTGACAGCGGCACACTTTCTCTGGAGGATGTGCACGCCTGCATTGGGGATGCGGGGAGTGTCTCTGTGGAAGATGCAGCTTTTGCCGCGACGGAAGGCCGCAGGACAGAGGCTGATCTGGCTATTGAACGCGCACTGGCGGAAGGCATCAGCCCGATTGCCATAGCCCGCACCTTTCTCTCCCACCTGCACCGCCTGCGGCGGGTACGGGCGGCCATGGCGGACGGGGCAAGCCGGAGCGATGCCATCAAAGGCCTGAGACCCCCGGTCTTTTTTAAGCGCACCAACAGTTTTAACCGCGCGGTGGATCTGTGGCCGCTGGCCGCCCTGACCAAAGCGGTGCAGGAAACACAGGCGCTGGAGTTGTCCTGTAAACAGACCGGCGCGCCGGATGCCCTGTTGTGCAAACGCTATGTGGCCGGACTTGCGGCCCGCGCGGTGCTGGCCGCCCGGCGCTAGAGGCTCTTCCCCTTGCTCCGGCCGGGGGCTTTCAGTATAGATAGAGGGGTGTGTCCGCGTAGCTCAGCAGGATAGAGCACAGGATTCCTAAGGTAATTGGGCGCCATGACGGGAAACTTCATGGTGTATCCGCTCAAATTCGGGGAACGCTCTGGCAAGCTTTTGCCGTGCCGATCCCGAGCCAAGCCGTGCTCTGGCAACAGAGCCGGAAGGTGTAGAGACTGGACGGGCGGTGCCTACGGGCCGGAAACGGCTTACGGCAAAGGGACAGTCCAGACCACGAACACCCGGTCCCTTTTAAAGGAACAAAGCCGGGGGGCGGTGAAAACCGAAGTGGGATGAATCCTGGGGCCATGGGTTCGAATCCCGTCGCGGACACCATTCACTTATTTCAGCCGTACCATGTTATGTCAGTCTTTGAGAGTTGTCGCAGGCAGTTCTTCGCCTGAGGACTCCTCTGCCTGCTCTCTCTCCTGAATAGACTGATCCGCTTCGTGCGTCAGGCGCTGTATTTCTTCTTTACTCTCACCAGAAGAGGCAAGTTTTTCTCTGTACTCATAAAATCT
Organism: Acetobacter sp. P1H12_c; assembly: GCF_018811975.1. NCBI lineage: Bacteria > Pseudomonadati > Pseudomonadota > Alphaproteobacteria > Acetobacterales > Acetobacteraceae > Acetobacter > Acetobacter sp. P1H12_c. The sequence continues at coordinate 213,555 of NZ_JACRVR010000001.1, read as the reverse complement.
CTTAATCAGATCATCTTTTACAAACCAGAGCATGTTGAACAGAATTTTTTCCGGCAGAAACAACCGGATGGAAGACGGCACCAGTTTGAGCACCCACCGATAAACCGCTTCCATTTTTTCACGGTCATTCAGCACTTCACTGGCCGCAGCAACAGCGACCATTAAAACCGCCTTATCAATATAGGGTCTGTATTTTTTCAGGATCCGTCTGGAAAGCTCAGCTTTGGGCCGGTATGTCTCCACCACCTTTCTGCGGAGCGCTCCTGCTTTCTGGCCAGCCGCTTTTGCTCCGGCTTTCAGCTTACCCAGTTTTGTGGGTTTCTCCTCCGCCAGCAACAGAGGTGTTTCATACGTCAGAAGAGCCTCTGGCGTTCCACTGGTTTTTTCAGCATTTTTGTCTGGCACAACAGATTAACCCTGTACAGCACGTCTCAAAAATTGGTCACACTCTGGATAAGACTGGCGTGAGAGGCAGGATAGCAGTGCAGTCTGTCTGTTTCCAATCCTTCCCGGTCCACGCCCGCCATCACTCCCTGCATGGCTTTTACACCAGTCATGCGCTGCCAGTCTTCACACTATTCAGCAATAAAAGTCAGACCCTTAAATAAAATTCAGTATCGGAACGATATCTTAAAGAAATTAATTACAGAACTAAAATCCTTCTCAGCATTAACACTCACAAACCGAAAATTATTAACTTTTTTCAATATTGTTTCACTTTCTGCGCCTTCTCATATAATAAAGATGAAAATGAAGAAGAAAGGCAGGATCAGCGTATGCCGAAAATTTTAGCACTTTTTGCTGATGTGATCATATTTGTTCTGGTGCCATGGGGGTTCTGGCGCCTGATTAATAAAACTATTCCTATTGCCGTAATCCCGATTCTTGTCGGTATCCTTTTAGCCGTCACGCATGCCCCTGTGCAGAACCTCGGCATCCCCTCTCTGTATGGCACCTCCATAGGCTGGGTGGCTGTGCTCATCCTTGCCTTCACGGCCGGGCTGGAAATGTGGCAGACCCCCGGAAAAGAGCAGGATGATCCTCTGCCCACGCCCTCGCTGGGTCGCTTGCTGGGCGGCGCGCTGGTAGCACTTGCGGGTCCGTTCCTGATCGGCTCCGTACTGGTATATTATTTCTTCCTGCCCCTGCGTGGCTGGACACCGCCACATACAACCCCGCTTATTGGCGCAATGTCGGTCGGGCTGTGCATGGCCGTCAGCGCCCTGCCGGTGCTGATTGGCGTTGTGCGTGAGCTGTCACCCGGCCACCGGCCCATCGGCCATCTGGCCCTCAAACTGGCCGTCGTGGATGATGCCGCCCTGTGGATCGGCCTCGCCGCGCTGCAATTTGTCGCGAAAGGCTCTGCGAGCCTGAAGGGCTGGACCGGGCTTGAATTTGTCGCCATTGCCCTGCTGGCCGGGCTGGCGCTTGCGGGGAGCTGGGCCACCCGTAACCTCAAACACCCTCCGCTCTGGGTTATCTGGCTGGCTGTCCCCATTTATCTGGCGGCAGGGTCATGGGCCAGTATGCAGCTTGGCCTGCATGAGCTGATCGGGGCGTATTTTGCCGGGGCTATCATGCCGCCAAGCTGGGTGCGCCGCCTGCCGGTGGAACAGGTTGGCACCTTCTCACTCATCTGGCTTGCGCCCATGTTCTTCGGCCATAGCGGCCTGCATATTGATGGAGACGCCCTGACGTGGCCATCCGTCATTGCCTCCCTGATGCTCGTTGTTCTCTCGGTTATCACCAAGATTGGCGCGGTCTTTCTGTTCCCGCCCGCCGCAGGCCTTAACAGCAGGCTCCGGCTGAGTATCGGGGCGCTGTTACAGTGCAAGGGCCTGATGGAAATTGTGGCCGCCACCATTCTGCATCAGCAGGGAATGATTTCCGAATTTGCCTTTGCATCCCTGATGGTGCTGGCGGTGATTTCTACGGTGCTGACTGGCCCGCTCTTCCGGCTGGTTGCCCCGAAAGCACCCGAGGCCACCACACGCTGAGGCCATTCAGTGAGGAGGAGCACATCCTGCATTCCGGGGTGTGCCCCTTTTTTTCGGACACTTGCGTCCGGAGTAATTTCTAAAAGTGTAAATTCAACCAGAGGTTGCAGAAAGACCGGGACGGATAAACGCAAACTGCGCGCCCCCTTCCTCTGGCGGTTTTATCCGGGCAGGCGGCGTGCCGCGCCGTTCAGAAACTTCCTGCAACAGCGGCAACGCCATACGGTCTTCCCGCAGCAGGGCAATCAAGGCCCGCGCCCGCAGCACTTCATCATCATTAGCCAGACTGTAGTAAATAGTGCGGGACTCCCGGCGCGGCACAATAATGGCGGCACGCCGCAAGGTGCCCAGTTGCTGGCTGAGGGTCGGCTGACCAATACCGGTCCGGCTTTCCAGTTCGCTCACAGCCAGAGCGCCGCCCAGTAACGCATCCAGAATCATCAGGCGCTGCGGTTGTGCAAACAGCTTCAGCCGCTCCACAAGCTGCTTCGCCATATCGAACGAAAGCCCACTCACGCCTTTGCGTCCTTCTGGAGCGCCATGAACCACGCAGGCCCGGCCTCAGCCACCGCATCCTGCGTCTGGGCTGCGGGGCTTACAACATCATCCCCCGGCATCCAGCCTTCCGGCGTCAGCACATCGCCTTCCGCCACGCGTTGCAGGGCCGCCAGCAAACGCATCAGTTCCATCACGGAACGCCCGACTGTCATGGGGTACCATGTAATGGCCCGCACAATACCGTCCGGATCAATGACATAGACAGCCCGGACCGTCGCACTGCTCTGAGCTGTAACATCCAGCATGCCATAGGCCCGGCCAATAACCATCGACGGGTCTTCCACCACCGGGAACGGAACCACTACGCCAAACTGCGCCCGGATGGCATCCACCCACGCCAGATGCGAGGGCAGACTATCAATAGACAGCCCGACCAGCGCGCAGTTCATGGCCCGGAACTGCGGTTCCGCCCTGGCAAAAGCAATAAACTCACTGGTACAGACCGGCGTAAAATCTGCCGGATGGGAGAACAGGATCACCCAGTGCCCGCGCAGATTGCTTAAAGTCAGGTCCCCCTGTGTGGTCCGCGCCACAAAATCCGGGGCCGCATCACCAATCTTGAGAGGTGCAGGAGCCTGAAAAAGAGGACATGCTTCAAACGTAGGATCGCTCATGCTGCGTTACTTACGCGGATTACTATCCTTGACGCAAGATGGTTTCGTATTTAATGAAAATGAAGATACAGGTTTAAATTAAATTAGAAACTAACAAGGACGCTCCTCATGACGGATGCCCCTATTGCCGCTGCCACAGCCCAGATTCTGCACGCTGAGCACACACCCGGACAGAAGCCCATCGTCAAAACGTTTTTTGATGAAGCAACTTTTACCGCAAGCCATGTGGTGCATGACCCGGAAACCAAAGCCGCCGCAGTGGTGGACAGCGTTCTGGATTATGACGCCGCGTCCGGTCGCACCCGGTATGACTCCACGCAGAAGATTGTCGATTACGTGCGCGCAGAGGGGCTGAAGGTTGAATGGCAACTGGAAACCCATGCGCATGCCGACCATCTTTCCGCAGCCCCGTGGTTACAGGAGCAGGTAGGCGGTAAGCTGGGCATCGGCGCCGATATTGTGCGGGTTCAGGAAGTTTTTGGAAAAATCTTCAACGCAGGCACCCGCTTTGCACGGGATGGCTCCCAGTTTGACCACCTCTTTCATGACGGGGACCAGTTTCAGATTGGCTCCCTGAAGGCTACAGTCCTGCATGTTCCCGGTCACACCCCGGCTGACATGGCGTTTGTTATCGGAGATGCCGCCTTTATTGGTGACACATTGTTCATGCCCGATTACGGCACCGCCCGTGCGGATTTCCCCGGCGGGGACGCCCGGATGCTGTTCCACTCCATCCGCCGCCTGCTCACGCTGCCGGACCAGACGCGCCTCTTCCTCTGCCATGACTACAAGGCACCGGGCCGCACGGAGTTTGCGTGGGAAACAACAGTCGGCGCGGAACGGGCCTATAATATCCATGTGCATGACGGTGTGCCGGAAGAAGACTTTGTGACCATGCGTACCAAACGCGACTCCACACTCTCCCTGCCCAACCTCATCATGCCCTCCGTGCAGATCAATATACGGGGCGGTCATATGCCGGAGCCGGAAGAAAACGGCGTCAGCTACATCAAAATCCCCATCAACACGCTCTGAACCCCGCACGAGCACACACCCCGTTCTTTCCGACCTGAGGCACACAGCAGACAATGTCAGATCCCCTCCTACAGACCGGGCTGGAAATTTTTTCCGGCTCGCTGGTCGGCTTTACGCTCGGGCTTATCGGAGGCGGGGGGTCCATTCTGGCAGTGCCGCTCATGGTGTATCTGGTGGGTGTTGCCAACCCGCATGTCGCCATTGGTACCAGCGCACTGGCGGTTGCCATCAACGCGCTGGTCGGGCTGGCGCAACATGCCCGCGCCCATACCGTCAAATGGCGCTGCGCCGCCATTTTTGCCTCCTGCGGTGTGCTGGGCGCTTTTATCGGCGCGGCTCTCGGTAAAGCTGTTGATGGTAAAAAACTGCTTCTGTGCTTTGCCATTCTCATGATTGGCGTCGGGATTCTCATGCTACGGGGCCGCAGGAATGAAGGCTGCCCCGGCGCAAGCTGTAACCGGGATAACGCCGCAAAAGTGGCCGGGTATGGCGCGGGCACAGGGCTGCTTTCCGGCTTTTTCGGGATTGGCGGCGGCTTTCTGATCGTACCTGGCCTGATTGCCTCCACCGGCATGCCTATTCTGAACGCCGTCGGCACCTCGCTGGTCGCCGTCTCCGCCTTCGGGCTCAGCACCGCCGCCAGTTACATGATCTCCGGCTATGTAGACTGGTCTCTGGCCGGACTGTTCATTCTGGGTGGCGCGCTGGGCAGCCTGCTCGGGACTCGGGTGGCCCGTTCCATGGCGCAATCCAAAGGCGCGCTGACCATTTTTTTCGCCTGCGTGATTTTCTGCGTGGCGACTTACATGATCTGGCAATGCCTGTCCGGCCGATAACGGCGGATACTTAACCCAATAAATTAAATATCGTCTTCCTGCTGAAGACTGGGACGGGGCCTTAACGGCCCTGTTTTTGTTTTTTCGCGCCAGCCCTGCACTGAGCGCGCACCGCCGTACCCTTGACGGAAAATAGTTTCGTAAATATTCTAATATTGCTTTCATTAACTATGAAAGTGTATTTCTTCATGACGCTCTTCCGCAGGCAGGCACCCTTTCATGCACGCTCACTCTTCCAACAACGACTGGCAGACCGCCGGCATGGCCCGGCGGGCCAAAGGCTGGCTGGCTGGCAGCGTGATGCTGGGCGGTATGGCGGCGGTCCTGTTTGTGCTCCACCTCACGCTGCTGGCGGGCCTGATTGATGCTCTGACCTTCCACGGCGCGTCCTTTGCTACAGAGCAGCACACGCTCCTCCTGCTCATCGCCTCCCTGAGCGGCAGTCTGATTCTGCAAGGACTGGCGGACAGAGCCGGGCTTGAAGCAGGATTACGGATTGCAGCACAGGTGCGGCAGGACGCCCTGCGCCATCTGTTCCGGGCAGGGCCTGTCGGGGCTACGACGCTCCCCGCTGGCCGTATTCTCACCACCCTGACGGAAGGAGTGGATGCGCTGGAACCCTATTTTGCCCAGTATATTCCCCGCGCAGCCATGATGGTCGTGCTGCCGGTGCTCATTCTTGGCGTGGTGTTCCATCTGGATGGCTGGAGTTTTGTAATTCTGGCCTGCACAGGGCCGCTGATCCCGGTTTTTATGGCGCTGGTCGGGTACAGCGCCCAGAGCATCATGGACCGGCAATGGATGCAGCTTGTTGTGCTCGGCTCCAGCTTTCTGGATTCCCTGCGCGGCCTGCCCACTCTTCGCCTGCTGGGGCAGACGCAGGCCAGCATCGCCCGGATGGCAGCCGCCACGGAAGCACACCGGGCCAGCACCCTGTCTGTCATGAAAGTTGCTTTCCTGACGTCTGCCGTTCTGGAATTTTTCTCAAGCCTGTCCATCGCCCTCGTTGCTGTAGTGTTCGGGGCCAGACTGCTCTCCGGCACGGCGGACTTCCGCTCAGCCTTTCTCGTTCTGCTGCTGGCACCGGAATATTTCATGCCACTCCGGGCTTTTTCCGCCAGCTATCATGCCCGCCAGAACGCAACAGCCGCCGCAACCCGACTGGCTGATGTGTTTGCTCTGCCGGAAATGGACATAACCAACAGAGCAGACCAACAGAACACCGGCACCACCCGCCGCATAAAGCAGATTGTCTGTTCCGGCCTGAGTGCAAAGTATGATGGCACACCCCCGGCGTTGCAGGATCTCTCCTGCACGTTAAGCCGTGGCACGCTCACCGTCATAACCGGAGAAAGTGGCGCGGGAAAAACAACCTTCCTGCGTCTTGTTCTCGGCTTTTTACAGCCGACGTCCGGTGATATCCGCGTATATGACGCAACAGGCGCGTCTGTTGCGGGCTGGCAAAACCATATTGCCTGGGTTCCTCAGCGTCCAGTTATGGCACTGGGCAGCATTGCGGACACCCTGCGCCTTGCAAAACCAGACGCAACAGAGGCCGAGCTACGTGCTGCGGCGCAGCAGGCCGATGCTCTGGATTTTATTCTGGCTCTGCCTGAGGGTTTTGAAACATCTGTAGGGGAAAGAGGCGCTTGCCTCTCCGGCGGCCAGATCAAACGGCTGGCTCTGGCCCGCGCCCTGCTGCGCAATCCGGACATTCTGTGTCTGGATGAGCCCACATCCGATCTGGACCCGGAAAGCGCCTTGCGCGTGGCACAGGCCATCCGTCGTTGCGCCGCAGACCGGATTGTTCTTGTTGCCACCCATCATGCCGCCATGACGGCACTGGCTGACCAGCGCCTGCATCTCAGCCAGAGGCAGGGAGATAGTCTCTTTACAGATCAGAGGGCCTGCGCATGACCATGCTGACCTTCTCAGGCCTTTTCACACGTGCTCTGCGTGGGCCTGTCCTGCTGGGTCTGGCGCTGGCCTGTGTGGCTGCTCTGGCCAATTTCGGGCTGCTGTTCCTGTCGGGCTGGCTTCTGGCCGGGGCTGCCTGCGCGGGAGCCGCGGGGCTGGCTGCACAGCAGGCCTTCAACATGATGTTGCCTGCAACAGGTGTGCGCTTCTTTGCGACACTCCGGATTATCACACGCTATCTCGAACGGCTGGTCACGCATGATGCCAGCCTGCGCCTGACAGGCCGCCTGCGGGTCTGGACCTATACAAAGCTCGCACCGCAGGCTCCTGCCGGACTGACCGACAAACGAGGGGGCGATCTGCTCTCCCGCTTTGTGTCGGATACAGATCGCGTCGGCCAGTCCTATACAGACACATTTATTCCTTTTGCGCGGGCGCTCCTGTGCGGTCTGGTTTTTTCTTTCATTTTCGGCATTTTTCTCAAAGAGGCAGGTTATGTTCTGGCTCTGGGTATGCTGGTTTGCTGCCTGCCTGTGCCTGTAAGCGTTGGTCTGTTATCTGCCCCCCGCCTGCGTACGCTCGCAATAGAACGCAGCGCGTTTCAGGCCGATCTGGCAGACACGCTGACGGGGTTAGGGGAATATCTGACGTTAGGGGCCAGCGAGTCCCGCCTTCTGACACTGGAGACACAGCAGAAAAGCCTCCAGCGGACAGAACGCTCTCTTGCCACACTGGAAAGTGGTGCGCGCGGCCTGATCACGCTTATCGGCTTGCTCACCACACTCTGCGTCGTTTTTCTGGCTATGCAGGCATTCCATCAGAACATCCTCTCCGCACCGGAAATCCCGATGCTCGCACTGGGGTGTCTGGCAGCTTTTGATGTCGCCCAACCCTTACCTGCCGCCTGTCAGGCTTACACCCGCGCCCAGATAGCTGCGGAACGCCTGCAGGCCGCATGTCAGGCACCGCCGTGTGTGCCTGCTCCCGTCACGCCGCCCCCTGCGCTGCATGCGCCGCTGGATCTGATTCTGCATGATGTCTCCTTCCAGTATCCGGATAGCCCGAACCCGGTTCTGCATCATGCCAGCCTGCACATCCGGCAGGGAGAACGCGTAGCGCTTATCGGCGCTTCCGGGGTTGGAAAAAGCAGCCTGATCAGCCTCCTGAGCCGGTTTTACCCGTATCAGGAGGGGGATATTACGCTCGGCGGGCAGGACCTTCGAGCGTTCTCCACAGAAGATCTCGCAAAAACCATAAGTGTTGCACAGCAAGACTTCCATCTGTTCAACGGCACCATTCGGGACACACTTCTGCTGGCAGACCCGATGGCTGATGATGCACGCCTCCATGACGCCCTGCGCATTGTGCAACTGGACGGCTTCGTGCAGCACGCCCCTAACGGGCTGGACACACTGATCGGGGATGAAGGGCTTGCCCTTTCCGGCGGGCAGGCCAGACGGCTTGTGCTGGCGCAGGCGCTACTGCGCAACACCCCCTGGCTCATTCTGGACGAACCCACTGAAGGGCTGGACCAGAAAACCGAATACAGCCTGATGCAGAGCCTTATTTCCGCAAGGCCAGATGCCACTCTTCTGTGCATCACACATCGGCGTAGCCTGATCCCGTTTATGGACCGGACACTCACGCTGGCAGGCGGTCAGATCTGCCCGGCGGAGGAGGTGCCATGAGACGATAATCCTGAAAATCCCCCGCTTAAGAGTGCCTATGATAAAGGATTTTTAAAATGGACATGATCAACCCGACCGTTGTTGATCTCTCACGCTTTCAGTTCGCACTGACAGCTCTCTACCACTTCATGTTTGTGCCCCTCACGCTGGGGCTGACATTCATGCTGGCTGCCATGGAGACGGTGTATGTCGTCACCGGCAGAAAAATTTATAAAGACATGGCCATGTTCTGGGGCAAGCTGTTTGGCATAAACTTTGCCCTTGGTGTTGCGACCGGCATCACCATGGAATTTGAGTTTGGCACCAACTGGTCCATGTATTCCCGCTTTTTTGGGGATATGTTCGGCACGCCGCTGGCCATTGAAGGTCTGATGGCCTTTTTTATGGAATCGACCTTTGTTGGTCTGATGTTTTTTGGATGGGACCGCCTAAGCAAACAGGCACATCTGGCTGTCACCTATCTTGTCGCGCTGGGGTCCAACCTGTCGGCCCTGTGGATTTTGATTGCCAATGCCGGCATGAACGTCCCGCACGGCGCACATTTTGACCCGGATACGATGCGTCTGGAATTTGACAGCTTTGTTAAGCTGATTTTCAGCCCGGATGCACAGGCCAAGTTCGTCCATACTTCGGTTGCAGGCTATATTTCTGCGGCACTCCTCGTAATGGGTGTCAGCGCATTTTATTTGCTACGCGGCCAGCACCGTCAGTTTGCCGCCCGCTCCTTCCGCATGGCCGCCCTGTTTGGCATTATCTCCACGGTTGCCGTCATTACACTGGGCGATGTTCTGGGCCGGGAAGACTATATGGAACAGCCCACCAAAATCGCTGCGATTGAAGGCCTGTGGCACACCAGCAAACCGCCCTATGAACCCTGGATTCTGGCGGCCCTGCCTGACGACGCTAAACAGGAAAATCACTTTGAAATCGGTGTTCCGTTTGTTCTGACACCCCTTATCACGCATGACTTCAATACACCCATTATGGGCATGCATGAACTGGAAGACGCCGCGGCGCCACGCATTGAATCCGGCATTACCGCCGTGGCGGCCCTGCACCGGTATCAGGAAACGCACCAGCAGGCTGATCTGGAGCAGTTTAAAGCGCATGAAGCCGACCTCGGCTTTGGCTTTCTGGCCACACGCCACGCCCCTAATCAGGACGTAACCGCTATCCCGGCGGACGCTCTCCAGAGCGTTATCACTCAGACAAAACCTGACATTCTTCCGAATGTTTTTGTAACCTTCTGGTCTTTCCGCATCATGGTGTTTCTTGCGCTCTATTTCTTTGCGCTGTTCGCCATTTCCGCTTACCTCAGCCTCAAAAACAGGCTGGAGCGTAACAAACTCATTCTTAAAGCCTGCATGTGGTCCATTCCGCTCCCCATTCTGGCAACAGAATTCGGGTGGATTACCGCAGAAGCAGGCCGTCAGCCCTGGACCGTGTTCAATACGCTGCCGACCTTCCTGTCCGCCTCCACGCACAGCACCTCCTACATGGTGTTCTCTCTGGCTGGCTTTGCGCTGCTCTACAGCATCTTCATCGCGGCGGAACTGTATCTGATGTTCAAATTCGCCCGCCTTGGCCCTGAGGCTCATGACGCCCCGCATGGTGCAGACTCTTATGCGCCGCAGTATGCAGGCACGGGCAGCGCCCACGCGTCCGGCCACTGATGCTTCTGTTAAAAGAAAGGTCCTGATATGGAACTTTATGCACTTCTTAAACTGGTCTGGGCGGCGCTTCTGTGCGTGCTGCTGATCGGCCTTGGCCTGATGGTCGGCATGGATATGGGCGTTGGCACCCTGCTGCGCTTTGTGGGCCGCAATGATGGGGAGCGCCGCACCGCGCTCAACATCATCGGCCCGCACTGGGACGGAAATCAGGTATGGTTCATTCTGGGTGGCGGGGCGATTTTTGCGGCCTTCCCAACCCTGTATGCCACATCCTTTTCCGTATTTTACGTGGTGATGATCCTGCTGCTGTTCAGCATGATCCTGCGGCCGGTGGCTTTTGAATATCGCTCAAAAGCAGACTCCCATCTGTGGCGCGCAAGCTGGGACTGGGTTTTTCTGATTTCCGGCTTTCTGCCCATGTTTATCTACGGAGCAGCCTTCGGGAATATTCTGCACGGTGTTGGTTTTCACTTTGGCTGGACCGGGCAGTATTATCAGGACAGTTCTTTTTTCTCTTACCTGCTCAACCCCTTTGCCATTGTCTGTGGCCTGATGTCTGTAGCACTCAGCGTGTATCAGGGGGGTGTCATGCTGATGCTGCGGGCAGAAAACCCGATTTATGACCGCGCCCGCCGCTATGCCCTGCGTGGCGGTCTGACCGCAGCAGCACTGTTTCTGATCGGTGGTGTCTTTATCTCCCGCATGCAGGGGTTTGTCTTTACCGCGCCGGTCAACCCGGCCATGCCAGCGTCCCCTCTGCATGGCCAGCACGTCGCTATGGTTGCAGGTGGATGGCTGCATAACTTTGCAGCCCATCCGGTTCTGTGGCTTCTGCCACTGCTGGGTGTGACAAGCATGATTGGCGGAACGCTGGCTGTTCGTATGCATAAAGCCATTCTGGCATGGTGGACCGGGCTTGGCTCATGGATTGGCACCATCGGCACTGTTGCCGCTGCCATGTTCCCGTTCTTCATGCCCTCCACCACAACGCCGGATCAGAGCCTGACAGTCTGGAACAGCTCTGCCAGCGCCTATGGCCTGACCTGTATGCTGGTGGTGGCACTCATCTTTGTGCCTATCATCCTCTGCTACACCTCATGGTGTTATTATGTCATGCGCGGCAAGGTGCATACGGCAGACATCGTTAACGATAGTCACAGCTACTGAGAGGGAATTTTACCATGCAACTTCTGCGTCTGGCCGGTCTGGCCGCTGTTCTGGTCGTCTCCCTGCTGTTTGCCGTTTTTGTGGGGGATCAGGGCCCCTGGTACTTTGCCTGGGTGATTGGCACCATCATGATCATTCTGATCTCGGGTGCCGGAGCAATTCTGCTGGATGCCCAGCAGGATGGCACAATCAATTCTTCTTCCGATCAGGAGGTGTGAGCTATGTTAGGAGATCTTGAAGGGATCATTCTGTTTATTCCTGTATTTTACCTTCTGCTTTATCTTATTGCTTATCGGGTCGTGCGTAAGTTCTTCCCGTAACTCTCTTCAGAGTAAAGCAGACGATGTGACCCCACGCCGGTTTTCTGGCGTGGGTTTTTTTTGCGGGTCCGCACCTAAGTGCAAAACAAAATAATTCATAAAATCTCTTTTTAATTTATGTAGTTTTAATAAATAATTGTGTTTTCTTGTTGTGTTTTTATGGTATTTTATACATATGGCTTACCAGCGGAGCGCACGCTTCAGCTTCTGGCCTGTTCTGACAAAAAGCCTCACAAGCTTCTGCTCTCATGCTGCTTCGCACGCGGCATGAGAGCGGGCAGCAGCAACTGCTGTATGAAGCTGCGCGTAGATATTTCCCTCACCCAGAACTTCAGTAATCCGGTGACGTTCCATGTCCGCCCGCAAAAACGGATTAACACGCCCAAATACAATCAGCACTGACTGTGCCTGTAATTCCTGCAAAACCGTGCGCAACAGGCAGGCCGCAGAATAATCAATATCCGTAATGGCGCTGGCATCCACCACCACACACCGGACAGGCACAGGGGCTGTGCTGATCAGAAACCGGAGATCATCCGCAAAGCGGTTACAGTTTGCATAGAACAGATCCGCACAGAAACGATAGACAATAAGGCCCGGTTCCGTCTCCACCCCGGCTTTGACAAGAGAGGCCTCCAGAAGTTTTGTATGCGCATCTTCCTGCAAAACCATTGTATGCGGCTCATAACTATGCCGCACATGCCGGAACAGGGAGAGCGCGATAGCGACCAGAATCCCCTGTTCAACCCCAATCCCGACAACTGTGGCGGCCGTAATCAGCGCCAGTCCAAATTCCCCCGGACTTTCCTGCCGGATACGCCATAGCGCACGCAGATCAATCATCCCCATGGCAACATTGAACACAATAGCGCCCAGCACGCAGCGCGGCAGATAGCGCAGCGGGGCCGTAAGAAACAGCAGAACAACCAGCGTGACACAGGCAAACACCAGTTGGGCTTTCTGGCTACGTGCCCCGGCCTGCACGGCCATGGCGGTCTGGGTCGGGCTGCCATTAACCGTGAAGGTGCCGCTGAGCGCGGCAACCGCATTTGCGGCACTCAGTCCCAGAATATCCTTATCTTCATCTGTATTTTCCTGAAACTCATAAGCGTAGATACGGGATGTTGCTGCACTTTGCGCAATAATCACAAACACGCAGGATGTTGCGACTGGCAGCAGACTGAGAATATCATTCCACCCGACTTGCGGAAAATGCAGGGACGGCAAACCGCCAGAAAGTGGGCCAACCACCGCTACCCCGCGCGCCTCCAGCCCGAATGCCCAGCTTGCGAAAATGCTTCCCACAACCAGCACCAGTGCCAGCGGCTTATGCGGTGCCAGTTTTTCTCCCGCATATAAAAACAGGCACATGCCACAGGACAGGGCCGCCGTTAACGGAACGAGATGCGGTAAGTTTTTCAGCAGATCGAGACATTGCACAAAAGGATTATGCGCAGTGGGGTGCAGCCCCAGCATGTCATAAGACATGGCAATGCCGACCTGCAGGCCAACTCCGGCCATAAAGCCGACCAGCACCGTGCGGGAGAGAAAGTCTGCCAGAAAACCCAGCCTGAACAGCCGCGCGACCAGCAGGAACCCGGCACTGAGTAACGCAACCATACTGACAAGCGCCATATAATGCGCGCTTCCGGGGGGAGCCATCCGCGCCAGCGCGCTGGAAAAAATAGCAGCGGTTGCGGAATCTGCCGCCACGACCAGATGCCGTGAGGACCCAAAACCTGCAAACGCCACCAGTGGCAGCAGAACCGTATACAGCCCGGTAACCGCAGGCATGCCTGCAATACGGGCATAGCCGAGCACCTGCGGGATATTCATGCAGGCCAGAGAAAGCCCCGCCAGCGTATCCCGCACCGCACCGGCCCGGTCACCCTGCCCCCATGTTCTGAACAGGTTTTTCAGCATTTTGCCTCCCCCACAGTCTTCTGACTACTCAGGGCGTTTTGCCGTTAATCAGCCGCTGCGTCACCTTTTTAAAAAACAGGTCTTCTTCATTAAAAAAGCCCCCCTGCTTCCGTATGGGAACAGGGGGGCTTGGACTGCGTCAAAAAATATCAGAAAATTCAGTGCCTCTTCTGCTTGTATGCAGAACTTTTTCGGTCTTATTCCGCAGCCAGAGGCTCCTGATAGCGGAAACGGGCTGTCGCAACATCACACACATAAGACCGTGCGAGAGATGCCGCGTTTTCCGCGAGTTCATTCACCGCATTCAGAATATAATCAACTTTGCTATCATCCATCAGCACGCTGAAATTCAGCCGCACCCAGCCCGGCTTTTCTACTTCCTGCCCCGCGCGGATGGCCTCATGCATCTGCATGGATTCTGCCTCACCCAGAGCAAGGAGCCGGTGCGCATACGGCCCGGCGCAGGCGCATCCGCCACGCGCCTGAATACCATACAGGTCTGACAACATCCGGGTAAAAAGCTGATGATGAATCCTGTTCCCCTCAGAATCTGTCACCCGGAATGAGAAGATCGGCAGATGCTGTTTTGCCTGCGCATTCCCCAGAAGTTCCAGATGCGGATTAGTATGCCAGCACGCATAAGCCCGCTGATACAAAGCCTGATTCCGCTCTGCCATAAATGCCGCACCCAGCGCATCTTTGACCAGAAAACACAGCGCCGCCCGGATATTCCCCACAACATCCGGCGTGCCTGCTTCTTCCCGTGCGATGACGCTGCCTGAATAGTCATGCCCCCAGGGGGACACAAAACGCACAGTGCCACCACCGGGCAGCGTCGGCTCCTGCGTTGCCACAGCATCTTCCCGCACAATCAGCACGCCCGACGCGCCGGGGCCACCAATAAATTTATGCGTGGAGAGAACAACAGCATCTTTTTCCGCATCTGTCCCGGCTTTCATGTCAATCGGCAGGTAAGGCCCACCCCCGGCATAATCCCAGACAGATTTTGCACCATATTTTTTAAGAAGCCGCGTGACAGAATCAGTATCTGTCACAATACCTGTGACATTGGAGGCACTGGAAAAAGCGCCAATTTTCAAACGCTCCGGAGCAGCGGCTGCCAGATGCGCCTCCAGTTGTGCCAGATCCGGCCCACCCTCCGGCGCTTCTGCAATTTCAATCAGTTCCGCGCCACTTTCCCGCCAGGGCAGAATGTTGGAATGGTGCTCATACGGGCCAATCAGCACAAGGGGACGTGCCCCTGCCCGCACGGCATCCCGCACCCCAAGCAGATGCACAAGGCGATTGAGGCCTGCGGTCGCGCCATTGCCGGTAAAAATTGTCGCAAAGCCCTGCTCTGCCCCACACAGGCGCGCAATAATCTTCCGGGCTTCATGCCGCATACGGTTCATGACCTGACCGCAGAACGATGCTTCCGTATGGCTGTTGGCATAGTAAGGCAGAACCTGTGTCGCCACCGTCTGCTCAATAAGGCCCAGAGCCCGGCCAGAGGCAACGTAATCCGCATAGACCAACGTTTTGGGGCCGAATGGTCCGGGAATTGTCAGCGTATCGCCAATAAGGTCTGCGCGAAGGCGGCCAATAACATCTCCGCCCTGCAAGTTTTCGGCAAAACGGGAAAAAACGTTTTCTGGAGAAGAGATCATCATAGTCCGGAACCACAAACGCTGGAAAACACTGTTCCGCAATCTTAAGAAAACTCCGACCAAAAAAGATTCCCTATTTCATGATTGAATCCCACCATTTTCGATCATATGATCGGTTATGACCCATAAACTTGATAATTTTGATCGTGCCATTTTACGCGCCCTGCAGCAGGATGCCTCCTTATCCCAGCGGGATCTGGCGGAGCGGGTCGGAATGTCTCAAAATGCCTGCTGGCGGCGGCTGCAAGCGCTGAAAGCCTCGGGAGTCATGCAGGGAGAGACGCTGCGTCTGGACCGCGCTGCAGTGGAACTGGATCTGACCGTTCTGGTGCTGATCAAAACGCGGCATCATTCTCAGGACTGGCTAAAAAACTTCCGGCAGATCATCCTCTCCATTCCCAACATTGTCGATTTCTACCGCATTGCCGGAGAATATGATTACATGCTGAAAGTCGTCGCGCGGGATATGAATGCGTTTGATGCGATTTATCGGAAAATGATAGAAAAAATCGACATTGATACTGTGACCTCCTACATGGCGATGGAAGCGATTGCGGATAACCGCCCTCTGCCCGTCTGAGGCGTTTCTCCTGTTCAGAAGAGACTTTTCCTTTTTCTAGCCCCGACTCAAGGATGCTGTGATGCCTGTTACACTTTACCACAACCCTGCCTGCGGCACCTCCCGCACGGTACTCGGCCTTATTCAGGATGCTGGCATAGAGCCCGAGATCGTCCTGTATCTGAAAACACCCCTCAGCCGGGAAAAGCTGGCGGAGCTTGTAGAGCAGACAGACCTGACCGCGCGTGACCTGCTCCGCCAGAAAGGCACGCTGTATGAAGAACTGGGCCTGAAAGACGCATCCGTAACGGATGATCAGATTCTGGATGCCATTGCCGCACACCCGGCGTTGCTCAACCGCCCGATTGTTGTGACAGACAAGGGGGCCGCGGCATGCCGCCCGGCGGAGACAGTGCTGCGCCTGCTGCCCTGAGGCAGACCAGAAAAAAGCCCCGGCATAAAAACACCGGGGCCAGAAAACCTTTTAATATTCAACCACGGTGCGAATACTTTCACCCCGCGCCATCATATCAAAGCCTTCATTGATTTTTTCCAGCGGGAGCGTGTGGGTAATAAGATCATCAATATTGATCTTATGCTCCATGTACCAATCAACAATTTTCGGCACATCAGTCCGCCCGCGCGCCCCACCAAAGGCAGAACCGATCCATCGCCGCCCCGTGACGAGCTGGAAGGGGCGCGTGCTGATTTCCTGCCCTGCTCCCGCCACGCCGATGATGGTCGAAACACCCCAGCCACGATGCGCACATTCCAGCGCCTGACGCATCAGGGTCGGGTTGCCCACACATTCAAAAGTATAATCGGCGCCGCCGCCTGTCAGTTCAATCAGATACGCAACAAGATCACCGTTCGGGCCAAGGTCTTTCGGGTTTACAAAATCCGTCATCCCGAATTTGCGGGCAATCGCTTCCCGCTCAGGGTTGATATCAACACCGATGATCCTGTCCGCCCCGACCATTTTGGCACCCTGAATGACATTCAGACCAATGCCACCCAGCCCGAACACAGCCACGGTCGAGCCCGCTTCAACCTTAGCGGTAAACAGCACGGCACCGATGCCGGTCGTGACACCACAGCCGATGTAGCAGACCTTATCAAACGGGGCGTCTTCCCGAATTTTCGCCAGAGCGATTTCCGGCAGCACCGTGTAATTCGCAAAGGTCGAGCACCCCATATAATGATGGATGGGCTGGCCCTTGAAGGAGAAACGGGACGTGCCATCCGGCATCAGCCCCTTACCCTGTGTGGAGCGGATAGCAGTGCAGAGGTTGGTCTTTCGGGAGAGGCAGGATTTACATTCCCGGCATTCCGGCGTGTAGAGCGGAATCACGTGATCACCGGGTTTCAGGTGCCGCACACCGGGACCAACCTCAACCACAATCCCAGCCCCTTCATGGCCCAGAATAGCAGGAAACAGTCCCTCAGGGTCCGCACCGGAGAGCGTATATTTATCCGTGTGGCACAGGCCCGTCGCCTTGATTTCCACCAGAACTTCACCCTCACGCGGGCCTTCCAGCTGCACGGTTTCAATTTCAAGCGGTTTTCCCGCTTCAAAAGCTACGGCGGCCCGTACGTCCATGCTTATCCCCTGTCTTTCTATGGTGTGACCCGTGTGCCGGGCAGAAAGCCCGGTCTTTCCGCCAGAATAGCCCCAGCCTGAACCCGAGGGCTACAGCCGGGCCTGTGTTCTCTGGTCACATCTGCTTTTCCAGCATGACACATCTGTATCGTAACCAGAACAAGAGGGGTGTCTCAACATCAGGCGGAAAGCAGCTTTTGCAGAACAGACCAGAACTTTGGATGGTCCGCCATGCTGACTGTCAGCCTGATGCAGGACGAGGGAGCCTGCACGGGTGAAAACAGAACACCCGGCGCCAGCAGCACACCCATTTCCGCCGCCTGACGCGCCAGAACCTCGGAATTACGCCCGCAATCCGCCCAGACAAAAATGCCCGCATGGGGCAAATGCGGCACCGTCAGGCCGCAGGCAATCATCCGCTCAATACAGCGCTCCCGCGCCTGATCAACCCGTTGCCGGAGCCGCACCACCTGCCGTCTGTACTGCCCTTCCTGCAAAAGCCTGTGCACCACACATTCCCCCAGAACAGACGTGGTGAGGCCCGCCAGCAACTTCAGATCCGTCAGCCGCAAAATCAGCTCCGGCGCAGCCGCCAGAAAGCCCACACGCAACCCAGCCGCCAGCGTTTTAGCATAGCCCCCTACCAGAATAACCCGCTTCAGCCGGTCTAGCGAGGCCAGCCGGACCGGAATACCGGGATGAAAATCGGCATAGGTATCATCTTCAATAATCAGAAAATCATGTTTTTCTGCCAGTCTCAGAACATCATGCGCGGCCGCTGCGGATAAGGTCTGCCCGGTTGGGTTATGCACAGCACTGTTAATCAGAAACAGTTTAGGCTTATGCGCTGCCGCCAGATGATCCATCACATCCAGATCAGGCCCGTCCGGCCCACGCGGCACCCCGACAATCCGCACCCCACAGGCGGCAAGACGCCCGAAAATCAGAAACCAGCCGGGGTCTTCCACCATCACGGTATCACCGGGCTGGAGCAGGAGGCGGAACAGCAGATCCAGAGCATGGGTGACGCCTGCTGTCAGCATCAGCGTCTGGTCACGCTGAGCCGCAATCCCCTGACTTTGCAGTTGGACAGCAAGCTGTTCCCGTAACGGCGCATAACCGCGCGGGTGCCCGTAGCCAAGGCAGGCCGCACCTGCCCCCCGGCCTGCCGCGCGGATGGCGGCGTGCACCATCCCGGTATTCATCCAGTCCTCAGGCAACAGGCCCGCCGCAGCCGAGATTTCCACAGGGGCGGCTTCCGGAAACATGCCTCGGAGCAGCCAGGCCACATCCAGTTGCGAGGGCAGGGCTGAAGGAGCCACAGCCGCATCCACCAGTGGCGGGAGTGGAACAGCGGCTTTAACAAAATACCCGGCACCCTGCCGGGGTTCGATCAGACCTTTGCTCACCAGCCGGTCATACGCTTCCAGCACGGTAAAGCGGCTCACCCCGGCACTCTCCGCCATGCGCCGCACGGAGGGCAACCGGCTGCCAGCCCGCAGCAAATGGTCTGCAATCCGGCTTGTCAGTTCCTGCTCAAGCTGCACCACCAGCGTGGTCTCGCTCCCCCGCACCGGGCGCCAGTGCGGGATCAGCGCCGCGGTGCCGCGTTTTGAAACTGGCATGGTCTTTCCTCCGGAACAGTCTGAAAACTGTCGTGCAAACTGTACCGGGTCTGTTCCGGCGTTTTCCTGAATACTGACATGCTCCCGCTTTCTGCAAACGGAGTTTTGCGCATCATGTCCTTCTGGAGCAGCTTCGGCCCCCTGACCGCTTTCGCTCTGGTGGCCTCCATCACCCCCGGCCCGAACAACACCATGCTGGCCGCATCCGGCCTGAACCATGGCTTTCGGCGGTCTATTCCGCATATTCTGGGTGTGACCCTCGGGTTTGTGCTGATGGTCGGGCTGGTCGGGCTTGGGCTGGGTGTGGTGTTTGAGCGGTTTCCTCTGCTGTATGCCTGGCTGAAATATCTGAGCGCGGTCTACCTGCTGTGGCTGGCGTGGAAAATTGCCACAGCAAGCCCCGCCTCAGCAGACTCCGGCGCAAGCCAGCCGATCAGCTTTATGCAGGCGGCGGGGTTCCAGTGGGTAAATCCCAAGGCGTGGATTATCGCGATTGGCATTGTGTCAGCTTATCTGCCGCACGAAAACTTTCTGTTCGGGCTGGCTCTGGCCTGCATCATCTGCGGGATCATGACCCTCCCCTGCGTCAGCCTGTGGACCAGCTTTGGGGCCATTATGCGCCGCTGGCTGAGCCAGCCCTCCATTCTGCGAGGCTTCAACCTGACCATGGCCGCCTTACTGGTGGCCTCTCTCTACCCGCTGATGATGGAGGCCGGGACGCATTAAGAGGACCGGAAGCGTGCTGCAAACCGCCTGAAACCCGCATGATTTCAAGAATTTCTGGCCTTTCTCCTTGAGATACCCCTGCTCTGGCCTTAATATGCCCGGCACTGAAGCATCTGGCTTCACTGACGCGTGACAATACGAAAAGGTGCCTGTGCATGGAGTGGACCGATGAAACGATCGCCCGGCTCAAAGAGCTCTGGGCGGAAGGCCTCTCAACTGCAGAAATTGGCCGTCGGCTCTCCATCACCAAAAACGCCGTGGTGGGCAAAGCGCATCGCCTGAGCCTGCCCCCGCGCCCCTCCCCCATCCGGCGGAGTGACAAATCCAAGGCAGCACCCCCGGAAAGTGCTGTAAAAGCCGCTCCTGTGGCAGCAGCCCCGGTGAAGGATAAAGCGCCTCAGCCTGTGGCCCCTGCCGCGGACACACAGCCTGCTCCCGTCCCCGCTGCCAGTGTGGACACCCCCGCCAGCAAACCGGCCGCTCAGCAGCCCAAAGCGGCAGAAGTCAAACCCGCCAAAGTCGAAAAAGCTCCGGCGGCTCCGCGCGCTCAGGCAAAGCCCAAAACCTCTCTGCGCAGCATTTCCGACCCGGAACCCAAAAAACGCCGTGGCCCGTCCTGCTGCTGGCCGATTGGTGACCCCGGCACACCGGGTTTCCATTTCTGCGGGGCCACTCCGCTGCCAGGCAAACCCTATTGCGCGGAACATGCGCAGATTGCGTATGTCAAACTGCGTGATCGGCGCGATAACGTCGCCTGACACAGGCCGTAGTCGGCATAAAAAAGCGCGCCTCCCTGCATCAGCAAGGGGCGCGCTTTTTTGTTCCTGCGTGCAGACGGAGGCTTTCACCCCCGCCTGATCACAGCCGGATCAGCCTTCGGCTTTAACCGGCGTATCAGCAGCAGGTGTTGTAGCAGCAGGCTTGGGTGCGCTGTTGTCATCGCTCAGCATTTCAAGCTGACCGGTGATCTGCCCACCATCTTCCACCTTCAGGCGGCGGCAGGCGGCCTTGCCCAGCAGGCGGCCGGTTGCGCGTACCGTCAGGCTGCCGCGCACGGTCAGGGAGCCATCAACCGTTCCGGCAATTTCTGCGTTCTCAACTTCCACACCACCGCGGAACAGGCCGCCCGGCATCACAGCAAGTTCCTTAGCGGAAATCATGCTGGATTCCACAGTGCCTTCCACAACCAGACGTTCGGCATCCTGCACGGTGCCCTGAACGCTGATGCCACGGCCGACAACAAGAGTCCGCTGGTCCGGGACGTCTTTTTTCGGCTGCTGCGGTGTGACACCACGTGCGGCAGCGCCCGGCATGGGGGGCACGCCAGCGTTAGGAGAGAGGGGGGAACCGGGGGGAAGAGGCGCACGACCCATTGAGGTCTCCTTTGTTGCGTCTGGACGGGGAGCAGGTGCCGTTCCGCTGCCGGATGGCGGAGGCGAACCCGCGGGAGAGGAAGGAAAAAGCGTACCAAATGAGCCAGCAGGACGCGCAGCGCCCGGCTGACTGGTACTCTGACCGGCATTTTGCCCGGCCGGTCGGTTATCTTCAGGCTTGCGTCGTTTAAACAAGAATCCCCCCGCCATGCTGGCTGCCGTTGTGCGACAGCGGTTATACGTCTGTACCTGCCCGCGTCGATCCATCAAGCCGGCAGCCAATTTGTTATACAGCGGACAGACTGCGCGGCAAGCATCCCTTACCGCTTGCTGTTGCCCTTTTTATGGCAGCGCGATACCGAAAGAGCGGATCTGCTCATTTTTTCAGGAAAATAGACATCGTCATGACTGGCTCTGAGGCAAAATACGATATTCTCGGCATTGGCAACGCAATTACGGACATTCTTGCCACTGTCGAACCCGCGTTTCTGCTTGAGCAGAATCTGACCCCCGGCAGCATGACGCTGATTGATGCCGCCCGTGCGGACAGCCTGACCGAAAACCTGAAAGTGGAGCAGGTTATGGGCGGCGGCTCTGCCGCAAATACCTGTGTTGTGGCCGCACAGTTTGGCGCGCGCGTTGCGTATCTGGGCAAGGTTGCGCATGACACCGCAGGCCAGAAATTTGCGCAGGATCTGCGCGATAATGGCATCACCTTCCCCTCCACGCCGCTGGACGGTCATATTTCTGAAAACCTGCCGACGGCGCGCTGCGTCGTTATGGTCACGCCCGACGGCCAGCGCACCATGGCGACGTATCTTGGGGCCTGCACGCATTTCACGCCGGAAGATGTGCTGCCGGAGATGATTGCGGCCTCCAGAATCGTGTATCTGGAAGGCTATCTGTTTGACCCGCCGCACGCGCAGGAAGCCTTCCGTCGCGCGGCAACCCTTGCGCACCAGAATGGCCGTCAGGTCGCCCTCTCCCTGTCCGACCCGTTCTGCGTTGGCCGCCACCGCGAGGCATTTCTGGACCTCGTAAAAGGCCATGTTGATATTCTCTTCGCTAATGAAGATGAAATCTGCGCGCTGTATGAAACGGAAAACTTTGAGACCGCAGCACGCCATACGCTACAGGACACCACCTTTGCGGCCCTGACGCGCTCTGGTCTGGGCAGCGTAGTGATTCATGATGGGCAGATGACACCCGTTGCACCGGTGCCCACGCAGGTGGTGGATACAACCGGCGCAGGCGATGCGTATGCCGCAGGCTTTCTGGCGGGTCTGACCTCTGGCCGCACCCTGCCGGAATGTGGCCGTCTGGCGTCTGTCGCTGCGTCTGAAATCATTTCACACGTCGGCGCGCGCCCGCTGGCCAACCTCTGGCAGGAAATGGGCTTCTAAAACACCCATCTGCCTTTTATCCGGCAACGGGTCTCTGTCTTCCCTTCACTCGGGAAGGCAGAGACCTCAGCGGTTCAGAATATCGACTTTCCCGCCTTTAACAGCCAGTGCAATTTCGCCATTGCACAGCGCCAGAGCGGCATCCCCGAACACCGCTTTACGCCAGCCGGACAAAGCTGGATTCGGTGCTGACGGGTCAAGCGCCAGAGCTTCCAGATCCTCCATGGAAGCGACCAGTTTGGGAGCAACATCATGCTCTTCACAACAACTGGTCAGCAGGACTTTCAACAGCGCCATCAGGGCGACAGACGCACGCGGCGCATCCTTGCTGCGGTTTTTGGGCAAGCGCGGAAGTTCTGCGTCTGGCAAAGCCTGAGCCTGCCTGACTGCATCCAGCAAACCCTGCCCTGTCCGCCCTTCGGCCAGCCCGCGAGACACACCGCGAACTCGCGTCAAGGCATCCGGCGAGGTCGGTGCTGTTGCTGCAATTTCCAGCAGGCTTTCATCTTTCAGCAAACGCTGGCGCGGCACATTCACGCGCTGCGCCTCCCGTTCCCGCAGAGCCGCAACAGCGCGCAAAATGCCCAACATACGGCGGTTACTGGTGCGCGCACGCAGGCGCTCCCACTGTTTTTCCGGGTCAGCCCGGAAGGTGGCCGGGTCTGTCAGCACCGCCATTTCAGCAGCGACCCAGTCCAGCCGCTTTTCCTGCTCCAGCTTTTTCACCAGACGCTCATACACCAGACGCAACCATGTGACGTCTCCCGCCGCATAGGTCAGCTGTGCGGCAGAAAGGGGACGCACGGACCAGTCCGTAAACCGATGGCTCTTATCAATCGCATGGCCGGTAATGGAGCCGACAAGGCTGTCATACCCCACCTGATCCCCATAGCCGGCAACCATGGCCGCCACCTGCGTATCAAACAGCGGCGTTGGCAGGGCATCAAACAGATGAAGGAAAATTTCCAGATCCTGCCGGGAGGCATGAAAAACTTTCAGAACAGAGGTATCCGCCATCAGCTCCGCCAGCGGAGCAAGATCCAGCCCTTCCGCCATGGTGTCGATCAGCACCACCTCCTGCGCACCCCCAATCTGCACCAGACACAGTTCCGGCCAGTACGTGCGCTCACGCATGAATTCCGTATCAATCGTCAGATACGGCTCTGCACGCAGGCGGGTAAGAGTGGTCGCCAGATCGTCCGTTGTGGAAATGAGGCGGGGTTCAGGAAATGCGGGGGAGGAAGCTCTGGCCATGTCTGCCTTCATACACCACCTGACAGGAAAAAGAAGCGGACAGCAGCGCCGCACTTTCTGAAAAGCTTGACGAAACCCTGTGCAGCTTCGACATGAGAGGCACAGTGACCCTAACGGAAAGATACAGCATGACCCGACCTGATGATGGCAGCGATGCGCTCACCCAGCTTGGCCGCGCCACACCTGCCCCGACCTGCCCGGAAGAGGCCGTTCTGGAACGTGTGCCTGCCCCTTATCCCGGCAAGAACTATCTGGTGCGCTTTACTGCCCCGGAGTTTACGTCCCTCTGCCCCGTCACCGGCCAGCCGGATTTCGCGCATATCGTCATTGATTACGTGCCAGACCAGTGGATTGTGGAAAGCAAGTCCCTCAAGCTGTTTCTGACAAGCTTCCGGAACCACGGCGCTTTTCATGAAGCCTGCTCGGTGCAGATTGCAACAACTCTGGTTGAACGCCTGAACCCGGTCTGGCTGCGTATCGGGGCGTACTGGTATCCGCGCGGCGGCATCCCGATTGATGTCTTCTGGCAGACTGGCGCCCCCCCGGCCGACGTCTGGATTCCTTCACAGGATGTCCCCACTTATCGCGGCCGTGGCTGAGTTTGAGGCTTTGAGGCTTTGAGGCTTTGAGGCTTTGAGGCTTTGAGGCTTTGAGGCTTTGAGGCTTTGAGGCTTTGAGGCTGATAACTCCATATAAAAAAAGCCACCGCAAGGGTGGCTTTTTTTATAACGGGGCAGTTTTTTCACATCTGATGTGCTGTGCCGGAAAACCGGCTTCAGGTCAGGATGCGGAAGAACCGGCCTCAATTTCCGCACGGACAGACAGGATTTTATCCTGAAGCACGTCCAGACGCGAGGTATCGGTCTTGTCGGCTTTGTCCCAGGCTTCCGTCAGGGCTTCAAGCGCAGCCGTTGCGTTATCAATGGAGATTTCGCTTACAGGCTCGGCTTTATCGGCCAGAATGGTGCAACGGGTTGCCGTCATGTCCGCAAAGCCACCACCGACGAAATAGCGATCCGTCACGGTATCATTTTCGTACAGAGAGACAACACCACCACGCAGCAGAAGCATCATGGGCGCACGCTCGGGCATGGCGGCGATATCGCCTTCCGCACCCGGCATGACAACCATATCTACTTCACGCGACACCAGAACCTTTTCAGGGCTGATGATCTCGATCTGGATCGGCATGAATGCTGTTCCTTCCCGGAACCGGCTGTTAGACCGATTCCCTCATTTTTTCTGCCTTGGCAACGGCTTCTTCAATCGTGCCAACCATGTAGAACGCAGCTTCCGGCAGATCATCATACTCACCGGCACAGATCGCCTTGAAGGAACGAACCGTGTCAGCAATGGAAACCAGCTTACCCGGTGCGCCCGTAAAGACTTCAGCCACGTGGAACGGCTGAGACAGGAAGCGCTGGATGCGGCGTGCACGGGCCACGATCAGCTTATCGTCTTCAGACAGTTCATCCATACCCAGAATGGCGATGATGTCCTGCAGGGACTTATAGGTCTGCAGGATACGCTGCACATCACGGGCCACGTTGTAGTGCTCTTCACCCACGATTGCGGGGTCCAGAGAACGGGACGTGGAATCCAGCGGGTCAACAGCCGGGTAGATGCCCATTTCAGCAATGGAGCGGTTCAGCACGGTTGTTGCATCAAGATGCGCGAAGGTTGCAGCCGGAGCCGGATCGGTCAGGTCATCCGCAGGGACATACACGGCCTGAACGGACGTAATGGAGCCCTTTTTGGTGGACGTAATACGTTCCTGCAGCGCGCCCATTTCCGTTGCCAGCGTCGGCTGATAGCCCACTGCGGACGGAATACGGCCCAGCAGAGCGGACACTTCGGAGCCAGCCTGCGTAAAGCGGAAGATGTTGTCCACGAAGAACAGAACGTCCTGGCTTTCTTCGTCACGGAAATATTCAGCCAGCGTCAGACCGGACAGAGCAACACGGGCGCGGGCACCCGGCGGTTCATTCATCTGACCGAACACCAGAGCCACTTTGGAGCCATCGGTGTTGTTGTTTTCGTCCAGCTTGATAACGCCAGCGTCCTGCATTTCGTAATACAGGTCGTTCCCTTCACGGGTACGCTCACCCACACCCGCAAACACAGACACACCACCGTGCGCCTTTGCGATGTTGTTGATGAGTTCCTGAATAATAACGGTCTTGCCCACGCCGGCACCACCGAACAGGCCAACTTTACCGCCCTTGAGGTACGGGCAGAGCAGGTCAACAACCTTAATGCCCGTCATCAGGATTTCAGAAGCCGCAGCCTGTTCTTCAAAAGAAGGCGCATCACGGTGGATGGGGGCGCGACGTGCGGTCTTGATCGGGCCTTTTTCGTCAATCGGCTCACCGATGACATTCAGGATACGGCCAAGGGTTTCAGGCCCGACAGGAACAGAAATCTGCGTGCCGGTATCGGACACTTCTGCGCCACGGACCAGACCGTCAGTGGTATCCATGGCGATGCAGCGCACTTCATGCTCGCCAATTTCCTGGGCCACTTCAAGCACCAGAGTCTGCTCACCCAGCTTCACATGAAGGGCGTTGAGAATTTTCGGCAGTTCACCTTCGAACTGCACGTCAACAACCGGCCCTCTGATCTCGGTGATGCGGCCAACAGAATTGGTCTTCGTGGCCGCAGGGGCCTGGGTCTGGGTTGTGGTATCCGACATGGGTCAGCTCCTGCGGGGCAAACGAGCGGGCTCAGACAGCCTGTGCGCCCGAAATGATTTCGATCAGTTCGTTAGTAATATTGGTCTGACGGGTCCGGTTATAGACCTTGCTCAGACTGTCGATGGTCCGGCCTGCATTGCGCGTTGCGTTATCCATGGCCGTCATGCGGGCGCCGTTCTCACCTGCGGCTGTTTCCAGCAGCGAAGCGTAGATCTGAACCTGCAGGTTCCGCGGAAGCAGCATTGCCAGCAGCGTTGCTTCATCCGGTTCAAATTCATACTGTGCCGCATCTTCCGCCGTGGCAGCGACCGCACCGGCTTTTGCCGGGGCATCATCCATCACCATCGGGACAAGCTGCAGGCAGGCCGGTGTCTGCGTCATCGCGTTCTGGAACTTGTTGAACACAAGCGTGCAAACGTCGATTTCACCAGACTCCAGCAGGGCATTCACCTTATCGCCGAGGTCGCTCGCCACAGAAAACGGAACTTCCTTGCCGCTAAAGCCGATGACCTTATCGACGATCAGGTCTGCATGTTCACGGTTAAAAAAGTTCAGGGCGCGACGGCCAACCGGCAGCAGTTTGACGGTTTTGCCTTCAGCCTGAAGTTTCTTGATGGTCTGGAGCGTCAGGCGATGCACGTTGGAGTTAAAGCCACCGC
This sequence comes from Acetobacter sp. P1H12_c, assembly GCF_018811975.1. Classification (NCBI taxonomy): domain Bacteria; kingdom Pseudomonadati; phylum Pseudomonadota; class Alphaproteobacteria; order Acetobacterales; family Acetobacteraceae; genus Acetobacter; species Acetobacter sp. P1H12_c. Next base: position 186,268 of record NZ_JACRVR010000001.1, on the reverse strand, counting down.
ACAGTCCGCGATCACTCGTGATCGGGATCAGCAGATGAATCTTATCCTGCCCCGTTCCGGCCAGAAGACGCGGTGCACCTTCTTCCCCCTTCGTGGCAGCAGCAAGTTCACCCAGCATCCGCCGCATGGCGGCTGCATACGGACGAGCCGCCTCAGCACTGGCCTGGGCGCGGCGCAATTTTGCGGCCGCGACCATTTTCATCGCGCTGGTGATCTTCCGTGTCGACTTGATACTTCCGATACGAGCGCGGAGTTCCTTGAGGGAAGCCATGGATTAGGTCCTGCTCCTCAGCCGCCGAAGTTGCGGTTGAAGGTTGTCAGATATTCCGTCAGGCGGGCTTCAGTGTCTTTGGACAGCTGACGCTCTTTACCAATGGTTGCCAGAATATCTTTGCCACCGTTCGGCAGATCAGCCAGCAGAGCGTGTTCCCACGCCACAACCTTATCAACAGCGATGCCGTCAATGAAGCCGCGGGTGCCTGCGAAGAGGACAATCACCTGTTCTTCAACCGTCAGCGGAGAAGACTGGGGCTGCTTGAGCAGTTCAACCAGACGGGCACCACGGGCAAGCTGCTTCTGCGTTGCCGGGTCCAGATCGGACGCGAACTGCGAGAACGCAGCCATTTCACGATACTGAGCCAGTTCCAGCTTAATCTTGCCGGCAACCTGCTTCATCGCCTTGATCTGCGCGGCAGAACCAACGCGGGAAACGGAGCCACCCACGTTCACGGCCGGACGGATACCACGGTAGAACAGATCGGTCTCAAGGAAGATCTGGCCGTCGGTGATGGAAATCACGTTGGTCGGGATGTAAGCCGAAACGTCCCCAGCCTGCGTTTCAATGACCGGCAGAGCCGTCAGAGAACCAGCGCCGTTGGCGTCAGACATTTTTGCAGCGCGTTCGAGCAGACGGGAGTGCAGGTAGAACACATCACCCGGATAAGCTTCACGACCCGGCGGACGACGCAGCAGCAGGGACATCTGGCGGTACGCCACAGCCTGCTTGGACAGGTCATCATAGCAGATCAGAGCGTGCATGCCGTTATCACGGAAATACTCACCCATAGCGCAGGCAGCATACGGTGCCAGATACTGGAGCGGAGCCGGATCGGACGCGGTTGCAGCGACGACGATGGAGTATTTCATCGCGCCTTTTTCTTCCAGCAGGCGCACGAGCTGTGCAACCGTGGAACGCTTCTGACCAACTGCAACGTAAATGCAGTAAAGGGACTTCTTGTCGTCGCCTTCGTCATTAACGGTTTTCTGCGCGAGGATCGTATCAGTCAGAATGGTGGTTTTGCCGGTCTGACGGTCACCAATCACCAGTTCACGCTGGCCACGGCCGACGGGCACGAGGGCGTCAATGGCTTTAATGCCGGTCTGCATCGGTTCGCTGACGGACTGACGCGGCATGATGCCGGGAGCCTTCACTTCAGCGCGGCGCATTTCAACATCGGCCAGCGGGCCTTTGCCGTCGATCGGGTTGCCCAGACCGTCAACAACGCGCCCCAGCAGGCCTTTGCCTGTCGGGACTTCAACCACCACACCGGAACGGCTGACGGTGTCACCTTCACGGATGTTGGTGTCATCACCGAAGATCACGATACCAACATTATCGCTCTCAAGGTTCAGCGCCATGCCTTTCTGGCCGGAGCCCGGGAACTCAACCAGCTCCCCTGCCATCACATGCTGCAGGCCGAACACACGGGCAATGCCGTCGCCGACGGACAGAACAGTGCCGGTTTCGACAACATCAGATTCTTTGTCGAACGAAGCAATCTGCTGCTTGAGGATATCCGAAATCTCTGCGGGACGGATTTCCATCACGCGGCTCCCTTCATGGCGTAATGCAAACGAAACAGGCGGGTCTGAAGACTGGCGTCATAAAGCTTGGCCCCAACACGGACGACAAGGCCGCCGAGAAGGGAGGAATCGACACGCTCACGGATAGTAATGCGGGAATAACCGGCTTCGGCCAGACGGACCTGAAGCTGGGCGCGCTGCGTGGTGGTAAGCGGCTGAGCAGATGTGACATCCGCAACCACTTCCCCACGGCGGGCTGAAGCGAGGGCATCGACTGCCGCCATGATCTGCCGCAGATTTGGCAGACGGCGGTTGTCAGCAACAACACCCACGAAATTCTTAAGAGTCTGGCAAAACCCCTGTGCGTCCAGCACGGCCAGAACAGCCTTGCGGGAAACACGGATATCAAGCCGCCGATCATCCAGAACAGTGCGCAACGGAGCACTTTCATCAATCAGGCGGGCAAGTGCCGCACATTCATCAAGCACTGCATCCAGCTGCTGCTGTTCCGCTGCGAGTTCATAAAGCGCAGTTGCATAACGGCCTTCAAGACCGTTGGAAGCAAAAGCAACAGATTGTGCTGTCGTTACGCCCGAGGCCACCACTCTTTAGGCTCTTTCCTTCTGTGCGCGCCGGCATTCCACATACATGACTCCGCCTCTGGCTGTATAGGAGCCACAAGCATGCGTCGGCGCGGCCTCTAGCATGCTGAAACCTGCCACGCAACCGGCAGCTTCGCCCAAAATGAGCGGGCACCCCCGGTTTTCATTCCTCCACCGGCAGGAAAATGACCTTTCCGGCAAAAAAACATCTCAGGAAGCGACGGCACACTCTGCTTTTCCGTATCCGCCGCCCCGAAAAACAACACCGAAAATCTTTTCCTGAAATGTGACCTTCAATCGACGGAACGCGGGAAGGAAGGGTCCGGGCAGATTTTGCAGGGCTGGAATGGAGGGGCACCGAAAAAAGTGCGAATCCATATCACCGCGTGCCTGAGTCCGTGACCACTTGGCCTCCGGCAGCAACTAACGGCATCTGGATACCGCAAAAGCAGATCTCGCCACGGGGGAAGAAAATTTTTTATTTTTGGGAATTTACTGGAGCGGACGGAGGGAATCGAACCCTCCTCAGAAGCTTGGAAGGCTACTGCATTACCACTATGCTACGCCCGCGCTCGGTTTGTGGGTTTCTCTTTACCCCCAAAGCATCGCCTTTCGCAAGCCCCTGACACGGGGACTTTTTTCACCGTCTTGTCACATTCTGGCACGATATTGTTTTCTGCCTCTTGACTTTAGGGCCGCAACATATTTTCTTCCGCCTCCTGCACGGGCCGCTATGGGTGGTCAGGCTGACGGATTTCCGTTATACCTGCTTTCCGCGTCGGCTTGTCGGACTGCAGGGGTGTAGCTCAATTGGCTAGAGCGCCGGTCTCCAAAACCGGAGGTTGCGGGTTCGAGACCCTCCACCCCTGCCAGACAACACTGGCTGGAAAGCCCCGCAAAGCCTGCGGCGTTTTCTGACAGAAAGAATATTGGCTGCGCCGTCTGTCCGGATCACACCGGGCCGGGCAGCGGAGAGAGGATAGTGCGTGTCGGTCAGTCCCGGTAAGTTTCTGCGTGATGTGCGTGCCGAGGCCGAACGGGTCACATGGCCGTCCCGACGTGCAACTTTCATCACAACAGGTGCTGTTCTTGCCATGGCCGGGCTTGCATCTGTTTTCTTTTTTGTCGTTGACCAGCTGATTGGTCTCGGCGTGCGTCAATTGTTCGGGCTGGGAGGCTGAGGAAACGACATGGCCAAACGTTGGTACGTGGTCCACGTCTATTCGGGCTTCGAGAAAAAAATCGCCCAGCATATTCGCGAGCAGGCAGAACAGAAGGGCCTTGCTGACCATATTGATGAAATTCTGGTTCCCTCAGAAGAAGTCATCGAAATGCGTCGCGGCCAGAAAGTGAATGCTGAGCGCAAATTCTTCCCCGGCTATGTGCTGGCGAAGATGGAAATGACGGATGAGTCTTGGCATCTGGTAAAGGATACCCCGAAAGTTACGGGCTTCCTTGGCACCAAGAACCGCCCGACCCCGATTTCCGCAGCAGAAGCTGAACGGATCATCAAGCAGGCGCAGGAAGGCATCCAGCATCCGCGTTCTGCCGTGACGTTTGAAGTGGGCGAGCAGATCCGCGTGGCGGATGGGCCGTTTACCTCCTTCAACGGAGTGATTGAAGAAATTGATGAAGAAAAGGGACGCCTGAAAGTCAGCGTTTCCATCTTCGGTCGTTCGACCCCGGTCGATCTGGAATATGGTCAGGTTGAAAAACTCTGAGCCCGTCCAGTTTGCGGATCTGAGATATTTTAAAAAGAGGTGGCCCTGTGCCGCCTCTTTTTTTATGCGCTGCGCTCCTGAACTGTCTGCGCGATGCAGCGTTCTGAGGACACAAAGCAGACCTCCCTCTCTCTGGTCCTGTATGGAAAACTCCGGTGGCAGAGCGGGTGGCAGCCTCCTGTTATTTTCTGCGCAGAACATGGCTCCCTCTTGAAATTCTCAGACTTCCGCACTGAAAATTTTGTTACTTTCGACGCCATAAAAATAAGAACCGCATTTTTCTGCCGTTTTCCGTCGGAAAATGTGTTTGCCGGTCTCACATGTTTGAAGGGTTTATAATGCCAACAGCCTCCACACCTCACCCCCGGGGAATGTCCCTCCTGAATGACGCCAGTCAGAACAAGGGTACAGCGTTTACGGCTGAGGAGCGGCGGCAGTATGGTCTGGAAGGGCTTTTGCCAACTCATGTTGAAAGTCTGGACCGGCAGGTTGAGCGTATTCACCGGCATCTGGAAGCCAAGCCCAGTGACCTTGAGCGCTATATTTATCTGAGCGGCCTGCGGGACCAGAACGAGACCCTGTTTTACCGGGTTCTGATGTCCAACCCGGCCAAGTTTGTGCCCATTATCTATGCGCCGACGCTGGCTGCCGTCTGCCAGCAGTTCAGCCATATCTATCGCCGCCCCCGCGGCATGTACATCAGTCTGGAGATGAAAGGCCGGATTGAAGAGGTGCTGCGCAACTGGCCGGTGGATGATGTCCGGGTGATTTGCGTCACCACGGGTGGCCGCATTCTGGGGCTGGGCGATATCGGCGTGAACGGGATGGGTATCCCCATCGGCAAGCTCAACCTCTACACGGCCTGCGGGGCGGTGCCGCCGAAAGTGCTGCTCCCCATCCAGCTTGATATCGGCACAACCAACAGTGCGCTGCGGGCTGATCCGCTTTATCTTGGCCTGCGGCGCGAACCGCCCTCTCAGGACGTGCTGGACGAGTTTGTGGAAGAGTTTGTGCAGGCTGTGCAGACCGTCTTCCCACGCTGCTGCCTGCATTTTGAAGACTGGAAAGGCACGGATGCCATCCGGTATCTGGAAAAATATTTCCCGCGTGTCCGCTGCTATAATGATGATATTCAGGGCACCGCGGCAGTCACTCTTGCGGGCCTGATTACCGCGCTCCGCATCAAGAACGAGCCTCTGACGAAGCAGCGCGTCCTCTTCCTCGGTGCGGGTTCCTCTGGTCTGGGCATTGCCAATATGCTGGTTACAGCCATGCAGAAGGAAGGCCTGTCAGAAGCTGATGCGGTCTCGCGCATGACGCTGATGGATGTGGACGGGCTGCTGGAAACCTCCCGCACCGACCTCTCCCCCCAGCAGGCCCGTTTTGCGAAGGATATGCCGCCCTCACGTGACCTTCTGGCCACGATCAAAGCTGTAAAGCCGACCGTTCTGATTGGTGTTTCCACCTGTGGGGGGGCCTTTACGCAGGCCGTTGTGGAAGAAATGGCGGCGCTGAATGAGCGCCCCGTGATTTTCGCGCTCTCGCTGCCTGCCAAAAACGCAGAATGCACGGCTGAACAGGCCTATAGCTGGTCCGATGGCCGGGCGCTGTTTGCCGCAGGCCTGCAATATCCGGAAGTCACGCTGAACGAGAAGACCTTCTATCCGGGGCAGGCCAATAATTTCTATATTTTCCCGGCTCTGGGGCTGGCCGTCTACGCCACATGCCCGGACCTGATTACCGATGATATGGTGATCAAAGCCGCAAAGGCACTGGCGGATCAGGTTGACCCTGCCGCACAGGAGCGTGGACGCCTGTTCCCGCCGCAGAGCGAGATTCTGGAAGTCTCCATCACCTCCGCCACCCGCATTGCCGAATTCATTTTTGATCAGGGCGCGGCCACGGTGGAACGCCCGCAGGATATCCGGGCATGGATTGAAAGCCTGATTTATACGCCGGGCTATAAGGACTGACCCCGGCGATAACCCGTCAGCGCATGCAAAAAGGCCGAATCGTCCGGGAGGAGGATTCGGCCTTTTCCTTTTTTGGGTCTTAACGTCCGCAGATAAAAAAACGTCGCCGCGCCGGAAGGTTTTTATTGATCACAAAAACGTATCCGTTGCGCAGGCGGCTAAAACCCGAAAACACGACCATAAAAGGCCAGCTCTTCTTCCAGCGCTTTGCGGATTGTCCCTTCCTGCCGGAAGCCATGCCCTTCACCGGGGAATTCATGCAGACTGCAGGGAGAGCCTGCCTCTTCCAGTGCTCTGGCCATGGCATGCGCCTGCCCCGGCGGCACAACCTTATCATCAGAGCCCTGCAACAGCAGAACGGCCGCCTTGATTTTATGCGCAACAGACAGCGGTGACCGCGCCAGATAGACGGCCTCGGCTTCCGGCCATGGGCCGATCAGCCCGTCCAGATATCGCGCCTCGAACTTATGCGTCTCCTGCGCCAGTGCCCGCAGGTCTGTCACCCCGTAGAGGCTGACACCGGCCGCAAACAGGTCCGATTCGGCAAGAGCCACCAGCACGGTCATGCCGCCCGCACTGGAACCACGAATGGCGAGGCGCTTCGGGTCCACGCGGCCTGTGGCCACCATATGCTGGCAAGCGGCGATACAATCCGCCACATCCACCACACCCCATGCGCCATTCAGCCGTTCCCGCCACGCCCGGCCGAATCCGGTGGAGCCGCCGTAATTCACATCCAGCACCGCGAATCCGCGAGACGTCCACCACTGCACCTTGAAGGAAAATCCTTCCTGCGCACGGGCTGTCGGCCCGCCGTGCACCTGCACAATCATGGGGGGCAACGTGCCCTCCGGCACGGAGGCCCGGCTGTTGGCGGGCGGGTAGAACAGAGCGTGGCCCGCAACACCCTCCTGTCCCGGCACTGGGAAACGAATGGTTTCCGCTCGTGCAATATCCGCAGGCGCAAGGTCCAGCTTTGCAGCGCGTTGCAGAACCTGTTCCACCCCCTGCGCTCCGCTCCCGACCACCACAGCAGGCAGAGCGTCCCCCGGCACCTCCAGCCAGGCAAACCGTCCATCCGCCAGTGGCACAGGGCACTGATCAGCATGGGCCATAAAGGCAGTTGCCTGCCCATGCTCGGGCTGATGCAGGCAGGCCGTCCACCCATCCCGCACCGCCAGCACCAGACATCCTCCCTCTGGTAACGGCTGATAACTGCGCTGCCCAAACACCCACGCAGGCTGGCCAATTTCACCCTCTGGCATGGTGCAAGGCATCAGCGCAGCAGAGCCCCCGGTCTGCTGAACAGCCCAGATCGTCCAGCACCCCGAACGGTCCGAGATGCTCAGCAGGTGCCCGTCTTCCGTCCAGCGGGGTTCAAGGACGGATTCGCGCTGCTCTGCCCCGGCCAGAACACGCCGGTTACGCAGAGCGGTAATCCGGCCTTCCGCATCGCGCTCCACATCGGCCAGACACAGGCGCGTGGCATCCCACGGCATGTCAGGATGTTGCCACTCAACCCACGCCATGCGCGCGCCATCTGGCGAGACCGACGGAGACGACAGAAAATCCGGGCCGCTATGCAGAACAACCTCTTCCGCCGGCGCGTTGCCTACCGGGAATTTCAGCGCCACCAGAGCGGCTTTGGCCTCACCGGATGCGCGATGATCTTCCCGCACAGCCAGAACGGTTGTCGCGAGGCGGTCAAACCGCAGATCCGCATAGCGCAGATCCTGCCCCTGCGTGATGCGGACAGGCTGCGCGCCCGCCTGCGGCACCAGCCAGACGGCACCGGTCTGTTTGTCCGAAAACGCAAGACGCCCGGCGCGTGCGGCATAAGCGCCTCCGCCATATTCATGCACACGGGTCGCGACATCAAAACTGGCAGGCAGAGCTTCCGTCGCCCCGCCCTGTTCGGTCCAGCGCATCAGAACAGACCGGCCTTTTTCCGCCGGGCGACGTTCAAGCCAGAACACGGCATTGCCATCGGCACTGACTTCAGACAGCGAAAGCGTTTTCCCCGCCACCAGAGCCGCCGTAACACGCGAGGGCCATGTACCGCAGGGCACAGGCGGCGCGCCCTGAGGCCGTGTGGAGGACGAAAAAGTCAGATCAGACATAATGAAGGCTCTCCAAGGCAGCTGCTGTCGGTTCTATCAAACCGTAATCTATACGCCATCAGACCGTAATATGGACGGCAGAGACAGGCATCCGGCAGAAAAAACCGGCCAAAAAAACGGCCACGGCAGACATACGGGGCAGAAGAAGGGTATCCGTCACGCCGCTCCTGCTGGCCTGTAGCCTGTAACACCGCAGCACTTGACAGCTTGCAACGGAGACTGTTCCTGCTGCACCCTTTGTCACACGCCCAGCCTGAAGTGGATTTTTTATCCTGTTACACTCTCTCGAATCCATTTTTTCACTGCATTACCTGAACAGCCTGTTCTCCCATTACGGCTATGCCGTGATTGGTGTGGTGGTCATGCTTGAAAGCATGGGGTTTCCGTTGCCTGCCGAGAGTCTGATCATCACCGGCGCACTGTTCTGTGCGACAACCCATAAGCTCAATATCAGTGGGGTGGTCATTGCCGCCGTGATTGGCGCGATTATGGGGGATAATTTTGGCTATCTGATTGGCCGGGCGCTGGGCCTGCGGCTGTTACAGAAATATGGCCCCAAATTTGGTCTGACCCCCAACCGCCTGCTTCTGGGGCGTTATGTGTTCCTCAAACACGGTGGGTCGGTTGTCTTTTTTGGCCGTTTTATTGCCGTGCTGCGGATGTTTGTCGCGCTGCTGGCCGGGGCGAACCATATGCCCTGGCATACGTTCCTATGGCATAATGCGCTCGGCGGCATCTGCTGGGCAGGCGGCTATGCCATCTGCACCTATTTGCTGGGGAACGAGGTTTTGCGGCTTTCCGGACCACTGGGAATTGTCTTTGGGGTCTGCGCCGCGACAATCATCGTCGTCTCGTTCCTTTTCCTGAAACGCAATGAAAAACGTCTGACGGAGGAAGCCTTGGCGGCAGCAGAAAAAGATGAACGCCTGCGGATTATGCCCTCATGATCGGCAAGCACGAATGGTCCGTAACCAACCGCCAGCCCGGCCTGAAAGGCCGCGTGGCGCTGGTGACGGGCGGCAATAGCGGCCTTGGGTTTGAAGTTGCCTGTGGTCTGGCCACACGTGGCGCGCGCCTGCTGCTGCCCGTACGCAGTAAAGCAAAAGGCGAAGCCGCTCTGGCGGCCCTTCAGACCCGCTGCCCCGGTGCTGAGGTGGACCTGCTGACGCTTGACCTGTCCTCCCTCGACTCCATTGCCGCCTGTGCCGCAGACGTGGCGGCACGCACCCGCACGCTGGATTTTCTGGTGAACAATGCTGGCGTCATGGCCCTTGCCCACAGGCAGGAAACGGCAGATGGGTTTGAGATGCAGTTTGGCACCAACCATCTGGGCCATTTTGCACTGACCACCCGCCTGCGCCCGCTGCTGGAAGCCGCTTCCGGTGGGGGCACGGTTGTGACCGTCGCCAGTCTGGCCGCCTGCAAAAACACCATCCAGTTTGATGATTTGCAGTCCCGCCACCGCTACAGCCCGTTTGGCGCGTATCAGCAAAGCAAACTGGCCAATCTGCTGTTTGCACGGGAACTGGCCCGCCGTGCCGGAGAGAATGGCTGGAACATCCATTCCCGTGCAGCGCATCCGGGCTGGTCTTCCACCTCCATTATTGCCAACGGCCCGGCCTCCAGCCTGCCGGATGCTGTGGGCAAGGCCGAACGCGTGCTTGGCACCGCGATCCTGCGTGTTATGGGGCAGTCTGCCGCCCGTGGCGCGGAACCGCTGCTATATGCCGCACTCTCACCCGCCGCGCGGGATGGCGATTATTACGGCCCGCAGGGCGCGGGCGAACGGCGCGGCCCACCCGGCCCGGCCCACGTACCGCCGGCCGCACAAAAAGTCAGCACGGCAACCCGCCTGTGGGATGCATCCGAACGCCTGACCGGCGTGGCCTGGTAGAACAGACCGGCGGCAACAGACTCTTATCCGGTGACCAGCGTCAGGCGCGGCCAGATGCTGGTCCATCCTTTTGCCTGCGTCCGTTTGTGGTAGTCCTTCATTCTGTTACGGGCAAAATGCGGCGTTGGTCGCAGGACCAGATTCATCAAATCGTCTGTGCCCAGAGGGGCCGCTATATAACACGCGTCGGTCATGCTGCGTTGGGCAGCGAGCGCTGTTGCTGTTTCAGGCCAGTAACGCATGGCATCAATGCTGGATGAATAAGGCTGGTCGCCGTTACGCTCATGCATGCGCGCCTGATTTTTCACTGACCATGAAACATTGGGTTCTGCTGCCCGAAGGAAAGCTTCATAGATTCGGTCTATTTCAGGGTCCGGTCGTGCTGGGTCATACCAGATAACATCCACATCGCTGAGCAACTCAGATCCTGCCCGACCATGTAAATGGTCCCAGACAGCATTCCGTATGAAGCCCGCGCCAATCCATGCATCCGGCAATCTCAGGTCACGCACCAGTCCCAGCAGACGCCAGCGGAGTGGGTCTGCCTTAAGCAAAGTCGATATTGCGTGCAAAGCATCCATTGTGATGAAGGCTCCTTCGCGGCGACTTCACACGCGATACCTCTCTTAACCCCGCCTGCGGGAACTCCCGCCCGGTGCGGCACTCCGGGTGCGGCTCTGCTGGCGCAGGACGCTTTCAATCCATTCATTCAGACGGCGCGTGGTTTCCTCCGCATCCTCGCGGTCCGGGTAGAACTCGGGGAAGCGCAGAGCCAGCCAGCGCCACGCCACCAGACGTTTATGCCGCTTTTCCGCGCGTTCCAGCTCTTCCCGGCTTGCGCGTTCACTGGGAGGCAGACGCCCGGTGCCCGGCGGCAGCACGCGGCGGCCTGCGGCATGATCGGCCGCCCAGCCAACCAGACGCTGGATGCCGTTATCCCGGTCATCCACCGGGCACATGGCGTAGGACCAGCGGGTGGTGAGATCCAGCCCCTCCACCCCTTCCAGCGCTGAGGCAATGGCAAACGCCTGCTCCATATCCGCCAGACGGTAATTGGGGTCATCCTTCCGCAACACCGCGCGATGAATACGCGAGAGCACGCCGTACAGGCTTTCTGACCCTATTTCCGCCGCAACAGCCTTGACGATATCCGCATCCGGCTGAACGAAAGGCCGCAGATCTTCCGGAATTTCAGCATCCGCATCAAGCTGACGGCGGATGAAAGCCGGACTGCCCGCCCCTGCCAGCACAGACACGACGCCCACTTCATGCTTGCCGTAGCGCCCGGCGCGGCCGCCAATCTGCTTGACCTCCTGCACCGTGAGGTCCCGCGTCTGCTTGCCATCAAACTTTTTGAGTGCGGCAAACACCACGCGCTTGATGGACAGATTCAGCCCCATGCCAATGGCGTCTGTCGCGATCAGGATATCCGCCGCGCCTGAATTAAAACGCTGGGCTTCCGCCCGGCGGACCTCCGGGCTGAGCGCGCCATACACCACCGCCACGCGCCGCCCGTGCTGCATAAGAGCGGCCCGCAGGTCCAGCACCTCCCGGCGTGAAAAGGCAATCAGCGCGTCCCCGGCCTGAAGCTCCTGCAACCGGACGGGCTGGGACGCGGGTTTGAGCGGGCTTTTGCGCTCCAGTGAGATTTCATCCAGCGGGTCCCCGCACAGTTCGGCAATGCGCCGCACCATGGGAATACAGTCCGGTGCGCCCAGCACATACAGATGGCGGGCCGGAGCCCCCATGATCGCCGCCGTCCATGCGGCTCCGCGATCGGTATCGAACAGCATCTGTGCTTCATCAATGACCGCGACATCCACCGGATTATGGAACGGGCACATTTCCACCGTGGCCGCCAGATGGCGGCTGCCGGGCACGACAATACGCTCCTCCCCGGTTGCCAGAGAGGCCTCAACCCCGCGCGAGGCCAGTGCTTCCTTAAATTCGTGCGCCAGCAGGCGGAGGGGAGCCAGCGCAAGGCCGCTTTCCGCCTGAGCCAGCGCATTCAGCGCCGTGTAGGATTTGCCACTGTTGGTCGGGCCGGTGACGAGAGTAATGCGTCGGTTCAGCGCCCGTGCTGTCCGGAAATGAGCAACATAGCGGTCCAGTGCCGCCACGCGGGCAATAACGGAATTAGCCACCTTCCGGCCCATGTCCGGAGCCTTGCCTCCTGCCCCGACAGCCGCCGGCACACCGCCATTCCGCCACTCCCCCAGCTTGCCGCGCAGGGCAATAAGTTCCGCCGGGTCAAACTCCCAGCGTTCCCGGTCCCCCGATTCGCGCACTTTTCTCGCGACGGGCAGGCGATTTTCCGCAATCCAGCGCAACGCTTCCTTATGGGAGCAGCGCAGCAGGCGCGGCACCTCCTGAAACGGCACCAGACTTTCTTCCCACGTGCGGAGGCGCGATTCTTCCTTCTCACGCTTTTCCCGCGCCGTACGCTCGATGGTGCTGGCAACCTTCTGGCGCTGTGCTTCCTCCCGCCGGGCGGTATCCAGAAACGGGTCGCCCTCCGGCAGGTCAAACGCCAGCGCAATAGCCATCAGCAACAGGTCTGTCTGAGGCGGAGAGAGCACGCGCCCGGTATCCACCAGATCCGCCTGAACTGTCTCAAACACCGCGCGCGGGCTGGCCCCGTAAGACCGCAGCCGCGCGCGGGAAACCGGCGCCAGGGCACGCTCCAGTGCCCTGTCATCCGCTTCCGGATCTTCTATCGTGCCAACGGCTTCTTCAATTTCATCGCGTGAAACCCAGATCCGGCCACTGCGCCGCGTCAGGTCCACAAGGCGGGAGACACGCTTCTTGCGCCGGGCAATGCACAGAATCTCGCGGTAGGTTTCATCCGGAATATCCCGCGCACCGGGTTCCAGCGCGCGGGCAATACGGCGCAGAACATCCTGCTCTTCCCGTGGCTCGATACTCAGCCCGGTGCGGGCGGAAACACGGGCAAAGGCCTCACGGGCGGGGGATGCGAAAGTCTCTGATGTCATAGCCGTATTCATGCGGCATCCGCGCGGGCGGAACAATGGCTGAAACAGCAATAAAACCGCACCTGTGCACTGCCAGAAAGCGACGCGTGATGAATTTGCACTGGCGTCGCGCCGCCTTGCCCCTTAGAAACGCGCCACGACCAGAAGCACGCCTCCGTGCCGTTCAAGAGTCCGCACCGGGACCACAGGCCGGCTACGGGGCATATCCTCTCGATCTGCTGCAAGCGGAGTATAAGCGGCCCATGTCTGAAACCATGTCTGAAACGTCAACCGGAACATTTTCCGACATTCTGCCGAAAATGACGGCCTCTGAAGTCCCGACAGGCCTTCTGCCGGTCGAAGGTCAGGACGGTGTGTGGCATCTTGCCCCCCCCACCAAGGAATACGGCAACCTGTATCCGGCCAAAGTGCTGACGGTGCATCACTGGACGGACCGCCTGTTCACCTTCACCACCACGCGTGACCCCGGCCTGCGGTTTAAAAACGGCCAGTTCGCCATGATCGGGATTGAGCTGGACGGCAAGCCGCTGCTGCGCGCCTACTCCATTGCCTCCCCCAATTATGCGGATGAAATGGAATTCCTCTCCATTGCCGTGCCGGATGGCCCGCTGACCTCCCGCCTGCGCCACGTTAAAGTGGGGGATACGGTGCTGATCGGCCGCAAGCCCACCGGCACGCTGCTGCTGGATAACCTGCGTCCGGGTCGGAACCTGTATTTCCTGTCCACCGGCACGGGTCTGGCTCCCTTCATGAGCCTGATCAAAGACCCGGACTGCTATGAGCGGTTCGAGCATGTGATCCTGAGCCACACCGTGCGTATCTCCGGTGAGCTGGCTTATGCCAACCACATCCGCCATGAACTGCCGGAACATGAATTTCTGGGCGAGGACGTGTCCGGCAAGCTGCTGTACTACCCGGCTGTGACGCGTGAAGCCTTTGCTGTGACAGACCGCATCACCAAGCTGATCGAATCCGGCAAGATCTTCACAGACCTGAACATCCCGGAACTGGACCCCGAGCATGACCGCGTGATGATCTGCGGGTCACCGGAAATGCTGGCTGATACGGAAGCCCTGCTTCAGGCCCGCGGGTTTGATGAGGGCAACATGTCCAACCCCGGCTCGTACGTCGTGGAAAAGGCCTTCGCTGAACGCTGAGGCTTTTTGCCCGCTGGCAGTCTCCGGGCTGCCAGCGCCCCAACACTGACCAAACGGAGGCTGCGCCATGACGCATGATTTTGATCTTCTTGTCATCGGAGCAGGCTCCGGCGGGGTGCGCTGTGCCCGTATTGCCGCAGGGCATGGGGCGCGCGTGGCCGTGGTGGAAAGCCGCCACTGGGGCGGCACCTGCGTCAATCTGGGCTGTGTGCCCAAAAAGCTGATGGTTCAGGCCAGCGAGTATGGCGATATGGTGGATGACAGCCACGCCTTTGGCTGGTCCTCCACCCGCGGCACGCATGACTGGGCCACCCTGATTGCCGCCAAAGACAAAGAAATTACCCGCCTGAACGGCATTTACGTCTCCATGCTGGAAAAGGCAGGCATCACCCTGCTGACGGGCCATGCCCGTTTTGTGGACGCGCATACCGTGCGGGTTGAAGCCTCTCCGCTCGCCCCGGATGAGGCCCCGCGCACCGTCACGGCAAAACATATCGTCATTGCCACCGGCTCCACGCCTGTCCGCCCGGATATTCCCGGCGCTGAGCTGGCCATTACGTCCGATGACGCCTTCCATCTGCCCGCCCGCCCGCAGCGCGTGGTGCTTGTAGGCAGCGGCTATATCGGGCTGGAATTTGCCGGGATTTTTGCAGGTCTTGGGTCACAGGTTGACCTCGTCTACCGGCAGGACCTGCCCCTGCGCGGGTTTGATGAAGATATGCGCGCCGCCATGGCGGAGGCCATTACCGTGCGCGGCATTACCCAGCATCCGCACTCTTCCCCCAAGCACATCACCAAAGAGGGTGAGGTCTATACTGTCACGCTGGATAACGGGCAGACGCTGGAAGCGGACTGCGTATTTTTTGCGACCGGCAGAAAACCCAAGATTGAAAAACTTGGGCTGGACCAGACCAGCATCGCAATCGGCAAACACGGGCAGATTACGGTGGATGCGGGTAGCCAGACGACGGAACCCGGCGTGTATGCCATTGGAGACGTGACGGACCGCATCAACCTGACCCCCGTCGCCATTGCGGAAGGCCATAACCTTGCCGACCGCCTGTTCGGCAAGGAACCGCCGCGTGAGTGGGCGTTCGATACCACGCCAAAGGCCGTCTTCTTCTCACCGCCACTGGCCTCTGTCGGCCTTTCGGAAGAGGAAGCCGCGCAGCATGGCGTGGTGGACATCTACTTCACCCGTTTTACCCCCATGCGCCACACGCTGAGTGGCCGCAAAGACCGAAAGACCGTCATGAAGCTGGTTGTGCAGCAGAGCAACCAGAAGGTCGTGGGCGCGCATATTCTGGGCGATGATGCTCCGGAGATGTTGCAGGGCGTTGCCGTGGCTGTCACGGCTGGTCTGACCAAACAGGATTTTGACCGCACCATTGGTATTCACCCCACCTCCGCCGAGGAACTGGTGACCCTGCGCACCCGCACGCGGGAAACACCCGCCGCATCCTGAGGACGGCACGGGCTGCGCTCCGGCGCGGCCTCTCCGCCTTCTGAGCCTTTCCGGCTCATTTCTCCCGTTACCCCGCGCTCTCCCCTCGCCTTTTCCTTTTGCCTTCCGCCAGAACAGGAAAAAACGCCATGTCCTCCTCCCCCACATCCTCAGGCCCAACACCGGGTAGCGTTGCCGCTCAGGCACGTGGGTCTTACGATCTGGTTTTGAAAGGCGGCACCGTTGTGCTGCCAGACGCCACCGTGCAGACGGATGTGTATGTGCGGGACGGGCTGATTGCCGCCATTGGCGGGCAGGCTGATGCCGGGCGCACGGTGGACTGCACCGGCCTAACCATTCTGCCGGGCGTGATTGATACGCAGGTCCATTTCCGTGAACCGGGTGCTGAGGCCAATGAGGACCTCGAATCCGGCAGCCGCGCCGCTGTTCTGGGCGGCGTGACGGGCGTGTTTGAAATGCCCAACACCCGCCCGCCGACCTCCACACCGGAAGCCGTGGCCTACAAGCTCTCCCGCGCAAAACACCGTATGTGGTGTGACCACGCCTTTTACGTGGGGGCGACCGTGGACAACGCGGACCAGTGTGGTGAACTGGAAAAGCTGCCCGGCACGGCAGGCGTCAAAGTGTTCATGGGGTCTTCCACCGGCAACCTGCTGATTTCAGAAGATGATATGCTGGAGCGTGTCCTGCGGTCCGGCATGCGTCGTGTGGCCATTCATGCGGAAGATGAAGCCCGCCTGAAGGAACGGATGGACTACCGCGTGGAGGGAGAGCCATCCTCCCACCCCGTCTGGCGGGATGATGAGACCGCCCTGCGCGCCACCACCCGCGCGCTGCATCTGGCCCGCAAGACCGGGCGGCGGGTGCATATCCTGCACATCACCACGCCTGCGGAGCTGGAACTGATTGCAGCAAACCGGGACATTGCCACCTGTGAGCTGACGCCGCAGCACCTGACGCTGGCAGGGGAAGAAGCCTACCCACGTCTGGGCACACTGGCCCAGATGAACCCGCCCATCCGCTCCGGCGCGCACCGGGATGGCCTGTGGCACTGGGTCAGTCAGGGCATGCCGGATATTATCGGCTCCGACCACGCCCCCCATGCGCTCTCCGCCAAGGAAAAACCCTACCCGGCCTCCCCCTCCGGTATGCCGGGCGTGCAGACTCTGCTGCCGCTGATGCTGGACCACGTCGCCAAGAACCGCCTCACCCTGCGCCGCCTTGTGGACATGACGTCCGCCGGGCCGCAGCGCCTGTTCGGGCTGGTGCGCAAGGGCCGTATTGCCGTGGGGTATGATGCGGATTTCTCCATTGTGGACCTCAAGTCCCGCTGGACGATGGAACAGAGCTGGATGGCCTCCCGCTGTGGCTGGTCTCCCTTTGCGGGCCAGACCGTCACGGGGCGCCCGGTGGGCACCATCATCCGTGGGAATCAGGTCATGTGGGAAGGCACGCTGGCGGACAAAGCCCTTGGCGAGCCGCTCCGTTTTGACGCAACCGACAGACCGCAGGCTGCCCGCTGAAACATGACGACGACGCCTTCCAACAGCCTGAAAATTGGTCTTGATTTCGGCACCACCAATAGCGTGGTGGTGCTGGCCCACCCGGACGGACGCACAGAGACCGCCCGGTTCACCTTCCCGCACCACGGCGCGTCTGAGACCTGCCGCACCCTGCTCTGCTTCTGGCATGATGAAGAGGGCGGCCGCCTGAAGCTGCATGAAGGCATTGGGGCGGCAGCCGTGGATGCCTATCTGGAAGATCCTGCGGAAAGCCGCATGATCATGTCCATGAAGTCCTACCTCGCGCAGAAATCCTTCCGCGAGACACAGATTTTCAGCCGCCGCATGACTCTGGAAATGCTGATTGCCCGGTTCCTGACGCATCTGATGCAGGCCGTGAAGATTGACCCGGCCTCCGTGCAGGTCACGGTCGGTCGGCCCGTGCATTTTGCCGGAGACCGCGCGGATGATGCTCTGGGCGAGCAGCGCCTGCGGGACAGCTTTACCGCAGCAGGGTTCGGCCCCATTGGCATTGCGTGGGAGCCGGAAGCGGCAGGCTGGCGCTTTGCGCAGCGGCTGGAAAAACCCACCACCATTCTGGTGGGCGATTTTGGCGGCGGCACCAGTGACTTCTCGGTGCTGCGGTTTGACCCGGCCACAGGCCGCGCCACGCCGCTCGGGCATGCGGGCGTCGGGATTGCGGGGGATCAGTTTGATTACCGCATTATCAACACCGTCATTGCTCCCCTGCTGGGGCGGGACAGCACGTACCGCATTATGGGCGGCCAGCCCTTACCGGTGCCGATTGAATGGTACGCAAGCCTTGGCCACTGGCACCGTCTGGCCCTGATGCGCACGCCGCAGACCCTGCGCGATATTGAAGACGTTATCCGCACCGCAGCCGAGCCGGAAAAACTCCGCGCCCTGCTTGATCTGGTGAATGACCAGCAGGGGCAGGCGCTCTACCGCGCTGTTGGGGCCGCCAAAAGCGCGCTTTCCTCCGCAGAGAGCACGGTGCTGACCTTCCAGCATAAACGGCTGAAGGTGGAGCGCACCATCACGAGGCAGGAGTTTGAAAGCTGGATTGCCCCGGACCTCGCCCAGTTTGCCGGTGCTGTGGACAAGGCGCTTGAAAATTCAAACCTTGCCGCGTCCGATATTGACCGCGTCTTTCTGACCGGCGGCACATCCTTTGTGCCTGCGGTGCGCTCTCTGTTCATCAACCGTTTTGGAGAAGAGCGGGTGGATGCCGGAGGCGAGTTTGTCTCCGTGGCGGAAGGGCTGGCGCTGATGTCAGGCCGCGCAGCCTGAGACCACCCGACTCATCCGGAACCGGAAAACCCCGGAATGTCTGAAGAAGGGCGCAGGAGAACATATCCCGCGCCCTTTTGATTTTACGGAAAAGCAGACCGCTTAAAAACATGCATATCCACAAGTGCACGCAGGGGCGCGAAGGCTTTGTCAGAAAAGCTTTCTGTGTGCACTTTGGAACCATCTGGCGCTTCCACAAACACCGTATCATTCCAGTCCGCAGCGCTGATGCCGGTCCAGAGTGTTAGCGCCAGCACATCCTTACCGCTGGCATCTTTCAGCATAATGCGCGAATCGCCGGAAGAGGGCGGCGTACGACCCAGCGGCCCCCACCCCCCTTTATGCTCTTCCAGCCATGTGTTGACGGTTTTCACTTCCTCAGCGCTCAGCACCCGCTTGTGCCGCATGGGGCCGACCTCAATCTCGCCACTGGCAACCTGAGGGAATTCCACGGGCTTGAAATTGGGCAGCGCCACCATCCAGATTAACGATGCCGTGCCGATGGTCAGCACCAGAAACCCGATCAGAAACGCGGTTTCCTTCCTCATTCCCCTCTCTCCTTAACCGCGCACAGCCGCAATCACGCGGGCGACGTCATCATCCGTCAGTTCCGGGTGAATGGGGAGTGCGAGAATACGCTGTGCCAGATCTTCCGATACCGGCAGCGCCGTGCCGTCGTGACGGTCCCGATACGCAGGCTGTTTGTGCAGCGGCAGCGGATAATAAATAGCCGAGGGCACACCCCGGTCTTTCAGGCGGGCCTGAAGCGGTGCGCGCTCTGCCGGGTCTTTCAGCAGAATGGCGTAGATGGCCCACGCACTCTCACTGCCCGGAACCCGCACCGGCACCTGCACAGTTTCGGCCAGCCCCGCGTCATAAGCCTGTGCAATAGCGTCCCGCCGGGCGAGTTCTTCCTTAAACCCATCCAGCTTGGCCAGCAGCACAGCCGCCTGCAAGGTGTCCAGACGCCCGTTCATGCCGGTGCGTAGCACTTCATACCGCGTGCCGCCTTCCCCATGCGTCCGCAGGGAGCGGTACAGCGCCGCCCGCTCCGGGTCGTCCGTCAGAATAGCGCCACCGTCCCCATAGCCACCTAGCGGCTTGGACGGGAAGAAAGAGAGAGTTGTTGCTGTTGCCTCCCGCCCCAGCGGTTTGCCCTCCAGCACGGCGCCAAAAGACTGCGCACAGTCCGCCAGCAGGAACAGGCCCTCTTCTTCCGCAATGTTACGCAGTTCCGGCCAGGGCGCGGGCTGACCAAACAGATCCACCCCCACAATAGCGCGGGCTGTCAGCTTTCCGGCCTCTTTCACGGCGCGGATACGGGCGCGCAGATGCTCGGGGTCGATCTGGAACGTGTTGGGGTCCACATCCACAAACACCGGAGTTGCCCCCAGCACAAGCGGCACCTCAGCCGTCGCGGTGTAGGTAAAGGCGGGCAGGAACACCGCGTCCCCCCGGCCAATCCCCTCCGCCATCATGACAATCTGCAATGCATCCGTGCCGGAAGAAACGCCAACACACTCCTTCGCCCCGCACCAGTCGGCCAGACGCTGTTCCAGTTCAGCCACTTCCGGCCCCATCACAAAGCGGCAATGGTCCAGCACGGCATCCACACGGGCGCGCAGGGCCGGGCCCAGACGCTTCTGCTGCGCAGGAAGATCAAGAAACGCAATCGGTTTATCTGCTGTCTTATCGGTCATGATGTCCCCTGTTTCCTGCTGCCGTCCGGCCCCTCCACGGGGCCTCTGGTCTGTATCGCCCCGGAGTGTCCTGCGGCCATTCCGGCTTCCTCTGCGGCTCCCGGCGGGGCAACAGAGCGCACTTCTCCTGTGGGGTTATGATCGAATTCCGGGACCAGCAATGACAGAATGTGCAGGGCTGCCTTCACATCCCCTTTGCGTGCACAGGCTGCAATCTGGTCCACTGCCTGCGTCACATCCGTCAGGTCCACCACGCGGGGGGTTGCCATCAGCAGGCCGGGCGCGTCCGTGGGCACCGGGGCCTCCCGCCCGTGAAACAGTTCTTCATACAGTTTTTCACCCGGACGCAGGCCGGTAAAGCGAATAGCAACGTCTTCTTCCGGGCGGAGGCCTGCCAGACGGATCATCTGCCGGGCGAGATCCACAATCTTCACCGGCTCACCCATATCCAGCACAAAAATCCCGCCATCCCGCAGCAGGGCATCCGTGCCGGACCCATCCACACCGCATGTCCCGCGCACACTGGCCTGAAGCACCAGCCCCACAGCCTCCGGCACGGTCATGAAGTACCGGCGCATGTCCGGGTGCGTGACGGTCAGCGGGCCGCCACGCTCAAGCTGCCGCCGGAACAGCGGCACGACGGAGCCGGTAGACCCCAGTACATTGCCAAACCGCACGGTAATGCAGCGCATGGCCTCCGGATTGCCGGAGGTCCGAGCTTTGATATCCAGCGCCTGACAATACATTTCCGCAGCGCGTTTAGCGGCCCCCATCAGGCTGGAGGGATTCACTGCCTTGTCGGTTGAAATCACGACCATCGCCCGTGCGCCGTTGCGGGCTGCGGCATCCGCCACCACGCGGGTGCCATGCACGTTGGTCAGCAGACCTTCCGCCGGGTTGGCTTCCACAATCGGCACGTGTTTGAGCGCCGCCGCATGGAACACCAGTTCGGGCCGGAATCTGGCCATCACGTCTTCAATGCGTGGTTCATCCCGCACATCCGCGACCACAACCTCACGCGGCACGTGGGACGCCCATTCAGCCAACTCGGTGTCAATCTGCCAGAGTTCAAACTCACCGTGGTCCAGCAGAATCAGCCTATCCGGCCCCAGCATGGCAATCTGCCGCACCAGTTCCGAGCCAATGCTGCCGCCAGCCCCCGTCACCAGCACGGTTTTATGGCCAACCAGCCGCTCCATGCCTGCCCGGTCCAGCGGCACCTGAGGGCGGTTAAGCAGATCCTCAATCGGCACGGGCCGCAGTTCCACCCGCTCGGCTGGGGTCAGGTCCGTCAGAGCCGGTGTGCGCAGCACGGAAATGCCATGAGCGGCCCCGGCATCCAGCACTTTTGTCAGCGCAGCCCCCCTAAAGGACGGATCTGTCACCACCAGCGACTCGGGGAGAGTCCCGGCTTTGTCCAGCCGGTCCAGCACCACGTCAATTTCATTCACATGCCCAAGGATCGGCACATTATGCAGCCTGCGCCCAGCCTGATGGGTGCCCAGTGCAACCATCCCCACAACGCGGATCCCCGCCGCCGGATTGCGCTCCAGAGCCCGCAGATACAGATCTGCCTCCGTATCCACCCCCACCAGCACCACGCGCCGCTGGTCAGCCTTCCGGGCCGCAAGACGATGCGCCAGACGGTAACCAATCCGCAGCCCACCCAGCATGATCAGCAATACAAGCGCGTAAATAATCGGGAAGGTCGGGCTGGGGAGCCGGAACCCGGCATAAACAAGCCCGACAGAAAACAGCACCGCACTGGCCACCGAGGCCCCGGCAATGCCCAGAAGGTCTGACACCCCTGAAAACCGCCAGTATTGCTGCGGCATTCTGAACGGCAGCCCGCTGACCAACAGGGTGATCGCTCCCCCGGCCAGAAACCACAGCGGATGCAGAAGTCCATCCTGCGGGGCAGCCAGCCACCGGGCAAACGGCGCAGCCAGAGCTGCCAGCATCCCGTCCAGCAGGATGTTGACCATGATTCTATTGAGCGGGCGCAGCCGGGGGCTGCGGTGCAGAGACTCAGAGCGTTGCAGTGCCATTACCTTGCACCTATAGCCTAGCACCTGCCATCCTAGAAGCAGCACAACCAACCGAGACCATGTCCATCGCCCCCTCTTCTTCTTTTCTGGCGGTTTTCTGCCTGATCAGCGCCGTTTTTTTCACTGGCTTTCTGGTGAAAATGATGATCCGCGTGGCCGTTCTGGACCATCCGGGGCACAGAAGCGCGCATGAACGCCCAACCCCCAAAGGCGGCGGCGTGGGGGTGATGGCCATATTTTTTGTGCTGTGCCCCATTTTGCTTGCGGAAACAGGCCAGCCCGTGCTGAGCGCGCCGGTGCTGCTGACTACTCTGGCGACGGCATTACTGGCCGGTGTGTCCTGGCTGGATGACCTGTATCAGTGGCCGCCTTCCATCAAATTTGCGGCGCAGTGTCTGGCTGCCGTGCTGGTTGTGGCCGGAGGCACGGTCCTGCCGCTGCCCATGACATGGGGCGGCCCGATAGCCGGAGCGCTCATTTCCGCCCTCTGGCTGGTGTTCATCACCAACGCGATCAATTTTATGGACGGGCTGAACGGGCTGATTTCCGGCTCTCTGGCGGTAGGCTGCCTCCTCATTGCGCTGACTGGTCCCGCGTTTGGTGTGCCAAACCTCTTCTGGCCTGCGCTGCTGCTCTGCGCCTGTCTGTGTGGCTTTTTGCCTTTTAATTACCCAAAGGCGCGAATTTTTCTGGGCGATGTCGGCAGTCAGGGCTGCGGGCTGCTGGCGGGGGCTGCGGCGCTCCATGTGGCCCATGCCACGCCTTTGCCGTCCGGCTGGCTTCTTGGCCCGTGCCTGCTTTTCCCGCTGATTTATGATGTGCTGTTTACGCTGGTCCGCCGCAAGCTGGCCGGACATTCTCTGGTACAGGCGCACCGTGGGCATTTATATCAGGTTCTGCACCGCAGCGGTGTGAACCCGGCCCTGATTACGCTGGCTGAATGGGGATTTGTTGTGTGGGGAGCGGTAGTGGCGCATTTTATCGCACCGCTGCCTGTCCTCCCCGGTCTGGCCTGCGGGCTGGGGTTACTGCTTGTCCCCCAGCTTCTCTGGACAGGGTTTGCCGTCCTGCAAACACGCCGCCACCCGGTTGGTCCGTGGTAGGCGGCGTATCTTTAAGGCGTCAGACTCTTATTTTTCAATCTTCAGGGTCAGGCCTTCAGCAGAGCTTGCAAGGCGTGCACCTTTGGTGGCGGTTTCGATCTTGATACGGACCCCGTTCTTGTTTTCAAGAACAGCCCCGCCCAGACCGTTTCCAAGCGTCGCTTCCCCGTGGGCAGCCCCGTAGGTGCCGTCAAAATCCTGCACGCGATGCAGGTTGTAAACGGTGCCAACCCCTTCAATTTTGGAGAAACCGACGGCGGCAATCGTGCCACCCGTAACAGAGAATTTGTAGGTGTGACCCCCATAGGTCAGCTTACCATCCCCCCAGGTATACCCCACCCCGACATCCGCTGATTTTGCGCTGAGGGTGATTTTGCCGGTGGGTGTGCCCATCGCGTCAGCCGCATATGCGGCGGGCATCATGCTGGCTGAAGAGAATGCCAGTGCCGCCACAGCGGCCACGGAAGCAACAGAAGAAAAACGCATTGGAACGTTCCTTATTCTCTTTTTATCCCTTCCCCGTTTCCCTGCGGCGGTAGGCCAGAGGCTTGTGGGAAGTGTTGAGAAAAAAACGCCCGATACGAAAAAAAGTTTCTCAGAACCGGCCTGTCTGTTGTTTCCCTAAAAAAAGAAACAAACGGACAGGCCCGTATAATACGGTGTTCTCAGGCAGCAGCCACACGGCGCAGCGTGGCGCCACGGCGTGCGGGTTTGTCGTCCTGACGGGCCTTTTTGGCTTCATCATCCGCCGCTTCACCCATGATGGAGCGGATTTCTTTCAGGTAGGCGGCACCTTTGGGCGTGCGCTGCACCAGAACGGAACGACGATCAAGCGGGTCAACCTTACGGCGGGCCAGATCCAGCTCACCCAGACGGTCCAGCGCGCGGGTAATGGCCGGCTTGGAGACGTTCAGGCTGGAGGCCAGACCACGCACCGTATGGCCGGATTCATCCAGATAGCAGGTCAGGAAAACCGCAAGCTGGCGTGCAGAGAGGTCAGGGCCTTCGCCACGCACCAGAGAGACGACGGTATCGCGAAGAGTTTTAACCAGCTCTTCAGCCTGGGCGGCAGTCTGTGCCATCAGATT
This sequence comes from Acetobacter sp. P1H12_c, assembly GCF_018811975.1. NCBI lineage: Bacteria > Pseudomonadati > Pseudomonadota > Alphaproteobacteria > Acetobacterales > Acetobacteraceae > Acetobacter > Acetobacter sp. P1H12_c. Next base: position 161,788 of record NZ_JACRVR010000001.1, on the reverse strand, counting down.
TTATCCTTTCAAAAACTCCGGCCACCACCCGGAACGGGCAATTTCCGGCTTTTGCATTTTTACTTCCGGCATACTTGGTGACGCTTATATAGGAGCCGGTTCAGGTGTTTAAAACCTGTACTCTAAAAATAGTTCCAGAAATGTGACATTTCTTTACGATATCGCGTCGGAGTGCGTCTCAAAAATTTGACACACCGCATCGAAAAGTGCGCGAATCCCAGGAGAATCGCCGCCTTCAGGGCGTCCGGGCCTGCTGTTATCGTTCCACGCGTAGCTGTCGATATGCGCCCATCGCTGGCCTGCATTTACAAAACGCTCAAGAAACAGTCCCGCTGTTACTGCCCCGGCCATAGGTCTGGAGGAAATATTGTTCAGGTCCGCCACCGGGCTTTTCAGCCATCCGGCGTAACCCTGCCATAAAGGCAACTGCCATAACGGGTCTGCCTGCTGCTGCCCGGCAGCCAGAATGGACTGCGCCACACCCTGATCATTACAGAACAAAGCAGGCAGATCCGGCCCCAGCGCCACGCGCGCAGCCCCCGTCAGCGTGGCGATATCCATCAGCAGATCCGGCGTCTGCTCACCGGCTTCACTCAGCAGGTCACACAGCACCAGCCGGCCTTCCGCATCCGTGTTGCCAATTTCCACCGTGAGACCCGCCCGGCTTGTCACCACATCCAGTGGCCGCATGGCGTGGCCAGACACACTGTTTTCCACGCAGCCCAGCCGCACTTCCAGCCGCACCGGCAGATCCTGCGTCATGATCAGCCGTGCCAGCGCCAGAACGCTCGCGGCCCCGCCCATATCCTTTTTCATGCGCAGCATGCCGGAGGAAGGTTTGATGTCATAACCGCCGGAATCAAAGCACACGCCCTTCCCGACCAGTGACAGCAGGGGGGCGGTTTTTCCGGCGTTGCTGCCTTTCCAGCGGGCCAGCACCACACGCGGCCCACGGTCAGACCCGTTCCCGACATGCGCCAGCAGTGGATAAGCCTTATCAAGGGCAGCGCCTTTGATAATCTCAACATCCGCGCCAAACGGCGTCAGCGCCGCGCGGGCCGCACGCGCAAGCTCGGAAGGACCGAGCAGATTCGCGGGTGTATTGATCAGATCCCGCGCCAGCCAGATGGACAGAGCGGTCTCAACCGCCACACCGGTTTCCTCAGCCGCGGTCACGACCAGACGCGGCCGCGCCTGCTTTGCCGGTTTTGCGGCGGATTTCAGAGAAAACTGATAGGCTCCAAGACAGAACCCCAGAATCACATCATCCCGCGCAATATCGGCAGGCACGCTCACCTGCCAGTCTCCGGCGGGCAGATCCTGTGCCAGAGCGCCGAACAGGTACGGGTCACGCTGGCCTTTTTCCGGTATGCCAAACAGCCCTACCGGCACGCCGCGCGCATCAGGCACCAGTACCAGCTGGCCGGGCCTGCCGGTAAAACCACAGGCCAGTGCAAAGGCAGCCCCTTCCGCCCCCAGCAGCGGCGCAAGAGCCTTCTGGTCAGCCCCCCTAACCCCGTGCACGATGCGCAAGGCACCCGTTCCGGCCTTGCGGCGGCTACGGGAGACGATGAGACAGTCAGGTTCACTCACGGACATGGACAGTTCCTCCTTCTTCAAACCTGCGCCGGGAGCGCCTCCGGCACAATGCCCCCGCAGAAGGGAACGGGTTGCTTTTGAACGCATACCAGCGGACCATGGCAGGATGATGGATACCCCAAGCTGGCAGGCCACGCGCCTGCGGCCCCCCGCCAGCCCGGAAGATGCGCCCGTGCGCGCTGTACTGGGGCCGACCAACACCGGCAAGACCCATCTGGCGCTTGAACGCATGCTGGCCCACACCTCCGGGATCATGGGGTTCCCGCTCCGCCTGCTGGCGCGGGAAAATTATGAGCGCATGGTGCGGCTCAAAGGCGTGCGCGCCGTAGGGCTGATTACGGGGGAAGAAAAAATCATCCCCTCCGGGGCCCGCTGGTTTTCCTGCACGGTAGAAGCCATGCCGATGGACCGGCCGGTCGATTTTATCGCTGTTGATGAAATTCAGCTCTGTGCTGACCCTGAGCGCGGCCATGTGTTTACAGACCGGCTTTTGAATGCGCGCGGGCAGTCTGAAACCCTGTTTCTGGGCGCGGAAACCATCGCGCCGCTACTGCGCAACCTGATCCGGGGGATTGAAATCGAGTCCCGCCCCCGCCTGTCAGAGCTAACCTATACCGGCTTTACGCGCCTTTCCCGCCTGCCGCCCCGCTCCGCCATTGTCGCGTTTTCCGCGGGCGAAGTGTACGCCATTGCCGAGGCTATCCGCCGCAGGCGCGGCGGCTGCGCTGTTGTCATGGGGCAGCTTTCCCCCCGCACCCGCAATGCACAGGTGGACCTCTACCAGAAGCGGGAAGTGGATTATCTGGTCGCTACAGATGCCATTGGCATGGGGCTGAACATGGATATCCATCATGTTGCCTTTGCCGGCCTCTCCAAGTTTGACGGGTCACAGCGCCGGCTGCTGGCCCCGGCGGAAATCGCACAGATTGCTGGCCGTGCCGGACGCGGCACGCAGGATGGCACCTTTGGCACCACAGGCGACTGCCCTCCGCTGCCAGAAAGCAGTGTGGAAGCCGTAGAAAACCATCAGTTTGAGGCTCTGCACCATCTCTACTGGCGGAACAGCGCGCTGGATTACACATCCCCCCGCGCGCTGTATGCCAGCTTATGCCAGAAGCCACCTTATCCCGGCCTGCGGGCCGCCGAGCCTGCCTCTGATATCATTGTGCTCAGCGCCCTGATGCGGGACACAGCCATCCAGAGCCTGACCAGAGAGCCGGGCCGCACCCGCCTGCTCTGGGAAGTCTGCCAGATTCCGGATTTCCGCAAACTGGGAGAAGACAGCCATATCCGCCAGTGTGCCCAGATTTTTACGGTACTGGTAAAGGAAGGCCACCTGCCCTCAAGCTGGCTGGAACCCCGACTGGCTAATCTGGAACGTACCGAGGGCGATATTGACGCCCTGATGCAGCGCCTGATGGGCATTCGTATCTGGGCCTATGTCGCGACCCGGTCCGACTGGGTGGAAAACCCGCAACTCTGGCGCACCCGCACGCGGACCATTGAAGATACACTCTCCGACCTGCTGCATGAACGTCTGGCCGCGCGTTTTGTGGATAAGCGCGCGACCAGTCTGGCCCGCAGGCTAGAAGAAGCAGACAGCAAACCGCTTCTGTCCGCCATTACTCGCACAGGGGAAGTGAGCGTGGAAGGCCATGCCGTAGGCCACATGCAGGGCTTTGCGTTTATTCCTGATCAGGATGCCGCCCGGTCAGACCAGCCTTTGCTCATGCGGGCTGCCCGCCGTGCGGCCCGGAGTGAAATCCCACGCCGTGTCACCCACTTCCTGCAAACGCCGGATGAAAGCCTGACGCTGGACCCGGCCACCGGCATCCTGCTGTGGGAGGGCGATGCTATCGGGCATCTGCAAAAAGGCGAAGAGCTCCTGCGGCCCGCCGTGCATGTCACTACTGCGGAGTTTCTGGAGCCTTCCCACCGCGAACGCATCCGGATGCGGCTGACCGCTTTTGTCGCGGCAACGCTGCACAGCACACTTGCCCCGCTTTACCGGGCCGCGCAGGCCGTCGCGGATAAACCCGCCCTGCGCGGCCTGATTCATGGCCTGATGGAACAGGGCGGGATCATGACGCTGCCCGGCAACAGCGTCCTCCCTAAAAAGGACGCCCATGCGCTGCATAAGCTGGGACTGCGGCTGGGGAAGGATATTCTGTTCTGCCCGCAGCTTTTGCGCCCGCAGCCCATGACGCTGCGGGCGTTGCTCATACAGCTTTACACGGGTCACGCTGTCCCGCCGCTCCCCAAACCGGGAGCTGTCTCACGCCGCCTGCCCCCGGACACCAGACTTTCCGCGCAGGATCGAGCCTTACTGCTGCAAACAGGCTGGCACTGTACGGAGGACTTCCTGATCCGGCTGGATATTGCGCGGGAGACTTACAAAACATTATCCGAGCTTGCCGTCCGCTCGGGTGGCTGCCCGCTTCAGCCGGGTATGGCCTCCCGTCTGGGAGTGCCTGCGGCAGATCTGCCTGAGGTGCTGACCAGCCTTGGACTAAGAGTGCAGAAAGCGTCCGTTCTGGGCAAAAAACATTTTGGCCCCGCCACCCCCACCCTGCTTCTGCCACCCCGGACACCAGCCCCGGATGGCAAAAGGCGGCGACAGAGCGCCCGGACGGAACGCAGGCATACAATGCCCCCTGTAACAGGTCCGTTTGCGGCCCTCGCAGTGTTGCAAAAACGTCGTTAACGCAAGCTCTGCTCAGCAAGAAACAGTAATACCTAATAGAAGCGGGTTGCCACGGAACAAAAAGCCCCTCATATCTTCGCCATCCTTGGTGGCATGGCCCGGAATGACCATGCCATTTACCCCGGGACCGGACGCACTCCGATCCCCCAAAATCTTCGGAGATGGCAATGACCTACGTGGTCACTGAAAACTGCATCCGCTGCAAATTCATGGACTGTGTGGAAGTCTGCCCTGTTGACTGCTTCTACGCCGGCGAAAACTTCCTGGTGATCAACCCGGACGAATGTATTGACTGCGGCGTGTGTGAACCTGAATGCCCCGCAGAAGCGATTTTCCCGGATAGTGATGATCGCGCGACAGCATGGGCGGAACTCAACGCATCCTATTCCACCAAATGGCCGAACATCACCCGCAAGGGCACACCCCCGGCTGATGCGGAAGAATGGAAAGACAAGCCCGATAAAGCTGGTCTGCTCTCTCCGGAGCCGCACAAAGGCTGATCTCCTCCTGTTCAGGAGATTTTAGAAACGGCGCGTTGCCCCCCAACCGGGCGGTCCGCGCCGTTTTTTTATGGCCTGCTGCAAATGACAGATGCCGCGGCCCAGCACCAGCGATAGCGATAGCGATAGCGATAGCGATAGCGATAGCGATAGCGATAGCGATAGCGATAGCCATAGCCATAGCCATAGCCATAGCCATAGCCATAGCCATAGCCATAGCCATAGCCATAGCCATAGCCGCAAGTGCCTTGGCACCATAGTCTGGCGCAAGCGCGCTCCCTTGAGCGGATAAAACCAAAGCACAAAAAAAGCCCCGGAATATCTCCCGGGGCTTTTTCTTAACCTGACACAAGACCTTGCCGGTATGAAACCGGCAAAGCTGTCCCTTATTAGCGGGACATCATGTGCAGGGCGGTGTTGTTCATAATGAACATGGTGCCGATAATCAGAATCACGACGAAACCAACAGTGAAGAAGAAACACATGTTGTTCCAGCGCTGTTCGGACCCGTTACCCATATGAAGGAAGTAGTGCAGGTGCACCAGCACCTGAACGAAGGCAAGAACCGCAAGTGCCGTCAGCGTGCCTGAAGGAGAGAGGCTATGGCTTACAACAACACCAAAAGCCGCCGCCGTCAGGATAACAGCAAGAACAAACCCGATAATGTAAGACGATACACTACCGTGGCTCTCACCCGAGGGGGATGTGTGAAGATCGCTCATCAGATCATGCTCGCCAGATAGACATAGGTGAAGACGCAGATCCAGACGATATCCAGGAAGTGCCAGAACAGGCTCAGGCAGGTGAGCTTGCTCATCATACGTTCCGGGATCTCGGTCGTGCCCATCAGCTGAACGATGAGGGTCACGATCCAGATCAGACCACACGTTACGTGCAGACCGTGCGTGGACACCAGTGTGAAGAAGGAGGACAGGAACGCGCTGCGGTCCGGGCCATTTCCTTCATGGATCATGTGCGCAAATTCATTCAGTTCCAGGCCAACAAAGCCCAGACCCAGAAGGAAGGTTACACCCAGCCACATGATGACTTTGCTGACTTCATTCTTATGGGCGGCAATCATGCCAAACCCATAAGTGATGGAAGAGATCAGCAGCAGAGCGGTTTCCTCTGCCAGTCCTTTGTATTCAAACAGGTCACGACCGCTCGGGCCGCCGTTAACCTGGTTATGGAGAACTGCAAACACGGCAAAAAGTGAGCCGAAAATAATGCAGTCGGTCATCAGATAGACCCAGAACCCGAACACCACCGGGGACTCGTGATGGTGTTCGTCGTGGCCTGCGGTCTGAACAGTTGTGTCGTGCGCCATTACTCAGCTGCCTGTGCCATGAGTTTACGGGAATGCTCGTTCTCGATCCGGGCAACTTCTTCAGCAGGGATGTAGTAATCGATATCCTTGTTGGCGCTACGGGCAATAACCGTCCCGATCACACCGATCAGGCCGATGGCTGCCAGCCACCAGATATACCATACTGCAGCAAAGCCGAAGACGAGGCTGAACGCACCGACAAGGAACCCGGCAGCCGTGTTTTTCGGCATATGGATCGGAGCATACGGCCCACCAGCGCAACGCGTATCAATGCCGTTTTCCTTGTCGTGCATGAACGCATCGAGTTCATGAACATGGGGAACGATAGCAAAGTTGTACGGCGGCGGCGGTGAAGACGTGGACCATTCCAGAGCGCGACCATTCCACGGATCACCCGTGAGATCACGGTTTGCGGGCAGGTTACGGTCACGAATTGTCACGTAAAGCTGGGTCAGCTGACAGACGATCCCCAGAAGGATCAGCACCGCGCCAACTTCAGCGATCAGCATCAGAACATGCCACTGCGGGTTGTCATAGTGGTTCATACGACGGGTCATGCCGTCGAAGCCCAGGACATACAGCGGAACGAACGCAAAGTAGAAGCCAACGAACCAGAACCAGAAGGCACGGATGCCCCAGGACTCGTTCATCTTGAAACCCATGACCTTCGGGAACCAGAAGTTCATGCCACAGATGTAACCGAAATACACACCACCGATAATCACGTTATGGAAGTGAGCAATCAGGAACAGGGAGTTATGCAGAACGAAGTCAGCGCCCGGAATGGCCATCATCACACCGGTCATACCACCGATGGTGAAGGTCACCATGAAGCCAACGGCCCAGTACATGCAGGCATGGAACTGGACGCGACCCTTATACATCGTGAACATCCAGTTAAAGAGTTTCACGCCTGTAGGGATCGAGATGATCATGGTTGCAATGCCGAAGAACGCATTCACGTCCGGCCCAGCACCCATGGTGAAGAAGTGGTGAACCCACACGATGAAGGACAGAACCATGATGGAGCAGGTTGCGTAAACCATGGTGCCGTAGCCAAACAGCGGCTTGCCGGAGAAGGCAGGAACAACTTCAGAGAACACGCCAAAGGCGGGGATAACAAGAATGTAAACTTCAGGATGACCCCAGGCCCAGATCAGGCTGAGATACAGCATCTGGTTGCCGCCACCATCATTGGTGAAGAAGTGCATACCGAAGTAACGGTCCAGACCCAGCAGAGCGACGGCAACCGTCAGCACGGGGAAGGAGACCATGATCAGGATGGAAGCGCAGAAAGCCGTCCAGGTGAAGACAGGCATCTTCATCCAGGTCATGCCCGGAGCGCGCATCTTCACGATCGTCACGAAGAAGTTCACGCCGGTCAGCAGCGTGCCGACACCGGAAAGCTGAATGGCCCAGATATAGTAATCCACACCAACGCCAGGGCTGAACTGAGTCTCAGACAGCGGAGGATAAGCCAGCCAGCCACACTGTGAGAATTCACCGATGAACAGGGAGACGTTCACCAGAATGAATGCAATGGCGGTCATCCAGAAGCTGAGGTTGTTCAGGAACGGAAAGGCAACGTCGCGGGCGCCGATCTGAAGCGGCACAACGAAGTTGAACAGACCGGTCATGAAAGCCATGGCCAGGAAGAAGATCATGATCGTCCCGTGAGCGGAGAAGATCTGATCGTAGTGATGCGGGGGCAGGTAGCCGGGGTTACCCGCGTAGGCCAGCGCAAGCTGGGTACGCATCATGATAGCGTCCGCAAAACCGCGGAACAGAGCAACCAGCGCCAGTACAATGTACATGACAGCCAGACGCTTATGGTCAACAGACGTCAGCCACTCTTTCCAGAGATAGCCCCACTTGCCGTAATAGGTGATCAGCCCCAGTACCGCGACGCCAATAATGGCCACGGCCAGGAACGTCCCAACCAGAATCGGCACATCCAGCGGAATGGCCGAGAACGATAGTCTCCCTAGCATAGATCCTATTCCTTCATATTCATGTCGGACATCGCGGACTGCACCTGAATCATCTTGCCAGTGCTTTTGTCCATGACCATGCCGTTGTTGTATTTGGCCACGATCGTGTTGAACAATCCGGGTTCAACATGCGCGAAATATTCGACAGGATTTGCTTCGCTCGGCGCAGCAAGCTTCGGATAGGTCTGACCATCCAGCTGCTCGGAGGAAGACTTTACTTTATCAACCCATGCATTGAATTCATCACCGCTTACAGCCAGCGTGCGGAATTTCATGTCAGAAAAGCCACGGCCACTGTAGTTGGCGGATTCACCCAGGTAGTCGCCCGGCTCGTTAGCCAGAAGATGAAGCTGAGTCTGCATACCGGCCATTGCGTAAATCATGGAACCAAGACGCGGGATGAAGAAAGAGTTCATCACGGAATCAGAGGTGATTACGAAATCGACGGGGGTGTTAACCGGAATAGCCAGCTGGTTGACAGTCGCAATACCCTGTTCCGGGTAGATAAACAGCCATTTCCAGTCCAGAGCCACAACTTCAACATGAAGCGGCTTGGTGGTTGCTTCGGCTTCCAGCGGTTTGTACGGGTCAAGAGAATGACACGTCTGGTAGGTGATCACGGCAAGGAAGAGAATGATCAGGGAGGGCACGCCCCAGATGATCAGCTCGATCTTGTTGGAGTGACACCATTTCGGAAGATATTCTGCGCTGGTGTTTGACTGGCGGTAATGCCAGGCAAAATACACAGACAGAATAATGGTCGGAACGACCACAATCAGCATTGCGATTGTAGAGGTGGCGATCAGTGATTTCACCCCATCGCCAACCGGGCCCTTCGGATCCAAGACATCCATCTCACACCCGGCAAGCAGCAACGCTGACGATAGGCCGCCCAATCGCGCCATTCTCGCCAGTAACTTGTTTTTCATCGCACGCCTCTTGGTTCTGACATCTACTTAGCCTCACAAAGACTCTTCGCTCCTGCTGCCATAGAAGCCCGACAACAGCAAGAAACCGCGCTCCGGCGCCCCTGGGTGCCAAAATGCCGGCAACCCCGCCCGGACCATCCCTCTCCTCCGGAAAAGAGAGGGGAGAAGTCCGCGTCGGAACGACAGTTCAACAGGCTCCTCGGGCAGCGAAAACGCCTTGCGCCCTACTTTATTCCTAAAGCGCAGATTCTCAATGTCCGAAAAGTTCCATCAGCCTTTCGTCACAGTCGATCTATTCCCGAAAGAACATTCCGTCCCTGTGTTATTTCGCTGAATTTCGAGGGTGGCAAGACTTCACTATTTGTTACCAAACATTTCATACCAAAAATGTCCTGATTTTTTTTCTTTTTGAAATCAGACACTTATAGCAATACACCCCAAATCACAGAGTCGTGACCCACTTCATCGTGCACAACATAAGTCTTATTTTGAACGTATTCCGAATGGGCAGAAGCCCTTACCGTCACTGCATAGCTGGTCACACAAAAAAGCCCGGCCTTTGCAGACCGGGCTTTCCTGATTTGGTCAGACTCCTCAATCCGGGGAGTCCGCTGCTTCTGTTTCCACTCAGGGGTTAGTCATTAGAGTTCCGGACACCCATGAACTGAAGCAGGAACTGGAAGAGGTTGATAAAGTTGAGATACAGGCTCAGCGCATCATAAACGCTGCGTTTAGCGGCTTCATCCGGGCCTTCATACGCCGCGTATTGCGGGTAGGTCACGCGGATGCGCTGGGCATCAAACGCGCTGAACGCCGTGAAGATAAACACCCCGATGATGCTGTAGACGAAATACACCGCCGAACTTTTCAGGAAGATGTTGACCAGACCGGCAATCACCATCCCGAACAGCCCCATCATCAGGAACGAGCTGAAGCGCAGCAGGTTCGCCTTGGTCGTGTATCCCCACAGAGATGTTGCGGCGAAGGTGCAGGCCGTTACCAGAAACACACGCACCACAGAAACACCGGTATAGACCAGAAAAATGCTGGCCATGCTGGCACCCATGGTGGCGCAGAAGGCCCAGAACAGCCCCTGCGCTCCCTGCCGGGACAAACGGTTCACGCCAAAGGACATCACCAGCACAAATCCCAGAGGCGCAATCATGGCCAGATCCCCAAGCAGTGTGGGGCGCAGGGCCAGACCACCCGCTGTGGGGGCCAGATGAAAAAACAGATTCCGCAGGCCGGTAAAGGCTACGGCGTAGGCCACGATGCCTGTCAGCAGCAGGCCAGACGCCATCCAGTTATAAACGCGCAGCATGTAGGCCCGAAGCCCTGCATCCAGCGCGCCGGCCTGGGCGTTCCAGCCTGAAGATGCTGTAGGTGAACGGTAGTCGTGACTGAACGACATCTTTTCCTCTCCTTGTCCGGACAAGCCGGCGTTGCTTTATACTTGTGGCTGCCCTGCCTCTGCGTCAAGGGTTAGCAATCCCTTTCGTGACCAGCATGAGAGTTGATGAAGGTCTGACCATGTACCTTATAATTGGCGCGGCTCTCCCCGCGGAACTGCGGACAACCCTGCTCGGCCTTCAGGCCCACTTTCCGGACAAGAGCTGGGTGCCGGAGTCCTACCTCTTCCTGCCGTTCTGCACACTCGGGACCATTACCCACCCCGGACTTCTGGAAGAAATTGATCATGCCCTGCGGAACGTTTGCCCGCGTGCGCCGCTTTCTTTCACAACAGATGGATTTGAAGTCTCTCTGCGCAAGGACCGAATCTCGCTTGGAATAAAGATACAGCCCTCACAGCTTGATCACCTTTCCGTGAAAATCCGTGCGGCCATCCAGCGCGCCGGGGTGCAAAACCCAAGGGCGCACAGCCCTCTCACCATTCCTCTGGCGCGGATTACGGACGTGCCTCCCCCCACCGTCAGTCAGTGGATTCAGATGCATCATCCGCAGACGTTTTCCACAGGAAGCATTTCCGAAATTACCCTTTTCAGTTCTTGGAAAAACGAGGAAATCCCCCTCATTATTCCGGAGGAGGAATATCATTTTAACGGAAGTATTTAGGTCATTCCCTCACGCGTTATAACATAAACCATTACAGTTCGTGATCACGCAGCTAGAAGCGGGTACACCGGCTCTACGCTGCTGTAACGGCTAGATAATGTCCATGAACATGGAGGCAGCTATTCATCTGGCGTGATTGACAGAAACAGGGCCTCTTGGCTGAGTGTGGGAAACCGGCCTGCCGGCTTTTTTCTTCTTTCCTCACCTTAATATCAGTCGAGGACGCTAACGCATGACCCGCCCCGCCTCCGCCAAGAGACGTTCGCTGCTAGGAATTCTCGCGGCTGGAACGATCTGCGCCGCATCGCTGCCGTATGCGGCAGCTCCTGCTTACGCCGACGCCCAAACCGACACCGGGGAAGCGATTATCCACGCGGATGATCATCCCGAAAACTGGCTGTCTTATGGCCGGACCTACACGGAACAGCGCTTCAGCCCTCTGGAGGACATTAACCGGTCCAACGTTGGTAACCTGAAGCTCGCCTGGTTCTATGATCTGGACACAAACCGCGGGCAGGAAGGTACGCCGCTGGTTGTGGACGGCGTGATGTACGCCACCACCAACTGGTCCAAGATGAAAGCGCTGGATGCCGCCACCGGCAAGCTGCTGTGGGCCTATGACCCGCGCACGCCCGGCAACATTGCGGACAAAGGCTGCTGCGATACGGTTAACCGCGGTGCGGCCTACTGGAACGGCAAGGTCTATTTCGGGACGTTTGATGGCCGCCTGATCGCACTGGATGCCAAGACCGGCAAACTGGTGTGGAGCGTGAACACCATCCCCAAAGATGCCTCTCTGGGTCAGCAGCGCTCCTATACGGTTGACGGCGCTGTGCGCGTTGCAAAAGGCCGCGTTCTGATTGGTAACGGTGGTTCCGAGTTCGGTGCCCGTGGTTTTGTGTCTGCTTATGATGCAGAAACCGGCAAGCTGGACTGGCGCTTCTACACGGTTCCCAACAACAAGAACCAGCCCGACCACGCAGCATCAGACTCCGCACTGATGACAAAAGCCTACAAGACCTGGAGCCCCACGGGCGCCTGGACAAAGCAGGGCGGCGGCGGCACGGTCTGGGACTCCATTGTCTATGACCCGGAAGCCGATCTGGTTTATCTGGCTGTCGGTAACGGCTCCCCCTGGAACTACAAATATCGCTCCGACGGGATTGGCGACAACCTGTTCCTGGGCAGCATCGTCGCCGTGAAGCCTGAGACCGGCGAATATGTCTGGCATTTCCAGGAAACGCCGATGGACCAGTGGGATTACACCTCTGTCCAGCAGATCATGACGCTTGATATGCCGATCAACGGTGAAAAGCGCCACGTGATCGTGCATGCACCGAAGAACGGCTTCTTCTACATTCTGGACGCCAAAACGGGTGAATTCCTGTCCGGCAACAACTATGTGTACCAGAACTGGGCACAGGGTCTGGACCCGAAGACGGGCCGTCCGATCTACAACCCGGATGCGCTCTACACCCTGAACGGCAAGGAATGGTTTGGCATTCCGGGCGATCTGGGCGGGCATAACTTTGCTGCCATGGCCTACAGCCCCAAAACGGGTCTGGTCTATATTCCTGGCCAGCAGGTGCCGTTCCTCTACAAGAACCAGGTTGGTGGCTTTAAAGCCCATCCGGATTCCTGGAACCTTGGTCTGGACATGAACAAAGCTGGCCTGCCGGATACCCCGGAAGCCCGCACCGCGTTCATGAAAGATCTGAAGGGCTGGATTATCGCCTGGGATCCCAAGACGCAGAAAGCCGCATGGGTTGTTGACCATAAAGGTCCGTGGAACGGCGGTATTCTGGCCACAGGGGGTGACCTCCTGTTCCAGGGTCTGGCTAACGGTGAATTCCACGCCTATGACGCCACAAACGGCGCTGACCTGTTCCACTTTGATGCGCAGAGCGGCATTATTGCTCCGCCCATCACCTATAAGGCACAGGGCAAGCAGTATGTTGCTGTAGAAGTGGGCTGGGGCGGGATCTATCCGTTCTTCCTCGGTGGTCTGGCCCGTACGTCCGGCTGGACAGTCAACCACTCCCGCGTTGTTGCTTTCTCTCTGGACGGCAATGCTGTTCTGCCCCCGCAGAACGACAAGGGCTTCCTGCCCGTCAAGCCGCCGGCCCAGTATGATACCAAAGTGACGGATAACGGGTACTTCCAGTTCCAGACCTATTGCGCCGCCTGCCATGGCGATAACGCTGAAGGTGCGGGCGTTCTGCCTGATCTGCGCTGGTCCGGCTCAATCCGCCATCAGGATGCCTTCTACAATGTTGTCGGCCGCGGTGCGCTGACGGCCTACGGCATGGATCGTTTTGACACGAGCATGAAGCCTGATGAAATTGAGGCCATCCGCCAGTTCATCATCAAGCGTGCGAACGAAACGTACCAGCGTGAAGTGGATGCTCGTAAGAATGACAAGGGCATTCCTGAAAACGCGACCCTCGGCATCACGCCGTAATGGTCCGGCAGAGTCATGACGTCATTCGGCACACAAGCGATACAGTGGTAAAAACGATGATCAAAGGACTAAAAGCCGCCCTGGGGGCGGTCACTGTCGGGCTTCTGGCAGGAACTTCTCTGGCCCATGCCCAGAGCACCGATGATGAACTGGTGAAAAAAGGTGCGTATGTTGCCCGTCTGGGTGACTGCGTAGCCTGTCATACTGCCCTGCATGGGCAGGTATATGCGGGCGGTCTGTCCATCCAGACCCCCATTGGCACCATCTATTCCACGAACATCACGCCTGATCCCACGCACGGGATCGGCACCTACACGTTCAAGGAATTTGATGAAGCCGTGCGTCACGGCGTCCGTAAGGATGGCAGCACGCTTTACCCGGCCATGCCGTATCCGTCCTTTGCACGGATGACGCAGGATGACATGAAGGCGCTGTATGCCTACTTCATGCACGGCGTGAAGCCTGTCGCCCAGCCGAACAAGCCGGTTGGCATTTCCTGGCCGATGTCCATGCGCTGGCCGCTGTCCATCTGGCGCTCCGTGTTTGCTCCGGCACCCAAGGACTTCACCCCGGCTCCCGGCACGGATGCCGATATTGCCCGTGGTGAATATCTTGTAACGGGTCCGGGCCATTGCGGTGCATGTCATACGCCGCGCGGCTTTGGCATGCAGGAAAAGGCTCTGGACGCAACGGGTGGGGCTGACTTCCTGGCCGGTGGCGCTCCGATTGATAACTGGATTGCCCCCAGCCTGCGGAACGATCCGGTTCTGGGGATTGGTCGCTGGTCTGAAGAAGACGTCTACCAGTTCCTGAAATCCGGCCGTATTGACCACTCCGCCGTCTTTGGTGGCATGGCAGACGTGGTGGGCTGGAGCACCCAGTACTTCACGGATGCCGACCTGCACGCCATGGCAAAATACCTGAAGGCCCTGCCCCCGGTTCCGCCGGCACGGGGTGACTACAAGTATGACGCCTCTACGGCACAGGCTCTGGACTCCAACAACACGTCCGGCACCCCCGGCGCCAGCGTGTATGTTGAGCAGTGCGCTATCTGTCACCGTAATGATGGGGGTGGTGTCGCCCGTATGTTCCCGCCGCTGGCAGGAAACCCGGTTGTTGTGTCTGAAAACCCCACCTCTGTTGCCCACATCATTGTGGCGGGTGCGGTTCTTCCGCCGACCAACTGGGCTCCGTCCGCTGTGGCAATGCCGGGTTACAAGAACGTTCTGTCTGACCAGCAGATGGCTGACGTCGTGAACTTCATCCGTACCTCCTGGGGTAACAAGGCTCCGGCGAATGTCACGGCCTCTGATATCCAGAAGCTGCGTGTTGACCATGCACCGATTTCCACCACCTCCTGGGGCTTTGGTGGGGATGACACGGCAACATGGGGTGTCTTCCATCCGCAGCCTTACGGTGCTGGCTGGACGTTCTCTCCGCAGACCCACACAGGTGAAGACGCAGCACAGTAAGCCGCTTCTTCCTCCACTCTGCCCCTTAACCGGGGCAGACCTTAAAAACACCGCGCAGGTTTTCCGGCGCGGTGTTTTTTTATGGGCCTGTTCCGTGCTGCACCGCATATTGTGCAACAGAGGACTTCACCCCATCTCCCTGAACATGGCATCGCTTTTTTCCAGACACACATCCGGCTTTCCGGCAGACAGCACGGCTGAGCAGCAGGACGACATTCTCGCTCAGTTTTTGAAGGAACTCCGGGGCTGTCAGGCCTGTGCGCACAAGTTGCCGCTTGGGCCACGCCCCGTTATCCGCATTTCCCCCCGCGCCCGGCTGCTGATTGCGGGGCAGGCGCCCGGAACCCATGTGCATAATACCGGCATCCCGTTTAACGATGCCTCAGGCGAACGCCTGCGCTCCTGGCTGGATATGCGTCCGGACGTCTTTTACGATACCGAACAAATCGCCATTGTGCCGATGGCCCTGTGCTATCCGGGTGTTTTGCCAAAAGGTGGTGATAAGCCGCCGCCGCCAGAATGTGCGTCCCTCTGGCGGGAACGCATCTTGTCCTACCTGCCCAACCTGCGCCTGACATTGCTTGTCGGGTCCTATGCGCAGAATTACGTTTTGGGGAAAGGGAAGGCGTTTGAGCGAGTTCTGGATTTCAGATCTTATCTGCCAGACTATTTCCCCCTCCCGCACCCGTCCTGGCGCACAGGAGCGTGGGAACGAAAAACGCCGGAATTTCAGAATAGTGTTATCCCCGCTCTGCGGGACGCTGTCCGGCACGCGCTGGACGTCTAGGCTCTTTGTGTCGGCTGTGTCTGACTGATCATAATCTGAGATTTTTGCGCATTTCTCCGCAAAAATCCTGAGGAGTCCCTGCCCTTAATAACCCGCGTGATACATGGCGTTAAAGCCAAGGGCGGCAAAGCAGAAGACAAACACCATGGCCCCGACCATCTGGAAGACTTCCTTAACCGCCACATGTTCAGGATGCGGCTGAGGCGCGGACGGGACAGGGGCTGCCGTAACAGGCACTACCGGGTCGGCCATCACGGCGTGGGCTTCCTGCACTGTTGCCTCATGCTCTGCATAAACAGCGGATTCAGAGGAATGATCCTGTGCGGTCACGGATGCATCATGTGATGAATCTGTTCCTGACATGGCGAGACCCCTTCCGTTTTTGCAATGCAGATTTGTAACGCCTACTTATCTGGGTCTGAAACACCGCTCCGTCAAGTCCGGTGTCTAAATAAACCCGATCACATTCCGGCCGCCGGGGTGGACGGAAAGCCTGTAGACAGGCACATGAAAAGATCAGTTTTCAGGAGAGCCTGTCATGAAGCCGCTTTTTGCCTCTGCCCTTATTCCGCTTGGTCTGGCCTTTGCTCTGCCGCTCCCCGCACAGGCCGCGAAGACTGCGGTGCAGGCTCCGGCTGCTCAGACGCATTATGAGACCTCAGCCTTTGCAGGCCAGTGGGCCATTATGGCAATGGACCCGATCACTGTTGCTGCCAACAAGGCGTCCGGACCGGCAGAACGGCTGCTGGTTACGCTGCCTGAGTCCCTGAAGAAAATTGTCGGGCAGGACCATTTCAGCCTCTCCCGCACGTCTGGCACCGCATGGTCCGGCAAGCAGGACGACCTGACTGTAACCTTCAAACTGGTTTCAGAAAACAGTGCACAGATCCAGATTACGGGAGAAGGCACCCATAAGCTGGACCTCCCCCTCTACCGGAACAACTGACGCATCCCTCTCGCCCCGAATGGGCGACCTCCCTGTGCCTGCCCGTCTAAGGTTCAGGCACAGGAGGGTCTGACGTTACTCGGCGCTCTCAGGCGTCCAGTTTTTCAGGAACTCTTCCAGCGCGGCGTCCGGTTTTCCGATTTTGATCTGCAATGTCACGTACAGATTACCGGCCTCCCGCGCTCCATGCGCCTGCACGCCCTTCCCCCGTAAACGCAGCTTGGTGCCGCTATCGGACTGTGGGGGCACGTTCATTTTCACCGGGCCGGTCGGCGTCGGGACTGTAATCGGCCCACCGAGCACGGCTGTTTTCAGATCCACCGGCAGCACTTCCGTCAGGTCAAATCCATCGCGCGTGTAAGTCGGGTCGGGCTGGACAGTCACCGTAATCAAGGCATCGCCATCCGGGCCGCCTTGCACACCGGGGCCACCTTTGCCGCGCAGGCGCAGGGTCTGCCCATCTTCAATTCCCGGCGGGATTCGGACATCCAGCGTCGCCCCTTCCGGCAACGTGATACGGGATTTTCCGCCCGTAACGGAGTCCAGAAAACTGACCTTGAGCGAATAAGATCGGTCAGCCCCTTTTCGCGGCCCGGCAGAACGCCGCCCACGGCCCGTGAACATACCGCTGAACAGATCCCCGAGGTCTTCCTCGGAAAAGCCCTGCCCGGCACCACCGCTGTAGCGGAAGCCACCCGGCCCGGCCCCATAGTTGCCGTAGCCTGCACCACCCCCAAAACCGGGATGGCGCTCCTGCCCGGAGGCATCAATTTCCCCCCGGTCAAACCGGCCGCGCTTTTCCGTATCGGAAAGCAGATCATTCGCCTGCCCGATCGCCTTGAACTGTTCCTCCGCGACCTTGTCTCCGGGGTTCAGGTCCGGGTGGTATTTCTTGGCAAGGTTACGGTAGGCCTTGCGGATTTCATCCTGACTGGCCGTTTTGGAAACACCAAGAACCTCATACGGATCACGCACACTCATGCTGCACCTCCCTGATCAGACGGCGGATTGGGGTCTGCCCCAAAATTCAGTGTGTCCAGCAGGCTGATCAGCAGGGCGACCGTCACGTCCTGACTGTATCCGGCTTTGTCGGCGTCCCGCACAAGGACCTCAAGGCGGGGTTTTAGAAATGCCTCCGCCGTCATGTTATCCATAAAGTCTGTTTCTCCGCGTCTCGTACACAGACCGCATCCTTTGTCCGTGCGGCCCGTGTCCTGGTTTCAAATTCTTACTTTAAATAATGGGAACGCTCCGTGGCGCGGTCAATGGACAACAAAGGCAGGCATGAACTGCACCCCGGTCAGACAAACGCTGTCCAGACATTTCCAAAGAAGCGATAGCCTCCTGCCCGCAGACTGACTATAAGCCTAAGGAAGACGACTGAACTTTCTGAACGGAGAACCGGCAATGTCTGACAAACCGCGCTTTTTTGATGATCTTGCTGGTGTGGCCGGCGGTGCTTTGTCCGCCCTGACGGGTGCGAAGGAAGAGCTGAACGCCATTGTGCGCAGCCGCGTGGATGAAGTGCTGACCAGCCTTCAGGTTGTGCGGCGTGAAGAATTTGAAGTCGTGCGTGAACTCGCCGCCCGCGCCCGTATCGGGCAGGAAGAAGCGGAACGCCGTCTGGCCGCGCTGGAAGCGCGTGTTGAAGCGCTGGAGCAGTCCAGCCACACCACCCACGCACACCACGCCCCGCATACGTCCTGAGCGCATCGTCTTTCCGGGAACAGGCCGGGCCTGCGTGCCCTGCGCCTCCGGTCAGACTGTACTCTGCCCGCTTCACCTTGCAGCCGAGAGTGAGCCATGCCCGCGTTAAGCACAAACACCCCCTCCGCCCCCGTTAATCCGCTGGACCTGATGGAACAGGTCATTTGTGGACATGGCTGGAATTTTGAACGCTGCAACGCGACCGAAATGGCCGTGGAAGCACCCGGCAAATGGTGTGATTACGGGTTGTTTTTCTCATGGTCAGCAGAACTCGGGGCCATGCATTTTACCTGTGCCTTTGACCTCAAAGCGCCGCAGGCGCAGCAGCGCCCGCTATATGAGCTGATCGGCATGGCCAATGAACGCATGTGGATCGGCCATTTCAGTCTTGATCAGGACGATGGCGTGCTGCTGTTCCGCCACGCGCTGCTTCTGCGTGGCACCAATCTCTCCATCGAAGTGTTTGAAGATATGATCGACATCGCTCTGACGGAGTGTGAACGCTTTTACCCGGCCTTTCAGTTCTTCCTGTGGGGTGGGCAAAGCCCGGCGGATGCGCTGGCCGTTGCCATGCTGGATTGTCAGGGAGAAGCGTAATGACGACCCCAACCTCTCCCCTGCCGTCTGTTCTGCTGGTTGGCTGCGGCCAGATGGGGGGCGCCATGCTGGAAGGCTGGATGGCGCACGGCCTGAAACCCTCCGTCGTGCTGGACCGGCATGACCGCACCCTGCCCGCTCCCCATCATCTGGCCGCTACGCTGGACGATGTGCCGGCTGCCTTTCAGCCAGACGTCATTATTCTGGCCGTCAAACCCCAGAAAGCCGACCCGACGCTGGAAGCTCTGGCCCGGCGCTTCCCTAACGCGACGCTGCTCTCCGTTATGGCAGGCCGCACGGTGCAGAGCCTGACGGACCGCTACCAGCACGGAAACCCTCAGGCCCATCCCGTTATTATCCGCGCCATGCCCAACACCCCCTGCGCCATTGGTGCCGGCATGAGCGGACTGTATGCGCCCCCTCACGCGACTGACACGCAGAAAGCGCAGTGTGACGCACTGCTGCACGCTGTAGGAGATACAATCTGGGTTGAGCGGGAAGAGCTGATTGACTCCGTCACCGCTATTTCCGGCAGTGGCCCGGCTTATATCTTCCTGCTGGCGGAACTGCTGGAAAAGGCAGGTATGGAACAGGGGCTTCCCGTTGAAACGGCCCGCACACTGGCCCGGAAAACCATTTACGGCGCGGGAGCTCTGCTCAACCAGTCTCCGGCAGATGCCGAGGAACTGCGCCGCCGCGTCACCAGCCCCGGCGGGACCACGGCAGAAGCCCTTAAAATCTTCATGGCTCCTGACGCATGGCCTGCCATTGTGCCGCGTGCCGTTGCGGCCGCGGCAAGACGCGCCAAAGAGCTTTCAACCTGACACAGGCGCCTGACAGGCTGCCTTAAAGTCTCTATTTTTCTGCGAACAGGCTTCTTCTTATGGATCATGATGACTTTGACGCCGCCCTTCTGAGTGCCGCCATGACACAGGCGGAAGACGGGGGCTGGGCGTCTGTCTCTCTGCTGGATGCCGCCCGTTCCGCGGGCCTGTCTTTCCCGCAGACGCGCGAACGCTTTCCCTGCCGGGCCTCTCTGCTGCTCCGGCTGGGGCGCATGGCTGACGAGTCCGCTCTGGCCGATAACACAACCTTTGGGTCACCGCGCGAGCGTCTGTTTGATCTGCTGATGCGCCGTCTGGACGTTTTTCAACAGTATCGGCACGGTATCCGCGCCGTTCTGCGCGCCCTGCCGATGGACCCGCCGCTGACCCTTCTGCTGGGTGGCGCCACGCTGGAAAGCATGCGCTGGATGGCCGACGCCGCCGGGATCAGCGTTACCGGGTTGGGCGGGCTGGTCCGCATCAATATGGTAGTTGCCATCTGGACGCATACGCTGCGCGCCTGGGAAAAAGATGATAGCGCGGATATGGGCTCCACCATGGCAGCGCTTGATCTGGCTCTGAACAAAGCAGCCCGCTTCCGCCTGTTCCCGGCAGACAGCACACTGGAAGACGGCGGCCTGCCGGATCTGGATTTTGAAGAACCGGACGCTTCTCCCGCCCCCTCACACGCCTGAAAATTTCCCGGGGAAGAAAAAACAGCGCGTTCCCTCTCTTTACGAATCCTACAGGTTGGCCTTAATAAGAGCCAACCGCACTTTTGGGGCGTAGCCAAGCGGTAAGGCAGCGGATTTTGATTCCGCCATGCGGAGGTTCGAATCCTCCCGCCCCAGCCACTTTCCAGACATCGCATTTTATTTAAAAGAACGCTGCTCCAAAAGGATAGGCGGTTACCAGCCCCTCCTGTTATGACTCGTCTCTATGGAAAATAATCCGGCAGCCCCTCCCCCTCTCTTATCGCAGCCCGGTCTTGTTGCGGCCCTCACATCCCGCACGCTCGGCGCATTTTCTTCTCAGGTTCAGGCCGTTGCTGTCGGATGGCAGATTTATGCGCTGACCCATAGCGCGGCAGCTCTCGGGTTTGTCGGGCTTGCCCAGTTTTTGCCTATGGTGGCGTTTATTTTCCCCGCTGGTCACGCAGCGGACCAGCATGACCGGCGGCGCATTGTCATCACCTGTCAGGCCATTGAGGCACTAGCCGCAGCCTTCATGGCGATGGCATCTTTTGCCCATTTTCTCGCACCGGGCATGATTTACGGGCTGGTGGCGCTGTTTGGCGTCTGCCGGGCCTTTGAAATGCCCGCGCAGCAGACCTTTCTGCCGTCTCTTGTGCCTACCTCGGTGTTTCCACGGGCGGCTGCCCTCTCCTCCTCCCTGTTTCAGGTCGCCTCCATTGCCGGCCCCTCTCTGGGGGGCTTGCTGTATGGGCTGGGAGCAGGCGTCTGTTACGCACTCTGTGCGGCAGGCTTTGCCATTGCCGCTCTGGCAACAACCAGCATGACGCTGCGCTTTCCCGCCCGCCCCCGCCAACCCGCCACACTGGCGGCTGTTTTTGGCGGTATTTCCTTCCTGCGCCGGAAGCCCGCGATGCTGGGCGCACTCTCGCTTGATCTGTTTGCAGTTCTGCTGGGCGGTGCGACGGCCATGTTGCCGCTTTTTGCCACGGATATCCTGCATGCAGGCCCGTGGGGACTCGGCTTGCTGCGGGCTGCTCCGGCCATTGGTGCTCTGCTGGTTGCCACAGTGCTGGCCCGCTATCCGCTCGGCCGCCATGCGGGCCGGTGGATGTTTGTCTCTGTCATGATTTTCGGGGTTGCCACCATTATTTTTGGCCTCTCCCGTTCCATTCCGGTTTCCATCCTGGCTCTGGCCGTGCTGGGTGGCGCGGACGTCATCAGCGTCATGGTGCGGAGTGCGCTGGTTCAGCTTGGCACACCGGATGAAATGCGCGGGCGCGTTTCCGCCGTGAACATGCTGTTTATCGGGTCCTCAAACCAGTTGGGTGAATTTGAAAGCGGGATGCTGGCCAGCGCCATAGGGGCCGTTCCCGCCGTAGTTGTTGGCGGTATTGGCACACTGGTTATTACAGCAGTGTGGATGGCGCTGTTCCCCGGCCTGCGGGAGCTTGACCGGCTGGACGATATCACACCCGACGAAAAGCCTCTCTAAGGGCTTCGGGTTTACTGGAAGTCAGCACCAGCTCTTGCAAAAAGGGCAAAAAAAACGGCTCTGAGGAGGTCCTCAGAGCCGTTTTGAAAAAGCAGACCGTAACGTAAAAAATACTCAGACGGCTTTTTTCAGATTGGGGCTGGCTTTAAAGCGTACCGTCTTACCGGCTTTCACTTTTACAGGCTCACCCGTCCGCGGATTCAGAGCTTTGCGCGCCTTTGTCTTGCGAACTGTGAATGTGCCGAAAGACGGAAGGGTAAACCCGCCTTCACGCTTCAATTCTTCTACAATCGCATCCAGAAGGTCGTTCGCAGCCTGATTGGCGGCAACGCCGGTGCAGTTGATCGAGTCCTGGATCACCGCAGCAATAAAGGCCTTGCTCATTGAGACTTTAACTCCCTTTCAGACAGAACTATGTGAGTAACAATTCTTAGGCTACTATAATCAGCAACGCTCGCGGCTTGATAGTCATATTTCACCGGAAAAACCAAATTAAAAATGCAATCAGTTCCGATTTTTCCCGCAGGCATCACAAAAAAACAGGTTGAAAGCACTTCATCCACCGTTTTACCCACAGGAACAATCTGCCTGTTTGCATGCTATGTCCCGGATGGGAACATTCCTCTTCATACCCGTTTTTACCTGAAAAACCTATTATCTTGTGGTGTTGTTCTGCACATTATTCTCTCTGGTGCAGAGACTATTCATGAAAGCACACAGAAATTTTGTAATAACCATGGAATTCAGGCGTGGAAGAGGCCAAATGGCGGTCTGGATTTTGGAGCATGGCAATTTTTACTGCAAAAAGGACTCGCTGAAGACGCGCCTTACATCCTTTTTGCTAATGACAGCGTTTTTGGCCCCTTCACGCCGCTGCCTCCTCTGCTGAAAAAACTAAAAGCAAATCAGCGTCCCGCCTGGGGGCTGGTGGCCTCACGCGCCATAACTCCGCATCTGCAATCCTGGTTTATCGGTTTGTCGCAGGCAGCCTTTCACACGCCCTCAGTCCAGCGTGTTCTGACCCTTCCATTTGCCGAAATGTCACGGGATGAAATCATCTGGCATGGTGAACTCGGCCTGTCCGTCGCCCTGAAAGCCGCGAACATTCCCCTTCATGCGGCATGGAGTGATCTTGATAAGCCACTCGCCCGCTTTTTCCCTGCCAACCCGATGCACACGCACTGGCGCGACATGGTTCAGACGGAAACTGTGCCATTCCTCAAACAGGAAGTCTTACGGGACAATCCGTTCAGTATTCCGCATCTTGAAGACTGGCGCACACTTATCCCGACTGAAAACGGTTTCCAGCCGGAATGGATTGAAGCCTATCTGAGCCAGCATCCGTCGCGCCCCCTCACCCTACATCCCACATGGAAAGGGCGCGCGGTCTACGCGCTCATGAATCAGTGGGATCGGCTGAAATGGCGGAAAGACCGTCGGCGAGGCACTGCGCGCTAGCGGTTCTGGTCTCCACCACGTCTCGCAGAATCCCTTCCAGTTCCGCAGCCTGCTCTTCAAACGTCGCAAGCTGCTGCTTGAACGGATTGACGTAGCCTGTCAGGCGTTCAGGGTTTTTCAGAAGCGCCTCAACGGCTTTCTGCAAGGTCTCCGGCCGCCCATCAATGGCAATGACCGTACCATTCACGCCGTCTACCAGATCTTCGGACTGTCCGCCCGGCCCCGTCGCAATCACCCATACATCACGCGCAAGGGCTTCCCTTACAGTCAGGCCGTAGCTTTCTTTCCATTGAGACGGGAAAAGCAACACGTCAATTCCGTCAAAAAAAGCATCCATTGTCTCAGGCTTATAAGCAGGAATGGTCGTAACGGTCCCTTTGACTTTCCAGGATTCCGTATAAACGGAGCGGATGCCCAGATTCAGCTTATTATCAACAACCCGCAACTCCCAGTTGCTGTCCGCCAGAGCCTGAAACGCCCGCCGCACCAGAGAATAGCCTTTGATATCTTCCGTGCCCCCGACATACCCAAAACGCAGAGGGCTGCCGGACTTACGCGGAGTCCGAGGCTGTGCAGGCCAGACAAACCCATTCCGGTTTACCAGAATGCGCTCCGGAGAAACCCCGTTGGCAATAAACAACTGGCGATGGGTCTCACTGGGGGAAAGCAGCAATGCCGCCCCTTCCAGCGCGGCCCGCATCATTTCCGCCCGTTCTGACAGATGGCGCGCTTCCGGCACGCACATCTGACACACGCGCTGATTGATTTTTTCCTGAAAACAATACTGCCCGTCAGCCTTCACCATAAACTGGCGCTCACACAGCCACCAGGCATCATGCACCGTCACAATATACGGCACACCGGCTTCAATACAGGCGCGCAACATGCCAAGACCAAGGCCTTGCGTGGCATGAAAATGCGCAACATCCGGCTTCACCGCGGCAAGCCAGCCCCGGAACAGGTCCGTTGCGGCCTCATTATCCAGAGCGCCAACCCGGTCATGATCCGGCGGAACACGCACGCCCAGAACAAGACCGCCTTCCGCACTATAGCGGATAGACGCATTGCCCCGATTGTGCAGTTCCGGGCGGGATGTCACCACTGAGACATCCATATCCGGCAGGCGCTGTAACCGGCGCACCATCTCTTCCGCGACAAACGTCGCGCCTCCAAAAGAGCGGGGCGTGAAGTAGACATTGGCACACAGTACCCGCAGGGTGGCGGCAGGCCGTTTATCAACAGGGCGTCCAAAAACCGGCAGAACCTGTTGTCGGGCAATCTGGGCAGGACTGTACCGGTCCAGAACATCCTCATAAGCCTGCTGACCAAGCTGTGCTCTCAGGTCAGGATCTGCGGCCAGACGCAGGATCGCATCCCGCCACTGTGTTTCTTCCTCCGCCAGAAGCCCGTTTTTCCCGTCCTGCATGACCTGTAAAAACGCATCACGCGGAGAGCAGACTGAGGGAATTTTCAGGATGGCGGCTTCAAGAAATTTGATATTACTTTTGGCATCATTGAAAATCGTTGGCTCAAGCGGTGCAATGGTTATATCGGCCTGCGCCAGAAGCCCCAGATAGGCCGCGTAATCACGCCCGGCAAGGGTTTGCACCCGTTCTTTAACGGCCTCAAAACTCTCGGGAAGCGTGAGATCACCAATAATATGCAGGGTCAGGCGCGAGTCCCTCTGCATCGCGGCAAGAATCCCGCTCGCCGCCACCCGGAAATCCGCATCATGCGTCTTGGTTCCGGAGCCATAAACAATCCGGATTTCCTGCGTCGTATCATGCGGGGGCACGCCGCGTTCTGACAGACTTTCCGCAATCTCTATGGTTTGCTGGTCCAGTGCATTTTCAATCACCACGGCTGAGGGAATCCCGGCATCCAGCATGGCCTGCGCCAGAACGCGGGTGGATGCTATCGCGCGGTCACAGGACAGAAGACATTTTCTGAACAGCCTGACACCAAACAGGATCTGTTTCTGTTCCGCAGTGTCCAGCGTCTGAAGGTTTCCATTCTCCTGATACAGTTCAGCAGAGAAAATCAGATCATCCACCTCCCACCAGGGGGACAGGCCCAACCGCCGCGTTTCATGGAGAAGATTTTCAACAGATTCAAATGCCGGAACCCTGTAAAAAATAACTTCAGTACAGAGTTGCAGCGCTGAAAGTGCTTTTTGTGCGTCCCGCCAGTCCACCACATCGACTGTCCAGCCCAGAGACCGCAATTGCTCCTCTTTCTGCCAGACGCGGTATTTTGCACACTGCCGTAAGGTGAGTTCGGCAATAATCAGAATACGCGGTGTAAGCTGGTCACGAGTGTCCGCCTCAAGCGGTCGTGTATAAACGGCCTCAAGCGCTTTCTGCCGCTCTTCCGGCGTGACAAGCCTCAGTTCTGCGCTGCGTTTGAGCGCGGGATTTTGAGACGTAGACTCCCGTGCAGGAACCGGTTTCTGCCCACCCGATCTATACCGGGCCACCATTCGCCCCAGCCGGGTGCCCGGCAGGCGAGCCTGAAGACGCTGCGTAACCCCCTGCAGGCCTTCATCCTGATAGATTTCCCGGACGCGCTGATAGACGACGGGGATTTTTTGCCCGGTTGGCAATTGCCCTTTCATCAGATGGCGGACAACGCGCAAAGGGGCCGTAACACGCCATGAGAGTGTATGCCGCTGGGTTTCCAGCGCATGACGCAGGCTGCCAGCTTCATGCAGCAGCCCATCAACCCGCATACCCTGAATCCGGGCGCTGGCACGGTAGCTGGCTGACAAGGCTTCGGCCTGCGTTAAAACCTGTCTGATTTTTTCTGAATCTTCACTCAAATCACTCACAGGCGTCACTCTCTCAGCACAATAAAGACTTGGAAAATAAGTAAAAATAGTCCTCACAAAAGAAAACCGGGCCTTTCGGCCCGGTTCCCTTTAACACTCAAACCAATTGAGGGCTGAATTTTACTTCAGGCCGCTGAACTGGTTGGACGTCAGGCTGGAGACATCAACAAAAGTGATCTTGCTGTCGTCAGACAGGGTGATCGTCGTGTTGTTGCCGTTATGAGCAGCCTTATCCAGCACATCCTGCTGGAACTGAGACGCCGTGTAGTCATAGTCAACCAGCAGCACAGAGTTGCCAGCAGCGCTACCGAAGTCGGTGATCGTGTAGTCAGCGCCTGCGATCCCGTCGCGGAAGCCGAAGACGTTTGCTGCGCCAGAGCCACCCGTCAGGGTTGCGTTGCCAACACCGCCAACCAGCGTATCGGAAGCAGAACCACCGATGAACGTCTGCGTACCGGTCGTGCCCGCAACGTTACCGAATGCGTGGATACCGAATGCGGAAGACGCGCCGTCCAGCGTTTCGTTGCCATCGTTTGCAACGAACAGGGACGTTGCATCGGTGGAGTCGAGACGAGCATACAGGTTGTTGGAACCAAAGATGGTTGCCTGACCAGCCGTAATGGTCGTGTCGCCCGTGCCACCAACGAAGGTGAGCGCGCCGCTGACGTTGATGAGTGCCGTATCCGTGTGCGTGGTGTAGAGGTCACCGTGTGCAGCGGAAATGGTGTTCTTCAGACCGCCTTCAACCGTGCCGGTTGTGCCGGCCATGTTGATGGAGTCGTGCGTGCCACCCGTTACCGTGCTTGCGCCGCCAACAGTGATCTGTTCGTTGCCCGCAGCGTCAACAACCAGAGAGTTGCTGCCCACGTTCACGAAGGAGCTGCCACCGTTCAGGGTGATGCTCTGCACACCAGAGGTTGCCGTGATCGTGTCCTGACCGTCGGAGTGAACATAGTTCACGCCCGTGCCTAGAGTGATGGTGTTGTTCCCGGCGCCAGCGTAAATGGTGTCGTTACCATTGCCGCTGTTGATGATGTCATTCCCCGCACCCGTGCGGATATCCCATGCACCCGGGTTGTGGTCCAGATAATCACCCTGGAACAGGTTGTCACCAGACCCACCGACAAACAGACCGCCCTGAGAACCAGCGCGGAAGCTGACGCCCTGCGTGGTGCCAGCAACAACGCTCAGATATTCGGTGCTGACTTTGGTCGCATCGATGTTGACCCAGGCGTCCAGAGCCGTGCTCGGAGCCGTCGTCGCAGAGTTCGCACCAACGGTCAGCCAGCGGAAGTCGCCGGAAACCTGGTAGGAACCAGCAGCCGTGATCACACCATAACCGGACTGGTTGCTGGTGCTGGAGGCTTTGCTATTTGAACCGGTGTTCAGATAGCGGGCATCAAGAATGCCCTGATTGTTAAGCTGGTCAGAAAGCTGGTCCGCAAGAGCCTGTGTCCGGCCTACGAACGCGGTGTTCATAGCCCCGTCAACAGTGACCTGTACGGTCCCTCCTGACGCACCGGCAACGGTGATAATCGCCATTTTATCCGTCCTTTTCTACGCCCGCTCTACAAGGCACGATCGGCTCACACCCATATAGCGGCACACTAATGTCAGGCTTCGTTTTAGGCGAAGCCAACACGAACATGCAAGCATCTTATGAGTATTCTCAAGCTTTAACGATTTTTTTCGCAAAAGTTTTTAAAAAGAGACAGGTAACCAAAATTAGATAAAGAACAATGTTCAACCCGATCCTGTCATTATTAGTACTAAATGTCGGAAAAATCTGCTTTCAGATTGTCAAATAGACAGTTCCCGGCAAAATAGTCTCCCGACTTAAAATCAGGGTTCTGTGCTTCTCCATGCCTGCATCTTTATCAGATTTACCGTCCCGTAAGCCCGTCTCCTCTGTTGCATCGCTCTGCGCCATGGAGTCTGAGGCTTTTTTTACACAGATTACTCTGGTGGAGGGCGATACAACGGACTGCGGGCATCTGCCGTTTATGCTCTGGCTGCTTGAAACGCTGGCCCCGGAGGCTCTGGTTCTCATCGGCGCCAGCCGCTCCGTCAGCACGACCCTGAAACAGGCCATCCACACCCGGAGTCTTCCAACACGCTTCATAGAAGCGCGGTATTTTTCCGCCAGTAGCCCTGCCGACTCCACATTATATTATTACGCTCACCCCGCATGGCAGAACCCTGACCACCTGAAAATGGAACTGAGCGGGCTTCCCGCCGGATCTCTCGTGCTGCTCAGCGGCATTGCCGCTCCTGCTGCGGGGAAAGTATGGGAAGAGCTTGAGAAGACGTACCCGACTTTCAGTTTTTTCCACGCGAACGGGCTGGGCGTTTTTGCAACAACCGCTCCCGAAACCCCGGATATCCATTTCCTCCTCACCAAAGCCGCCAGTGGCTCTGGGGACGCCCTCCTCAAAAAAACATTGTTGCGTGAGCGATTCAGTCAGGCCGGGCAGTTCTGGGAGGATCAGGCTTTACTGTCGCACCAAAAAGAACAGATACAGCGCCTTCAGACCGAGCTTTGTCAGGAACGCCTGCGGTTTTCAGACCTCAGAGAAGATAAAACAGCTCTTGAAGCAAAACTGAATACTGAAAAAAATCGTTTTAATTCTGACATTTCCACTCTTGTTACTTATGGAAACTCCTGGCGCAACCAGTGTCTTGCGCTCACACAGGCCAACACGGCCCTCTCGCAGGCTTTGTCTCAGGCCCTCTCTCACCTTCGGCAGAACGCGGACGTCTGGTCAGCCTTTTCTCAGGAAATCATGAGTCGCACGGAAGGGCTGAATGCCCTCCGGAGTTTTCTCTCAACCCCGGCGGGCTTCCTCCGCTCACTGGCGCGCACAATGGTGCGTGGCACAATGGCCCCTTTTGTGCCTGACCTGCCGATTCCGCCCCCTCTGAACACCCCAGATATTGCCATTCCACCGCCCGTCGAACTGGATCAGCCCGAACCTCCCGTTCTGATCAGTGCGCCCTCAAGTGAACCGGCAGCGTCTCCGCCGTCTGCACCGGAGGAAGAACTCCCCTCCTGTCCGCCTGTTGCGCAGCGCAGCCCGCGTCGCAAAATCCTGTTTGTGGCGGGTGAGCCGGAGTCCCCCGGCGTACAATATCGTTGCATCCGGAACGCGGCGGCCTGCATCCGGGCTGGCCATGAAGCCCGCTGGAAGCCCTGCGCAGAGGTCAATCCGGATGATCTGAGCTGGGCGAATGTCGTGATTCTCTGGCGCGTGGAGTTTAGCGGGCACGTCGATATTCTGCTACAACTGGCACGCGAAAACGGGGCGAATGTTATTTTTGATACCGATGACATCACGTTCCTGCCGCATATGGCACGGTTTGATATTATTGACGGTATCCGCAGCATTGGTGCGACCGAGCAGCGTATTGAAACCGTTTTCACAGAAATGCGCCGCACTCTGATGCGTTCTGACCTGTGTCTGGCCCCGACCGATACACTCGCCGGGCTGATGCGCATCAATAAACCGCTGACCTATACTGTCCCCAATACATTTGATGCTGACGCCCTGCGCCGTAGCCGCATGGCCATGCGTAAAAAACGATGGACCGGATCAGATGGTCTTCTACGCATCGGCTATGCCACCGGCTCCCGCACGCATCAGCGTGATTTTGCCGGTGTTGCGGGTATTCTGGCCAACCTGATGCGGGAGCGGCCGGACCTTCGCCTCGTTCTGTTCCGGGAACAGGGCAATCACCAGCCTGTGCTGCTGATGAATGAATTCCCGGAACTGACTCCAGTAGCGCACCAGATTGAATGGCGGGATATGGTCCCGCTGCCCGACCTGCCTGCGGAAACCGCGCGGTTTGATATCGCCATCGCTCCACTGGAAAGCGGCTCCCTTTTCTGCAACGCCAAAAGTGAACTGAAGTTTTTTGAAGCCGCTCTGGCCGGTGTTCCCTCCATTGTTTCCCCGACCACACCGTTCAGGCAGTGCGTCGTGGAGGGTGTGAGCGGTTTTCTGGCGGATACACCTCAGGAGTGGGAAGCCGCTCTAGTTGCCCTGCTGGATAACCCGGATTTACGCCAGCGCATGGCGGACGCAGCCTATCATGGGTCCCTGTGGTATTTTGGCCCGCAGCGACAGGCTCTGGTGTTTGACAGTCTTCTTGAAGGACTCGGCGGAGAACAGGCGGCAGCCCGTGCTTCTGAACTCCAGATTGCCCGCGGCGCTTACCGTGGCAAAGGCCTGCCGGATGTCCCTCCGCATGAGGTTTTGTTCCATCAGGACGGGCTGGAGGAAGCACCCGTCACTGTCATTATCACCTCTTATAATTATGAGACCTTTATTCTGGAGGCTCTGGACTCGGTTCGGTCCCAGACCATGCCGCTGCTTGATCTGGTTGTGGTGGATGATGGCTCTTCAGACGCATCCGTTCCTTTAATAACCGCATGGATGACGCGACACAGCGCACGCTTCAACCGACTTATTCTGCTCAAAACAACCGTCAATGCAGGGCTGGGCGGAGCACGGAACTGCGGCGTCACCCATGCAGAAACACCGTTTTTCCTGCCGCTGGATGCCGATAACCGGCTGTTGCCAGACGCCTGTGCGGACCTTGCGGCCGCCACAAACGACATGACGGCCTATGCCTACCCGATTCTGGAACAGTTTGGAGAACCAACTCTGCACAAACTGCTGGGCGATAAACCCTACCACCCGATGCAACTTGTTGCTGGTAACTATATTGACGCCATGGCGCTTGTCGCAAAATGGGCATGGGCCGCTGCCGGAGGCTATTATGTCAGCCGCTCCGCCATGGGGTGGGAAGATTATGACCTGTGGTGCTCTTTTGCGGAACTTGGCCTGCAGGGCACGCATGTTCCAAAAATTCTGGCGGAATACCGCGTTCATCACACCTCCATGACCAGCAGCGTGACGGAGCAGGAGGCGCATAAACAGCGCGTGGTTGAACTGCTAGAAAGCCGCCATGACTGGATCAGGCTGGTGCAGAGAGCAGCCAAAGACCGAACGGCTGAGTCTTAAAAACTCTCTTCATCCGCCCGTTTTTTCCTGTGGTTTCTGTCTGGGAGCCACAGGATTAAGCACCCTCCGAAGTCACCAGAAAGGAGGATTGGACAGACTTCAATAGGAGGCACTTCACCCCCCAAAACGCAAAAAAGGCCGCTCACGCGACCTTCATGCTAACCACTCAAATTTTCATGAAAATTTGGAGCGGGCGATGGGATTCGAACCCACGACCCCAACCTTGGCAAGGTTGTGCTCTACCCCTGAGCTACGCCCGCATTGGATGGCCTCCTTCTAAGGGGGTTCGGCCAAACACGCAAGAGGCTTTTTGATATTTTTTTCGTTTATTTTGAAAGGCCTCTCCCCTCCCCCACCATGCCCCGCAGAAAGCCCTGAAAGTCCCTGAGTTGGCGCAACTCCACTTCTCTGCAATCATGTTCAGGAGTTCTTTGCCCATCAGGATAAGGATGGAACACGTTGTCGGCTTCTGCATTTCACGCGCTGTATCATCAGGGGTTTGCCCGTGTCGCAGCCTGCACTGTTCCTGTTGCCCTGGCAGATCCGGCCACCAACATGCAGCGCACACTGGAAGCCGCTCAGGCCTGCGGTCAGGACGGCGCCGTACTGTGTGTATTTCCGGAACTGGGGTTATCGGGATACGCAATAGATGATCTGCGCCAGCAGGAAACCCTGCTGGATGCTGTCGAAAAGGCCCTTGCGGATCTGGCATCCGCCTCGGCCGATCTGCTACCCGTACTGGTGGTCGGGGCCCCCCTGCGGCATGACAACGCACTCTATAACTGTGCTGTTCTCATCCATCGGGGCACGGTGCTGGGTGTGGTGCCCAAAAGCTACCTGCCGAATTATCGTGAATTTTATGAAGCCCGGCACTTTACGCCCGGTATCGCCACACAGGGCCAATCACTACGGCTGAACGGCGCGGACGTCCCCTTCGGCACAGATCTGTTATTTGAAGCAGAAGACCTGCCAGGATTCTGCCTTGGGGTGGAACTGTGTGAGGACCTCTGGGTAACCGTGCCGCCGGGAACACTGGCCGCCCTCGCCGGGGCCACCATTCTGGTAAACCCCTCCGCCAGCGATATTACTGTGGGCAAAGCGGAAACCCGCACCCTGCTGTGCCGGGCGCAGTCTGCCCGGTGTGTCGCGGCATACCTCTACGCCGCCGCCGGAGAGGGCGAATCCACAAACGACGTCGCGTGGGACGGCCAGATTGCCATTTTTGAAAATGGTGAGGTAATCGCCCAGAGTGAACGCTTCCCCTCCGGCTCCCGGCATGTGGTGGCGGATATTGACCTCACCCTGCTCCGGCAGGAGCGCCTGCGCATGGGCACATTTGCCGCCAATGCCCATGCCATGCAGACCCATGCTCCTACGTGGCGACGCATCCGCCTGACCCTTGCTCCGCCCGCAACCAGTCTGGGCCTGCGCCGTCCCCTCTCCCGCTTTCCTTTTGTTCCCAATGATCCGGAGCGGCTGGCGCAGGACTGTTTTGAGGCCTTTACCATTCAGGTCTCCGCCCTCAAGCAGCGGCTCCGCACCAGTGGCGTCAAACGCATGGTGATTGGCATATCGGGGGGGCTGGACTCCACACAGGCTCTGCTGGTGGCCGTCAGAGCCGCGGATGAACTCGGCTGGCCCCGCAGCGCTGTGCTGGGCTACACCATGCCCGGTTTCGGCACGACGGAGAAAACACTGGCCAGCGCGCAGGCCCTGATGGCCGCCCTGGGCACCGGGAACGAGGTTCTGGATATTCGCCCGGCCGCCAGCCTGATGCTGCGCGAAATCAAACATCCCTTTGCTCAGGGTGAACCTGTGCATGACATCACGTTTGAAAATGTTCAGGCCGGCCTGCGGACAGATTTCCTGTTCCGGCTCGCCAACATGCATCAGGGAATGGTGATCGGCACCGGCGACCTTTCAGAACTGGCGCTGGGCTGGTGCACCTACGGTGTGGGGGATCAGATGGCGCATTACAACGTCAATGCGGGACTCCCCAAAACACTGATCCAGCACATTATCCGCTGGGCCATTGCCTCAGGGCATTTTTCACCGGACGTCACCCCCCTGCTCTCCACCATTCTGGCCACGGAAATCTCGCCAGAACTGGTGCCGGTGGGGGAAAACGGGGCACAAAGCACGGAAGATATCATCGGCCCGTATGCGCTGCATGATTTCACACTGTTTTACGTACTGCGTTACGGCTTCACCCCGTCCCGCATTGCCTTCATGGCGCAACAGGTCTGGCAGGATGCTTCCTTTGGTAGCTGGCCTCCCGGCTTCCCGGAGCAGGACCGCAT
Organism: Acetobacter sp. P1H12_c; assembly: GCF_018811975.1. Lineage (NCBI taxonomy): Bacteria > Pseudomonadati > Pseudomonadota > Alphaproteobacteria > Acetobacterales > Acetobacteraceae > Acetobacter > Acetobacter sp. P1H12_c. Next base: position 128,075 of record NZ_JACRVR010000001.1, on the reverse strand, counting down.
GGCGTATGACCTGCCCACCATCCGCCACTGGCTGCACATCTTTCTGCGCCGCTTTTTTGGCACCAGCCAGTTCAAACGCTCCGCCATGCCCAACGGGCCAAAGATCATGGCGGGCGGCAGTCTCTCACCGCGCGGGGACTGGCGCGCCCCCTCCGATGGCAATGCGGCCCTGTGGCTTGCGGAACTTGAGCAGAATGTTCCAAAAAGCTGACACACTTCCAGCCTTCCGGCACCTGCCTCATGGTGTCGGGGCCTGTCTTCCGCTATAAAGCTCCCCACCATGAACACAGCACGCCACGCCACCCTGCATCGCGTTACCAGCGAAACCGATATTGCCGTCACTCTTGATCTGGATGGATCAGGACAGGCCAACATTGATACGGGCATTGGTTTTTTTGACCATATGCTGACGGCCCTCGCCAAACATGGCCTGCTGGATCTGACCGTGATTGTAAAAGGTGACCTCCATATTGATGGCCACCACACGGTGGAAGATACCGGTATTGCCATCGGGCAGGCCCTGCGGCAGGCACTGGGTGACAAGCGCGGCGTGCGGCGTTTTGGCCATGCGCTGGTGCCGCTGGATGAAGCCCTATGTGAAGCCGTGGTGGACCTCTCCGGCCGCCCGTTTCTGGCATGGGATGCAACCTTCGACCGGGACCGGATTGGGGAACTGGATACGGAACTGGTGGAAGAATTTTTCCGCGCCTTTGCTATGTCCGGCATGCTCACCCTGCACCTGACGCAAAAGGCCGGCAAAAACTGCCACCATATTGCGGAAGCAGCGTTCAAGGCGCTGGCAAGAGCCCTCCGCATGGCCGTGGAAGCAGACCCGCGGATGCAGGGCAGCATTCCCTCCACCAAGGGTGTGCTATAAGGCGCCCCGAGACTTTCTTCCCCGAACCTCATTCTGCTCAGACGCCGGGAAGGCCCGGTTCCTGAGAGGAATCAGACGTGCGAGGTCCTTATGACCAGATCCCTCTCCATTGCCGTCGTTGATTATGAAGGCGGCAATCTGGCTTCTGCCGCCCGTGCGGCCGCCCGTGCGGCAGAGCTTTCGGGCCTTGAAGCCTCGGTACGGATTACCAGCTCCCCGGCGGATGTCCGCGCGGCGGACCGCATCATTCTGCCCGGTCAGGGAGCGTTTGCTGACTGCGCCCGCGGGCTCCAGTCCGTCTCTGGCCTGAAAGACGCCATTCTGACGGCCACCCGCGCGGGCACGCCCTTTCTGGGAATTTGCGTCGGCATGCAACTGATGGCCGAGCGCGGGCTGGAACATGGCACAACGGAAGGGTTTGGCTGGATTGCGGGCGAAATTGCTCCCATGGACGCCCCCGGCCTGCGTATGCCGCAGATGGGCTGGAATGAGCTGAACTTCACCCGTTCCCACCCGCTCACGGAAGGGCTCGGCGGCGCCCCCCACGGCTATTTTGTCCATTCCTACGCGCTGAGAAACACGAAGCCCGATACCCTGATTGCCACCACGGATTATGGTGGTGCGGTCCCTGCCATCGTGTGCAACGGGAATGTTGCCGGAACACAGTTCCATGTTGAAAAAAGCCAGACCGTTGGCTTGCAGATTCTGGCCAATTTTCTGAGCTGGACTCCGGAAACCCTCTGCGATGTCTATGTCTAAAAGCAAACTTGTTCAGCGCGTCCTCTCCCTGACGGATGATGACCTTCAGGCTCTGTGTGAAGCCGCGGACGCCGCCATTCTGGATGGCGGTGGTTTTGGGTGGGTCCAGCCGCAGGGGCGGCAGGTTCTGGAACGCTACTTCAAAGGGTTGCTGCTGGTCCCCGAGCGCATGCTGTTTGTGGTGCGGCTGAAGGGAGAGATTGTCGGCTGCGCCCAGCTCGTCCGTGCCCCGCGCAATAATGAATGTCAGGCTATGTGCATCACGCTGATGCACCTGTTTGTTGCCCCTTACGCCCGCAACCGGGGGCTGGGGGGCGCGCTGCTGCATGAGGTGGAAAACGCCGCCCGCAGCATGGGCTTCCGGGTCATGAATATGGATGTGCCCGACACCCAGACAGCCGCCATCTCCCTGTTCCAGAAAGCCGGATTCCTGCACTGGGGCACCCATCCGCACTTTGCGCGAATGGGAGACCAGACGGTGAGCGGGCTGTTCTTCACCAAACTTCTTGATACCGTGCGCTCTCCCCTTGTGGAGCCCTCCTTCTCCTCTCAGGCTGAAACACCGGACATGACTGCATCCTCTCCTTCCTCCCGCCCGCTCACTCTCTACCCGGCTATTGACCTGAAGGATGGAGCCTGCGTGCGCCTGCGCCGCGGGGAAATGGAAGATGCGACCGTCTATTCAGATGATCCGGCGGCTCAGGCGCGCGCGTGGTGTGATACCGGGTTCAAATGGCTGCATGCGGTGGACCTGAACGGAGCCTTTGCAGGCCAGTCTGCCAATGCGCCCGCGGTACAGGCCATTCTGAATGCCACCACGGTGCCCATGCAGCTTGGCGGCGGCCTGCGCGATATGAAGGCCATTGCCTCCTGGCTGGAAGCCGGTGTCACGCGGGTTATTCTCGGCTCGGTCGCGGTGAAAAATCCCGCTCTGGTCAGAGAAGCCTGCCGCATTTTCCCCGGTCAGATCGTCGCCGGGATTGATGCCCGCTCTGGCCATGTCGCAACAGAAGGCTGGGCCGAAGTTTCTGACATGCAGGCAACAGAACTCGCCCTGCGGATGCAGGAAGCCGGGGTGGCCGCCATTATTTTCACGGAAATCAGCCGCGATGGGATGCTGGACGGGCTGGATATTGACCAGACCGTCGCCCTCGCCAACACCGTCTCCGTCCCGGTGATCGCCAGCGGCGGGGTGGGCAATCTCGACCATCTGGCCGCTCTGCGCAAAGCAGCAGATGACACACCGGGCCTTGAAGGCGTAATTGTTGGCCGGGCACTGTATGATGGCCGGGTCTCCCCGGCTGAGGCTCTGAAGGTTCTGGCCTGATGCTGAAACTCCGGGTTATCCCCTGTCTGGACGTCAAGAACGGGCGCGTTGTCAAAGGCGTGAACTTTGTTGAACTGCGTGACGCCGGGGACCCTGTGGAACAGGCCGCCCTGTATGACGCCGCCGGGGCTGATGAACTGACCTTTCTGGACATCACAGCCAGCCATGAAAACCGTGATACCATTCTGGATGTTGTGGGCCGCACGGCAGAACGGATTTTTCTGCCACTGACGGTCGGCGGGGGGGTCCGCACCACGGATGACATGCGCCGCCTGCTGCTGGCGGGGGCGGATAAATGCGCCATGAATTCCGCAGCCGTCTCCCGGCCAGACCTGATTAACGAGGCTGCTCAGAAATTCGGCAGCCAGTGCGTAGTGGTCGGCGTTGATGCCCGCCAGACATCGGACGGCAAATGGGAAGTCTATACCCACGGTGGCCGCACCCCAACCGGACGCGACGTGATTGACTGGTGCCGGGAAGTAGCGGAGCGAGGCGCCGGAGAAATCCTGCTGACCTCCATGGACCGGGACGGTACCCGCTCAGGTTTTGATCTGTCCTTGCTGAAAGCGGCAACACAGGCCGTCAGACTCCCGATTGTCGCCTCAGGCGGTGTGGGAGAGCTGAAGCATTTTGTGGAAGGTGCCGAGGCAGGTGCTACCGGGCTTCTGGCTGCCAGCGTCTTTCATTTTGGCCAGTTTACAGTGTCTCAGGTTAAAACCGCGCTGGCTGAAGCCGGTCTGCCCGTCCGTCCCAACCCACTCTCTTTTCAGGCAAATCCCCGCACATGACCAAAAAGCCCAGCATCAAGACGCCGGTAAAGGCCCCTTCCAAAGCCAGCACAAAAGCCGCGCCAAAAAGCAGTCCGAAGAAGGCCGCGCCTGCAAAAAAGAGTCTGAAGGCCAAAGAGATTCTGGAAGACACGCTTTCTCAGTCCGCGGATGAAACCGTGCTGGACCGGCTGTATCAGGTTGTCCTGAGCCGGAAGGGCACAGACCCGAGCCTGAGCCACTCCGCCCGCCTTCTTTCTCGCGGCACATACAAGGTCGCCCAGAAATTTGGGGAAGAAGCGGTAGAATGTCTGATTGAAGCCGTGGCTGGCCGCAAGGATCTTCTGGTTGGTGAAAGTGCCGATGTCCTCTACCACCTTATTGTTCTGTGGGTCGATGCGGGTGTAGCACCAGAAGACGTCTGGGCGGAGCTGCGCCGCCGTGAAGGGACAAGCGGCATTGCCGAAAAAGCCTCTCGTCCTAAAGAAAATTTGTCAAAAAAGGGATAAGTCATGGCTGTTAAAGGAACAGGGCCTTACAACCCGGAAAACATTTTTGCCAAAATTCTGCGGGGAGATATTCCCTGCAAGAAGGTTTTTGAAAATGAGTGGGTTCTGGCGTTTCAGGACATTGCCCCCAAAGCGGCGGTGCATGTGCTGATTATCCCAAAAAAACCTTATGTCTCATTTATTGATTTTACAAAAAGCGCATCTGAGGATGAAATTTCCGGCGTCATGAAGGCGGCCGGAAAAATTGCCTCCGATCTCGGGCTGGATGAAACCGGATATCGCGTGATTACCAATGCGGGAGAAAATAGCGGGCAGGAAGTGCCGCATTTCCACCTGCACCTGCTGGGAGGCCAGCCTCTGCCGCCCTTCCCCGTCTGAACAGGCTTCTTTCTTCATTGTTTGAAACAGGACCTTTGATCATGACACCCATGGACATGCTTCTGACCCGCGCCTCCTGCGACCATCTGGCAGACCCCGCCCCGTCACAGACCCAGCTTGCCGAAATTCTGGCTACCGCCATGCGCGCCCCTGACCACGGCAAGCTGCGGCCCTGGCGTTATGTCATTATTCAGGGGGAAGCCCGTCCTGTTATGGCCGAACGCATCATCGCCAGCATGAAGCGGCTGGATGCAGAGGCTCCGGAATTTAAAATTGAAAAGCGCCGTAAGCGTTTTTCAACCATGCCGCTGATTCTGGCCCTCGGCATGCATCTGCGCCATGACCATAAAATTCCCTTATGGGAGCAGGAAATGGCCGTTGCCGCTGCAACCATGAACGTGCTGAACGCCCTGCATGCAACAGGCTTTGGCGGCGTCTGGGTTTCTGGCGATGTAGTGGAAGATCCTGTTCTTGCGGAAGAGATCGGTTTCCCGGCACCTCACCGTCTGGCGGGCTTCCTGTTTATCGGCACACCGCAGGGTGATCTGCCTACACCCAAACGGCCGGACCCGGCAGAGTTTACCGCGACATGGACTGGCAAACCCGTCACCTTTGCCGCAGACAGGACCTGAGACCATGACCACACCAGCACAGACAGATGTTGCCATTATCGGAGGGGGGCCGGTCGGGCTGGCTACAGCACTTTCTCTCGAAAGTGCCGGTCTGTCTGTCACGGTGCTGGAACGCGCACCCCGTGCCGTCTGGGCAGAGCCGTCTTTTGACGGACGGGAAATTGCCCTCACGCACCATGCAGTTCATACCCTGCAAAAAAATGGTGCGTGGGATTATATTCCGGAATCCGCCATCTGCCCGCTTCGGGAAGCCCGCGTAGAAACAGGCAAGTTTCCGCACCCGCTACGTTTTGATACAAACGGGCAAGGGGTGGATGCTCTGGGCTGGCTTGTCTCCAATAACCATATCCGGCGCGCCCTGTTTGCTGCGGCGGCAGAACGCCCACGCATCACGCTGCTGGACTCCACATCCGTTGAAACGGTCCGGCAAAATCCGGCAGAGTCTGTTGTCCACCATTCGCATGGCCAGACAGCTGCGCAACTGGTGGTCGGGGCAGACGGGCGTTTCTCTCCCACCCGGCGGCGTGCCGGGATCGGGGCGATTATTCATGACTTCAAGCGGAGCATGCTGGTGTGCCGCATGGCGCATGAGTCCCCGCACCACAATGTTGCAACGCAATGGTTTGATGAGGGGCAGACGGTCGCCCTGTTGCCCGTCAATGGCATGGCGTCCTCCATCGTGCTGACACTCCCCCCGGACGATATCCAGCACCTGCTGGATATGCCCCGAGATGCCTTTAATCAGGAAATCATGCAGCGCGTTGGCAACAGGCTAGGCCAGATGCGCCTTGTCAGCACCCGGCACGCTTACCCGCTGAAAGGTGTGTACGCGCATCGCTTTGCGGCGCGCCGCCTAGCACTTGTGGGCGATGCCGCCGTAGGAATGCACCCGATTACCGCTCACGGCTTCAATCTTGGCCTGCGCGGGCAGGAAACACTGGCAACAGAAGTTGGTAAAGCATTTTCAACCGTTGGTGATGCCGGAGATGCACGGGCCTTACGACGCTTTGAACGCCAGCACCGCCTGATAACGGCTCCGCTCTTTGCCGGAACCAACGGAATTGCCACGCTCTATACACATGATGGTGCCCCTTTCCGCCACCTTCGGCAGGCCGGTATACGCCTTGCGGACTCGTTCACACCTTTCAAAAATGCAGTGACAGCCCTGCTAATGGACCGGGAAGTTCAGCCCCCAAAAGCCTCCTGAATTATCTCAGGGTTTTCAGCTCTTCCATTGAACAGAACAGGGATTTTACTAACTCTGCTCTGTCGCTTTCTATAATGGCAGAGTAAAAGTTGAAGTCAGATCAAATCAAAGACGGCGTCAAAAATTTGTTCAAGGGTCAAGCGCCCGTCTATTCGTCTCGTGGCACTTCCCGCTCCAGCCACGCCGCAATAACAGCCAGGACATAGCGCTGCTGCCAGACAGTTAACTGAGTTCCTTTTGAAAAATGATGCCATTTTTCAAGACAGGATCGGCAGCATGTTGCTGTGGCATGTTGGGCTACAAAAACAGGATGCCCCTTCCATGGGGTCTGTTTGCCATCACGAGCCGGGTGCGCAGGAGCTAGCCGTCTGGTGATAAACTCTGCCCCATGTTCCAGCACAACGGGCAGAGTTTTATCCTCGACATATGATAAATCATCTTTATTTAAATGAAATTTTCTCCGGAATGCGGACCGCGCCAGCTTCTCCCAAAGTTCCTGTTCAACAGGAGGCAACGCGCGCTCATCACGCTCGTCGTCCCATACACTGAACAGATCACCCTGAGACAACATCGCTTTCCATACCCTCGCCAGACATTTCGTATCTACATATTTTGTATCTACGTTTTTTTCGCACTTACTGACCTAACGCTCCACCTTATCATCATACACAGCGTAAATTACGGTGAGAACTCAACTCAGCATGGAGAACACTCCGCCAAGGAAAAAGCATCTCCTCATATTTTTACAGTCTTGGGAGGCGTTTACAGTCAATGTAAAGCAACAGACCACCAAGAACCATAATCAGAGCTCGTCTGCTTATCCTTCATCACCAGATGGCATTAGTCATTAGTGCTGTAATGGGACATTAAGCAGCCACAACTGTTATATTTAGACTGAATAACAAACAGTTGCTTCAAAAGATTTTTGCCACGCGACTGAACACAGGCCGAAAAGATAATTCATCGCGAAATCACTTCCAGAATGCCACGTCTAAAATTTTTTGTGCGTTCTTCGAGGAACTGAACTCAAATCCCTACGTTTAGATTGCATAGAATTAAGGAGGATATCTCAATGAGCTCCATGAAAGACAAAGTAACCGGCATTGCTAATCAGGTTGCAGGCAAGGTGAAGGAAGAAACCGGCAAGCTGACAGACAATGAACGTCTTGAAGCCGAAGGCATTGCACAGAACCTGAAAGGCAAAGTGCAGAAAACTACCGGTGACGTAAAAGATACCGTTAAAAGCGGGATCGATAAACTCTAAGCGTCCAAAAGCTTTCGTTTGTAAAAAGCCTCGGCATCAAAAATATGCCGGGGCTTTTTATTATCTTCGAAATACAGAAATAAAACTGAGTTTCTACAAGATCAGGACGCCAGATTACGTTACGCACTGTTTTCCAATAGAAAACTAGCGGCCCCATTGGACTGTAAAAGCATGAAATGGCGTGAACGGTCTTAAACAACCATCATCAGACTCTAGCGTCTGGAATCCACCTTAATCTTTGAAAAGATTGGTGGGCGCACAAGGGCTCGAACCTTGGACCCGCTGATTAAGAGACAGTGGCGGTGAGATACCGTTAAGACGCAGGCAGACGCAAAGAGCCGCAAAAACCCTTGTTTTCCCTCACCTTATCAAACATCTATGACGCAACGTGACGCAGCAAGCCGCACGGATTACCTTTTCAAATGACTCCGGAGTGACTCCGGAAAAGTCTATCAGCGGGTGAGAGGGGAAAAACGGAGGGCGGCGTTACACCAAAAGCAGGTGTATAAGGTGTATAGGTGTAACACTCATAGATAATATACTGTTTTCCCTCAGTTTTTCCCTTCTCAGACTGCTACACCTCACGGTTTGGTGAGGTGTATAAGGTGTAACAGAGGGTTCGGCATGAAGTTTACAAAATCGGGAATAGACGCCCTCACCTGCCCGCCGGGAAAGCGGGACGTGATGTTCACGGATAGCGAGGTTAAGGGCTTCGCCATCCGGGTGAACGCAACCGGCAGCAAGACCTTTCTGTTCAACTACCGCTTTGGTGGTAAGGCCCGGAGGCTGGTGCTTGGCCAGTATGGGGAATTGACCCTCGCACATGCCCGCAAACTGGCAGAAGCCGCACGGGGTAAGGTTCTGGCGGGTGGTCACCCTGCCGAAGAGAAGAAAGCCGTTGCTCAGGCCTTCCAGCAGCAGGCCATAGAGGATGCCAGACAAGCCGCTGTAAATGCCCTCACGTTTGAAGCCCTCATAGACCGCTGGACCAGCAACGCTCTGCGGGACAGTAGCGCGAGCCACCGCACGGAAGCGCCGCGCCGCCTGCGGCTTAATTTTGCGGACATGCTGAACCGGCCAGCCCATGCCCTGACCGTGGCAGAAGTGCAGATCCGGCTGGATGACGTGGCGGAAAAGCACCCGACCACAGCCCGCCGCCTGCTGTCCTATGGCCGCGCTCTGCATGGCTGGGCGATGAAGCGCCAACTGGTAGAGGAAAATCCCTTTGCTCATGTGGTGGTAGAAGGCCGTGAGGTATCCCGTGACCGTGTGCTGACCGATGCCGAATTAGGTGCGGCATGGCGGGCCGCCTGCCAGATGCCCTATGCCTTTGGCCCGTTCTTTCGGCTGCTTGTTCTCACGCTCCAGCGCCGGAGCGAGGTTGCGGGGATGCGATGGGAAGAGATAACGCCAGACCTGACCACATGGACCATTCCGGCCAGTCGCACCAAGAACGGCAAAGAGCATATTGTCCACTTGTCCGAGCCCGCCCGGCAGGTTCTGGCCTCCCTCCACCGGCAGACAGACAGCAAAACCGGGTCCGTCTCTCCGTTTGTGTTCACCAATACGGGCCGCACGCCCATATCTGGCTTCTCTGATGGCAAAGAGCGGCTGGAAGCTCTGATGGAACAGGAGCGGGCTAACAACGCCCCCGGAGGGCCAAAAAACGCGGGAAAGAAACCCTCCGCCCTGCCAGCAAGCGGATGGCGGCTGCATGACTTGCGGCGTACGGGGGTGACCACAATGGCCCGCTTAGGCATTGGCCCCCATGTGGCCGATAAGGTGCTGAACCATACGGAGGGAGCCATAAGTGGCGTGGCCGCCGTGTATCAGCGACATGAGTTCCTGAAGGAACGGGCTGCGGCTTTGGATGCTTGGGCCGGGCATGTGCTGAGTGTGACTTCCACGGCGGGAATCGAACCCACGGCAGGAAATGTCGTGCTTCTGCGGAGGTAAAGAAAAAGGGCCTCTGCAAATTTACAGAGGCCCCTAGAGACGCTGATCTGCCAATCCGGCTAGAGAGCAGCACAACCCGTTAAGTCTATAATCAATTACTCGCTTTTGGGTTTGCGTGTTCGTCGAGTCTGCCGTGTTTTTTGCTCAATTTCTCCCAGCGCGGCACTCACATCAATGTCAGGTTCGCTTTCTGCCAGTTTACGGGCCGCGTCTTTGCGGGCTTGGTCAAACTCTTCATAGCGTCTATGGGCAATCGTCTCTGCTGTTGCCTGAGACCGGCTGCCTCTACCACTAAGCACATGCAGTTCATTGCTTTCGAGGAAGCGATCTAGAATCCCATCCCACTCTGCCAGCTTGATGGTTTGTCTGCGCCGCGTTCTGAGGTCTGCCGTGTCAAGGAACATGCTCACGATCAGATTAAGTTCTTTAATCTCAAGGTCACCAAGATAGTTCTTAGCTACTGTCACATCTTCTTTCCTGACACGTCCATGCTTCCACGCAGTCAGCCCCATATTCGGAGCTGTCGGGTTGGAACGCTCTATAACCAATTCAGCCGCTGTATGCCCTGTAACCGCGTAAAGCATCTTGTTCTGGATGGTTGCGTAGAAAGAGAGAGAGGCACGGCTGCTGGGTTCGTAATCATCACTCAGGGCCAGAATGTCCCTTACCTTGCGGTAGAACTGCGCCTCAGAAGCCCGGATGGCTTGGATGCGTTCCAGCAGTTCATCAAAATGGTCAAACTGCGGATCTTTCAGGCGTTCGTCATCCATCACGAACCCTTTAACGAGATACTCTTTCAGAACGCTGTTTGCCCAACGGCGGAACTGTGTGCCACGGTTCCCACGAACGCGAAAACCAACAGCCAGAATAACGTCCAGATTGTAGCACTCTACCTCTCTGGAAACTGCCCGCTCTCCCTCCATTTGAACTATTGGGAATTTCCCAATAGTTCCCTCCGGGGAACATTCTCCATCTTCAAAAATGTTCTTAAGGTGTTGATTTATCGTCGTTACATCACGATCAAATAAGTCAGCCATACCTTTTTGTGATAGCCAAACGGTACCGTTAACTGCCTTGAGGGTAATGGTGGCAGCGCCATCTTCTGTGCTGTATAGAATGATCTCGCCGTTATTCATTTTGCTCTACTCAACCTCATTCATCACGCAAGCTTGTTTGAACCGGCAACCAACCTGTAAGCAATCCTTACAGGTTCACTCCTTTCAAGAAAAATTGGATAGCGTGACTGACAATATCTATCCGTGCAGAAACCACTAAAAATTTGTAGATTAATCCTTCAAAAAAATCTTTAAATTTTCAAATTTATTTATTTCAAGTAAAAATTTACACATCCTCGGAACAAATACAAATGCAGAAATAACTGATAAATACGTTAAAATATTAATGTCATTATATTTTCTTATTTTTTCATACGCAGCAATAATTGATATTAAAAGTGCAGAGAAAATGTACATTCCTTCAAAAAAATTTTGATAATTCTTTTTATCATTCTCCAAGTCTTTATATGAATAAATAAGCGGATTCTTTATATATTTAAGCTCGAAAAAATAAACAATACAATTAGATACACAAAAAATGGCTAATAAAATAAATGCCAAATCAAAAATTCCCATTTCTTCAAAAAAAGCTCCTACCACAACCCATAAAACACACGAAATAGGTAACAATAAGTCAGATATTATTATCAATTTATAGTTTTTAATTATTTTGTCATAAGATTTTATCCAATTTCTCATTATTATTTTTATATAAAAAAAGAATCCTATGCTTGAGGAAAGAATTACTGTTCGTTCTTTGTAAATGAATTTTATGATATCAATTTTTGTAATCATATTTTCCTCCGCAGTCTTATCCCAACCCCACCGCCATTTTCAGGGATGAACTGGACGCCTGCGGTTTCTAGGGCGGAACGGATGGCTTCCACAGTGCGCGGATATAGGGCTTCTCCACGCTCAAGACGGGTAATGGTGTTCGTGGAGACATTTGCCAATACGGCAAGCTCCCTAACACCTAATCCAAGCCCAGCACGGGCCATCTTGCATTGCTCTGGCGTCATATAACTTCGCTACACTGTGTCGAGTTTTTGCTTGACGTTTCCGCCATTCGTGGTGACAGTGTAGCGACCTTAGGCTCTAAAGCCAAGGCGGCAAGGCATAGAGCTACCACCCTCTAAGCCCTGCCTAACCACAACCGCTCGCACTAGGAGACGGTAATGGCTGACCGCGCCTATACCATGCCCGGCACATGCTGGGCAGTGCTTACACCTGCTCGCCTGCATGGCGATGCTCTGGCCGCCTTCGCTGTGGCTGGCCTTTCTCTGCTAGCTCTGGCTGGCTTCCTGCACCCTGAACACCTGCACAGCCCCTCCGGAGGGGTAGCAATCCACACGCACCACCACAGCAGCCCTCACTCTATTCTGGTGGCTTCTGCTGCTGTTGGTGCGGAGGTAATGCAATGAGTCAGACCACACAGCCCTCCGGCCTCTCTCGCCGTGGTGCCCTTGCCTCTGTGCTGGCCGCTACAGCAGCCGCCCTGCCCGTTATGGCCTCCGCCGCACCTCACTCTCAGGATGCCGCCTTACAGGCGCTCTCTGACGCATTCTGGCAGGTCCACAATGAAATATGGTCTGCTGATTATCTGGCAGAACACGAATACGGCTCTCCCGAACAGAAGAGGTTAGAGGCCAAGCTAGAGCAGCTTTGCCAGCAGGAAGGTCTGCTTGTGAAACAGCTTGCCCAAACGCCTGCCCGCACTCAGTCCGGCCTGAAAGCCAAAGCTGCTATCCTGCAAAGCCTGCTGCCAGACATAATGCGCGATTGCTACTTGTCCGACGACTCCGGAGAGTTCCTGCTTGTCATGAGCCTGCTGGGTGATCTGACCGGGGGTTCTCAGGTATGAGCAATCCTTCCGTTTCCCGCCGTAGCGTATTGGGGGCATCCCTCGCCGCCACTGCGGCTGCCGTGCCTGCTGTGACTTCCACTCGCACCGCTCCGGGGCCAGACGCCCTGCTTCTGGATGTGCTGGCCCGTTACTGGCGAGCAGAACGCGCCATCCTCGCTATGGAGGCCGTGCGGGAGCCACCTTTAAAGTCACTGGAATATCCCGTATGGGAGGCAAAGTTTGATGCCCTGATAGCAGATCGTGCGCAGGCAATAGGCCAGTTGTCCGGTATTCGCGCCGTAACTACGGAGGGCTGGCAAGCCAAAGCTCAGGTAGTTGAACGCTGCCTGCCATCCAGCGTGCGCTGGGATGATGGCGGGATGCAGACACCTGAAATCCTGCTGGCAATGTCTTTGGCGCGGGATGTGGCTGGGGGTGCCGCATGATAGCCATGCCCTACCCCTCCGCTGGTTCCCTATTGCCTATTCCGGTTTTGTTCCCGATTAATGAGGTGAGCGCGGCTAGGTTTGGCCGCCGAACGCCTGACCCCCATGACAGGCCCGCCGCGCTGCCTTCTATGGTTCATGGGAGTAACCGACGTGGGGCGGTTGTGACGATCGAAATATATGAAAGATTACCATCTACAGAAGATAGATTGATAAATGGAGTCAAATTATCTGATGCTCCAGAATGTCTGGGCTTTTTAGACTTCCGATGTGCAAGCTTTTTTATGAGCATGTGCGCTAGTCTTGGTCGTTGTTTGGATTGCTATGGGAATGCACTACCTGACCAAGCATATTCTGAATTTGGGAACGAGGAATATTTCTTAAATAAAGTATCAATCAATCCAAAATTTCTTATAGAATACTATGAAAATAGAAATTATTATTACAAGAAAATTATTTTAATGCTTAAGAGTGGGAGAATAAAAGCTTATGGAAAACGTCATATTGAAGAAAGTATTTGGCATGAAATCCCATGCTCCTATTTTTCTTTTGATTGTAAGATACTTTTCCATAAAAATAAGATTATATCAGAAGGAATTGTTTTTTTTGATGTCCGTATAATCTGTATAGATGGTCTGCCTATTGGCTGCGCTATGATCGCCTATGGAGACCAAGAATTCATAGAACCACTCGTTGCTGGGCCTGCATATTTTTATGGCACTGATTTTTCTATACCAAGATGTACTATCCCTATTGATTTAATAAGAGAATTTCTAAAACTTTTTCGTCCAATCATGGCAGGTGGAATGCTCCGCGCTTGCTATTCCGATACTGATGAGGAGGTTCTTCCTGTTGTATGGGAGCATTGTAAAATAAGCCTACAAAACTCCGCAATATCAACAGCTTCAAAACAATGGAAGAAGGTTTCGATTTATACGCCGCATCCTCCAGTAAAAAGAGACGGAAAAGAGGTCTCATCTGTGTATATGTCAAAGCGAAAAACTATTGAAATTGAAGATAAACATAAAAAATATATAAGTAGAGGCTATGGAAGCAATGATGCTCATCTAGCCCAAAAAATGCATGAATTGATTTCGACCGGTCAGGCTCAAAACGTCCATAGGGCAGCTTGGATGCTCGTAGATAAAGCTGAAGGCAATAGTCTGGATAAAAGCAAGGTCCAGCGCCTTATGGGAGTTTATAATAAAACTTACCCTTATTCAGGTTAACAAGCATTTTTTCAGTACTTTTCAGGCTGAACAGTTCTGAAAAGACCTGAACGAACAGTCTCTCGTAATCCTCAGTTCATGCCCATGCAGCAAGCACATGCAGCAAGGGACACCATGAACTAAAGGAGTTTTCTCTATGCCTTCAACGGCACAATCTCAGAATGACCGGATACAGATGATGGGTAGCATTGCTCATTTTCCCGCACATCATCAAAAAGGCGGCTCTATGCCTTTGGTCGTATCAGAAGCCGAGGCAGCGGCACTGGTAAACCTTGCCCCACGCACCTTGCAGGCAAAAAGACTGGATGGCACCGGCCCGGCTTACGTGCAACTCACCAAGCGCCGTATTGGCTACGCAATGGAAGCCCTCCGCATCTGGGTTGCTGCACAGTCCTGCAAAAGCACGGCTGAAGCCTCTGTAAAAGCCAGAGGTGCAGCATGATTGCGGCTTTGTTCTGCGAAGGGGTTAAAACCTTCGCTATCCTTGGCCTGCTGAACCCTCCGGAAGGCTTAGGCCTCAATACGGTGGAACGTGTGGCTTTTCGGGCTGCGGCTGATGAACTGATGCTTTCCACAGAAAGCGCCCTGTATGCTGATACACACCCGGCTCTGCATGATGCCGCCTGTATCGTAAACAAGCGGGAATTCTGGTTCTGGCAGGTTGGGTTTGCAAAGCCCGCTATGGGGCAAGTCCCACGCAGGCAGGAAATATGCCTTGCAGCACCTGCCAGCATGGGAGCGCTGTGGCTACGCCAAAATCTGGACCATGCCGATTTACTGAAGCTCCCTCCAGACCGCAACGGCACGGAACTGGATGCTCGGGATTTGCTGGAGGGGTTCCGGGGGGCTTGTGACCATTATCTCTATAAAGTTGAGCAGGATTTTCAGAGCGGCAATCAGGACTTTCAGGCACTCCCCATTTGGAGAGCGGCTGCTGATGCATGGAAAGCTGTCCGCTCTCTGGGATCAGTCCTGCTTTTGACGGCTTCTCAGCCGCATCTGAAAGCTCGTATCATTTCGCCGGGAATAGCAAACCATGCGGCGGCCTAATGCCTCCGAACTGGCGCGCCTTCTGGCTGACCACATCACGCGCCTTGCGCCGGAACTGCTACCACGTGGCAAAAAGGACGGCGTAGAATGGCGCGTGGGCAGTCTGGCCGGAGAGCCGGGGCAATCCCTTGCCGTGCGTCTCTCCGGCGCACGGCGGGGCGTATGGGCGGATTTCTCCAGTGGTGAGCGTGGCGATGCTCTGGACCTTGTGGCGGCCAACCTGTTTGGTGGTGACCGTAAGCAGGCTATGGCATGGGCCTCTCACTGGCTGGGGCTGAGTGAAACTACAAACGCTGCCCCTATCCAACGCCGTGCCGTTCAAGAAAAACTGAATAACTCTCAGGAACTGGACAAAGAAGCACAGCAGCGGAGGGCCAAGGCTCGCCGGTTATGGATGGACACCCCAGCCGGAATAGCTGGCACACCTGTTGAAGCCTATCTGGCAGGGCGTGGCATAGACCTCCGGGCATTGGGCCGCGCTCCGGGTGCCTTGCGGTTTCATCCTGCCGTCTGGTGTGCGGAGGTGCGTAAMCCCCTCCCCGCCATGCTGGCCGCAATCTGCGGACCTACAGGAAAGCTGGTGGCCGTGCATCGCACATGGCTGGCGCAATCGCCCTCCGGCACATGGGCCAAGGCTGATCTTCAAAACGCAAAGAAAGTTCTTGGTGGTTTTTCGGGTGGTTGCATCCGCCTCTGGCGTGGGGCTTCCGGCAAGGCGCTGGATTTAGCGCCGGAGGGTGATGTGGCGATTGTTGCGGAGGGCATAGAGACTGCCCTGTCCTGTGCCATCGCCTGCCCGGAACACAGGGTTCTTTCTGCTGTCAGCCTCAGCAACATGGCCGCCATGAAACTGCCTGACACACTCACGGAAATTATCGTCGCAGCAGATAACGATACCGGCAATACCTCCGCACGGAAGGCGCTGGATGCTGCACTCTCACAATTCGCACAGCAGGGCCGCACTGTTCGGCTCGCTATGCCTGAAATACAGGGGCAGGACTGGAATAATGTCCTGACGCATCATGACAAAGACACAGGACCAGAACGGTCGTGACGGTGTGCGGGCAGGCCTGACGTCCGCCAAAATTGTTTCCATGCCCGGCACGAAAAGCAAAGTAGCAGGCAAACGCATAGAGTCTCCGTGCGGCCGATTTTTCTGTGATGCTCACGGGCTGTTCCGGAAGGCTACAGATAATAACAAGACGGACATGAAGCTTTCTGGTCCTGTCTGGATCATAGCCGAAACACGCGGGGCAGACGGTAAAGGCTGGGGCATTCTGCTGGGGTGGACAGACCGGGACGGCCAGCAGCATGAACAGGCTTTTCCTCGCGCCATGTTCGCGGGTGACTGTGCGGAATTGCGGAGCCAGTTAGCAGACGGAGGCCTTACCCTTCAGGCAGGTTCAGTCGCCAAAGCTGCTTTTGCAGACTGGCTGGCTTCCATCGCTACAGAGGAACGGGCGTTTTCCGTCAACCGGATAGGATGGCACACTCTGAACGGTGGCAAGGTCTACGTGCTGCCAGATGCAACCTACGGCAACCTGAAAGAGCGGGTTGTTCTGCAAACCTCTGAGCAGGATACAAACCTTTTTGGCGTATCTGGCTCTGCGGAAGACTGGAAAAGCAATATCGGCCAGTTCTGCAAAGGAAACTCACGCCTTGTCCTGGCAGTATCCATCGCTTTTGCCGCCCCGTTGCTAGGTGTGCTGGGGCTGGATGGCGGTGGCGTGTCATTTGTTGGTGCATCCCGTGCAGGGAAATCCACAGCCCTTGTGGTTGCGTGCAGTGTGTGCGGAGGGACACCAGAAGGCGGAGCCAAGGGGTATGCCCGGTCATGGCGTTCTACTGGTAACGGTATGGAAAGTGTGGCCTCGGCAAGCTGTGATGCCCTGCTAGCAATGGACGAAGTCGGCCAGCTAGACCCGAAAGAAATTGGTGACGTGGCCTATATGCTCGCCAACGGGCAGGGCAAGATGCGGGCCAGTCGGACGGGTGGTGCACGGTCTACCCCCCTCTTTCGGATACTGTTTCTCTCAAATGGTGAAAAGACACTGGCTGACCTAAACAGGGAATGCGGCAAGAGCACCAAAGCAGGGCAGGAAGTGCGGTTTGTGGATATGCCAGCCGATGCCGGAGCCGGTATGGGTTTGTTTGAAGAAACACACCATTGCGACACGCCCGGAGAGTTTGCGGACTATCTGGCAAATGCCTGCGGGCAATTCTATGGCGCATCCTTCCGGGCCTTTATGGAGCATCTGGCAGACCGCATGGCAGCGGAGGGCATGAGAGAATTCCGTGAAGCCCTGCTGGCACGGATGGACACCATAGCGACCATCTATCTGCAAAACTGGCCAAAGGCTTCCGGGCAGGTGCGCTCAGTCGCGCGGCGCTTTGCCATGATTGCTCTGGCCGGAGAACTGGCCACAGAATTTGACCTGACCGGCTGGGACCGTGACATGCCAGAGGTGCTGGTGGGCCTGTGCTTTGCCGACTGGCTGCGGTTACGCGGCACAGTCGGCCGGAGGGAGGACGAACAGGCCATCCAGCAGCTACGCGACTTCATCTCCCGCAATGCGTCTGCCCGATTTGAGGATTGGATAGATAAGTCAGCAGAGGAGCAACCTCAGAGCGGAGAGAATGGCGAGCCACCAAAAGAACGCTACCGCACAATGAACCGGGCAGGCTGGCGGCGTTGGGTCAAAGCTCCGGATGGCCGCTACGTCTGGCTCTACCTGCTAACATCTGATGGCATGAATGAAGCCCTGAATGGCCTGAGCGCACGGGATGCAAAGAAAATGCTTGTTGAGCGTGGCCTGTTAATTCCGGCCAAGGACGGCAAGTTCTCTGAACTCTTGCGCCCTCCGGGTCAGGGGCAAGTCAGACTCTACCAAGTGCATCACGATATTCTGGCGGTTGCCACGGGTGACAAGTAAGCTGGACAGGCCGGAGGGTAAGCGACTGCCCTCCGCTCATAATGCATGAGACATTCCGGTGCCAAAGCAGAAAAAGGAGAAGCAGGAATGACCAAGAAAACAGAGGAGTTCGCTGCTTCCCAGACCTTCGATAGCGTGTGGGATGCAATCTGCGATACACGGGAAGAAGCTGAGCAGATGAAGCTTCGTTTCGAAGTTATGGCGGCCCTTGAACGCTTTATGAAAGATAACAAAATGACACAGGTGCAGGCAGCGGATGCCTTTGGCGTCACCCAGCCTCGTGTTTCCGATCTGATGCGCCGGAAGTTTGACAGGTTCTCTCTGGATAGTCTTCTGAGTATGGCAGCAAGAGCAGGATTACAGGCACAGATCACTTTCCGCAAAGCTGCCTGACTAACACCTTCATTACTCCAGCCAGAGGCCAGCACAGTGCTGGCCTTTTCTGTATCTGGGGTGTTTCGTGTCGCTATGCGTCTGGTACATGGCTTAGGTTATTCCAATAGGGCAAGGTCTATTGGAACAAATGGTGTGGAACACTTTTACTCCTGTTTTCTGTTCCAATAGGGTTGTTTTTAGAGTTTTGGGACGATACAAGTCTAGGGTCTAGACCTTTTGGAACAGTTTTAGGAACGCCCTCACATGAAAATCGGATACGCACGGACTAGCACCACCGATCAGGTGGCAGGGCTTGAAGCGCAAGCCCGTGACCTGTCAGCCAATGGGTGTGAACGTATCTTCCGTGAACAGGTGAGCGGTAGCAGCACAGACCGGCCTCAGTTAAGTGCGGCGTTCGATCACATGCGGGCCGGTGATGTGCTGGTAGTGACCAAGCCGGACAGGCTGGCCCGTTCCACTGCGGACCTGCTGCGGCTGGTGGAAGAGGTCAAGGCAAAGGGTTGCGGCCTGATCGTGCTGTCCATGAACGGCATGACACTGGATACCACCAGCCCCACCAGCAAAATGATGCTGACCATGCTGGCCGCTGTCGCTGAGTTTGAACGAGACATTATGAAAGAGCGCCAACGTGAGGGCATAGCGAAGGCAAAAGCGGAGGGCCGCTATAATGGGCGCAAGCCTACAGCACGAAGTCAGGCTGAGCAGGTGCAGGCATTGGTGGCTAAGGGTGTGAGTGCCACGGAGATAGCCAAGCAGCTAGGTATGGGCCGGACCTCTGTTTATCGCTGTCTGGCGGCTTCTGCTGCGTCCTGACGGGGCGTTGTGCCGTGGGCTGGGTGCGCGCGGGCAGCGCGCGGGTTTCTTTCCCGCGTTTTTTAGCCTTTTAAGCAATTATGGTCCACTTGTTATGCGTTCAGATCATGACAAAACAGGCTGGAAACAGTCTTTTTCCCTGTCTCAAAAAGAGAGACTGGCAAGGTATTTTCTTAGGGCTTTGATCATAAATGGCAGAAAACAGCCATTCCTATATTCAGACTGTTACACCTCTTTAGACCGGGTGTAACGGCTGACACTGAAAAGGTGTAACAGATTTTCTATTATAAAACAGATAGTTACGGGGTTTGTTACACCTGTCACACCTTGTACACCTTTTTTTAGGTAAGGGGTGGAAGTGTGGGGCATGAGAGAACGCGCTCTGTCCATGCAGCTCGCGCATGGCTTTACCTGTCTCGGCAAGGGGGGCTGATTAAAGTCTCATGCCGTTTAGGCACCGCAACCGCACCAGTCTCACGCACAGATTTTCTTGGTGTTTTTTGAAAAAAATCAAGTTTTTCAAAGAGAAGCAATGAAAAGTCAGGAAAAACGTCAGAAAACAGCCATTTTCACTCTGATTGAGGGCCAAATGCCCGGAAGGGGTGGGGGGTGTTAAATCTCTACGGTCTATGAGTGCCAGGACCGCGCCATAGGCAAATTTTCATCCCCGCGAAATTGCAGACAAAAGTCACCAGCGAGGGATCAAAAGAAGCGATCAAAATTTTGTGGAGATGACTAAGCCGGAAGGATCTCTGAGCAGACTCGGAAAAGACCCCCTGCCCTGCCAGCACATAAAGGCCAATCAAATGACTCCGGATTGACTCCGGAAGACTGGCGGGATGATGAACCCCGAAGCCTGAAAACCACCTAAGTCTTTGAAAAGATTGGTGGGCGCACAAGGGCTCGAACCTTGGACCCGCTGATTAAGAGTCAGCTGCTCTACCAACTGAGCTATGCGCCCTTACAGTTCTTTGAACTGAAGTGGATGCTTTCTATCACCCACTTTCTTTTAAGACAAGTCTGAATTTTCAGCTTTTTAAACGTGCCAGCACATCATCAAGCTGATCGAGGCTCTTATAGTGAATTTGCAGCGAGCCCCCTTTCCGCCCATCGAAGTGAACCTGGACTTTCAGACCAAGCCTTGCGCCCAGATCCCGCTCCAGTGCGGCAATTTCCGGTTCTGCTGTTTTCTTCACCGGAGCGGGCTGAGGCTTCCCTTTGCTTTCCAGTGCCTTCTGCACAAGCTTTTCCGTCTGTCTTACGGAAAGCGCCTTTTCAATAACCTCTTTCGCAGCCGCAATCGGGTCAGGATGCGCGAGAAGAGCGCGGGCATGCCCGGCAGACAGGGCCCCTGCTCCAACGGCCTTCCGCACGCTCTCTGGCAGGCGGAGCAGGCGCATTGTATTGGCAACATGCGGACGGGACTTGCCAATGGCTTTTGCCAGTTCGTCCTGCGTCAGGCTGTAATCTTCCATCAGGCGGCTAAAACCGTCAGCTTCTTCGATGGGGTTGAGGTCAGCCCGCTGAAGGTTTTCAACCAGAGCCGCCGCCATGGCATCTACTTCATCCAGATCACGCACATGCACGGGTACTGTGTGGCACTGTGCCAGTTGTGCGGCACGCCAGCGGCGTTCCCCGGCGATAATCTGATACTGCCCTTTTTTGTCCGGGTCAGGCCTTACAAGAATAGGCTGAAGAATCCCCCGCGCCCGGATCGACTCCGCCAGTTCCTCCAGCGCACCCGGTTCCATATCCTGCCTCGGCTGAAATGGTCCGGGGACAAGCACGTCTACCGATAAAGAACTGACAGGCTGTATCGTCTTAGGCACAGCAGCAGGCTGCGCGTCCCCGGAAGAGGACGCGGCAACCGAGGGAGCAACATCGCCCAGCAAGGCGGCAAGGCCGCGACCGAGTTTAGGGCGGGCAGAAGATTTACGCTGAGACATGCCTAGGATGCTCTCCCCTTAATTTCCGCCGCCAAAGCCCGGTAAGAGGCGGCACCACTGGCCCGCGGGTCATACGTCATAACCGGCTGCCCATAGCTCTGTGCTTCAGAAATACGGATATTACGCGGGATAATGGTTTCAAGCACATCATCCCCGAAAAAGCTCCGGGCATCCGCTGCAACAAGTTCGGACAGGTTATTTCGTCTGTCATACATTGTCAGCACGATACCGGCCATTTTCAGGGTGGGATTGAGCTTTTTTCTCACCCGGTCGATCGTCTTGACCAGATGCCCTAACCCTTCCAGCGCAAAGAACTCACACTGCAAGGGAGCCACTACACCATCAGCGGCAACAAGGGCATTCAGGGTCAGCAGACTGAGGCTGGGCGGACAATCAATGATGATGTAATCCGCACTCTCCGCCAGCGGGACAAGGGCCTCGCGCAGACGGGTTTCACGCTCATCCGCGTCCACCAGTTCAATCTCAGCCCCGACCAGTTCGGTATTAGCGGCAATGACGGACAGACCGTTTATTTCGGTTGGCTGCAAAAGGTCGGCTGCGGGCTTTTCATGCATCAGCAGGGCATAAGCCCCGCCCTGCCGGGCATCATACCCGACACCCAGCCCGGTGGAGGCATTCCCCTGCGGGTCCATATCAAGCAGCACGACCCGTGCACCGTCTTCCGCCAGAGCTGCGGCAACATTAATGGCCGTGGTTGTTTTCCCAACCCCACCTTTCTGGTTTGCAATTGCCAGAATACGGCACGTTTTTGTTTTTTTGTCAGACTTAGACACGTTCAAGATTGCTCACTTCAAGAATCACACCATCATGGCTTGTTATGCTGCGGTGGATGCGCACATCCATGTGCCAGCTGCGTCGGGCCTCGGTCAACTCTTCATCCGCCTGCTGCCCTTTCAGAAAAAAGGCTTTCCCGTCTTTTTCCAGCAGGGGCGCAGTCCAGTCCAGAAGCCTGCTCAGGGAGGCCAGAGCGCGGGCCGTTACCACAGGGGCCGGAAGGACCTCAGCCTGTTCAATCCGCTCAGCAAGCACCGTAAGCGGAGCCTGCGTGGCCCGTGCAGCTTCCCGCAGGAAGGCCGCCTTACGCTGATCAGACTCGATCAATGTTCCGGGCATACCTGTTGCGATTGAGACAATCACGCCGGGGAAGCCCCCACCGGACCCCATATCAATAAACCGTGCCTGCCCGGCCACCAGTGGGGCTAACTGGAGGCTGTCCAGCACGTGCCGGTCCCATACACTGGCAATATCCCGCGAGGAGACGAGATTGATCCTCGGGTTCCATTTTTCCAGAAGTGCTACAAAGGCTTCCAGCCGCTCCTGCGTTTCACGTGAAACATGCATTGTTTCTGGCAGGTTCATCATCGGGCAGACGCCTTTTGCCTGACATGCGCCAGAACCGCTACCAGAGCAGAGGGGGTTACGCCCGGAATTCTTTGGGCTGCCCCAAAATTTTCTGGACGGGCACGCTCAAGACGTTCCTTCATTTCTGAACTCAACCCCCCAATTGCGTTAAAATCCATATCTCCGGGAAAACGGATTTCAGCCTCTGCTTCAAGCTGACGAATCTCACGCTGTTGCCGCACAAGATAGCCTTTATAGCGGGCCTGTGTCGTCACGTAATGCCGGGCACGTTCCGGCGCTACCAGATACCAGGGAGCAAGCTTTTCCAGCACAGCATCCTCAAGACCATACCCCAGAATTTCCAGTAAGGTTCTGCGCCGCCCGTCCAGTGCCACTTTCAGCCCGGTCTGCGCCAAGACCTGCGGCAGCCAGCCTTCCAGCTCTGCTCTTTCAGTCAGTTCTTTGATATCTGCGCAATCTTTTTCAAAAATAGCGCGTCGTTCTTCCCCAACGCAGCCCCAGTCCATGCCAATCCGTGTAAGTCGCATATCCGCATTATCGGACCGCAAAGTCAGACGATATTCCGCGCGGGAGGTAAACATCCGATACGGCTCGCTCACACCCTGCGTGGTGAGATCATCCACCATCACGCCAATATAGGCTTTCCCGCGATCAAGGCTGACAGCCTCCTGCCCGACAGCCCTGCGCGCGGCATTAACTCCAGCCAGAAGCCCCTGCGCGCCAGCTTCTTCATACCCTGTTGTTCCGTTAATCTGCCCAGCCAGAAACAGATTTTTGCATTTTTTGAGTTCCAGAGACGCCGTGAGTTCCCGTGGGTCCACGTAGTCATATTCAACAGCATAACCCGGCTGGGCAATCACTGCGTTCTCAAGGCCGGGGATGGAACGGATCATTGCCTCCTGCACGTCGGCAGGCAGACTGGTGGAAATACCGTTTGGATAGATCAGATGCCCGCCCTGGTGCTCAGGCAGAGCTTCAGGTTCCAGAAAGATCTGGTGGCTGGTTTTTTCCGCAAAACGCACAACTTTATCTTCAATCGACGGGCAATAGCGCGGCCCACGGCCTGAAATTGCCCCCCCATAGACTGCCGAGAGATGCAGAGACTCCCTGATAATATCGTGCGTTTTTTCTGTTGTGAACGTGATGCCACACACCATCTGGGGGTTTGTAATTGTAGTGGTCAGACGGCTGAAGGGTTCGGGGGATGCATCCCCCTTATCTTCCGCCAGCATTTCCCAATTTATGCTGCTTTTTAATAGCCGCGGCGGAGTGCCTGTTTTGAGCCGCCCCATTGTCAGATTTAAAGACTTCAGTCGCCTGGCTAACGCAACCGCAGGTTGTTCCCCCACGCGCCCAGCAGGCTGGCTTTTATGCCCAATATGAATAACACCATCCAGAAAGGTTCCGGTTGTCAAAACTACCGCACTGGCCTGCCAGTGTGTGCCATCTTCACATACAACACCCTGCACAGCCCCTGTCTCCGAGCACAGCAGATCACTCACAGCGCCTTCGGCGCAGATAAGATCAGGCATTTCAGCCAGCAGATCCTGCACGGCCTGTTTGTAAAGAAAGCGGTCAGCCTGCGCGCGGGGCCCCTGCACAGCAGGCCCCTTGGAGCGATTGAGCAGTTTGAAGTGAATCCCGGCACGGTCCGCAGCGCGCCCCATAATGCCATCCAGCGCGTCAATTTCACGCACAAGATGCCCTTTACCAATGCCGCCAATGGCCGGGTTACAGGACATTGCCCCAACGGTATCTTTGCGATGCGTCAGCAGAAGCGTGCGCGCACCACACCGGGCAGCGGCGGCAGCAGCCTCGCACCCTGCATGGCCACCCCCGACCACAATCACATCAAACGAACGGTCCATAATCCTGCCGCCTTACCCTTACTTTCCGATACAAAACTGGCCGAACACAGCATCCAGAAGGTCTTCCACCCCCACATGCCCCGTCAGCCGCCCCAGAGCCCGCATAGCAAGCCGTAATTCTTCCCCACGCATTTCCGGCCAGTCCTGCTGCAAGGCCCCTTCAAGACACGCACAGGCCTCTTTAACACCTGCTTTATGCCGTGCACGGGTCAAAAGCGGTGCACCAGAGGCTGATGATGCCGTCAGAGCTTCCACCTTCTGCTCCAGCATAGCTTTAAGCTGGTCCAGCCCCTGCCCTGTTTCAAGGCTGACCGGCATCACCCGATGCCCCTGAACAGCCTGTGGCACAGGGCCAAGATCCGTCTTGTTGCCAATCAGCACACTCGCAGGAAACACATGCTGCGGTGCGTCGCCTGCGGCAAACATCTGCAACACACAGTCGGCCTGTTTCACGTGAAACAATGCGCGCTTTACGCCCTCAGCCTCAATGGCATCCTCTGTCTCCCGCAGGCCTGCCGTATCAACAAACGTCACACGCACACCGGCCAGAATACCGCTGATTTCTATAGCGTCCCGCGTCGTTCCCGCTATGGGGGAGACAATAGCGGCATCCCGGTCTGCCAGCCAGTTTAAAAGACTGGATTTGCCCGCATTGGGGGGGCCG
Organism: Acetobacter sp. P1H12_c; assembly: GCF_018811975.1. NCBI lineage: Bacteria > Pseudomonadati > Pseudomonadota > Alphaproteobacteria > Acetobacterales > Acetobacteraceae > Acetobacter > Acetobacter sp. P1H12_c. Next base: position 102,773 of record NZ_JACRVR010000001.1, on the reverse strand, counting down.
GTAATCGCAAACACGACCCCACGGCGGATACGCTCCCCGCGATCCCCTTCCTGAATATGCGTCTGCATAGCGGCGATCAGAGCATGAATTTCATCCAGAAGGCTTTGTTCAACCTCCGGTGGCAGGTCTTCATCCGGGAAATCAATCAAGGCTTCCTGATGCGCCAGAACACGTTTCAGCCGGTCAGCCCAGTTCTGATACAGGCGGCTGAGCGCCCCGTCTGTCTGCGCGAGGGCCAGTTTACGCTGGCTTTCGGTTTCCGCCTCAACCAGATCGGCAACCCCTTCAGCTTCCACCAGATCCATGCGGCCATTCATAAATGCCCGACGGGTAAATTCTCCGGCTTCTGCCGGGCGGGCGCCCCCTTCAACCAGAGCTTCCGCCACCGCTTTGATCACGGCTGGGCCGGCGTGCAGATGGAGTTCAAACCCATCCTCCCCCGTGTAGCTTCTGGGGCCGGGAAACCAGAGCACCAGTGCCTCATCCAGAAGGTTATTCCGGGTTTCAGCATCCTGCCACACGCGGCGAAGTGCTGCGCTGCGTGCTCCCGGAAGGGGGCCAATCAGCTTTTTCAGCAGCGCTTCACTTCCCGCACCGCTGACGCGCATGACAGCAATCGCCGCGCGCCCAAGCCCCGTGGATAATGCAAAAATTGTGTCTTCACCCTGATACGCCACGGGGATGTTGTCCTTCCTGCATAATCTCTGAAAAGCCTGAATGTTCTGAAATGCTGGCTTTATCCGCGCTTTCTAAAACAAATCGGCACGCAGGTGTCAGCTAAAAACGCATCCGTGTTTCCGACCAGACACGCGCGCTGTCTTTCTTAACATGACAAGCCTCAGGCTGCCGCGCATACTATGGGCCTTATAAAGCCTCCATTATGACGGACAAAGACCCATGCCCCAGCTTTCTCTCCATTCCCCCATCGGGCCGCTGACCCTGACAGAAGAAGACGGCAAAATCATCTCGCTCGACTGGGGCTGGGGGCGGGACCAGACAGAAACTCCCATGCTCTGCGCCGCGCGGGACTGGCTGGATACCTGGTTTGATGATCCGAAAGCCGCTGGTGACTTTCCGTTCCCGCTGGAACCCATCTTTGGCACGGACTACCAGAAGCGGGTGTGGAACGCGCTCTGCGCGACACCGGTCGGGACCGTTAAAACCTATAAGGAACTGGCACAGGATGTGGGTGGAAGCGCCCGCTCTGTCGGGCAGGCCGTTGGCCGAAACCCCATTCCCATTCTGATTCCCTGCCACCGCATTGTCTCTCAGACCGGACTTGGCGGATATTCTGGTGACGGTGGCATAGACGATAAACGCTGGCTGTTGAATCTTGAAGGGGCACCCATTCCATCAGGCGGCTGAGACAGCCTGCCTGCTGGCTGGAGCGCCCCTTCTGCTATGCCACTCTTATACGGACACTCTTTATACAGACACACCTGTCAGGGCACGTCTGTCAGGGCACCGGGGTGCCCTGAAGAGTTGGTGCAGGCGTGGCTGCGGGAGCCGCGGCATGCGCCGAAGTCAGCTTGACGCTGAAGCTGTTATCCGCCCGGTTCAGATCCGGGATCATGTGATCCGGGTCCAGCACTGCTGAGCGAATGGCCTGTTTGCCCGGAATCTGGAGCGTGACCGTATTGCGCTGATACCAGGTTTCCGTAGGAATGGTCAGCCGGGCAGAACTTCCGTCCATCCATGTAATGGCCAGCACGACAGGCAGGGGAAGCCACCCTTTGTTTTCCACCTGCACGCGGGCCCCCTGCACGGGATTCCCGTTGACGTAAGAAACAGATTTCAGGCTGTAATCCGGCCCCCAGTTCTGGAAATACCAGCCCCGCCAGAACCATGAGAGGTCTTCCCCGGCCTCACTTTCCATCACCCGGAAGAAGTCAGACGGTGTGGGATGCCGGAAGGCCCAGAGCGCAATATAATGCTGGAATGCCCGGTCAAACCGCTCTGCCCCCAGTATCTGCTCCCGCAGCAGTTGCAGGCCATATGCGCCCTTAAAATACGTCACGCTATGGCGATATTTTTCAGAAATCAGGTCAGACGGCGTCATCAGGACCGGGGCTGACTTATCTTTCAGCACCGGCACAATATCATCGGCCGGGTGCCCGGTCTGCGGCGCAAACTCCACATCCTTTTTGGGGGCAAATTCCCCATGGTTGAAATGGTCCGACGCATAAACATCAATAAACGTATTGAAGCCTTCATCCATAAAGGCATTCCGGCGCTCATTAGAGCCAACAATCATGGGGAACCAGCCGTGGCCCAGTTCATGAGTCGTCACCCAGAACAGCTCTGCTCCGGCATCGTCCTTACCGTCAAAAACTATGCCTGGATATTCCATAGCGGCCCCATGCCCACCGACATTCACCGCGTTCGGCCAGGGATACGCAAACCATTTGCCCGAAAAATACTCAATGGCATGTTTCACATACTCGGTTGAACGATCCCATTTTGCAGCTCCGACAGCCTCTGCGGGGTAAACCGACATTGCCAGACGCGGGGCAGGATTTTTGGCATCCCCTTTCTCAAGTGGGGGCAGGTCCAGCCGTGCAGCGTCCCAGAGCAATGTGGGAGACGCCACAAAGGCAACATCCCGCGTATTGGCCATATGGAATTGCCAGGTCTGCATCTCCGTCTGGGGCTGGCGCACAAGAGCCTTTACATCATCCGCCGTACGGATCTGCACACGGGTCTCGCTGGTAGCCGCCTGTGCCAGCCGGGCTTTTTCCTGCGCGCTCAGCACGGCATCCGGGTTTGTCAGCACACCGCTCCCCGCCACCAGAAATCCTTTTGGCACGGTGACGCTGTAGTCAAAATCTCCGTAATCCAGATAGAATTCCTGTCCAAGATACGGGGCGGTATCCCAGCCGCGCTGAGCGTCATACACCGCCATGCGGGGGTAGAACTGGGCGAGTTCATACATCTCACCATCCCGGCTCTGGCTGTAAGCCGTACGGCCGCCCCATTCCGCAGGGATCGTATAATGCCATGAAATCTTCAGGCTCAGATGCGCGCCCTTCCCCGCCAGAGGCTGCGGTAGGGACAACTGCATCCGGGTGTCTGAAACAAGCGGTGTGAGAGGCGTTTCATGCCCATCCAGACTCACGGCCACAGCCTCAATCACCATGCCATCGGTGTGGTTCTGGAGGCGCTGTGGCGCGGCATAGGCACCGCGTGAGCCCTGCTGATAAATATTCTGGTCCAGTTGCAGCCAGAGCGTTGAAAGACTTTCCGGGCTGTTATTGGTGTAAGTCAGCGTTTCACTGCCAGACAGGGTATGTGTGGCGGGGTCAATATGCACATGGATGGTGTAATCAGACCGGTTTTGCCAGGCCATAGGGCCGGGAGCCCCGTTGCCGGAATGATAAAGATTGACCGGCTGAGGGTAAGAAAGCGGCGCAAAAATCTGGAACGGGTCCGGCTCCGCAGCCTGTACGGCCGAGAAGGCACTCCCGGCCAGCAGGGCCGTCAGAAGCCCTGTGCGGGCTGGACGGATAAATTTAAAGAGCCACGTTTTTTCAAAACTGCCAGACACCGTCGCACCACCTTTTCACACAGATTCTTGTCTGTCCGAGAGGGTAAACCAGAATGGTGCCGGAATAAAAGAAAGGCCGCCTGAGAGGCTATGTTCTCAAGACGGCCTTTTCAGAACTGATAAAAAGAGATCAGCGTTTATCGCAGCTTTCCGTTAAGGAATTGAAGAACCGCCCGGCACTGCAATGCACCACATCAGACCCCTGCGGCGCCGCCTGAGGGGCCGTTCCGTAATAAGCCGGTTGCGTATCAGAGGGATACCCTCCCTGCGCCACAGGCGCTTCCGTAGGCTCAGCATAATAAGACGGAGGGGCATACATGGTCTGAGGAGCCTGATAGCTCTCCTCCGCGGCAGAGGCTGCCGCAGCGCCTATAGCCAGACCAACCACGGACCCGAACGCAAAAGGCGCGCCCCAGCCCCAGCCGCCACCCCAGTAGGGGCTGCCCCACATACCATATCCCCAGCCATAGCCCGGATAGCCCCAGCCGTAACCGGGATAACCCCAGCCTCCCCAGCCGGGGCCGCCCCACCAGCCACCACGGCCCCAGCCGCCGCCACGGTAAAAGCCACCCGGCCTGCCGCCCCAGCCGGGCCCGCCGTGAAAGCCGCCCCTGAAGCCGCCACCGGGGCCACCATGAAAGCCCGGACCACCAAAGCCACCGCCGGGCCGTCCACCGCCAAACCCCGGACCACCGTGGAAACCAGCGCCGCCAAATCCGGGGCCGCCGCCATGAAATCCACCGCCCGGCCCGCCACCGGGGCCTCCGTGAAAGCCACCACCGGGACCACCACCAAAACCGCCGTGCATGCCACCGCCGCCGCCAAACCCGCCACCTCCCCCGCCGGGATGGGCCAGCGCAGCAGGAGAGAGAGCACAGGTCAGCAGCAGGCATGCCGCCAGCCGTCCATAATGCAGTGAAGTGCGTTTCATGATCTGCCCCCTCTTATGGCCAGCCATCCGGCCTGATTCTGGCATCCGGTTCCTGCACGGAACATAACGTATCTCTGAATAAGACGTGGGAAACCGTTGACCGGATTTCCACAGGAAAGCTGCCTGACGCGTTTTAGATGTCAGCTTTGACACACGATATAGCGTTTCAGCCATTTAAAGGGAGAATAGATGCGCCATACGGCAATCTGATGGCTGAGGCAGGCCGCCAGACGCAGGCTGCCGTGCATCAGATGCACATCCTGTGCCAGAGAGATCTGGCCATAAATCCATTGGTCTCACCCTGAAAGAGGGGGAACAGATTTAACAGTTTTTGCGGGAAAAGTCTGGTCGGAGTGAGAGGATTCGAACCTCCGGCCCCTGCGTCCCGAACACAGTGCTCTACCAGGCTGAGCTACACTCCGATGACCGTGACCGGGCTATACCCCTCTCCGGCCCTCTTAGCAAGAGGTGAAACGCAGAGAAGTGGAATTCTCTGCTGCTCTCAGAGCTGATCCACAGCGACGCGGTCGGATTGCTCCGCACACAGAGAACGCGACAGCGCTGTTTCAACGTCCGGTACGGCCTCAATCATGGCCCGTGCCTCTGCTGAGGCAAACCCCAGCTCCACGGCAGCATCCAAGGCGGCAAGCAGCATATCGGCCCAGTTTGCCGTGTTAATCAGGATAATTGGCTTGCTATGGCGTCCAAGCTGCTTCCACGTCAGAATTTCCATCATCTCATCAAACGTGCCAAAGCCGCCGGGAAGAATCCAGAACGCATCCGCGCGTGAGAACATGATCTGCTTCCGGGTATGCATCGAGTCCGTTACGATCAGTTCGGCCACGCCTTCATGCATTTTTTCCCGGCTTTCCAGAAAATCGGGAATTACACCGGTAACAGCACCGCCTGCACGGAGGGTTGCATCTGCCACAACGCCCATCAGCCCATGTGCGCCGCCGCCATACACCAGACGGATGCCGGCCTGTGCCAGCGTCTGGCCAACGGTCTGCGCAGCCTGTTTATAAAGCGGGTTTTTCCCAAAGCGAGACCCGCAGAAAACGGCAACAGCATTCAGGGTCGAGGGCATAGGGTCCTTCTCCTTTTTTTCACGTTCTGAGTAGCAAAAAACCATACCGTGTTTTCACGGCTTATGCAGGGCTGAAAATCTTTACGAGACTGTTTCAGGACGCAAGGCGGGTTTTCTTGTTAAGCGCCACACACAGCCCAACCCCAACAAGGCTGACAAAAGCCGCAGCCTGAAACACGGCACCATACCCCCAGAGCGGGATCATCAGGCCCAGCAGAGGGCCAGAAATCCCTATGGCTATGTCCAGACAGACAGAAAATGCCCCGATTGCCGCCCCTTTGCTCTCCGGGCCTGTCTGCGCCACAGCGCCAACACCCAGTGCAGGAAACACCAGAGAAAACCCTGCCCCTGTCAAAGCCGCGCCAACATAAGCCCACGCAACAGTCTGCCCAAAGGCCAGTACAAACAGCCCCAGAGCTTCCACCAGCAAGGAGACCATCGCCACGGTAATTCCGCCCTGTTTTGCAATCTGGCGGGTAAACGCAAAGCGGGTCAGCACAAACGTAATCCCGAACAACGCCAGCGCAAACGCCGCGCCACTCCAGTTCTGATCAGAAAAATATAGTGCCAGCATTGCGGAAATTGCCCCGAACCCGACGGACCCGGCAGCAAGTGCAAGCCCGTAGGGCAGGACACGCCCTAACACGGTAAAAAATGAAGGCTGCTTGCCCGCAACCAGCGGGGCCACGGCTGGCTGACGCAAAGCCAGCGGAATCCCTATCCCCATCAGCGCCGCAGACAACAGCCCAACACCCGCAAATCCGCCGAGAACCGGCACGGACACACTATGGTAGATCAGTGTCGCAACAGGCGCGCCCAGCGCGATGCCACCATAAGAACACACCCCGTTCCAGGAAATGACCTGCGCGGTGCGGCTGACCCCTGCCCTGCGGATGTTCCAGATAATGACGGCCGTTGCCACCCAGCTTTCCGCAACCCCCAGCGCAACACGCCCGGCCAGCACACACAACAGGGCAAGACGTGGCCAGGCCACCAGCAGAGCGGCCGCAACCAGCAGCAGGCCAGACAGCACGCCGGTGCTCAGACCCATCAGCACCACACGCTTCGGGCCATCTGTATCCACCCGCTTCCCTGCCCCGACGCGGGAGGCGAACGTGGCCAGATACTGAACAGAGACAGCAAACCCCGCCATGGCGGAACTAAAGCCAAGTTTTTCCCGCACAAACAGGGGCACGACGGCAATTTGCAGGCCAATATCCGTGTAACAAAACAGCGTAAAAATCACGACGACCAGAATAACAAACGTAACCGAGGACGTGCGGACAGCCCCTTCCGACATGAAACATTCCTCAAAAAATGATGCTATACAGCGTGTTCAAGATCCTATTTCCAGATGAAAGACCCGCTCCATGACGAAGCCTCTTCCGGACGCAGGCGGATATGTCACGCTCTCTTCCCGTATCGCCTATGAAAACCCATGGACCCGCGTAAGGGAAGACATCATTCGGCGGCCCAATGGCAAAGATGGGCTGTATGGGGTGGTCGAGCGCGGTCAATTTGTTGTTATCCTGCCGCTGGGTGAAACAGAAGACGGGCGACCCACCGTAACGCTGGTCAACCAGTATCGTTACCCGATTGGCCAGCGGCTGTGGGAATTCCCCATGGGCATGTGGGAAGACCGGCCTGACGCCGCACCGGAAACACTGGCCGCCGGAGAATTACAGGAAGAAACAGGGCTGATTGCCAAAACGCTGCATCATGCCGGTGTGATGTATCAGGGCGCGGGCTTCACCACCCAGAAGGGACATGTCTATCTGGCGACCGGGCTGACACAAGGCCCGTGCGCGCGTGAAGAAACTGAACAGGACATGACCTGCCACACGCTTTTACTGGAAGAGGTGGAGGAGATGATCCGTAAAAATGAGATCACCTGCATGGTCACACTCTCAGCTTTTGGACTGCTTCGTGTACAGGGATTGATTTAAAAAACGTATGAATTTTTTCTGCGAGGCTTTCTGACTTTTCTGACGGAATCAGAGAGCCTCACAGATTATTCAGAACGGGCGAACAATTACCATAATGACGATAATCATCATGAGAACCGTCGGGATCTCATTCGCTATCCGGTAATATCGTTCCGGGTGGGTATTTCTGTCTTGCGCAAACTCGCGCCGCCAGCGGGCACAAAAACCATGAAACACAAACATGCCGACCAGTGCAGTAAGTTTGCAATGCCACCAGCCTGCATGCCAGTCCACACTTCCCGGCGTTAACACCAGAAGCACACCAAACAGCAGGCTGGCGCACATGGCCGGGTTTATAATGGCGCGCAGCAATCTGCGCTCCATGATTTTAAACCGCTCACTCTCCTCTGAGCCGATGCGCACCTGACAGTGATAGACAAACAGACGCGGCAGATAGAAAAGACCAGCCATCCACGCCATGACAGACATGACGTGAAAGGCCAGAATCCAGCGTACCCAGGGCAGAAGAGCATCAAACGTCATCAGACTGATCCCTGACTCTGCAAGGCTTTTTGTAAAAGCGGTACAAATTCTGAAAGATGATGGATACGGATCAGGTTTTTCCAGTCCGGAACCGGCTCTGACCCCGACCGGAGCAGAACACACATCATCCCGGCATCCACCGCCGCCCGCGCACCGGTATTGCTGTCTTCCAGCACAACGCAGTTTTCAGGCGAAACGCCTTCCTGTGCTGCGGCATGCAGATACACATCTGGCCGGGGTTTGGGCACGCCCATATCCCGCGCGGAATGAATCCGGTTTGCAAAATAATGCGTCATATCAGTTGCGATGAATTTCGCATCCATTTCCTCAACCGAGGAATTGGACCCGACACGCACAGGCAAACCCAATTTTCTGACGCCTTCAAGCATGGCATGCACGCCATCAATCGGGTCAACGCCTTGTTTCATCGCTTCAACAAAACGCTTCTGGACACGATCTGCCCAGTCAGCCCCGAGAGATTTTCCGGTTTTCTTTTCAATATCTTTCTGAATTTCCGGCAATGCCATGCCGGAAAATTCTTCAACCGCCTTTTCAGGCGGAATAGTCAGGCCAGCAGCGCGGGCTTCTTCCGCGCTGATCCGGCAACAGGTCTGCTCACTGTCCACCAGAACACCATCACAGTCAAAAATGACAAGTTTCAGGTGCCCTTCAGGAGAAAGTGCTAAAGCCTGCGTCATAAACCGGTCTCCCGCACTGTTTTGACCAGATCCGCCACATGCTCAACAGGCGTTTGCGGCAGAACACCGTGCCCAAGATTAAAGACATGCGCGCGGCCGTGACCGGCATTACGCACAGCCAGAGCTTCACGCCGCATGGCCTCACCGCCGGCCAGAACGGCAACCGGGTCAAGGTTGCCCTGCAAGGCGACATGTTCCGGCACCATGCTGCGCACAGTGGCAAAATCTGCCCCGGTATCGAGTGCGAGAACATCCACGCCGGTTTCCCGCGCATATTCTGCCACCATCACGCCGCCAAGACGCGGAAAACCAATAACGCGCACGGAGGGGTAACGCGCTTTAATGGCCTGCACAATCTGGCGCGTCGGCGCGATCACATGTTTGCGGAATTCTGTGGGAGAAAGCAAACCTGCCCAGGAATCAAACAGCATGACAGCTTCAGCGCCCGCTTCAATCTGGGCACAGAGATAGGTTGCCGTCTGCTCCGTCAGCAGCGCCATCAGCCTGTCAAACAACGCGGGTTCAGAAAAAGCCATGCTGCGGGTTATGGCAAATTCACGCGAGCCGCCGCCTTCCACCATGTAGCAGGCAACCGTGAAGGGGGAGCCGGTAAAGCCGAGCAGGGTCGTTGCACCCCCTTTTGCAACGCCAATATCGTCAGGGCCATCCAGAATGCTTCTGAGCCGTGATAGCGTTTCCAGAACCGGAGCCGTCACCTCTGCAATGCGCGCAGGATCGAGTTTTGCCAGATCGGCTTCACTGCGGATTGCGCCCAGAACCGGCCCTGTGCCTTCAACAAACTCAAGGGACTGCCCCATGGCCCAGGGCAGAATGAGAATGTCAGAGAACAGAATAGCGCCATCCATCCCAAAGCGGCGGATAGGCTGCAAGGTCAGTTCAGTCGCAATCTCCGGTGTCATGCAGCGTGTCAGAAAATCTGCTCTGGCGCGCATGGCCCGGAATTCCGGGAGGAAACGTCCTGCCTGTCGCATCAGCCACATTGGCGGTGGCCAGACAGCCTCACCGTTCAATGTTCTGAGCAGGCGTTTGGAGGGGGGGGTATCTGTGTTGCTGGTCATGGCCTGAAGTCCTGCACGTCTTTGTCCAACCTGTCCACGGTCCTAAAATATAAAATAAAAGAATAGAAATGGATTTAGAGGTTAAAGGGTACTGTGGATGACGGGGTACCCACCATTCCGAAAATGTACCCCATCTTTCCCACACTGTGTACAGATTGCAGAGCGTTGGAAATGCTGAGGTTTTCAGAGTTATCCAGAATGTACCCAAATGAGGGTGTGTACAACTCACCGGTTCATGACTCTTGTGAGTTGTGCACGGTACTCGGTACGCGCTTGTCATGATCGCCGTACAATCCACATGTACCCCGGTACTCAGGAGAGTACTCACATCCCCCTTATTGCTCAGTACCTGAAAGAGACTCGCTTTCGTGACAGATTTAGTACTCAAACCGACTCCAATACAGGACTCGCGCCATAAACTGGTTCTGGCGAGCGGATCTGCTATCCGCCGCACACTTCTGGAAAATGCCGGACTGACCTTCTCCGTGCTGACGTCTTCTGTTGATGAAGCGCCTCTTAAACAGGCCGGATGGGCAAAGGGGGCAACGCCGCAGACAGTTGCCCTCCGTCTGGCGGAAGCCAAGGCGCTTTCCCTCTCCTGCCCGGATGCTTTTATTATCGGGGCGGACCAGATGCTTTCCTGTCATGGAAGCTGGTATGACAAACCTGCGGACCTCCCCGCAGCGCGGACACAGCTTCTCTCCCTAAAAGGCCAGACCCATACCCTGCATACGGCTGTAGTGGTGTGCCGGAACGGGCAGGTCCTGTGGCAGCATGTCTCTGAACCTCAACTGACAATGCGTTCCTTTTCTGACGCCTTTCTGGATGCCTATCTGGCAGCGGAAGGTGAAGAGTGCCTGTATTCTGTCGGAGCCTACCGTATTGAGGGGCCGGGCCTGCATCTGTTTGCCCGGATGGAGGGAGATCAGACGGCTATTCTCGGTCTGCCGCTCCTGCCTTTGCTGGAAGGGCTGAGAGAGATGGGGGTGCTGTTTTCCTAAAATAGGGACTTGTCAGCCCTGAAATCGTCTTGTATCAGGCGTGCACAGGCAAGCCACGTCATGTGGCCTGAATGGAACAGTGTGGGGCCATAGCTCAGTTGGGAGAGCGCCTGAATGGCATTCAGGAGGTCGTCGGTTCGATCCCGATTGGCTCCACCAGTTCCCCTTCCTAATCCTTTGAAATGATTAGATTTTTAAGAGTGTAGGGTTTCGTTACCCCTCTTAATACCCCTCTCACGTAAGGCCCATATTGGCCTGCCACGTCAGCCTTCTCTGATGACCATCCTGAGCTGACTTAATGGCCCGTGCCACCTCACGTGGGTCGCTGGCCTTGGTGTTCACGGTCATATGAGTGTCACCAAACGTGTGGTTCACGGTGTGACTATTACTGCTCGTAGAGGCTCTTTGGTTTGCAGCATCCACGGCACGGGAAATGCTGTTGATGTAATCAATCGTTTCCTGAGGGGCATGAGACTGCCACTCGTTTCCATACCTTTTTTGCAGTCCTGATATGCGTACAGCCCCCGCATTATAGGACGCGATACCAGCAGCAAGGCTGCCAAACTGGTCCCGGTCATGTGCGACTCTCATCGCGGCGTAGGATGCAGCCTGCCTCCAGTTATGAGGGTCAATGTGCGCTTCTCTGGCCACATCCGGCATGATCTGAAAATCACCCTGCGCGCCAGCTGAGGAATCCTTTGCGTTCTTTCCTCGGCCGCTTTCCTGCGCCCACAGCGCATCCATCGTACCCTCTGGCAGCCCGTATTTTCGATCAATCTGATTGAGGACGTTTTGCCGGTCTGCAATGCCCTCTGGCGTTTGCGAGGCTACATCCTGCTCAGCGTATGATCGGCCCACACCATAACTGTGACATTCAGTTATCCAGAATGGCCGCACCGGGGATATTATTATCAATCCAACGCCCTGCTTTATCTCCGGGGTCAACGTAGTTCAGTCCCTCCTGAGCAGCATAGCCAATGCCCGCTACCGCCATCACCCTTCCAAGACCTGTCACGCCTGCACCAGTGGCGGCAGCCAACAACTCAACGTTGCGTAAAACGGCAAGGAATTTGGAGCCTACCCACAGCGTAAACAGCAGCTCTCCCGCTTTTGCCCCTTCACGACAGCCTTGGCGTCGAGCCCCAGAGAGACGACGAGGGCATCGATTATGGTGGGCATGGATTACGCCTCGCTTAATTTAGAGTTTTTGAAGAATCAAATGCATCAGCCCAATTTCCGTGGGGCTGCGATCCCAAGCCTAGCTGTAAGGTCCGCTGATGCAGATGAGTCAGATCGATTTTTGCTCAGGAAACCTTCAAAGACAGATCGGAGGGATGCTTCAGGAACAGTTGACGGGTCATGCCCAAGTGCCGAAAGGCCTAACCTGTAAGCGTCTTCCGCACTATCTGTGGCCATAATGTTTACGCCAGTGGTCTGGGCGACCCTTTGCCGAGCATATTCATCGGCACGTATGCCGCACCGGACCCGCAGAGCAGCATCTGCTGAGAGCACATTGCCTTGGTCATCTGTCCCAAAAATGATTTTTCTAACGCGTTCCATCTCATCGACCGGTAAGCGAGCATCAAGGAAGTTTATGAGATCGATGGTTCGCATTGCGACTTCAGTATCGTCTGGACCTGCGTCATCATAACGTGCCCTCAGAGCTTCCAGCATTTCTGAAAAATCTCCCCAGGCCTCCGCTGGAAGACGTTCCTCAAGAAACCCATTAAGACGTGTGCATTGTGCTTCACGCATATTATGATCCTCCCATCAATTTGCGGATTGGATTCTTTTTGGGAGTAGAGCCCGCCGAATTTGGGAGAGGTGTGGATGCGTCCTGATCCAATAAGGCCAAAGCTTCTTGCCATTCAGGAGGCATGATCTTCCCTGATTTTGCACAAAGAAATTCCCACAAGCCCTGTTCTGATGTTGGAGGGGCATGCCCTCTGACGACTGGATGTAGAGACAGAGTATTGTAAATACCGCTGTTGAGATGACCCTGTTTTACCAAATAGCAAAGCTGAGACATGCGTTCGATAATCTGCTCTTCCAGAGATTTTGTTTCTTCCAAAAGGCGAGAGACTGAATTGCTATTACCGACAACTGCATTAAAAGCAGATCGAAAATTCATTTTTGCAAGCATCAGAGACTGGTCGATATTTTTCTGCCGACCTTCAAGTTTTTCTTTTGCGTCTTTTGCCGCGTCGATTTCATCTTCTACTGCAGCAAGGTCCGCGCGTAGCTTACGCATCGATGGCATTTCACCGTGCGTTTCTCCCATAGCTTCACTGACAAGGTTTGTGACACTTTGTTCCTTTGCATTAGAAAAGGCATCTTCTGCAGCATTCAGGCTTCTACGAAGTTCTGATATACGCGCAGAAATTTTCTCCTGTGCGTTTTTGATTCCAGAGAGTTCAGCCCTCAAAGCATCCCGCTTTTTAATGGCGGTATCAAGCTCTTGCCGTAGCGGATCAGTTGATAGTGACGACATTCACTTTATCCTTAAAGTTTGCGAGGGGTAGGAATGCCAGACAGCACACTGCCGGTTTCTGGCATCGTATCGGTAGCCATTGCTGGCATTGCTGTGGATGAGCCACTCTTTGTGTTCAGCAGCATCTGAATCATTGCCTGCATGCCTGCGGTATTGGATGAACCTGTAGAAATGCCGTTTTCCTTCAGTGCATGACGGTAAATTTCATCAGCACTATCAAGGCCGATAACGTCTCCAATCAGAGGAGAAACCATCAGGCGAGCCTTCTCAGCTTCATGTCTCCGCTTCCGTTCCTGTGACATGGCACGGTCAACGACCTGTTCTATCTTGCCCATATTGGTAGATTTCCTTTCCCGCCCTGCTGAGCGATTTTCTGAACTATTTGTGGTGTGAATTTTGGCATCCTGCGTGCCCTCTGCATCAGAAGAGCGCCTGCAACAGCATTGGCCACGTCGTCATGGCCTCCTGGTGCATGATCAATATTATCTTTGCCGCTTCTGCCGGTTCGTCTTTCCAGGCCACAGAGCTGGCGTGACAGTACGGGAATGTCCAACAACTCAACTTTTCCGGAATTGAGAACAGGCAGAAGGTCACGATAAAGGTCAGACCGCACCTTTTCAGAAAGATTGTATTGCACACCATTCTTGCGGAACTGCTCACGTGGCCACTCACCGCCGTATCGGTCGCCAGTGACGGAGGTAATGCCATAGGCTTTTAGCGTCTCGCAGAATTCCCCCACGGTGTTTTCCGGGCTGAATGGAGCCTTCTTTTCGCGCACCAGATCAAGAATGGCGCACTCATCCTCATGATGAGCAATAGCCAGTGTCATGCTGTCTGATGAGCCGCCAGACGGGTCAACAAAGGCAACATAGCGGTGTCGGCTATCGCGTGGCAGTTCATGGCGGCCTTGCACTGTGCAGGCTTCAACCACCTCCGGGGCGACAAAAGATGCAATGTCGCTACGGAACTCAGCGCCATACTCCGCAGCGGCGGCAGCGGGATCTTCTTCGTAAGCCTCGCGTTCTTCCTGCTCATCGAATTCAGGATTCATCTCACGGGTGGCTGCTTTCCACACGAGGGTGGTGGCTCCCTCCTGCCCGTAATAGCGCTTGAAGGTTTTCCAAAGCACGCCGCGCCGCGCATAGGGGCTGGAGGCCAGCAGCAGCATGGAACCGGGAATGGTCGCCAGACCCGGACGCAAGGCCCGCAGGATCTCTTCATCAGGGTTGGCACTGCTATCATCGCGCCAGAAGGCAATCTCGTCGCAGAGCACAGCGGCATAGGTGTAGCCACGGGTGGCACGGAAGCTGGCAGTGCCTATTTCAATCACTACACGGCGGCCTGCCATCTCTATGATTTCATCCGTCTCCCGCGTCACCTCCGCTTCCATTTCTGGTACGAGGGCAATCAGGCCGCGCACATAACGGAAGATGGTGCGGGCCTGCTTGCGGTCGGCAGCGATAATCCCCACCGTCGCCACTTCCCCAGCGGACAGGTAAGGGCGATAATCTTTCAGGGTGGCCAGACAGGTGCCCAGCAGAGCCAGCACACGGCTTTTACCGGCGCGGCGGCCACAGATAAGGGCGGCCCGTCTGAACGCCTCCAGAGGAAGGTCTGTGCGGCCAGTGTGCAAATGGCAGAGGGTTTTCTGCTCATCAGTCATTTCCTCACCCAGCAGCGCGGCAAGGAAGGCTTCCCATGCGGTCCAGGTCGGTGCATCGAACTCAGCCCCGAAGAAAGCGGGGTCGTGCATGGCCTGCAGAACGGTCATGCTCATGCGCGGGTTCTCCGTTCAGCCAACAGAGCATCAAGCCCGCGAGCGACAGCCGGTGCCTTATCCAGACCGAGAGAGCGCATGGTTCGTGTGAGCGTATTGGCCCATGCCAGATACTGGCGTGCATCCCGCTCGGCAGGAGTACCACCAGCCAGCATGTGGCTGTCCATTATGGTCATGTGGAGGGTGAGCCAAGCGGCCCGATCAATCAGAGCAAGCTGTGTGATGGAGGGTGCGCCGCCTACATGATCGACGAGTGCAGAGCGCACGTCTTTGAGCAGCCGCGCTTCTTTGCTCCTACCGTCGAGTTTCTTGAGACTATCTGGTCTCGAATAGGGGCCTATCTTTTTCATACCCCCTTTATATCAGGGGTATTTTTTTCATGACAAACACTAAAATTGGAAACACCCTTGATATAAAAGGGTTATTCTATAAATCCAGAAACAGCCAGACACAGTGGGGAACAGACAGAGACGCCACATAATGACCGCATCACGAATTGTTACAGATTGGCGTTATGCTTTTCTGTTTCCAGAGCACGATAGACCCCAGATCTGGCGATACCCAGCTTGCGTGCAATATCGGCTGCAGAGAGGCCTTTTTGTCTCAATTGGCGGATGGTCTCGGTCTTTGAAAGGACGGTACGAGGACGGCCCATGGGGCGGCCTTCTGCTTTGGCTTTGGCAATGCCCTCCCGCTGGCGTTCCAGCATCAGGTCACGTTCAAACTCAGCAACAGCGGCAAGCATGGTCAGCATGAGCTTTGATGTAGGGCTGGTGGTGTCGAGCGTTGTGCCGTTCATGGAGAGCACGATAAGACCGCACTGCTTGCCCCGAAGTGTCTGCACATAGCCCAAAAGGTCAGCAGTAGAGCGGGCCAGGCGGTCGGGCTTTGTCGCAACCAGCACATCGCCGGGTCGGATATATCCCAGAGCTTCCAGCAACTCTGGCCTCTGGCTGTCTGTGCCACTGACTTTCTCAGAAAATATCTTCTCACATCCAGCGGCTTTAAGGTCGCGTATCTGGGCTTCCAATCCGGCGTCCTGATCTACCGTCGAGACGCGGGCGTATCCGATCTTCATGGCGTTCCTCATGTCCTAAAACCTCTTAGAAGTTACGCCGTGTATGTCTCAAAAGTCAAATGGTAATTTTTAGGACAAGGACTTTCCGTCATTTTGTCCCACGTTTTCTATGTCCTGAAAGGCTTGCTTTTTAGGACAGACGCGAAAGAAAACCCTCGCAGCGCTGGCGGAAGAAGGCTGGCCATCAGGGGGGATTTTTTCGGGAGCGCCTTCTGAGCACTCAAACCGATCTTTCTCCAGCCCCGGTACACGGGGAACACATTGTCTTTAAATCAGGCTCTGTTTTGCACGGCAACTGCACGAGAACCCGCACGGGGAAAATGAGCGCACGACTGCTCATTTCCCTATAGGGGTTCGTTACTAGTCGTGCGCACGGCTTTTGCACGAGAAAGCGCACTAGTCATTAGAACTTCCCTCAAGCCAATCCACATGAACTGGTGCCCCGTCAGGTGAGCGTAGTCCCTTTGCTGGCACACGGTTGCTTTTCCGGTATTCGGTGATTTCCCAACCTTGATGTTTCAATTCGTCAAGCAACTTCTTTTGGGCTAATTTTCCCGTTACCCCATGTCTATCGAAAACCATTTTTACGGAACGATCTTCTGAAGTGATGCGAGGGTTCCATGGGCCTGTTGAACTACCCTTTTCAAGATCAGCCGTTATTGCCAGTTTCTGCTCCACTGACACGCTATCCTGCGGAGGTGTCCACGGCCTCATCATTGCCACTCGGTCCCCATTGGAGAGTTCGTAGGACTGGCGCTCAAACCATTCCTCTTTGCCGATAGGTGCGGCGTTGATCTTGGCACCATCGACACGCGAGAAATAACGGTGATGGTCTGCTGGCAATCCGAAGTTCTGAGCTTCCTGCTCGCTCATAACACTCACGGTGAGCACGATACGCGCTGCCCCGATAACTGCAGAAGCCCCGCGTGCAACGTCTGGATCTCCTGGGCTCCCTGCGGCCCCCTTACGGGTATGGTGCAGCAGGACGACGGCCATATTGTATTTGATGGCAAGGCTGCGAAAATACGCCATCACAGTACGAACGGAGGTGTTGTCGTTCTCCTCGACCTCATGCAGTTCCACAAACGGGTCAAGCATCAGCACGTCGGGTTTTCGTGCCTCAAGTTCACGCTCCAACTGCTGCATGGCTGGCGTTCCTTGGATGCCGTTTTCGCTGTTCAGAGCAAGAAGAGTGCCGACACCATCAGTCCCGAGCCGTGTCAGTTTAGAGCCAAGCTGACATGGGGAGTGGCCGGACCAGCGCAGGAACGCGGTGAAGCGCCTACGCTGCTCGTCCCGGTCGTCTTCCACGTTGTATGTCATGACGGAGAGCGCCTTAATGGGCCTAAGCTTTCCATATTCCATGCCAAGCGCAAGGGATGCTGCCCAGCCGACCATCAGGCTCGATTTCCCCGCTGCTGGCGCACCGACAATAACGGTCACAGCGCCCCGTAGCAGGAAACCTTCAGCAACCCATGGGCGGGCTGGTATGGAATCCTCATCCCATGCTTCGTCATCAATCAGAATGAGGCTCTGGCTTTTTGCTTCGATACTGATTTTCTTATCAGACGCCGCGCGGGTGGCATTTCTGACAATCTCTTCAATGTTAACCGTTTCCGTCATACACCCGCCCTCGCCCGCAAAGCAGATGCAATCGTTTTCTGTATTTCTGCTTCTGACAGTCCGGCCTGTAGTGCCGCCGCGGACATGGCATAGGCTATCTCGGTAGCAGTCAGGTAGCCTTCAGAAATAAAACGAGCCAGCGAGAATGTTTCAGCATTCAGCCGGTCATTCCGCCCTCCTGCTGGTGCAGAGGCTACGGCCTGAACAGCGGCCCGCACGGCCCCCTGCACATACCGGTCGGCATTTCTCATGCCGTCTTCGATTTGCTTCAGGTCGGCTTTGGGAGGCAGAGAGGGCTGCGCCATCTCTACAAGCCATGCGGGCCATTGCGTTGCTGCGCTTTTATCCACGACCTCATACCCGGCAGCAGGCCACCAGATAATGTACCCCCCATCCCCCCGCACGTCGACGCCAGAGGCAATCCGGCTTGCACTGTTGCGCATATTTTCCCGGTGCCTGAATAGGAGGTGGAGTCCCCCAGATCGGGTGCGGTGCGTGCGTGTGCCTGTCAGGCGGGTGCAGTGCTCCTGATACCAGTCATCGGCCTCAGGCTTATACAGGTCGATATCTAAAGCATCGAAGCCAGACACAGCGCCGGTCACGACACCAATCAACACGCCCGGATAAGTGCGCCACAACATAGGGATGCTTTCAGGACATTTTGTGGCCAGTTCACCCCATTTGCAGGCGGGTGTTTTATCCTCATTACATGGGAAAACTTTCAGACCATGCCGGGCCAGTTTCTGGGCATAAAGGGCCACCGGGCTGGCAGGCATCGCGCTCTGGCGCAAATCGAGCACCGCGCTCATGCTGACACCCCCGCAAAATAAGCGAGGCGCTCTACACCTGCTTTATAGGCCTTGTGCTTGCGTTCCTCCGCATCAGCCAGAGGTGTGCCGTCCTCGTTCCTGATATTGGAATAGATATCACATAGGTATTTCCCGAGCTTCAGTACTGCCTGCTTATAGGTGACACCCTCTTTACGCACGGCGTCAGCAAAAGACCGGCCATCCTCCTCAGGGGTTTCAACCTCGGCATCTTCCTCAGCCTGCAATTCGGTCAGCCAAAACACGGCAGCTTCACGGGCCTTGGCGACGTAAGCTTTCGCAAGGTGGGGCTGAACGGTGTCGCAAGAACGCAAAGTGCCTTCCACTTTCTTCAGCTTTGCATCCATGTCTGCAATGCGTTCTTCAAGAGTAATGTCTGGGCATAGGGCGCTATTTGCCAGCTCAACCCCGAGGACGACGAGGTTGAGACGGAATTCGCCTGTCTTCTCATCATAGTGCCATGGATCGCCGGGAAGAGAATCACCAAGCTCAAAGAGCCTGACGTCAACAATTGAGCCTTCAGGCGAGATGCCGAACGGTGCTGGCGGGTCTGATTTATCTTTTACGCCCCTGTCGTGCAGGGCAGACCAACGGAAGCAAGTACGGCGCGCCGCTTCTAAGGTCCCAATGGGACCAATAGGCATCCATGTATTGTCGAGGAAAACAACACACGGGGCATATATCAGGCCATTATTCTCGTCCCGCATGGGATGGACCCAGAGGTGCTCAACATAGTCCCAGTCAATAATGCCATCCGACAAAATATCGACGGATGTGCATTTTCCTGATGTCACGGTCGGTTTTGGCAGCAAGGCAAGCCGGGGGCATGCACGCTTTTGCGTGTTCATAAAGGATTTCCCTTATTACTTGCCTGAGATTCTAATTGTACCTGACGAGCGCCTATGCTATTAAATGGCTGCTTGCGTTTGCCATCTAAGAAGGCCGTCAGTCTGTTCTCAGGCTGGCGGTTTTTTTATTTCAGGACTGACCCGGCTTCATGGGAGGCAGGCTGTTGATATAGGACAGCATGCTTTCAGTTTTGATCATGGTTGACCGGCCCATTTTCACCATTTCGATCAATCCCTGCTCCTTCAACCGGTAAGCATGAGATCGAGACATGCCGAACACTCTCGGCGCGTCTGAAACAGACACCATGAGAGGGAGTGCACTGGATCCAGTATTTTCAGACTGAGTAGTCATGTTTACTCCTACGCATATAGACGTACGGAAGCGCGGCTGATCTTGCGATCATCCGTTGCCTGCTGGGGTTTTTACGATTTGAGAGAGAACAAAAAAAAGCGCAGCCCGCATGGTGCGGAGTGCGCTTGATACAGAAAATCGACTGTGGCTAGAAGCTATCAAAAACTGCGCGCAGGCGTCAATAGAGAACCAGCTATATGCATCTGGATACAAAAAAGGCGCAGCCTCGTTCTCACGAGTTACGCCAGACGCAGTCAACCAATTGTGGGTAGAATTTACCAAAACCCGCATGCGGGTGTCAATCAGAAAACGGCTGGAGGCATCCAGACGCACTTTTGCGATTGTGATAAATTCATACCTTAAGGCGGTACCGGGCGCAAGTATTTTAATAACTTCTTGTTTTTTCATGACATTTCACGATTTTCTTGGGGTGATAAAGCTAAAGACGGTGTATTGTGGATAAATTTTAATATTAACGAGTTATGCCAAAGCCTCATCAATCAGCACACAGCGCCGGTCGATTTCTGAGGCAAGCCAGTTCAGAGCGTTGCCTGTGCCGCCCGCTGGCGGCTTCTGGTCGCATGGCGCAAGCTCCAGATCACGTCCTATCGCGGCCAAGCACTCACCAATGGCGCTCAGTTCCCAGCTTGCGTTCTGAACCCTGTCCAGCCGGTCGCGTGTCGCCAGTCGGGAAATCCCCCGAGTGCCCCGCTGCGGGGCGGGAGTCCGTTTAACCATGCCGCCCTCCCGTCATGGCCAGCACGTCACGCGCCAGACTGGCTTCCATGCTGTTCGGGTCTTCTGCGTTCAGCAGGACCAGCCGGGCTTTGCAGCGCAGATCCTGAATGCCCCGAGCCTTGGTTCTGATAACCTTGCGCCATGCCCGCATATATCTCCGGCTGTGTGGTAGCCCGGCGTCGAAGGTCGGTTCCTTCCAGCAGCAGCGGTCGGAGCTGAGGGCGGCAATGGTCGCGGTTTGAATGGGAGTGGTCATGCCGACAGCTCCTTTTGCATCCAGCCGGGCACATCATCAGTGCCCGAAAGCGTGGCCAGAAGATCCAGCTTGTCTTGCAGGCGGTGGGCCAGCCACAGCAGTGCTTCTGGCTCGGTGATCTCGCGGCCGTCGCCAACGCCACTTTCGGCCACGGCCACAACCAGCCCTGATAGCTTTCTGGCATCATGCAGAATGACGTCCGGGATCCTGAGGTTCTTGATGCTTTCCTGTTCAAAAGCCGTCAGGGGCATGATGTCTTTCATGACCGCACCTCCCGCAGTTCATAACGAACCCGGCCAATGGATTTAACCAGCCAGGACAGGCCATCGCCCCATGCTGCACAGTCGTTGTGCGTGGGGGCCGGGTCATGCCCTTCATCCATATGCTCGTAAATTTCGCCCATCAGCATCATCAGGGCGTTCTGGATGCCGTCCAAGGTTACAGCTTGGTTTGCGCAGAGGGCTGCGGGGATCTTGCTCATTGTGCATCTCCCTTGAAGGCTGTGGCGTTGCTCTCTGCCTCGGCGGCAATCATCCCAAGGTATGAGGACAGGAAAAGAACCCCTCCGGCTACGATGTCCGCATTTCCGCTTCGGCCTGTGCCTCCTTCATCAGCAGCAAAGTGGGCAAGCGCATCGGCCACGGCGGTTGCGCGGCGGATGTATTTTGCATTCCATTCCAGAGAGAAGGCGGCTTCGAGGGTTGTCGGGGTGCTCATCGCACGGCCTCCAGCGCCAGAGCTCCGTGACCGGCTGTAACCGGGTCAGGCGTGCCAAGCCAGATAATGGCAAGCGCGGCAAAGACAGGAACAAAGAGAGCGAGTAAATTCCCCCACATAGGGGAACAAATGAATGTACAGGCGCGAGCCCGTACGCTATGGGCGTGCTTAGCCATTGCCGAACTTATCCTTCGGTGTGTGGTTAGGCTGGACTTGGAGGATCCGACCCCTCCGGTTCAGCCGTTCTGCTATTGCAGAATGGTATTGAGA
The DNA here is from genome assembly GCF_018811975.1 of Acetobacter sp. P1H12_c. Taxonomy (NCBI): domain Bacteria; kingdom Pseudomonadati; phylum Pseudomonadota; class Alphaproteobacteria; order Acetobacterales; family Acetobacteraceae; genus Acetobacter; species Acetobacter sp. P1H12_c. Next base: position 80,988 of record NZ_JACRVR010000001.1, on the reverse strand, counting down.
ATGTCATTATACGAAATGAATTGCAAGCGGAAATGACACTGTGAATACCATTAATGCATCACAGATCAGGGCAGCACGAGGCTTACTTGATTGGACACGCGATCAACTCGTTGAAGTTAGTGGTGTTCCGAAAAGCACGTTGGTCCGTGTTGAAAGCAATGCGGTTACACCCCGCCAATCCACCCTCACCGCCATCCGCTCCGCCCTGGAAACTGCCGGCGTCGAGTTCATTGAAGAGAATGGTGGTGGGGCTGGGGTGAGGTTGAGGAAGGATAGTTCTGACGTCACTGAAAAAAATTAACTTCAAAGGTTTAATTTTTTCACCAAACACTTGATTCAACCGAGCGGGTTAATATATAAATAGTCATACCCCAACAGGAGGTGCCTTAGAATGGTAACAGAATTCGGAAAGGAGCTTCGAAAAATCCGTATCGACCGCGATGAGCGGTTAATGGATATGGCGGATAAAATCGGGAAATCTTCTGCCTTCATTTCTGCTGTTGAAGTCGGAAAAAAATCGCCGCCTCAAGGATTTGAAGAAGTTATTGCTCATGTTTATGGCTTGGCTGAAGAGTTTAGAGAAAAATTAAAGCGAGCAGCAGACAGAGCGCGTAAGAGCTTCACGATTGAGCCCCATAGTATTTTAGGCCGGGATACGGCTGGCTTGATGGCTAGACGCATGAATGATTTATCCGAAGAGCAATTAAGTGAGATTTTTGCCATCCTCACTAAAAATAAGGGTGAATAAAAGTGATGACTGGAGATAGCTTTATTGTCCCGCCTTTAAGTTGGTCCAAAATTGAAAGTAATGCTCTTCACTGGCGTAGCGTTTTGGGTCTTGAAACTGAACCATATTTTCCAGTGATGAAAGTTATGGAAAAAGTACTGGCTAATAAGCTATCTTTATTTGATCTAATTATTGTAGAGAAAGAAGAAATGGGAAGTGCTGAAGGATACACAGATCCCTCAGGTAAGGCGATTTACTTACGAGAAGATGTATACCGGCGCGCATGGGAAGGGGAACGTCGCGACCGCTTTACAGCCGCTCATGAACTGGGTCATTGGGATATGCATACTAATCTGCAATTAGCTCGCGTCCAGCCAGAGCAAAATATCCCAGTATTCAAACAGAGTGAACCGCAAGCCAATCAGTTTGCGAGTGAACTATTAATGCCGGTGAGTTTTTTTTCTGCAGATGATACACCAGAAATAGTGATGCAAAGACATGGTGTAGGCTATCAGGCAGCCGCGAATAGGTTGTCTTATCTGCAGCGCAAGGGAAGACTTTTCCCGCAAAAAAATAAAGATCTGAGGATTTCTCCTCAGACCTCCATTTTTCCTGCTGGGCAAGGGGCTAGCTGGTAGGAAAGCCGCAGAGCAACCAACGAGGTCTCGACAGCCGTACTACTGGTACAGGTTGGAAGCTCTGTCAAGGCAAATGTCGCCCTAGGAGAGGCATGATGGCGAAGAAACCTTTGCCGCCAGCTCCACCGGGATATCGCTATATTTTCCGTTCTTGGCGGAAATGTGCGAAGTCTGGCAAAGTGCTTTACGCTCGTAATTTCGGGCTAAGGGCCTGGCCAATTTTAGTTCCGGTATGACTAAGAAGAAGAGAGTGAATATAATTCACTCTCTTCTTTTTCTTATCTTCTTTTATTCCGTTTTTCAAAATCCATTGCAGCAGTTGCCTCCTCACCTCCCGGCATCCCCATCACCCGCGCCCGGAGGGCTTCAAACCGTGCAACCTGAGCAGGGCTTGGTTTGCGGGGGATACGTCTCTTGCGGGGTAGCGCGGTTTTCCGGGCCACCCCTTTAATTCCCCTATTATGGGGGTTTATTCCCGGCATCCCGGTAGTTTCTGAAACTGTGCAGTTCTGCATAGTTCGGTAGCACTTGCCGGTCATAATGGACGCACCTCAATCACGGTCACACTCTCCGGCCCATAACGGCGTGAAAGGCGGGCATCCACAATCTGGGCATCATCCTTCCATGCAATACCATTCAGAGCATCAGCGGCAGTCTTCATCTGGTTGTCTATGTCTGGCCTGCTGGTCGGCAGGATGCGGCCTGCCAAAGCATCAGCGGTTTTCTTCCGGCTCCATGAGGGCGGCGGGGCAATGTTGATTGTCAGGGAAACGTGCAGCGGCCCGGTCAGGCACGGCTTGCCGATCTGCTCTATGGCGTGGCGCTGGATATGCTTCTCAGCCTGTACAGTCTTTGCATCCGTGAAGGTCCGGCCATTGCCAAATCGCGGGCGGCCTTTGGCTCTCAGCAGGCCGGGAATGGTGATGCGGTAAATCGGGGATGTTGGGGAGGTAATTTCCATGCCGGAAACGTAGTACTAATTCGAAAACAAGTACACAAAATAACAAACACAAAAAATAATAAGCCAACACATAAAAACACACGGTACCGTATAGCGCGGTATTAAGCGACGTCAGTGATGAACTCAGTTTCCGTGACGAAATTTGGAGCCGAAATAAGGACCGAGATCGTTAAATATTGGCATCAAATATTTTTTGTTCCCAAGCTGCTTAGACCTGTCCCCCCATAACTACCGACAAAAAGAAACGGATGCGTCGAATTTTAGAAACGCATACGTCAAAAAAAAGAAACGATTTCCGGAATTTGGAAACGCCCTCTTTTGAGGATGATTGTTGTCGTTTGAAGGGGCGTGCGGTGGCAGATTATGGAGTGGCTGAAGGCGAAGGTCTGTTAAACCGCAGCCTTAGCCTTTTACGTAGGGGTGAATTGAGGCATTACATTCGGGCAATTTAAGAATCGAATGGTCTCAACCTCGTAATGCCAGCCCCTCGTCACAAGTCCCAATGCGTTGCTTTAAGGCTGGGTGTGCTGGACGTTGAGTTGGTCAATCGTACGCTTCAGTGTGAATTGCTACCGGGTGAATTATATCTGAGTAGGCAGGCCCATTGGCACATCGCCAAAGACCATCCCGATGATTATGACGCGTGTATGTCCGCCTTACATCGCGTCGGGCAGTCGCCCGGGCTGATTGGACAGGCCCCAAATCATTCCGATAATTTTGAACTCGTCATTCGCTTCCGGTCGAAGAGTCCAGAGCAGGAGTATGTTTTGATTGCTGTGGGGTTGGAGGTCGATGAGGATGGCTTGTATCGCATCAAGACAGCATATCGTCTGCCAGAGAGGACGATAACGGCCCGTCGGTCTGCAGGACGCCTACATCTCCCTAAAGGGGCATAAAAAAAGACCGGGCAAGCCGGTCTCTTTTTGTCCGGGCGGGATGCAATCCCCGATCTCTTGGGTCACAAAAAGCCCCGCGCGACAGGCTTACATGTGACTTAGTTACCCGTCTGTAAAACAGACTGGTGCGTGAGGTAGCCGTTCTCACCTCACCGGACACTTACAGATATTGTATATGCCACGCTGTGCGTCAAGGCGGAGAAGATGACAGTTTGTTACACCATTCAGTCATCATCTCCCGCCGCTTATCGAACAGATCCCCACGCCGATAGGCAGCTTCCACCTTATCACTGATGGTGTGTGCCAGCGCCATCTCGGCTACTTCCCGCGGATAATCAGTCTCTTCTGCAGCCCAATCGCGGAAGGTGGAACGCAGGCCATGGACGGTCACGTCTTTCGTGCCGGCCGCATTGTGAAGGGCTTTGGACAGCGCCACGTCTGACAGCGGCCTGCCACGCTTCCCGCCGGGGAAGATCAAGTCTCCCGCTAATCGGTCACGGAACGGCAGAACTTCCTGCAGCACGGCCATTGCTCCTGCGGATAACGGCACGCGGTGTTCTTTCCCGGCCTTCATCTTGTGCGCAGGGATGGTCCAAGTCTGGACCATCATATCAATTTCAGACCAGACGGCATTCCGGACTTCGCCAGACCGGGCTGCGGTCAGGCAGGCAAATCTTACGGCCTTGGGGGAGATGCCCTCGGCCTCGACCAATGTGCTCATGACCTTGCCAATGTCCTTCCGGTCCACGGCTGGGTAGTGCCGTACCTTCATGACAGCCGATGGCTTGGGAAGGATGTTGGCCAGATGCCCACGCCAGCGGGCCGGGTTCTCGCCGTCTCGCCAGCCATGGGTGCGGGCATAATCCAGAATCCGTTCGATCCGGCCGCGCATCCTGTCGGCGGTCTCTGTCGTCGTTTCCCAGATAGGGCGCAGGACTGCCAGCACGTCATCCGTTTCCACCTCAGCAACGGGCTTCTTACCGATGGCAGGGAACACCAGCCGTTCCAGAGAGCTGGTCCACACGGTCGCAGACCGGTCGCCTCGCCAGCCCGGCGCCATCTCCTTTACATAGCGCATGGCAATCTCAGAGAAGGTCAGGCCGGACTCTTTCCGGCGCAAGGCTTTCACTTTTTTGCGCTCTTCAATGGGGTCGAGGCCGTCTGAAAGCTGATGTCGTGCTTCAGCCGCTCTTCGCCGTACCTCCACCAAACTCAGGTCATGGACAGAGCCCAGCCCCATCTCTCTTCGGGAACCGGAAATGGGGCTGGTGAACCGAAAAAACCATGACTTTGCAGAGGCTTGCGCGACGAGCCATAGGCCACCACCATCGCAGAGTGAACCATTCTTCAAGGCGCTGACCTGCCTTGCTGTAAGCTGATGTGGTGAAACCCGACTCATAACCGGAGAACCCCTCTTCGGACCCCTCTTAAAAACAGCGCTGCACAGAGTCGCACAGACACAGTGGGAGACACTTGGACCTCTAATATATTGATATGATACAACATATTAAAGACAGAGAGAACCAGTCAGACACAGAAAATTGGTGGAGATTGGCTCCACCAGTTTCCGCTTTTTTGCTTTTTCCGCTATAATATATTTTCAAACGCTCACGTTGTAAGCGTTTTTAAAGCAGGCAGTTTGGGATAATCCCGCGTAGGGTCTATCCGATCTTCACGCTGCAATCCTCCCTCTTCGCAAAAATTGATAATGCCTCTTCCCAGAAGCCCGGCGCTTAATGCCCAGCTCTCTCGGAGTGTGGGTTTTCTGAAGCAGATAAGGTTTTTTCCTGACTCTGTTCGGTGCTGCTTAGTCTCTGGCTGCCTAAAATGTTTCTGAGCATTCCGGGCTTTCTACTGTAAGCACAACACGTCTCTGATGATGTGTCAGCCCCTCCGGAGGCTGACACAGACCGGAGAGTGGCCGCAGGAGGGACATATGGCAGACCAGAACTGGACAGAAGAAAGCCCGGAGGATGCTGAGGCAGATGCCCGGGCAGACCGGATTTTTCAGCAAACCGGCATTGCCGAGCCCGCTGAGCCAAAAGGCAGTTTTCTGCTAACGGTTCTCCTGCCTGTTCTGATAGCAGGGGCTCTTCTGATTGGTGGCCTCTGGATGTTTTCTGGCTGGCTTGGACTCTAACAGGCTGGGACATTCAGACTATGCCGCGCTTTTCTCCTGCCCCGTTTGTGCCGGGAACCGGCTTTACACCCTGGCTGATTGTGTTGCTGGGGCTGGTAACCGCCATCGGGCCGGTGGCAACGGATATGTATCTTCCCGCCTTTCCGGAGGTGGAGCACGATCTTGGGGGCGGCAAAGGCTCAGCCCAGTTTACGCTGGGGGCCTGGTTTTTAGGGCTGGCCATCGGGCAGTTTTCTCAGGGGCCGCTGTCTGACAGATTTGGCCGCCGTGTGCCGCTTATGCTTGGCCTGCTGGTGTTTGCCATTGCCTCCGCTGGCTGCGCGATGGTGCAGGATTATCATCTGTTTTGCCTGTGTCGCTTTGTGGCGGCCGTTGGCGGGTCGGCCAGCGCCGTGATTCCGCGCGCCATTGTGCGTGATGTGGCGACAGGCAAAAAAGGTGCGAAGCTGATGTCTCAGCTCACACTGGTTTTTGGTGTTATGCCCGTTCTGGCCCCCAGTCTGGGCAGTCTTGTTCTGCAGTTTGGCAACTGGCGGTGGATCTTCTGGATCGGCACGCTCTATGCGCTGGCAGCCATTGTCGGCCTGCTCTGCTCTCTGCCGGATACGTTGCAGCCAGAACGCCGGGTTGCGTTTTCCCCCATCAAAATTCTGACGCGCTATATTACCATCAGTCAGGAGCCGGTGTTCCTGTCCAACGCGCTGATCGCCACATTTTCAACCTTTGTGATGTTTGCTTATCTGGGCAGTGCTCCTGTGCTGTTTGAGCAGGTGCTGCATTTCACGCCCGGTCAGTTCGGGGCGTTTTTCGGGGTGAATGCGGCGGCTTTCATTCTGGGAACGCAGATCAACGGTCGCCTTGTGCATCGGGTTGCCATGCCGGTGCTGCTGGAAGGGGCTTTACTCTGGGCAATTGTTGCCGGAGGACTGTTCACGGTGCTGGCTTTGTGCGGGGTTGCCGGGGAGCATCACGCTCTTCTGACCTGCACGCTGATTGCCAGCATTACCGGCGCGCTGGGCTTTATCGGGCCGAATGCGACTGTGATGTCCTTCTATCATCATGGCCAGCATGCAGGCAGCGCGTCTGCCCTGCTGGGAACCATGCAGTTTGGAATTGGTTCATTGAGTAGTGTTCTGGTGGGTTTGCTGCCCGGTGGCAGCGCAATACCAACCGCCATTGGCATGATGGTGGGGATTCTTGGAATGGCCGGTGCGGACCTCATGCGGCGACATGCCCCCGAAATTGGCGCCGACGAGGACTAAGCACCGTTCGACAGAAAAGGACGGGTCTATGGGGTGGCGTTCAGAGGAAAAGCAGGCAGGCCAGGGGTTTTCCCGCCTGCTGCTGGCTGGTGTTGCGGCCAGCGTAATTGGTCTTGGAGGCACGGCAGGGTCTGCAAGGGCGCAGCAGGCACAGGCCTCTTCTCCTGTTGTGCTGGAGCATGTGCGTCTGTTTGATGGCACGGGTGCTGCAGAACAGGATGATATGGCGGTGCTGATGCAGGGCTCCCGTATTGTTTCCGTGGGGCATACGGGCAAGCTGGCCGTGCCGAAGGGCGCAAAGCGGATTGATCTTTCCGGTAAAACGCTGATCCCCGGTCTGATCAGTAACCACAGCCATGTGGGCGTTGTTTCAGGCACCTCCGTCGGGTCTCAAAACTTTACAGCACCCGTTATCCAGGGAGCGCTGGACCAGTATGAACGCTATGGCGTGACGACTGTCACCGCCCTTGGTCTGACAAAATCTCCTCTTTTTGATGATCTCCGGCAGGCCCAGCATGCGGATGGTTCGACCGGGGCGGATTTATTTGGGGTTGATCAGGGGATTGGGGTGCCCGGAGGAATGCCGCCGGAGGGCATGGTCAAGGTCGGGAAAGATCAGATTTTCCGCCCTGCTACCGTGGCTGAGGCACAGCAGGCTGTGCAGACCATGGCACGGGAGCACACGGACCTTGTGAAGCTCTGGGTGGATGATTTCCGCAACGGAGTAGCCAGCCAGAAGCCCCTGCCTGTTATGAAGCCGGAAATCTGGCAGGCTGTTATCAATGAAGCCCATAGCCAGCATCTGCGTGTGGCCGTGCATATTCATGATCTGGATTACGGCAAGCGGCTTGTAGCCGCCGGGGCAGACATTATTGCGCACGGTGTGCGGGATGAGCCGGTGGACGGCACGTTTATTACCGCTCTGAAAGACCGGGGCGTGTGGTATATTCCCACAATCAGTCTGGATGAAGCGACATACCTGTTTGCTGAGCAGCCTGAAATCCTGAATGATCCGGTTCTGAAGGCTGGCCTGAGTGCGGACCTGCAAAAACAGTTTTCGGACCCGGCATGGCGACAGAGAACGGCGTCCTCTCCTCTGGCGAAGGCCTCACACGCGGCTGTGGCGATGAACCAGAAAAACCTGCTCACACTGTATAAAGCCGGGGTGAAGATTGGCTTTGGCACGGATTCCGGCGCGGCTCCGGTAAGGATTCCCGGCTTTGCGGAACACCGGGAGCTGAGGCTGCTGGTGCAGGCCGGGCTGACGCCTCTTCAGGCGCTGACACTGGCGACAAGTCAGGCCGCCGCCTTGCTGAACCTGTCTGACCGTGGGGTGATTGCTCCCGGCAAGCGGGCAGACTTTGTGGTACTGGAGGCAGATCCTGCGGACAATATTGCGGCTGTTGACCAGATTGCCGCGGTCTGGCGCGGTGGTGTGCGGGCAGCCGGGCCTCTGGTGCCGCGCTGAAGCAGGCTTAGTGCGACTGCGGGGCCGATGACGGCTGTTGTTGTTCCCGCTTGCCGTAAATAGCCTGTGTTTCCGGGATAACGCTGTGGCCGTCCCCTGCCTGGAGCGGGCCGGTTGCAGCATCGGAGGGAGCCAGAGGCTCGTACCGGTCGGTCGGCTGGGCTTTATCGGGGTTCTGGCCGTTATTGCGCGCCATATCTTCTCGCCGTTCCTGCTCCCGCGCCGCGCGGGCTTCTGCCGGAGCGGCCTCAGGCAGGAAACGGCCCGGCCGTTCTGGAGGAAGGTCGATATTATCGCCTTCAATCTCAACATGGCATCCGGCCAGAAGGGGGGCCGCCAGAACGAGCGCCCCCAGCTCCAGCATGAGGCGTGGAGCGGATCTGGTTCTGAGCAGAGGGGCGCAGCGTTTCACGGCAGAGCGTTATCCAGCCTTGAGGATATTAAAAAACTCAGCCTTCGAGGGGGCGGGCTTCTTCCGGCAGCATGACAGGAATGCCATCCCGGATGGGGAAGGCCAGTTTAGCCTGTGCGCTGATCAGCTCATTGGTGGTGGCATCATAGGTCAGCGGGCCTTTTGTCACCGGACAGACCAGAATGGAGAGGAGCCGCTGGTCAAGCGGAGGAGAAATTTCAGCACCAGACATGAGTCATACCCATAAAAATGATTCAGGAAGGCGGACCTTCCTCTTCAGGACCAGACAGGTCTAGCAGCATTTGCAGCACACGCACACGCTCTGTCAGGCTACCTGCATCCAGCAATGCCTGTTTTTCCGCCGGAGGAAAAGGACAGATCATGGGAAGGGTGACCAGCAGGGCGTCATCCTCCATCTGTTCAATAACAGACCAGCGGGCTGTCAGCCCTTTCTGGCGAAAATACTGGCGCAGAGAGTTGAACAGTTTGTCACGGTCAAAAGGCTCAGACGGAATTTCGCTCAGATCACCCACAAAGGATGAGACATCAATCCGTGCCTGACGGTACCCTCTGTGCAGGCCTGTCTCCCGCAGCACCCGGAACCGGGCCACGCCGCTTAGGGTTACGGCAAAGGTGCCGTCCGCCCGTTCGGTGAATGAGGTTATGCGGCCCAGACAGCCAACGGAATAAAGAGGCGGGGCTTTATTGTCCTCTTCTTCATCCTCTTCCTTCCATAAAGGCTGAATCATGCCGATCAGCCGCCGGGAGGCCAGAGCATCTTCCACCAGTGCCACATAACGCGGTTCAAACACGTTCAGCGGCAGCTTGCCCCGTGGCAGCAGCAGAACGCCGCTGAGGGGAAACAGGCCGATTTCCGCAGGGATATCGGCCATAGTCAGGTCTGAAACTCTGGGAACGTGACGCAGAATTTCTTCGTCAGGAAAGAAAGAGGCCAAGAGGAACCGTGTCAGGAAAACAGGAGGGAAGACAGCCGGCGGCGGGCGGCCAGTGTCGCGGGGTCATCATGGCCCCAGGCTTCAAAAAAGCGGAAAAGCTGCTGTTTGGCGGCACCCTCATTCCAGTTCGGGTCTGCTTTGATGATGGAGAGCAGTTCATCCGCGGCTTCTTCCCGCTTGCCAGCCACATTCAGGCCTGTCGCGAGTTCGCAGCGGGCGGCGTGATCCTGCGGGTTGGCGGCAAGGCGGGCGCGGACCTCTTCCATTTCCTGCGCGGCCTTGCGGCCTTCCTTTTTGAGTTCCAGAGCTGCGCGTGCGCCTGCAACCTCGGGTGTATCGCGGATTTTTTCCGGCACGTCGGCAAGGGCGGCGTCGGCAGCTTCTTCATCATCCAGAGCCAGCATGGCGCGGATCAGGCCGCCCCATGCTTTCGGGTTTTCCGGTTCTTCACCCAGAACGCCGGAGAACAGCTCCGCAGCGTGCGCAGGCTGGTTGGTCTCCATCGCCACAGTGGCTTCCTGCAACAGCTCCGTTGCGGGCAGCGTACCGCCACCGGCGGCCTTCAGCACGCCTTCCACAAATTTCTTGATCTCGCTTTCCGGCAGAGCGCCCTGAAACAGGTCCAGAATCTGACCTTTCCAGAAGACCGCGACCATCGGGATGGATTGCAGCGGCAGGCCGATCTGCGTGAGCTGGGCGGCCAGCGCGCGGTTGGCTTCAATGTCAATTTTAACAAGGCGTACCTTGCCACGGGCCGCGGTCACAACCTTTTCCAGCACCGGAGCAAGCTGCTTGCACGGGCCACACCAGTCCGCCCAGAAATCGACCAGAACAGGGATGGACCGGCTGGCTTCAATCACATCCTGCATGAAGGTGGCCTGTGTGCCATCCGTAATCAGCGGAGCTGAGGCCTGAGGCGTGGCGGTCTGCCCCTGTGCCAGCGGGTCCTGCATCAGGCTGCCGGAAGCCTGAGGGGCTTGCTGGCCAATAATATGGTCCATCTGGTGTTCATCCTTGCTCAAAACGACGGGGTGGCGCGGGGTCCATCCGGCGGCGCAAACCGCATTAGCTTTCTAAATGGTGAATCCTTTGCCCCGGTGCAATGGGAATTGGCGAGAGACATCCCATATCAGCATGGAAGACGTGCCGGGCGGCCATTCCCTGATTGCATGAAGGGCGGCAAAGGCGGCATACTGGACAAAACAGGAACGGCAGCGGTATTTTATGGACAATCCATCTTTTCCCAGTGCTCAGAAACTCAGTGTGCGCGGGGCACGGGCGCACAACCTCAAAAATGTTGATATCGATATTCCACGGGATTGTCTGACGGTTGTGACCGGGCTTTCCGGCTCCGGGAAATCGTCACTGGCGTTTGATACGATCTACGCCGAAGGTCAGCGCCGTTATGTGGAAAGCCTCTCCGCTTACGCCCGCCAGTTTCTGGAACTGATGGGCAAGCCGGATGTGGATTCCATAGAAGGGCTTTCCCCCGCGATTTCCATTGAACAGAAAACCACGTCCAAAAACCCCCGCTCCACCGTGGGGACCGTGACGGAAATTTACGACTATATGCGTCTGCTCTGGGCGCGGGCCGGGGTGCCGTACTCTCCAGCCACGGGTTTGCCGATTGAAGCGCAGACCGTCAGCCAGATGGTGGACCGTGTCATGGCGCTGCCTGAAGGCACGCGCCTGCTGCTGCTCTCCCCCGTTATCCGGGACCGTAAAGGGGAATACCGGAAAGAGCTGGCGGAGTTGCAGCGCAAGGGCTTTACCCGCGTAAAGGTGGATGGGGAACTGTATGAAATTGCGGATGTCCCGGCCCTGAACCGCAAGCTACGCCATACTGTGGAAGTGGTGGTGGACCGCGTCGTTGTGAAAGAAGGGATTGAAACCCGTCTGGCGGACAGTTTTGAAACAGCCCTGAGCCTGTCCGATGGGATTGCCTACACGGAAGAAGTTCTGAAAGATAAAGACGCAGAGCCGGAACGTCTGGTTTTTTCTTCCCGTTTTTCCTGTCCTGTCAGCGGTTTTACGCTGGAAGAAATTGAACCGCGCCTGTTCTCCTTTAATGCGCCGCAGGGGGCGTGCCCGTCCTGTGATGGTCTGGGGTCTGAAACATTTTTCAATCCGGCTCTTGTGGTGCCGGATGTTTCAAAGTCTTTGCAGAAAGGGGCCATTGCACCCTGGAAAGATGCAAAATCCCCTTTGCTGGAACAGACACTGAAAAGTCTGGCCGCGCATTTTGGCATCAGCATGGACACCCCATGGAAAGACCTGCCGGAAGAAGCGCAGAACGGTATTCTGAACGGCGTTGAAGAGAACATAGACTTTACTTATCAGGATGGTCGGAAAAGTTACACGGTCAGCAAACCGTTTGAAGGGGTTCTGGCCAGTCTGGCCCGGCGTCTGGCCAACACGGACAGCATGTGGGTGCGTGAGGAACTCTCCCGTTACCAGTCAGAAAAGCCATGCCATGTCTGCCACGGGGCACGCCTGCGGCCAGAAGCTCTGTCTGTGCGTGTTGCGGATAAAACCATTGCTCAGGCCTGTGACCTGCCAATTGGCACGGCGCTGGAGTGGTTTGAGACTGTCATGCCAACGCTCACACCCCAAAAAGCTGAGATTGCACGGCGTATTTTACGGGAAATTCAGGAACGTCTGACGTTTCTGGATGATGTCGGGCTGGACTATCTGACCCTCTCCCGCAGTTCCGCCACGTTGTCGGGTGGTGAAAGCCAGCGTATCCGGCTGGCCAGTCAGATTGGCTCCGGGCTGACCGGGGTTCTCTATGTGCTGGATGAACCTTCGATTGGTCTGCATCAGCGCGATAATGAGCGACTGCTTGGAACGCTGGAGCGTTTGAAAAAGCTCGGAAATACTCTGATTGTTGTTGAGCATGATGAAGATGCAATCCGCAGTGCGGACTGGCTTGTGGATATGGGGCCGGGAGCGGGTGTGAACGGTGGCACCGTGATTGCCGCAGGCACACCAGAAGAAGTTGCCAAGGTGCCGGAAAGCCTGACAGGCGCTTATCTGTCCGGGCGTAAGAGGATTCCGGTGCCGGAGCACAGACGGCCGTATGACAAGAAAAAAGTTCTGACGGTAGAAGGCGCCACCGGGCATAACCTGAAAAACGTCACGGCCCATTTTCCTCTGGGCACGTTTACCTGCGTAACAGGGGTTTCCGGCAGTGGGAAATCCACGCTGGTTATTGATACGCTTTATAAAGCCCTGTCCCGCCAGTTGATGGGGTCTTCCCAGACGCCGGAAGCGTATAAAAACATTAAAGGGATTGAGCTGCTCGATAAGATTATTGATATCGATCAGTCTCCCATTGGCCGTACACCCCGCTCTAACCCGGCAACCTATACAGACCTGTTTACTCCTATCCGTGACTGGTTTGCAGAACTGCCGGAAAGCAAGGCGCGGGGTTACAAGCCGGGCCGGTTCTCGTTCAACGTAAAGGGTGGGCGGTGCGAGGCGTGTCAGGGGGATGGTGTTCTCAAAATCGAGATGCACTTTCTGCCGGATGTGTTTGTCACCTGCGATACCTGCAAGGGCACGCGCTATAACCGCGAGACGCTGGATATCAAATTCCGCGGAAAATCCATTGCCGATGTGCTGGCAATGAGCGTGGATGAAGCCCTGCCCTATTTTTCTGCACAGACCCGTATCCGGGACAGACTGGCCATTCTGCAAAAAGTCGGTCTGGGCTATGTCGCTCTGGGCCAGCAGGCAACCACCCTTTCGGGTGGGGAGGCTCAGCGTGTCAAACTCTCGAAGGAACTGGCACGCCGGGCAACAGGCCGGACAGTGTATATTCTGGATGAGCCGACAACCGGGCTGCATACGGAAGATGTGCGTAAACTTCTGGAAGTTCTGCATGCGCTGGTGGATCAGGGTAATACCGTGATTGTCATTGAACATAATCTGGAAGTGATCAAAACCGCCGACTGGATTGTGGATGTTGGGCCGGAGGGTGGCGATGGCGGTGGCCGCATTGTTGCGGAAGGCACGCCGGAAGATATTGTGGCCTGCAAGGAAAGCTATACCGGCCAGTTTCTTGCTCCGCTGCTGGCTCCCGCTCCGGCTAAAACCAGAAAAAAGAAGAAATAAGCTGTGCCTGTAAAAAACAAAAAAAATAAGATTTTCCAGTGTGTTGTGCCGGGGCTTATGCTGGGGGCAGCCCTGCTGTCCTCACCGGTATCTGCGCAGACTGTGGAACAGGGCGCGCAGTCAGGCAGTACGGCAAATTCTGTTCTGTTTGAAAAACACACATGGACGGAAATTCAATCCGGTGTTGCGGCGGGCGTGACGACAATCATCATCCCCGTGGGGGGCACGGAGCAGAGTGGCCCCTACATTGCGGTTGGCAAGCATAATGAACGCGCTGCTTATCTTGCGGAAAAAATTGCGGAGAAAACAGGTAAAACACTGGTTGCTCCCGTTGTGGCCTATGTGCCGGAAGGCGGCACTTCACCGCGTTCTTCCCATATGCGTTTCCCCGGAACAATTACGGTTCCACCCGATGTTTTTGAAAAACTCCTTATCTCCGCGGGAGAGAGTTTTCAGGTGCAGGGCTTCCGGCTGATTGTTTTTGTGGGGGATCACGGTGGTTACCAGAAATATCTGGAAAAAGCGGCCGCCGCGCTTAATCAGAAATGGCACGGGAACGGGGCACAGGCTCTGTATGTCAGCGGGTTTTATACCGTGATCGCACACCAGTACGCTGACTGGCTGAAGCAACAGGGGTATGGCAAGGATGTGGGCCAGCATGCAGATATCAGTGACACCTCGCTGATGCTGGCGGTTGACCCTTCCATGGTGCGGCAGGATGCGTTGCATCACGCTGGCACCCCGTCCGCGCAGCAGGGAATTTATGGGGGAGACCCACGAAGGGCCTCCGCGGCTCTCGGGCAGGCTGGTCTTGGGATGCAGATCTCTGCCGCCGTGCAGGCTATTCAGGCGGCACGAGGGTTCTGAATACAAGGCCAGAAAGGTCTTTAAAAAGTCTTTAAGAATAAATCTCAATAAAGAGCGTTTCTGCACCAGAGGGGCGAAAATAGACGCCTAATCGCCCATATGCTAAAGCCTCGTTGCGTGACGATGACAGCACAAGAAAGGGATGGGCTGTAATATTATGGTAGTAAAAAGACATCTGGCAGCCGCTACGGCTGTGTTTGTCGCTTTGGGTGCAGGGGCCGGTCTGGCCGTTGCGCAGGAAGCCAGTCAGTCCCCTGTGCAGACAACCGCGCCGTCTGCTGCTCCGCAGCCCGCTCCCGCGCAGGCCCCTGTTGTGCAGGGTGCTCCCGCCCAGACGGCCGGAGCCACTGCCGCAGCACCTTCTGCTGTGCAGACCATCCCGGGCATGCCGCCGGTTATCAACCCGGCCAACCTGTATAGTGAGACCACACCGGAGCATATCAATCCGGAAGTGGCACAGGACCCGGCCCGCGTATATGTGCCGAACCTGCGCTCCAATGATGTGTCCGTGATCGACCCGGCAACATCCAAAGTGGTGGACCGCTTCCCCGTTGGGAAAAGCCCGCAGCATGTTGTGCCGTCCTGGGATCTGCGGACCTTGTGGGTGACGAACAATGCGGAAGGCACCACAAATGGCAGCCTGACCCCTATTGATGCGCGCACCGCCAAACCCGGCCCGGCCGTTGCGGTAGATGATCCCTACAACATGTATTTCACACCCGATGGCAAATCCGCCATTGTGGTGGCCGAGGCGCGTAAACGGCTGGACTTCCGTGACCCGCACACCATGGCGCTCCAGCAGTCTGTGGAAACGCCGGACTGTAAAGGCGTGAACCACGCCGATTTTTCCATTGATGGGCGCTACGCGATCTTCACTTGTGAATTTGGCGGCCATCTGGTGAAGGTCGATACCGTTAATAAAACGGTCCTTGGTTATCTGAAGCTTTCCAGTGGCGGCATGCCGCAGGATATTCTGATCTCTCCCAATGGTAAGACGTTCTACGTGGCCGATATGATGGCCGATGGCGTTTTCATGGTGGACGGCGACAGCTTTAAGGAAATTGGCTTTATCCCGACCGGGGTTGGTACACACGGCCTGTATCCCAGCCGGGATGGCACGAAGATGTATGTTGCGAACCGTGGGTCTCATAAAATTCACGGTAAACCGCACAGCAAGGCTGGCGGTGTGACGGTCATTGACTTTGCAACCAACAAGATTGTCGCTAACTGGCCGATCCCTGAGGGGGGCAGCCCGGACATGGGCAATGTAAGCGCCGATGGTAAAACCCTCTGGCTCTCTGGCCGTTTTGACGATGTTGTTTATCAGATCAACACGGAAGACGGCTCTATGAAGAAAATCCCAGTCGGTGCGGAACCGCACGGTCTGACCGTCTGGCCGCAGCCGGGCCGGTATTCCATCGGGCACACAGGTATTCTGCGCTAAGCCTGAGAGAGACCTTCCTGAATAAAAAAACCCCTTCCTTAATAGCTAAGGAAGGGGTTTTTTATTGTCGTAAGGTCGAAGGTCGTGAGTATCAGGCGTTCAGATAAATCGTCTTGGTCTGCACATAGGCTTCAAGACCGTATTTGCCATCTTCCCCGCCAAGGCCGCTGTCCTTGTAACCATGGTGGAAGCCCTGCGGCGCTTCGCCGCCTTCACGATTTACGTAAATTTCCCCAAAATTGAGATCAGAGCTGATACGCATGATGGTTTTCAGATCCTGCGTAAAGACATAGGCGGACAGGCCATAGCGGCAATCATTGGCCTGACGCAGCGCGTCTTCAAAATCCGTGACCTTTGTCAGCAGCATAACCGGGCCGAACACTTCATTCTGTATAATGTCCATCCCTTCCTTGACATTGGTCAGCAAAGTCGGGGCGTAGAAGAAGCCCTTATCATAAATCCCGCCTTTCAGGCGCTGGCCACCGGTTTCCAGATTCGCACCCTGAGAGACAGCTTTTTCAACCATGGCATGAACTTTTTCCAGTTCCTGCTCACTGACTTTTGGCCCCATATCAGTCTCTGCATCAAGCGGGTTGCCAACTTTCAGGGCCGCAATTTTCTTACTGACTAAATCAGCAAACTTTTCATAAACTGCGGCATGGACGTAGGTGCGTTCATTACTGGTGCAGACCTGCCCGCCATTGGTAAAGCGCGCCAGAACGGCGGCTGTGGCGGCCTTCTCCAGATCGGCATCCTCCATAACAATAAAGGGTGCTTTTCCCCCCAGTTCCAGCCGAACTTCTTTCAGAGTCTCAGCCGCGGCAGCCATGATTTTTTTACCCGTGGCCGTGCTGCCTGTCATGGTGATCAGCCGCACATCCGGGTGCTCCACCAGCGGGGTGCCAACGCCTTTCCCATCCCCCGGCACGACGTTCAGCACGCCAGCAGGGAAAATACCAGCCTCTCCGGCAAGGCGTGTGGCTTCCAGCGCCGCCAGCGGTGCCAGTTCGTGCGGCTTGATCACAATGGTGTTGCCAGCGGCCAGTGCGGGCCCGACCTTGCGGGCAAACAGAGCCAGCGGGAAATTCCATGCGGAAATTCCACCGATGACGCCATGCGGAATTTTCTCAATCAGGATTTTTTCTCCCGGTCGACTTCCCGGAATAATATCTCCTTCCAGTCTGCGGGTATTTTCAGCCGCAAAGCGGAGCAGTCCGGCCGCAAAGGCAACTTCTGTTTTTGCTTCTTTTAGCGGTTTGCCCATTTCACTGGTAATGAGGCTGGCGAGGTGATCTGCATTTTTTTCAATCAGCTCTTTAAAAGCATACAGCGCATCCGCGCGTTCCTCGGCGGTTTTGCGGCTCCATGCCGGAAAAGCTTCAGCGGCGGCGCCCACAGCCGTTTTGACATCCTGCTCAGCCCCGTTTGCAACGACGCCAACGATGTCTCCTGTCGCAGGGTTACGGATTTCCAGTGTTTCGCCGCCACTGGGTTTGGCCCATGCACCCTTGATAAACAGATTATAGTGCGGAGGATTTTTTGAAGACGGCATTGAAAAATCACCTTGTAAAACAGAGGAGAGCATCAGACGGTCTGCGTGCCCGTTTTGGGGGTATTGCTGTTAAAAACGTCTGTGCTGCTGATGGTTCCCATCGTTTCACAGCTTTGCGTATGATGGAAAGTGATTATAAAAGAGTAAAATACTCACTAAAAGTGATGATGTCATGTATGTTCCCAAGCTGTCTCACCTCAGATTTTTCTGCGCTATTGTTGAAGCAGGTTCCATTGCGGAGGCCGCGCGGCAAATGCATTGCGTTGCCTCAAACCTCACGATGCGGTTGAAAGAGCTTGAGGCTGATCTGGGGCAGGATCTGTTTGTGCGGGACCGTAAAAAGCTTCTGATTACGCCAGCAGGCCGCCTTTTTTATAAAGAAGCAAAAGATATTGTCTGCAGGGCCGAGCGCCTGCCAAAACTCTGGTCTGAGGGGCAGCCGCGCGGTATTCTGACTGTAGGCGCGCTGGACGTGGCCTTTCTAAGCCTGCTCCCGCGCTGTGTTCCGCATTTTATGCGTGTGTATCCGGGAATACAGCTTAATATTTTACAAAAACCAAGCTTCAGTCTTGAAGATATGCTGATAACAGAAGTGATTGATCTGGCGCTGACGGACGGACCGGTGGAAAATACCATGCTGGAGGGCACGTTTGCCTTTTCTGAAAAGCTGCATCTGGTTGTGCCCGGTCATGTAAAGAAAATTACACCGGATCTGATCGCGCAATCAGACTTCTATCTGTTTAATAAAGACTGTTTTTACAGGCGATGCGCGGAGCAGTGGCTTGAGGATAAAGGTTACCAGCCGCGCTCTGTCCTGACGCTGGAATCTTATGATCTGATCCTTGCATGCCTTAGGGCGGGAGAAGGTCTCTCCTGTATGCCGGAAAGTGTTATCCGGCAGTTTCGTGAAAGAGGTGAAACACTCAGGACCTTCAGGCTGGACGGCTCCGGCCCGACAGATGTTTATTTTGTGTGGCGCAAACATGCAAAAAACCAGAGTGTTGAAACATTTATTAAACTGGCACAGGAAACGCGGCAGTAATTCTCTCAGGCATGGCGACACGTCACCGAGAGGCGTCAGCATGAGAATGGTCTTTCGCGGGCTTTTCGCGGCGCTGCCAAAGCGCGGATGGCAGAGTGAGTGAAAGTGAGCATGCGGGAGATTTCAGGCCTCGACAGGCCTTTGTGAGAGTGCTTCAAAAGCGTAATGAAATCATGCGTGCGGCCTGTTGCCGGATGGCGTTCAGGGCGTGCCGCATCCGTTGGAGATCTGGTGATGTCATTACGAAACCGCTTTCTGTCCAGCGTCGGGCTGACAGCCCCATGCCTTGCCGTGGTCGGCCTTGCTCTTGCAGGGGCCCCACAGGGGCTGGCTGCGGATCTGTCCGCCCAGCCGCAGCCCATGCCACTCCCGCTTCCTCCTGCTGTGCCTGCTCCGCAGGATGTGCCGTTTGGCAGCACACTTTCTCTGTCAGTCGATGGCACAGACCTTGCCCGCCATATCCTGAGCATGAAGGAGACAATCCCTCTCCCCACCCGCTATGTGGAAAAAGGCGGGGATTTTGTGCTGCTCTACCCGATGTGGCTGCCGGGGAACCACTCCCCCAGCGGGACGATCAATCAGGTGGGAGACCTGACGGTAAAAGCCGATGGAAAAGTGATTCCGTGGCTGCGGGATACGGTGACTGTCAGCGCGTTCCATATTGATGTGCCGCAGGGTACAAAACAGCTTGAAGTGTCCTACCAGTTGCTGACACCTGTGTCCCCCAAAGTGGGGCGCGTGGTCATGACGGATACAATGGAGAATATCCAGTGGTCCGCAGTTTCCCTTTATCCGGCAGGCTATTTTACGCGGCAGATTATGGTGCATCCGAGCGTGGTCTTTCCGCAGGGGTGGTCTTACGGCACTGCTCTGCGGTCTGATGGCGCAGGGAGCGGCAGCAAGGTCTCCTTCCAGCCTGTGTCCTTCAACACACTGGTTGATTCCCCTATTTTTGCAGGGAAGTATTTCCGGAAGTTTGACCTGACACAGGATGATAAGGTGTCTGTCACGCTGAATGTCATGGCGGACCATCCGGAAGATCTGGCTGCGACAGAGGCACAGATTCAGGCGCATAAAAACCTTGTAAAGCAGGCAAACCTGCTTTTTGGGTCACACCATTATGCGCATTATGATTTTCTACTGGCTCTGACAACCAAGCTGGGAGGCATTGGGCTGGAACATCATCAGTCCAGTGAAAACAGCGGTCCGCGCGGGTATTTTACCCACTGGGATAAGACCTTCGGGATGCGGGATCTGCTGGCCCACGAATTTACCCATTCATGGGATGGAAAATATCGCCGTCCGGACGGGCTGTGGGCGCCGGATTTCAATACTCCGCAGCGGGGCACGGGCCTGTGGGTGTATGAAGGGCAGACGCAATACTGGGGCTATGTGCTGGCCGCGCGCGCAGGGTTGATGACGGTGCCGCAGGTCAAGGAGGCGCTGGCGGAAGTTGCGGCAACCTATGATAATCGTCAGGGCCGGCAGTGGCGTCCGCTGATTGATACAACAAATGACCCGATTATTGCCCAGCGTTCCCCACAATCCTGGAAAAGCTGGCAGCGGAGCGAGGACTACTATTCCGAAGGGCAGCTTGTCTGGCTGGATGCGGATACGCTGATCCGCAAACTTTCAGGCAATACAAAAAGCCTGAATGATTTTGCCAAAGCATTTTTTGGCACTCATAATGGAAGTATTATTACCAGTACCTATAATTTTGAAGATGTCGTCAAAACGCTGAACGCTGTGCAGTCCTATGACTGGGCAAAATTCCTGCATGACCGGCTGTACAATACCAGCACCCATGCGCCACTGGATGGGTTTACGCGCGGTGGGGCAACTGTTGTCTATACAGAAAAGCCCTCTGACTACATCAAATCTTATTCTGATCTGCGTCATGTTTCCGATTTCATGTTCTCTCTGGGGCTGACGGTAAGCAAGAAGGGCACGGTGAGTGACGTCTTGTGGGGTAGCCCGGCCTGGCAGGCCGGAATTACACGGGATCAGGACCTGCTGGCCGTCAATGGGGAGTCTTATGATCCTGAAGCCCTTCAGGATGTGATTACCAGTGCCAAAAATAAGGATGCTGCCCCGATAGAGCTGCTGTTGAAGGATGGTGACCGGTACCATACCGTGTCTGTCACATATCATGGTGGTCTGCGCTACCCGCATCTGGACGGGAACACGCAGCTTCTGGACGCGCTGCTCGCTCCCCTTGGGGCAAGCAATGCGGCCGGGTCTGCCGCCGGAAAATAATCTGATGTGTTTTGGCCGGAAGGGGAATGGAAAGCAGCCCCTTCCGGCCAGCATCAAGGAGGAGCTGTGGAAGAGGCTGATCAGACAGATTTTTATGAAAACGGCGCGGTAGAAAAACTATCCCCTGAAAAACATCTCTCGCCGGAACAGCAGGATCTGAAAAACGCTATCAAGGCATTTTGTCTGGGCCACCTGTATGATGCGCACGCGGTTTTTATTATTGAAGGTAACGCAGGAACAGGGAAAAGTATTGTCATAAATTCAATTTTTAATGAAATACAGTCTCTGTCACGCGGCGATGATAAAAATAGTCTATTCTGGAAGACGGACAATATGCTCGTTGTTAATCATCCGGAAATGATGAAGCTCTATAAAAATATTTCTGAATCTTATCCTGCTCTGAAAAAGAAAGACTTTGAGCGCCCGACAACATTCATCAACAGAATGCACAAGTCAGGTAAGAAAGCAGATATTATTTTTGTGGATGAAGCCCATCTTCTTCTGACAAAAAGTGACAAATACAACAGATTTCAACAAAATAATCATCTTGAAGAACTGATTAAACTCGCCAGAATTACGGTTCTGGTCTTTGATGAAAAGCAGGTTCTGAAATTTAAAAGTTGCTGGAGCAAGGCGCTTCTGGAAAGTCTGGTGCAGGGGCTGCCATGCCAGATTTATCATCTGAAAACGCAGTTCCGCGTGCAGGCGGAACAGGATGTGCTCGACTGGATTGACGGGTTTTGCCGGAAGAAAATTCTTCCCATGCCCCATAAACAGACATTCGATTTCAGGTTTTTTGACGATGCACAGGATCTGTACGAGGCGATCAGGCAGGAAAATGCCCGCCATGGTCTCTCCCGCATGGTGGCGACATATGACTATCCGTACACACTGAATGGGGAAGATCACTTTATCCATGAGGGCCGCTTTACCCTCCGCTGGGACCGTTCCCTGCCAGATGAAAAACTGCCATGGGCGGAGCGACCGGATACGATTGATGAAGTTGGCTCCGTGTACACTGTGCAGGGGTTTGACCTGAATTATGTGGGGCTGATTTTAGGCCCGTCCGTGTTGTATGATCAGGCAACAGACGGCATCCGGATTGAGACCAGCCGGTATGAGGATGGTGCGGCGTTTGCCGGACGGGACGGGATTCAGGACCCCGGTGGCACAAAAGAGCGTATCATGCTGAATGCGATCAATGTGCTGATGACGCGGGCTGTGCATGGTCTGTTTATTTATGCGAGCGACCCGGCCCTGAGGGCGCGGCTCATACAGATGCAAAAAAGCCGGGATGCTGCGCCGGATTGAGGTGTGAAGGGCGGAACACAGGTGGCGCATGGCTGCTCCGCAGGCATGCCTGCCTATAAAAACCCCTGTTTTTCCCGGCTGAGCGGGTTTTTTCTTGCAATACAGGACTTGTCCTGTCCGCATTGTGATGCCAACTGATGAGCCAGAGAGACCCGTAGCAGACGATCAGGATCAGGTTGCCATGTTTATTGAAACTGAAGACACCCCCAACCCCGCCACCCTGAAGTTCCTTCCCGGCCGTGCCGTGATGGGTGACGCAGGGACGATTGACTTTATTGATGCCGATGCCGTTTCTGGCCGGTCTCCGCTGGCGGATGCGCTGTTTGCACTGCCCGGCGTCTCGCGCGTGTTTCTGGGCAATGACTTTGTGTCCGTCACCAAGTCTGATTACGAAGACTGGTCAGACCTGCGCCCGCTGGTGCTGACAGCTCTGATGGACCATTTTGTGTCAGGGGCTCCGGTTGTGGCCGAAGGTGCGGGGATTACGGAAGACCCGATTGCGCCGGAAGATCAGGAGATTGTCACCCAGATCAAGGAACTGCTGGACACCCGCGTTCGCCCGGCCGTGGCCGGAGATGGGGGGGACATTGTGTTCCGTGGCTACAAGGACGGCATTGTGCGCCTGACGATGCAGGGGGCCTGTTCGGGCTGCCCGTCCTCCCGCGCTACGCTGAAGCATGGTGTGGAAAACATGCTGCGGCATTATGTGCCGGAAGTTGTGTCCGTGGAGCAGGTTGAAGGCTAAGGCCGCGCTCAGCATCTTTCCGTCTCCCGGTCTGTGACCTAAAAGGGGAGCAGATACAGGAAAGCCCCGCACAGGCGGGGCAGCGGAGGCAGGACAGAAATGCTGGATGATAGCGGGCTGGATCTTCTTTTCCAAAAGGCGCGCACGCCACGACGCTGGATGGCCCGCCCGGTGGAGCCTGCCCTGCTGCGCCGCCTGTATAGTCTGGTCAGCCTTGGGCCGACCTCCGGCAACTGTAGCCCGGCCCGGTTTGTGTTTATTACTGCATCGGAAGGCCGGGAGCGTCTGCGCCCGGCTTTGTCCGCCGGGAATGTAAACCGCGTGATGGGCGCGCCCGTCATTGCCATTGTGGCGTATGATCCCCTGTTTTTTGATGAACTGCCGCGCCTAGCGCCCAATGAGGAACTGCGTTCGTGGTTTGCGGCGGATGTAGGGCTGGCGGAAGAAACCGCTTTCCGGAACGGCACGCTGGAAGGGGCCTACATGATTACGGCCGCGCGCGCCCTTGGGCTGGATGCCCTGCCGATCTCCGGGTTTGACCAGAACATGGTGGAAGATGCTTTTCTGGCCGAGGACGGCTGGCGCGCGAACTTCCTGCTCTGTCTGGGCTATGGGGATATTGAGCAGTTGCCGCCCCGCGCTCCGCGTCTGGGGTTTGATGAAGCGTGTCGTCTGCTGTGAGTGTCGTGGCTGAGCGTATTCTGGTGCTGGACGGCAGCCCGGCAGGGGATGCCGCCGCAGGAATGGCGGCCTGTGTGACTCCTTTGTCTGAGGGCGGTTATACGGTGCTCTCCCAGACAGGTGCCGCCGGAAAACAGGCCGCGGAAGGCATTGGCCTTCTGGCCGCCTGTGCCTTGCAGCAGGCAGGCTGGGGAGCCGGACACGCGGTGCAGCCTGATCTTGTGGCAGTAGTGACAGGCCCCGGTTCCTTCACTGGTTTGCGGGCGTCCTGCGCCATGGCGGCGGGGTATGCGCTTGGGGCGGGGTGTCCGCTGGTCGGGGTGACGCGGGGAGAAGCTTTGCGCCCGGAGCTTGATGCGCAGTGCGGCAGCTCTGGCAATGTGAACGGGTGGCTGCTGGTCACGGCAGCCCGGCGCGGGCGTGTGTTTGTAGAGCGCGCGGAGGGGGTGCAGGCCGTTGCTCTTGCAGACTGGTCTGCCCTGCCGGGGCGCTGGGTGCTGGCGGGAGATGCAGCAGCGTCACTCCCGGTTGAAGATGCCGTTTTTTCTGTGCTCACACAGCCGACGGCAACCCAGATTGCGGCAGCAGCCGTTGCAAGACTGTCAGGCCAGCTTGCGCCACGGGATGCGCTGCCTTTGTATGTTGACCCACCAGAGGCCAAGCTTCCGGCCGCCGGTTTACGGTCTGCGCCGGTTTGACCCAGACAATCGTGCTACCAGTGGAGATTGTTAAGGCGCAGGCCGCTCACGGTGCGGTGCTGGCAGCCCTCCATGCCCAAAGTTTTTCTGGCGATGATGTCTGGAATGAAGCCGCTTTAAAGCAGCTTCTCCCCCTGCACGGTGTGGTGACGGGCCTTGCTCTTGTGGGGGAGCAGCCTGCAGGTTTCCTCATGATCCGCTGCGTGGCGGATGAGGCTGAAATTCTCACTCTCTGTGTAGCTCCGGCCTTCCGCAAACAAGGGATTGCGCGGCAGCTTCTGACATGGGGGGTGATGGAAGCGCAGGTGCGTGAGGCTGAACGGATGTTTCTTGAAGTCTCGGTCAGAAACGCAGCCGCACAGGCGCTTTATGCCGGAGCCGGGTTTGTGCAGGCCGGGACGCGACGCGCCTATTATCCGGATGGGTCAGACGCGAGGGTGCTGGTGCGAAACTGGGGCGTATGAGCGGTCAGGCCACACGATCTGGAAGCTGAGTTGGTGCCAGTTTTAAGACGTAAGCTGGCTATAAAGACCGGCGCAGAGATTTAAGAAAAAACGTGTGATAAAAAGATCTATTCTGAATATCACACGTAAAAATAAAGCCCTTCTAAAGGGCGCGGGCTCCAATATCCGTGCGCCATGCCGCACCATCCCATGAGATAGCTTTAACACCTGCATAAGCACGCTCCTGCGCCTGCTGCACTGTGTCCCCCAGCGCACAGACGGACAGAACACGCCCACCGGCTACAACCAGTTCTCTGGCCGCGTTTTCTTTGGTGCCTGCCTGAAAGACGCGTACGCCGTCCAGCGCCTCGGCATCAGCAATGCCGGAAATAACAGCACCGGTTTCGGGTTTTGCCGGGTAACCGCGAGCCGCCATGACGATGCTGATGGCGGCCTGATCCGAGAACGTGACGGGAGTTGTGTCCAGCCTGTCTTCCGCAAGGGCGGCCAGTGCGGGCAGCAGATCAGAGGTCAGGCGGAGCAGAAGAGCCTGCGCCTCCGGGTCGCCAAAACGGACATTATATTCAATCAGTTGCGGGCCGGTTTCGGTCAGCATCAGGCCCGCAAAAATCACGCCCCGGAACGGCGTACCCCGGCGGACCATTTCTTTCAGCATGGGGCGAACCACCAGATCCAGTGCCGCTTCCTGCGCTGCGCGGTCAAACCCGCGAGGCGGAGAGACGGCGCCCATGCCGCCAGTGTTGGGGCCGGTATCACCATCGCCAATGCGTTTATGGTCCTGTGCCGCGCCAATCAGCATAGCTGTCTCGCCCGAGCAGAAGGCGAAGAGGGAGACTTCCTCCCCCACAAGGCAGTCTTCAATCACCACGCTCCGGCCAGCGTCCCCCATGCTGCCTTCGGTCATCATTTCCCGCACGGCGTCCTGCGCTTCGGCTACGGTCTGCGCTACAACCACGCCTTTGCCTGCCGCCAGACCGTCGGCTTTCACCACAATCGGCGCACCGCGTTCGGCAATATAGGTGATGGCCGCTTCCGCACTGGTAAAGCGTTCCCCCCGTGCGGTGGGCACACCTGCGGCGTAGCAGATTTCCTTGCTGAAGCTCTTGCTGCCTTCCAGACGCGCCGCAGCCTGCGTGGGGCCTGCGCAGGCCAGACCGGCGGCCTCACACGCATCGGCCAGACCAGCCACCAGCGGGGCTTCCGGGCCGGGTACAATCAGGTCAACCTGCTGTTCTTTGGCAAAAGTGATCAGAGCGGGCACATCGCTTGCGCCAATGGCAACATTGGTGCCCAGCTCTGCCGTGCCGGGGTTGCCCGGAGCAATGAACAAGGCCGTCAGCCTGGGGGATCGTGCAAGTGTTGCGGCCAGTGCGTGTTCACGTCCGCCGGATCCAACCAGAAGTACCCGCATATTTTTCTCTCTCACTCTGTCAGCTCTGCTCTTTCAGGGCGAGCGTCTGTAGCATAGGTTGGGCAAATGATCGAAGATCTTGCAACAGGGGCACCTTCTGGCGGGAATGTGCCGGAATATAGTGTCTCGGAAATTTCCGGGGCGATCAGGCGTACGCTTGAGGGCAACTTTGGCCGGGTGCGGGTGCGTGGGGAAATTACCGAATTCAAACGCTACCCCTCCGGGCACCTCTATTTTTCTCTGAAAGATGAGCGCGGCAAGATTTCCGGCGTGGTCTGGCGTGGCTCGGTCTCCCGCCTTGGTCTGGTGCCGGAAAACGGGCTGGAAATTATCGCTACCGGCAAGATTTCCGCCTACGGCGAACGCTCCAGCTACCAGCTTGTGGTGGAGCGGATGGAGTATGCGGGGGAAGGCGCTCTGCTGGCCCGCATTGAACGCCTGCGGCTGAAGCTGGCGGAAGAGGGTCTGTTTGACGCAGACCGCAAACGCCCCCTGCCCCTGTTGCCGCGTGTGATTGGTGTGGTGACGTCCGCGCAGGGCGCGGTGCTGCATGATATCTGCACAACCCTCAGCCGCCGCTTTCCGCGCCCGGTGCTGGTGTGGCCGGTGGCGGTGCAGGGGGAAGGGGCCGCCGCGCAGATTACAGCCGCCATTAACGGCTTTTCCGCTCTGGAGGGCAGCGGAGGTGTGCCGCGCCCGGATGTGCTGATTGTGGCGCGGGGGGGCGGGTCCCTGGAAGACCTGATGGCGTTTAATGAGGAAGCCGTGGTGCGGGCTGCTGCTGCGTGTAGCATTCCGCTGATTTCCGCTGTCGGGCATGAGACCGATACCACGCTGATTGATTTTGCATCCGACCGCCGAGCCCCTACCCCGACCGCTGCGGCGGAGCTTGCTGTGCCGGTTCGCACGGAAATGCTGGCGGAACTGGAACACCGGGGCGCACGGGCGCTCGGGGCGCTCTCACGCATGATGCAAACGGCCCGGCTGCGGCTGGACCGGGCTGCGGCCGCCCTGCCCGATCTGCCGGGCCTGCTGGGCACGGCGCGGATGATGCTGGATGATCGTGGCCGCAGGCTGGACGTTGCACTCCCCGGCTTTGTGCAGGGGCGGCGGGCCGCGCTGGTTGCGGTGGAACGGCATATGCCTGCGGTGGAAACCCTGCTGTCGGCGCGCAACACCCGGCTGGCTCTGCTGGGGAGCGGATTGCGGACAGGGTTGCAGCACGCGTTGCAGCGGCAGGAAGCCCGGCTGGGGCGGTTGCGGATTTCTCCGGCTCCGCTGGCTGCACTGGTGCGGGAACGCCGCGCGGCACTGGCGGGTGTGGGGGGGCAACTGGAAGCGGTTTCTCCGCAGGCTGTGCTGGCGCGGGGGTATGCGCTGGTCACGGCGCAGGGCCAGCCGGTCACGTCAGCCCGCAAGCTGAAGATGGGGGAAGATGTTGTGCTGACCTTTGGGGATGGCCAGCGTGATGCCGTTATCAGCCGGAAAAAACCTGCCAGAGCCGAGCAGACCACGCTGGAACTGTAAGGCGGGAGGGAAGCCTGGTTGAGCTTGAATTCTGATCCTGTCTATTGTGTCAGCCTGTGCACACGGCACAGAGAAAAACGGGGGCTGTGAGGCCCGGCCTGCCTTGAGGGGACTGTCCACATGTCTACGCGTTTTCTTCGCCCGCTTGGGTGTTGCCTTGTTCTGGGGCTGCTGGCCGGATGTGCGGCCCAGCCTGCGGCGCAACAGAAAGTCCCGCTCCAGACTTTTCCGGCCAATATGGCAATCCAGCAGGGCACCCCTGCGAATGAAAGCCAGTTGACGAATGATCCGTCTGCCCCGGCCAACACCCCCCTCTGTGGGACGGCCGCGCGGGAGAGTCAGGCCATGGCGGTGCAGAACTACCCTCAGCCGCTCGCCAGCGGGAACAGCTGTGTGCAGAATGCCTGCTTTAATACCCAGACCGGCACCTATATCGCTGCGGACGGTTCCGCGCGCGTCTGCCGGTAATCCCTGTTCTGCTTCGGCCCTGCCCGGAACGGGGCAAGGCGGACCGGAGGGGATGTGGCCTTTTCTGCCAGCCTTTTTGCTGGTAGGGAAAGCCCTGCCGCGAGAGTGACGGAATCGGTAGACGTAGTCGGCTCAAAATCGACCGCCGCAAGGCATAGGGGTTCGAGTCCCCTCTCTCGCACCATAACTTGTCTCACTTCCATGAAACCGGACCGGGTGATGACCTCCACACATTCCTCCAATTCCTCCCGTCCGGCTTGCCGCCCTGCCAATCCGTGCTTTTCCTCCGGCCCCTGCGCCAAGCGTCCGGGCTGGACTGTGGCGGCGCTGTCTAACGCGCTGACAGGCCGGTCTCACCGCTCTGCGGAAGGGCGGGCTAGACTGGCGGAGGTGATTGACCGTTCTGCGGCCATGCTCGGCGTTCCGGAAGGCTGGCGGGTGGGCATTGTCCCGGCGTCGGACACCGGCGCGGTGGAAATGGCATTGTGGTCCCTGCTGGGTGAGCGCCCGGTGGATGTGCTGGCGTTTGAAAGTTTTTCCTCCCTGTGGGCGCAGGATATTGTCTCCCAGCTCAGGCTGGAGAAGGCGCGCGTTCTGAAGGCAGAGTATGGCCAGTTGCCGGATCTGACACAGGTGGACTGGACGCATGATGTCGTTCTGGCGTGGAATGGCACAACGTCTGGCGTGCGCCTTCCTTCCGCTGAGGCCATTCCGGCGCAGCATGAAGGGCTGGTGATCTGTGACGCCACATCAGCCGCCTTTGCGATGGATCTGCCGTGGGACCGTCTGGATGTGGTCACATGGTCCTGGCAGAAAGCGCTGGGCGGAGAGGCCGCGCACGGGATGCTGGCTCTTTCTCCGCGTGCCGTAGCGCGTCTGGAAAGTTTTGAAGCACCGCGCCCGCTGCCCAAGATTTTCCGTCTGACGGGAAAAGGCAAGCTGATTGAAGGCATCTTTCGGGGCGATACTATCAACACCCCGTCCATGCTGTGTGTGGAAGATGCGCTGGACAGCCTGAAATGGGCGGAGTCCGTGGGCGGTCTGTCCGGGCTGAAGGCCCGTAGTCAGGCCAATCTGGCGGAAGTAAGCGCGTGGGAAGCCCGGACGGACTGGGTGGAGTTTCTGGCCCGGAATGACGCCGAGCGGTCATCTACCGCCATCTGCCTGCGGATTGTGGCACCGTGGTTTTTAGCACTGGAGCGGCCCGAGCAGATGAAGGCTGTCAAACAGATGGTCGCTCTGCTGGATGAAGAAGGCGTGGCATTTGATATTGCCAGCTACCGGGACGCCCCACCGGGCCTGCGTATCTGGGGTGGGGCCACGGTCGAGGCATCAGACGTGCGGGCGCTGCTGCCCTGGCTGGACTGGGCCTTTGCTCAGATTACCCCGGTTACCTGCCCGGTCTGAGGCGGGTTTCTGAGAAAACAGGGTGGACGAACCGCCAGATCCAACGCATCGTCTGGGCATCAGCTTGCAAAGCAATGACCAGACAGAAGTGCAGGATCATGGTGGGATATCAGACCAGCTTAAAACAGAACGTCACCGGACATAAAAAGAGCCTGTGGGCCGGTGTTGCCGTGTCCGGACTGTTGCTGATGGCAACGCTTCCGGCCGCGCAGGCCGCCGCACCCACGGCTGAGGCAGCTCCGGCGCATGACCCGCTGAGTGTGCAGACCGGGAGCGATATTCCGGCCAGCGTGCATCTGCCAACGGACCAGCAGCGGGATTATATCAAACGGGAAGTGATGGTCCCCATGCGGGACGGCGTGAAGCTGTATACCGTTATTGTTATTCCTAAAAATGCCCGCAATGCCCCCATCCTTTTAACACGGACGCCCTATAATGCGGGCCACCGTGCAGACCGCGTGCCCAATGCGCTGACCATGCGGGAAGTGCTGCCACAAGGGGATGATGTTTTTGTTGATGGTGGCTATATCCGCGTTTTTCAGGATATTCGCGGTAAATATGGCTCTCAGGGTGATTATGTGATGACACGCCCGCCACATGGCCCCCTCAACCCCACCAAAACGGATGAAACGACGGATGCGTGGGATACGGTGGACTGGCTGGTGCATAATGTGCCGGAGTCCAACGGGCGCGTCGGCATGACCGGCTCTTCTTATGAAGGCTTTACTGTGGTCATGGCGCTGCTGGACCCGCATCCGGCGCTGAAGGTGGCCGCACCGGAAAGCCCGATGGTCGATGGCTGGATGGGCGATGACTGGTTCCATTACGGCGCCTTCCGTCAGGGCTCGTTTGACTATTTTACCAGCCAGATGACGGTGCGGCGGTCAGGCGACAGCATCCCGCGCAGAGATGCTGATGATTACACGAATTTTCTGAAAGCCGGATCTGCCGGAAACTTTGCGACGCAGGCCGGGCTGGACCAGTATCCGTTCTGGCAGCGGATGCACGCTCACCCGGCCTATGATGCGTTCTGGCAGGGGCAGGCGCTGGATAAACTTCTGGCGCAGCGCAAACCCACCGTCCCGATGCTGTGGGAACAGGGCCTGTGGGATCAGGAAGATATGTGGGGCGCAATCCATTCCTGGCAGGCGTTGAAGGATGCGGATATCAAAGCGCCGAATACGCTGGTCATGGGGCCGTGGCGGCATAGTGGGGTGAACTATAATGGGTCTACCCTTGGCCCGCTGGAATTTGAGGGCGATACAGCGCACCAGTATCGGCGCGATGTGTTCCGGCCGTTTTTTGATGAATATCTGAAGCCCGGCAGCCCTGCCGTGCATCTGCCGGACGCCATTATTTACAATACGGGGGATCAGAAATGGGATTATTACCGTTCTTGGCCCTCAGTTTGTGAAACTGACTGCACGGGTGGCCTGACGCCTCTGTATCTGGCGGAGGGGCATGGTCTGAGCTTTACGCGCCCGGCAGCGGATGGGGCAGATAGCTATGTGTCTGACCCGGCACACCCGGTTCCGTTTATCGCGCGGCCCTTTGCGTTTGCACAGGGGGACCGTTGGAAGCCCTGGCTGGTGCAGGATCAGCGGGAAGCAGAATCCCGCCCGGATGTGCTGACCTATGAAACCGAGGTGCTGGACGAGCCTGTCCGCGTAAGCGGTGTGCCGGTGGCAGACCTGTTTGCCGCCACGACCGGCACGGATTCAGACTGGGTGGTGAAGGTGATTGACGTTCAGCCAGCCATGACACCGGATGACCCGAAAATGGGCGGGTATGAGCTGCCAGTCTCCATGGATATTTTCCGGGGTCGTTACCGGAAGGATTTTGCCAAGCCGGAAGCGCTCGAGCCAAACGCCACGCTGCATTATCACTTTACATTGCCTGCCGTGAACCATGTGTTTGCAAAAGGGCATCGGATTATGGTGCAGATTCAGTCCTCGTGGTTCCCACTATATGACCGTAACCCGCAGAAATTCGTGCCGAATATTTTTGATGCCAAACCTGCGGATTACACGGTTGCAACCCAGAGCATCCATCACGGAGGGAAGGACGCAACCTCTATCCTGCTCCCTGTTGTAAAGCAGTAAGGCCACAGGAATGTAAAAAGAGTTTTCAGGCAGGACCATTTTTAAAACGGTCCTGCCTGATTTTTTTTGAAAGAATGCCGGTATGGTTCAGACCAAATTCCATATGGCGCACCTGACCGCATCTGAAATGCGGGAAGCCGTTGCGCGAGCCCCAGTTATTCTGCTGCCTCTGGGGAGCTTTGAAGATCAGGGGCCGCATATGCCAATGGGGGATTACCTTCTGGCGGATGCGATGGCCGAAAAAATTGCCAGAAAATCTGCCCAGGCCGGGCATGAAGTCTATGTTGCCCCGGTTCTACCTTTTGGCGGCGCGGATTATTTTGGATATATGCCGGGTGGTATTGCTCTTTCTCAAACCACTCTTCAGGCTGTCCTGCGGGATATGCTGGAAAGCCTGCTTCGGCATGGGCTGACGCGCCTGATTATCCTGAACGGGCATGGTGGCAACTGCACCATGATCCATGATGTGACACGGAGCCTCTGGCTGCGCGATCAGGTTATCATCCCCAGCTTCTACCTGTGGCGTGTTGCCGCCGGGTTTTTACCGCAGATTGTGGGCGCCGAACGCGCGTCGCAGTCAGGCGGGCATGGCGCTAACCCTCTGACAAGCATCGGGATGCATCTTCTGCCCGATCTGGTCCGGGAAGATCCGATTCCAGAACACAAGGCAGATAAAACGGCGTGGGGTCTCAAGGTTTCAGATTTTGGAACGCTTGACCTGGGCGGTGCTCTTATTTTTGTGCCGCTTGAGGGGGACTGTACAGCGTCTGAGGGTGTCGGGCGGGGAAATCCGCAGCTTTGTTCTGCTGAAACAGGCGCGCGACTGACGGAAAAGCTGGTTGAAACGGGTGTGCGTCTGGTGGAGCATGTAGTCAGGCAGGATCAAAAAATTACAATTTAAAAAGAAGCGTAGAGTTCAGGACATTACGCTAAACTTTAGAATCCATTAAACACGTTCCGGAAAACATAAAAAAGGCGGCAGAACATAGTCTGCCGCCTTTTTTGGTCTCAGCCTGTTATAGGGTCAGGCCGGAGCATCAATCGGCACGACGTTGATCAGCTTTTTATTGATAAATTCTTCAATTCCCAGCATCGCCAGCTCCCGTCCGTAGCCGGAGCGTTTTACGCCGCCAAAGGGCAGGTCAGGTTTGGTCCATGTCGGATGATTGATATAGACCATGCCTGTGTAAATCTGTTTTGCGACCTCAACACCGCGTTTGGTGTTTTGCGTAAAGACAGATCCACCCAGACCATAAGGGGTATCATTTGCCAGAGCGATGGCTTCCTGTTCATCCTTAACAGTAAAGAACAGCGCAACAGGACCGAAAAATTCCTGATAAAAAGCAGGGTTCTCGCGGGTCAGGTCTGTCAGGATTGTGGTCTGAACAAACGCGCCCTGATTGGGGGGTGTCGGCCCTACGCGATGCGCCTTGGCCCCGTTTTTAACGGCCTCTTCAACCTGCTTGTTAATCTGGTCCGCAGCGGACTGCGAGGACATGGGCGGCACCCCCGTAGCATCATCTGACGGGTCTCCGGGAATAAGTTTCCCCAGTTCTTCACTAAACCGTTTGAAAAACTGGTCTGCAATGCTGTCCTGCACAATAATGCGTTTGGAGGCCACACAGCACTGGCCACCATTATTCATGCGGCCCCACACCGCCCATTTGACGGATTTTTCAAGATCAGCATCATCAAGAACAATAAAGGCGTCGCTGCCGCCCAGTTCCATGGTGGTCTTTTTCAGGTTCTTGCCTGCCTGTGCTGCAACGGCGGCCCCGGCCCCTTCACTTCCCGTCAGCGCAATACCCTGAATGCGCGGATCATCAATCAGCTTTTCCAGTTGCTCGCGTGTAGCAAACAGGTTTGTGTAAAGTCCTGCCGGAGCACCAGCCTCATGGAACAGTTTTTCAAACGCCGCAGCACACTGGGGAACAATGGAGGCGTGTTTTACCACCACCACATTCCCGGCCATCAGGTGCGGGCCTGCCACACGGGCGAGTTGGTAGTAAGGGAAATTCCACGGCTCAATAGCCAGCAACACTCCGAGCGGCTG
Organism: Acetobacter sp. P1H12_c; assembly: GCF_018811975.1. Taxonomy (NCBI): domain Bacteria; kingdom Pseudomonadati; phylum Pseudomonadota; class Alphaproteobacteria; order Acetobacterales; family Acetobacteraceae; genus Acetobacter; species Acetobacter sp. P1H12_c. Next base: position 47,384 of record NZ_JACRVR010000001.1, on the reverse strand, counting down.
GCTGACGATAACGGCATCATCTCCCCGCTCGCTGCCACCGGGGACTTTCTGCGGGGCCAGAAACTGCTCGGCATTTTCGGCGTAATAATCGAGAATATCGGCAGAGAGGGCGACTTCCCCCAGTGCTTCCCGCTTCAGCTTGCCCATTTCAAGTGTGAGCAGCTTTGCGTAGTCTTCACTTTTGTCACGCAGCAGTCTGGCGGCTTTGTGCAGGATGCCGGCGCGTTCGGCAAAAGACGTTCCGCGCCAGTTTTTGTAGGTTTTCTCTGCCTGTGACAGCAGAGACTCCAGTTCGGCATCTTTCAGGTCAGGAAAAGTGGCGATCGTCTCGTTGGTGTACGGATTAACGGTTTTGTAAGCCATATTCTTGAGCCTTTCCGAAAGCCCCGGAAAAGTCAGGCCCGGAAGTCGATAACAATCCGGCCTTCCACCTTCCCTTCCTCGAGGCGTTCAAAAATAGAGTTTATGTTCTCCAGCCGGTCTGTCTGCGTAACCGATTTCACTTTTCCGTCTGCAAAGAAGGACAGGGCCTCAATCATATCAAGGCGTGTCCCGACAATGGATCCGCGGATGGTGGTGCCGTTCATTACCATATCGAAGATCGAGATCGGAAAGTCACCGGGTGGCAGACCATTGAGAACGAGTGTTCCCCCGGCCCGGACATACCCCATGGCCTGAGAAAAAGCTTTGGTAGACACAGCAGTAATCAGACCGCCATGCACACCGCCCACTTCTTTCTGCATGAAAGCCGCCGGGTCTGTCTCTCTGGCGTTAACGGTCAGTGCTGCGCCAAGTTTCCGGGCGATGGCAAGTTTTTCATCGTCAATATCCACCGCGACAACATTCAGCCCCATCGCGACGCCATATTGCACGGCCATCTGGCCAAGGCCGCCTACACCGGAAATGGCAACCCAGTTTCCGGCCTTGGTATCGGTCATTTTCAGGCCTTTATAGACCGTAAGCCCCGCGCACAGCACCGGGGCGACCTGCACAGGGTCGACGCCTTTGGGGAGGAGAGCCACGTAATTCGGGTCCGCCACCACATATTCCGCAAAGCATCCGTTGACGGAATAGCCGGTATCTTCCTGCTTGCCGCAGAGTGTTTCCCATCCGCCAAGGCAGTGTTCACAATGTCCGCAGGCGGAATAGAGCCAGGGCACACCAACAACATCCCCCTCCCGCACATGGGAGACAGCACTGCCGGCCTTGACGATGGTGCCAACGCCTTCATGGCCGGGGATAAATGGAAGGCTCGGTTTTTTGGGCCAGTCTCCGGCGGCGGCGTGCAGGTCTGTATGGCAGACACCACAGGCAATCATCTTCACCAGAATCTGGTCCGGACGGATTTCGGGGATATCCAGTTCTTCAAGTGTCAGAGGTTTGCCAAATTCGCGGACGATCGCAGCTTTCATTTTTCCTGACATTGTCCCGGTCCTTTTTGGTTTTTCGTTGCTGGAAATGGTTTCCAGAGAGCCGTGTCTTTTCTTTTTGCGCGGCGTGTCCCTGTTATCAGGAAATCCCGCTCATCACCAGATTGTGAGCGGTGAAAACCAGCCTCCCGCTCCCGCCCGGTTTTCCGCGCGTGCCGCAATTCCATTTTTGCCCCGTTTGGTCTAGATTCCCCGCCCGGTCAGGCTTTGGCAGGAATGAGTAAGGGAAGAGTTATGGGGTATCGGGTTGCAGTTGTAGGCGCCACCGGAGCAGTAGGGCGTGAAATTTTAAAGACACTCGCCGAGCGGGATTTTCCGATTGACGATATTGTCGCGCTGGCGTCTCCGCGTTCTGCCGGGCGTGAACTCTCATTCGGGGACCGGGTGCTGAAGGTCCAAAATCTTGAAACATTCGATTTCAAGGGCTGGGATGTCGGCCTGTTCTCCCCCGGTGGGTCTGTTTCCGCCAAATACGCTCCGATTGCGGCCAAAGCGGGCTGCGTGGTGATTGATAACACCTCCCATTTCCGCATGGACCCGGATGTGCCGCTGGTGGTGCCGGAAGTTAACCCGGATGCCCTCAAGCGCATGAAGCGCAATATTATTGCCAACCCCAACTGCTCGACCATTCAGATGGTTGTGGCCCTCAAGCCGCTGCATGATCTGTTTACGCTCAAGCGCGTTGTTGTCTCGACCTATCAGGCCGTCTCCGGCGCCGGGAAAGACGGGATGGATGAGCTGTTTGCCCAGACACGCGGCAGCTTTGTGAATGATCCGCCCAAGATTGAGCAGTTCCAGAAGCAGATTGCCTTTAACTGCATTCCGCAGATTGACCGCTTCATGGATGATGGCGCGACCAAAGAAGAATGGAAAATGGCCGTCGAGACGAGAAAAATTCTCGACCCTGACGTGTCCGTGATCGCAACCTGTGTCCGTGTGCCGGTGTTTATCGGTCATTCAGAAGCCGTTGTGGCGGAATTTGCAGAGCCGGTGGATCTGGCCCGTGCGCGTGAGGCCCTGCGTGAGGCGGACGGCGTGATTCTGCGCGATGAGCGCGAGGATGGCGGCTATGTGACTCCAATTGAGTGCGTGGGCGAAGATGCAAGCTACGTCTCACGTCTTCGTGTCGACCCGACTGTTCCCAATGGTCTCGCCTTCTGGTGCGTGTCCGATAATCTGCGGAAAGGTGCCGCTTTGAACGCGGTGCAGATTGCCGAGACGATGATTGCCCTCGACCTCCTTCCCAGACACGGCTGAGTGAGGTCGCCCCGGCTCGCGGCCTCGTGTTGGCTGCCTGAATTGACCGGTCCGCAGGTTGGGGCGTAGGACAAATTTCGATGCAGAAACGCCGGTCTGGGCCGGCGTAAGGGATAGACGGACAGGATACGAGGCTGACAATGCAGGATATCCGCAAGGCCCTTTACGTAGGGACCCGAAGTGACGGCAGACTCATTCAGCGGCCCATGTCGCCGCATCTGCAAATTTATCGCTATCGCCTGTCTATGGTTCTTTCAATTACAAACCGCCTGACGGGCGTTGCTGCTACCGGCGGCGCTGCTCTGGGTGTGTTCTGGCTGGCCGCTGCGGCCAAAGGACCAAAAGCATTCGCCACAGCCCGCAAGGTGACGGGCAACCCGGTCGGGCAGCTTGTGCTGGTCGGCTGGCTGGCGTCAGTCGTGTATCACACGGTTGGCGGCATCCGGCACCTGATCTGGGATAGTGGCAAACGCTATGACAAGGAAGAGCTTAACAAGGATGGCCCGGTTGCTGTTGGGGTGACCGCCGGTGTCAGCACTGTGCTGGCCGCAGGCCTTCTGGGCGTTGCCGCCCGCCGGGCGCGGGCGCTGGCCAAAGCAGGAAAGGCATCCTGATATGACTGATTCCGCTCCTCATATCGAGGTGATGCGCTCGCAGCTTGGCCGTGCGCGCGGGCTTGGGGCCGGTGGCTCCGGCACGGCGCACTGGTGGGCCGAGCGTGTGACGGCGGCGTCTCTTCTGCCGCTTTCAACATGGTTTATCGTCCAGATGTTCCGCCTTGGCGGCGCAGACCATAAGGACGTTGTGAAATGGGGCGGCAAGCCGGTGAACGCCACCATGCTGACCGCGCTGATCATTACCACCTTCTATCACGCGCAGCTCGGCCTGCAGGTGATTGTGGATGACTATGTGCATGGCAAGGCGCATCTGCCGACCCGTATTCTGGTCAAACTCGTTACCTCTCTGCTCGGGCTTCTGGGCGTGTTTGCGGTGATAAAACTTGTGGCTGCCGGTAACCGGCGGTCCTGACCAGAGCTGAACCCGGTGCCGCCTGTTTGCGCCACATGTCGCGGCGGCACGCAATCTGAAGACATGACAGGCCGAACGCACATGGGAGCGCCGTCACGATGAATGCCAATACCTCTCCGTCCCGGGGAGCTTACCGGATTGTCGATCACGCTTATGATGTCGTGGTTGTTGGAGCAGGCGGTTCCGGCCTGCGCGCCACGCTGGGCATGGGGGCCGCAGGCCTCAAAACCGCCTGCGTGACCAAGGTTTTCCCCACACGGAGTCACACGGTGGCCGCTCAGGGCGGCATCGGGGCATCTTTGGGGAACATGGCCGAGGATAACTGGCGCTGGCACATGTATGACACCGTGAAGGGGTCTGACTGGCTGGGCGATCAGGACGCCATTGAATATATGTGCCGCGAGGCTGTGCCCGCCGTGCAGGAACTGGAACATTTTGGTGTGCCGTTCTCCCGCACGGAAGATGGCAAGATCTACCAGCGTCCGTTTGGTGGCCATATGAGCGACTACGGCAAGGCCCCTGTGCCGCGTGCCTGCGCCGCCGCTGACCGTACGGGCCATGCCATTCTGCACACGCTGTATCAGCAGTGCCTGAAACATAATGTTGAGTTCTTTGTCGAATATTTCGCCATTGATCTGATTATGGATGAAGATGGCGCCTGTCGTGGTGTGATGGCTTGGTGTCAGGATGACGGCACGATCCATCGCTTCAACGCCAAGATGGTGGTGCTGGCAACGGGCGGCTATGGCCGTGCCTATCAGTCCTGCACTTCCGCCCATACCTGCACGGGTGATGGCAATGCCATGGCCATGCGGGCCGGTCTGCCGACGCAGGATATGGAATTCGTGCAGTTCCACCCGACAGGGATTTATCCCGCAGGCTGCCTGCTGACGGAAGGCTGCCGTGGTGAAGGCGGGTATCTGACCAATTCCGAAGGCGAACGCTTTATGGAGCGTTATGCGCCGACTGCAAAAGATCTTGCCTCGCGCGATGTGGTCTCCCGCGCCATGACGATCGAGATTAAGGAAGGCCGTGGCTGCGGGCCGAAGAAAGACCATATCATGATGCATCTTGAGCATCTTGGGTCAGACCTTCTGCACCAGCGTCTGCCGGGTATTCTTGAAACAGCGCGTATTTTTGCCGGTGTGGATGTTACTAAGGAACCCGTGCCGGTTCTGCCGACGGTGCATTACAATATGGGCGGGATTCCGACCAATATTCACGGTGAAGTTGTTCGCCCGACAGAGAAAGACCCGGATGCGGTTGTGCCCGGCCTGATGGCTGTGGGTGAGGCCGCCTGTGTGTCCGTGCATGGTGCAAACCGTCTGGGCACCAACTCGCTGCTGGATCTGATTGTGTTTGGGCGTGCTGCGGCCAAACGTGCGGCGGAAATTGTCAAACCGACCGACTTTATCAAGCCGCTGCCGCCGGGTGCCGGGGATGCCGCGCTCGACCGTCTGGACAAGCTGCGTTACGCTAAGGGCGGCACCAAGGTTTCCGCCATGCGTGACCGTTTGCAGCGTGACATGCAGGCCCACGCAGCCGTTTTCCGCACTGAGGAAAGTCTGCAGGAAGGTGTTGATAAAATTCACCAGATCTGGGCTGACCTTGGGGATATTTCCGTCTCTGATTCCTCACTGATCTGGAACAGTGACCTGATGGAAGCGCTGGAATTTGAAAATCTTCTGGCCAATGCAACAGTCACGCTGGAAAGCGGGCTGGCCCGGCATGAAAGCCGTGGCGCGCATGCGCGGGATGATTTCCCCAAACGTGACGACAAGGAGTGGATGAAGCACTCCGTTTCCTGGCTGGATGAGAAAGGCGGCGTGAAGCTGACCTACCGTCCGGTGCATCTGAAGACCCTGACGGATGACGTGAAGGTCTTCCCACCCAAAGAGCGCGTTTACTGAGCCGACGGGTAGAACGGGCGAAAAAGGGAGGCGAACATGGTCGAACTCAGACTGCCGCGCAACAGCGAGATCGGGAAAGGCAAAACCTATCCCGCTCCGGCTGGCGCTAAAAATGTCAGAACGTTCAGGGTTTATCGCTGGACGCCGGATGATGATAAAAATCCGGTTGTGGATTCCTATGAAGTGGATCTGGATACCATCGGGCCGATGGTGCTCGATGCCATTATCCACATCAAGAACGATGTGGACCCCACGCTGACATTCCGCAGATCCTGCCGCGAAGGGATTTGCGGCTCCTGCGCGATGAATATTGATGGTGAAAACACGCTGGCGTGCCTGAAGCCGATCAAGGACATCAAGGGTGATGTGCGCATCTATCCGTTGCCGCATATGCCGATTGTCAAAGATCTGGTGTCCAACCTTGATGGGGCTTATGCGCAACTGCGTTCCATCAGCCCGTGGTTGCAGTCAGACAGCGCACCGCCGCCAGATGCCGAGCGCAAGCAGAGCATTGAAGAGCGCGCCAAGCTGGACGGTATGTGGGAATGCATTCTGTGCTTCTGCTGCACCACGTCCTGCCCCTCCTACTGGTGGAACGGGGACAAGTATCTTGGCCCGGCAGTGCTGCTGGCGGCGTATCGCTGGATTGCAGACAGCCGTGATGAACATACCGGAAACCGGCTGGATGATCTGGAAGATACGTTCAAGCTCTATGCCTGCCGGACTATTATGAACTGCACGCAGACCTGCCCCAAAGGGCTTAATCCTGCCAAGGCGATTGGCCGGATTAAAGAATTGCAGATTGAACGGAAAGCCTGAGAGACACGGTTTTCCGGGCAGGTCAGCCTCTCTGATCTGTAAGGTTTGAGTGAAAAATGCGGAAACCCGGTGCGTCATGCAGGCGCGCCGGGTTTTTGTTTTTTTGATAAGACAGGCATAGTCTTGCAGCCCGTCAGACAGTGCAGAGGATAGGGGTGTGCAAAGGCGAGAAGACAGGAAAAATCTGTTGTTCTCAAAGCGGATATTCTCCGGAGTCGGCTTGCGCGGGCTACAAGTCCTGCTGTTTTGTGGCGTTGTGCTCTATGTGCTGAGTTACGCCATCATTCCGTTCTCGGATGGAGATCCTGCCTATTACGCCATCGTCGGGCGCGGTCTGCTGCGGGACCACGCCCTGCCCTACCAGTATGCTTTTGATCACAAACCCTTGGGGGCTTACCTGTTCTATGGGGTGTGGGACCGGATTGTTCCTTTTTATCCGGGCAAATTTACACTTCTGGCAGGACTTCTGATCGGGGTTTTTGTCGCCCTTGGCCGTACGTTCGGGTCATTCAGCCGGATAACCGCCTTTGCTCTTTTTAGTGTCTGTGGCGCTCTTTTTGATGTGCTGTCAGGCAATACAGAACTTGTTGTGGTAACGGGGCAAGCAGTGTGTCTTGCGGCCCTGCTCAGGGGTATTGAGACAGACGCCTCAGCCCTGTTCTTTCTGGCTGGATGGGTCGCGGCTTTTACGGTTTCAATCAATTATCTGGCGGCTGTGTGCCTTGTTGGACCTGTGGCGCTGATACTGCTCTCTCCCGGATGGTTCCGGCTTTCCCGCTGCATGCTGGCAGGGCTGGGAGTGCTGGCAGGCTTTGGGGTGCTGTTTGCGCCGTATGCTTTTGCCGGACAGGGCGCGTTGCAGACGTATTTTTCCATGCAGTTTGGGTTTCTGCACCACTATGGTGTTGCGGTATCGGAACGCATACCGGGCGTTCTGCGCATGGTTTTTTACGGTGCTCTGATGGCTCCGGTGCTGGTGGCATGGGTCAGGCGCTTTCCACCCGGCCTGCGGCAGGAGGCGACCCGCCGTACCCTGATCCTGCCAGTCTGGTTCCTGTCCTCATTTCCGGCGACGTTGCTCTCCGGGCATGCTTTTGATCATTATTTTACGCTGTGTTTTGCGCCGGTTGTGCTCATGCTCGCTATTCTGTGGAAAGAGGGGGCACGCCCTTCCACTCTGTCTCTGATGCCTCTGCTGGGGCTCTCTTTGGTCTGTGTGGGGCTTGAGACGAAAAAGAATTTCAATATCGCGCGGGATATGGCGCATGTGGATTATGCCGAGGTGGCGCGGCTGGTCGGGGATGCGCCAGTTCTGAATATTCGCACTTACCACGCGGTTTTTTATCGTTCTGATCTAAAACCGTTCGATGTGTATCTGTTCAGCACACATATCGATATTCTGTTCGGTGATCACGCATGGATGCGTTATATGCAGGACCTTCGGCAGCATCCCCGCTTTGTTATAGCCCCTTATGCAGGGTGTGCGCGGCATGTGATGGAAGCGCCGGTCTGCCAGTGGCTTCAGGACTATTATGAGTATGTTTATGCCGTAAATGTTCCGCACAGACATACAAGCGGACCGAATAAATTCTCTTTTTCACTCTACAGATTTCGGGAACAGAAAGATGACGACGGTTCGTGACGCCTGTCCGGAGGATATCCCGCAGATTACCAGCATTTATAACCATGCAGTTCTGCATACCACGGCCATCTGGAATGATCAGGTAGTGGATGATGCAAACCGTCTGGCATGGCTACGGGAGCGCCAGCAGGCGGGGTATCCGGTTCTGGTGGCTGTCTCAGCGGAAGGGCGGGTGGCAGGCTATGCGACCTTTGGCCCCTGGCGGGCGTGGGACGGATACCGGCAGACAGTGGAACATTCCGTCTATGTGCATCCGGAGTGCCAGCGGCAGGGTGTCGGGCGGTTGCTGATGCAGGCCCTGATTGAGCAGGCGCGTGCGCAGGGGAAGCACGTCATGGTGGCGGGGATTGATGCCGCCAATACCGGTTCTGCCGCGCTGCACAGGCAGTTCGGGTTTGAAGCGACGGGGGTGATGAAAGAGGTTGGCTGCAAATTTGGCCGCTGGCTGGACCTGACATTTTTTTGCCTGAGGCTGGATGTGCGGCCTAACCCCTGAAGGACGAGCGGGGGTTGAAAATATTGACGCTGAAGGAGCAGGGTGAGACACCAGTCCTTTCCATGGAACGGAGCAGTGTAGTTCGTGTTTGACGGCCATCTTTCCTCCCTTGCCGGTCGTACGCGGGCATGGACCGACAGTTTGTTTGTGGACCACGCCATTTTCCGGCTGGTCTGGACAAACTTTCACGCCGTGGTGCCGGGTAAGGTGTACCGCTGTAATCACCCCACCCCGGCGCGCCTGAAATGGGCCATGCGGCGGTTTAAGCTGCGTACGCTGGTAAATCTGCGCGGCCACCGGAAGTGCGGGTCCGATGCGTTGTCCCGCACTGCGGCGGCCAGACTGGGGCTGGCCCATGTGGATATGGCGTTTGAAAGCCGGGGCGCACCGCACCGGGACCGCATTTTGCGTTTTGCAGGCCTGTATCAGCAGATTGCATTCCCGATGCTGATGCATTGCAAATCCGGCGCGGACCGGGCCGGGCTGGCATCCGGGCTGGTGATCCTGTTTGAAGGCGGCACGGCGGAGCGGGCGCTGAAGGAACTGTCCTGGCGGTTCGGGCATTTCCGCCAGTCCCGGACCGGTATTTTGGATGCGTTTTTCCTGCGGTATCAGGCCGAAGCCGAAGGGCGTATTCCGTTTCTGGACTGGGTGCGCGATGAGTATGATGAAACGGCTCTGAAGCGTGACTTTGTGGCCGGAAAAATTGCTTCTTTCATGACAGATCAGGTTTTACGCAGAGAGTAAAAAAGAGCATGGATGCACAGTCTGCGCGGGGCACACCGGCTGACACCCTGCCTGCATCCCACCCGCCGGTGCCTGTTTTTGCTGCGGCGCTGGCAATTTTATCGTGGGCCAGTTCGTATCCTGTAGTGCGGCTGGCGTTGCAGTTTTTGCCCCCCATTCCTCTGGCCGCAGCGCGGTACGCGCTGGCCGCACTGCTGGCGCTGCTATGGGTTGGCTGGACGCGCCCCCGGTTGCCGCGTGTGCAGGATCTGCCGCGTTTTGCTGTGTGCGGCGCGATAGGCATTTCCCTTTATAATATCCTCTTCAATGTGGGGGAGCAGACCGTCTCAGCCGGGGCGGCCAGTCTGCTCATCAGCTTTTCACCTCTCATTGCGGCACTTCTTGCGGTGGGCATAATGGGGGAGCGACTGTCTGTCTGGGGCTGGGTCGGCTCCCTGATCAGTTTTGGGGGGGTGATACTGGTTGCGCAGGGGCAGCCGGGCGGCCTGACATTTGGCTCCGGTGCGGCGGATGTGCTGGGGGCGGCGTTTTCCGCTGCGGTTTATAATGCCGTCCAGAAAAAACTTGTGGCAGTATATGGGGCTTTGGCGACAACGGCTTACGTGCTGATTATTGGTGCAGTGCTGCTTACTCCATGGCTTCCGCAGGCGTTGAGCAGTTTACAGGCGGCACCCGTGTCCGGCTGGCTTCTGGTTGTGCAGCTTGCTGTCTTTCCCGCCATTCTGGGCTACGGGGCCTGGGCGCATGTGGTGGGCAGGATTGGCGTTGCCCGCTCCTCCGGCTTTATCTATCTGCTGGCTCCCACAACATTATTGCTGGCGTTTCTGATCACGGCGGAAGTGCCCGACTGGCGGATGCTGCTAGGGGGAGCCATTATTCTGGCCGGTGTGGCGCTGATGAATACGCTGGGCCGTATCAGGCCCGGCCAGAAGCAGCCTGCTTCGCAGTCACAAAAAACGCCGGAGGTCTGACCCCCGGCGTTTCCTGTTTTTCTAAAACCATCCTGAAAAGGAAGGGGTTTTTTAGATCGGAATCGTCCGTTCCAGCGTTGTGCTGAGTGCGGTCAGGCCCGGCAGAACCTTGCCTTCCAGCCATTCCAGAAACGCACCGCCTGCGGTGGAAACATACGTCATGTCTTCCAGCACGCCAGCATGACGCAGAGCGGACACGGTATCCCCGCCCCCGGCAATGGTCTTCAGGCTGCCTGCCTTGGTCAGACGAGCGGCTTCCTGTGCGACGGCATTGGTGCCTTCATCAAACGGAGGCAGTTCAAACACGCCCAGAGGGCCGTTCCACACTAGTGTTTTCAGGCCAGCCAGTTTGGCTTTCAGCAGTTTGACCGTCTCCGGCCCCACATCCAGCGCCATCCAGCCATCCGGAATTTCCGCAACCGGAGCAACCAGCGTGGGCGCACCGGCCATGAAGTCTTCAGAAAGGACAACATCTACTGGCAGAACCAGATCGCAGTTCTTTTCCTGCGCCTTGGCGATAATTTGCCGGGCCGTGTCGAGCATATCCTCTTCTTTGAGAGATTTGCCGACCTTGAAGCCTTTAGCCGCGAGGAAGGTATTGGCCATAGCCCCGCCGACCACCAGAACATCCACGCGTTCCAGCATGTTTTCCAGCAGGGCGAGTTTGGTGGACACTTTCGCGCCGCCAACAATGGCGCCAACCGGATGCTCGGGGTTTTCCAGCGCCGCATCCAGAGCGGAGAGTTCCGCTTCCATCAGTCGCCCGGCAAAGGACGGCAGATGTTCGGCCACACCGGCGGTGGAGGCATGGGCACGGTGCGCTGCGGAGAACGCATCATTCACATACACGTCCCCGAGCTTTGCCAGCTCAGCCGCCAGATCCGGTGCGTTGGTTTCCTCACCGGGGTAGAAGCGGGTGTTTTCCAGCAGCAGCACTTCCCCGTCTTTCAGGGAGCGGGCTGCGGTTTCCGCCTGCGGGCCGATGCAGTCATGCATAAAGCTGACAGGCTTGCCCAGCGCCGTGGCCAGAGCGGTGGCCATGGGCTCCAGAGACAGGCCGGGCACAACCTTGCCCTTCGGGCGGTCAAAATGGCTGAGCACAATCACGCGCCCGCCTTTGTCCGCCAGTTCCCGGATGGTGGGCACAATGCGCTCAATGCGCGTCATGTCCGAAATCTTTCCGTCCTGCATCGGGACGTTCAGATCCGCTCTCAGCAGGATACGCTTGCCCTGCGGGTCAAGCTTATCCAGCGTGTTGAAGGGGAGAATGGCCATCAGAGTGAACCGAACAGGGCCGCAGTATCGGACATGCGGTTGGAGAAGCCCCATTCATTATCATACCAGGAGCAGATACGGACCAGCTTGCCACCATCAACCAGCGTCGTCTGGGTTGCATCAAAGCTGGAGGATGCCAGCGTGTGGTTGAAATCGGAGCTGACCAGCGGCGCATCGGAATAGGCCAGAATGCCTTTCAGCGGGCCTTCGGACGCGGCAGCCTTGATGGCGGCGTTTACTTCTTCCACAGAGCCCGGCACTTTTTTCGGCACGAAATCAAGTGAGACGAGGGAGACGTTGGCTGTCGGGACGCGAATGGCGGTGCCATCCAGCTTGCCTTTCAGCTGCGGCAGAACCAGACCAACTGCGCGGGCAGCCCCCGTGGAGGTCGGGATCATGTTCAGCGCGGCAGCGCGGGCGCGGCGCAGGTCTTTATGCAGGGTGTCTACCGTGCGCTGATCCCCCGTGTAGGAATGGATGGTGACCATGTAGCCCCGTTCAATCCCGAACGTATCTTCCAGCACCTTGGCCACAGGGGCCAGACAGTTGGTGGTGCAGGAGGCGTTGGAGATGACCGTCATGTCCGGTGTCAGCACGTTCTGGTTCACGCCGTAGACGATGGTGGCATCCGCGTCTGTGCCCGGAGCGGAAATAATCACCTTGCGGGCACCAGCGGCCAGAAGCTGACCTGCTTTTTCCTTGGAGGTGAACAGGCCCGTACATTCCATGGCCACATCCACGCCCTGAAACGGCACCTTGGAAGGGTCACGCTCAGCGGAGACGGTAATCGGGTCCCATGTGCGGCCATGCGCTGTGATGATCAGCTTGTTGCCATCAACCTTGACGTCAGCCGGCAGGCGACCGTGCACGCTGTCATAGCTCAGCAGGTGAGCGTTATCAGACACGCTGCCCAGATCGTTAATGGCGACCGGCACAACATCCGTCCGCCCGCTTTCAATAATACCACGCAGAACAAGCCGGCCAATACGCCCGAATCCGTTGATCGCAATTTTGACTGCCATGTTTTTTAAGCTCCGTTTTTTTATTCTATGGTCTTGTCGTTAACGGTCCCCGAACGCGGGTCCGGGGCTGGTCCGGCGTGCGCAGGGAAGACCCCCGCTCAGCGCCTGAGGTAAGAAGATGCGCCCGCACCTTCTCACAGATCGCCTCAACAGTAATGCCGAAACGTTCATACAATGCGTTGACCGGGGCGGACGTGCCGAAATCATCCATGCCAACAAAAACTCCTTCTTCACCAAGCCAGCGTTCCCAGCCAAAGCCGGAAGCGGCCTCAATCCCCACGCGCAGGCCAGAGGCGCCCAGCACGGTTTTGCGGTAGCTGGCGGGCTGTTCAGCAAACAGCTCCCAGCACGGGATGGAAACCACGGTGGCCCGGATATCCTGCCGGGCAAGATGGTGCGACGCTTTCAGCGCAATGGCAACCTCCGGGCCGGAGGCAATCAGCGTGACCTGCCGCGTCTCTTCCTGCTTCACCACATACCCCCCGCGGGAGGGGGTGCCGAAGGCGGGAGCGGGGAGCGGCCCGTGCTGGTTTTCATACGGGCAGAGCAGCAGCATGGCCGGGCCGCCCTGCCATGTGAGAGCGGCCTCCCAGCAGTCGGTGGTCTCCCGCACGTCACACGGGCGGAAAACGGCCAGATGCGGCATGGCGCGCAGGCTGGCGAGCTGCTCCACGGGCTGCCAGCCGCCGCCGCCATCCCCCAGCGCCAGCCCGTCTCCTGTCAGCAGATACAGCACTTTGCGGCGCATGAGGGCGGCCATGCGCAGGGCGGAGCGCATGCGGTCCACTGTCATCATGCTGGCGGCACAGCAGGGCAGCAAGCCGCCATGCAAGGCAATACCATTTAGCATGCCAGCCATGCCGTGATCCTGAATGCCGCAGGACTGCTCGGCCGGGAGCAGCCGCGCACGGGCCTGCTGTGTGGCGGGCAGGGCGACCGGTGCCGCCAGATCAAGACGATAAGCCGATGCCGCAGTCAGGCAGACCAGTTCCGGTAGCAGTTCAGAAAGAGCGCGCAGCCCGGCAAGGCCTGCATCCTGTGTTGCGTGTCCTTCTGCGCTCTGCATCTGCCAGTGGCAGGCGCGGTGCCAGTCTTCCTCAAACAGCGCCGGGCGCTGGCCCTGTATTTCCCGCTCAAAGGCTGTGCGCAGGCGGTGGCGCGCAAAGCGGCGCAACCAGGAGCGGCGTGTGGTGGCACCGCGCCGGGCGGTGGGGCTCCATGGGCCGGTCAGCTCTTCTTCCGGAGGGAGGTGTGGCTCGGCCAGAGCATGACCGGGGGCGGAGGGCAGGCAGGCGATCAGCGTTGGTTTGCGCGCCCGGAGAGTAGCGGCCAGCGCGGAACTGATGGCAGCGGCATTGCCAGCATCCACCTTACGTACGGTCCAGCCGGAGGCGCTGAAGCGGGTCAGCGAATCGGCAAAGTCTCCATTATCAGGGCCTGCGGGGGGTGTGACGAGAACGGCCAGCCTGTCCAGCCCGAAGCGCCCGGCAAGCTGGGCGGCTTCCATCGCCACACCCGTTGCAAGGTCCGTATCCTGCGCAAGGACCCATGTGCGGTGGTTGACCAGAGAGCGGCCAAAGCGGCGCGCCAGCGTCTGTTCCGCAAAGGCCATGCCCACGGCGGCGGCGACACCCTGCCCTGCCAGCCCCGGTGCAACTTCCACCGCAGGGTGGCGGCCATATTCCAGTGGGAGAGCGGCCTCTGTCGCCGGGCCGGTCAGGCGCAGCATGGCACGCAGAAGGGGCAGCATGGTGGTGGAGGGGACGACAAACCGGTCCCGGTCCGGCCAGTCGGGGGCGCTGGGGTCAAACCGCAGCACGCGGCACCATAGGGCGGTTACGGGCAGGCACATCCGGTTTAGCAAGGTGCGGGCATGGGGCGGTAGGTGTTCCGCATTCAGCAGCAGGCGCGCGGCGCGGCTCATTCTGGCCACGGCGCTTTGCTGGGCGGAAAGCTGGGTCTCTTCCCGCAGGTCGGTTGGGTCTGTCGAAAGGGCTGCTGCCATTCGCCTGCCTTGCCGTAACGGGCCTGTCCTCACGACAGGTCTTCCTGATCGTGCCCTGCTCAATAAAGCCGGGCGGGGAGGAGAGCAAGTTTTGCGGCCCGGATAAGAGGCTTTACCTTGCGTCCGCCGCAAAGGAGCGCGAATAGAGGACAAGAAGAGTCCCCCCTTGTCTGACACCGGAGTTCTGCCCGTTATGCTGTCTGTTTCCCGCTTTACAGAAAAGGGGCCGTTTTTCCGGGTGGCGCTTGTGGCAGGTGTTGCGCTGTGCCTGAGCGGGTGCAAGCTGGTGGACCAGAAAACCTTCAATGCGCGGGCAGGCAAACCGCCTGTGCCTTATATTCCGCCAGCCCCGCCCGGTCCGCCGCCTGTGCCGCCGCTGATCGAGCTTGTCGCGGGAACGTCTCCAAAAGAATGGAGCGGGCCGGTGGAGCAGATTGTGCATAAGGCGCTGGCGAGCAAGCCTGACATCCTGTTTGTGGTGCAGTGTCTGGTGCCGCCGGGCGCGGATTCCGCGACAGACCAGCAGGCTCTGGTCCAGCTTGTGCAGGGTGACGGGCAGGCCGTAACGCAGGCCATTATCAAGGATGGGGCCTCCCCCGCACAGGTGGAAATGGCCGCTATGCCGGATTCGACCGTGACGAAGTCCGTTATCAGGGTGTATGTGAAGTAACCCTGACAAGTTTATGTGAAGACCGGCCAGACGGCCGACGGGCCCTGCGCCGAGCCCCGACCGTTTCTGACGACGCGAGGAGAGTATAAGCGTGGGATCAATCAAAAACGCCCGGCATCCGTTTTATGAGCACTGCCATACGGCGTTGAATGCGATCAGGCAGCAGGGGCGTTACCGCACATTTACCCCGCTGGCACGCCTTGCAGACCGTTTCCCTCTGTATGAGGAAGAGCTGCCAGCCCTGCCAGAAGGCCGGGAAGTGATTGTCTGGTCCACCAATGATTATCTGGGCATGGGCGTGGTGCCGGAAGTGCAGGAGGCCGCGATTGCGGCCATCCGTGAGCACGGTGCCGGGGCCGGTGGCACCCGCAATATTGCCGGAACCAGCCCGCTGCATACTGCGCTGGAAGCCGAACTGGCCGGCCTGCATGGCAAGGAGGCCGGTCTGCTGTTTGGCTCCGGCTATGTGTCCAATCAGGCCAGCCTCCAGACTATTCTGACCTCCATGCCCGGCTGGATCTGTTTTTCAGACCGCCTGAACCATGCCTCCATGATTGCTGGCATCAAGGGCGCGCGCGGCTCTCAGACGGTTATTTTCGAGCATAATGACCTGAAAGACCTTGAGGCAAAGCTGGCTGAAGCGCCTGCGGACGCCCCCAAGCTGATCGCGTTTGAAAGCGTCTATTCCATGGACGGGGATGTGTCCGACATTGCCGGAATCTGCGCACTGGCCCGGAAATATAACGCCCTGACCTATCTGGATGAAGTGCACGCCGTCGGCCTGTATGGCGAGGAAGGCGGCGGGATCTCCCAGCGGGATGGTGTGGCGGATCAGGTGGATATTATTGAAGGGACGCTGGCCAAGGGCTTTGGTGTGCATGGGGGCTACATCACGGCCTCGGCCGAGATTGCGGATTTCCTGCGCTCCACCGCGTCAGGCTTCATTTTCACCACTGCCCTTCCTCCCTCAGTTGTGGGGGCAGCGCTGACCAGCGTGCGCAAGGTGCGGGCTGAAAACTGGCGGCGTGAGAAAATGTTTGAGCGGGTGAACACTTTCCGCGCCCGCCTGCGGGCTGCCGGGGTGCCCTTTACCATGACACCTAGCCATATCGTGCCGATTCCGGTGGGCGATGCGGAACGCTGCAAGCGGATCAGCCGCCGTTTGCTTGTGGAATACGGGCAGTATGCCACCCCCATCAATTACCCCACGGTGCCGCAGGGCACGGAGCGCCTGCGCCTGACGCCGGGGCCGTTCCATACGGATGAGATGATGGATGAGATGGTGCGCGCTCTGGCGAGTCTGCTGCGGGAAGAAGGCATTATGCCTGCCCGCCAGACGGAAGATGCCGCCTGAAACGCTGAGGGTCTAAAAGCCTCATTCTGCCTGCCCCCGGCTCACAGGGTCCGGGGGCAGGCCAGAGGGTTTAGTGTGTTGCTTTACGCAACCGGTCGAGGGCGGCTTTCAGGTCACTCTCAGACGCAGCGCCGGGAATAATTTCACGGTCGCCAATAATGAAGGTCGGCGTGCCTTCCAGATCAATCGCCTTTGCCAGTTCGACATTTTTGCTCAGCGCTGCCGTTACGGCCGGGCTTTTCATGTCTTTTTGCAGGCGGTCAGCATCCAGCCCGAGATTTTCAGCAATCCGATGGATCCGCTCGGCGGAGGGGGCTGAGGAATCCGTCATCAGAGCTTTCTGAAACGGGACATATTTGCCCTGAAGCCCTGCGGCCATAATGGCCTGTGCATCCATCACGCTGTTAGGCCCGAGCACGGGAATGACTTTTAAAACCAGCCGGAGGTCAGGCTCGGAGCCGAGCAGATGGTCCACATCGCCCAGCACCTTGCGGCAATACTGGCAGCGGGGGTCATAAAACTCGACCACTTCCAGCTTGCCGGATTTATTGCCCAGCACAACATCCGTCGTGCTCTGGCCATACTGCGCCTTGTTCCGGCGCACCGTCTCCAGCGCGGAAGAGGCTTTTCTGGCGGACGCCTGCGCCTGTAGGGAGCTGATGGCGTCTGACAGGATGGAAGGGTCCGTCCTGAGCGCATTCCGCAGGATTTCAACAATTTCAGCACGCTGTGCGGGGCTGAAACTGCTGTCCGCCGCCCGTGCGGAAACCGCACCACCGCAGAGCAGGAGGAGGCTTGCGGCTCCGGCCAGAGCGGCGCGCCTGAAAGAAAAGGTTATCAGCTTTTTCATCGTGTCTTTATGTGTAAAGCAGAACCGCTGGGATGGAAATGCCGCGTGTGTGTTGCTGCACGCCCGGAACAGCGGTAATCCAGAACAGAGTTTCAGACGCCCGGCATGCGGGCAGACCAGAGCAATGGAGACATCAAGGCGTGCCCGAGCATTTCATGAAGACCTGTTCAGCCCGGATGGCGTCGCTACTGATGGCCTGTTCCCTCACCATCCCCCTGACAGCCTGTAGCATCTTTGCGGATGATAGCCCGGCCAGGCAGTCTCACCCTGCCCTGACGGGGTTTGTGGGTGAGGTTGTGGCGGATGAACCGCAGGCGGCTCTGGTCGCGCGGGATGTGCTGGCGCAGGGCGGGAACGCGGCGGATGCCGCGGCGGCTCTGGGGTTGGCCTTGTCCGTCACCCTGCCCTCCCGCGCCTCGCTGGGGGCAGGTGGAGCCTGTCTGGCCTGGCGTCCGGGGGATGCACAGGGGCAGGCCTTTGTTTTCCTGCCGCGCGCGGGGCAGACCCCCGCGCAGTCTGACCGCCCGGCAGCCGTGCCCATGCTGGCCCGTGGCCTGTATCTGATGCAGTTGCGCTATGGCCATGTTGACTTTGCGGATCTGGTCGTGCCTGCCCGTAATCTGGCGACGGATGGCGTGCCGGTGGGTGGCCTTCTGGCGTCCGATCTGGCGGCGGTGCAGACGCCGCTGCTGGCGGATGAAAAAACGCGCGCCATTTTTGCCAACAGCAACGGTACCGTTCTGGGCGCGAATGACCTGATGGTGCAGCCGCGTCTGGCCGGGGCGCTTGAGCGCCTGCGGATTGCCGGGGTGGGGGACCTGTATAACGGCTCTCTGGCGCAGAGCTTTACGCTGGCATCTCAGGCAGCGGGTGCGGGTCTGACACCGGCGGATATGCGCAGCAGCCTGCCTGTGGCGGAGCAGCCTCTGACCCTGCGCTCCGGCGGACTGGATATCAGCTTCCTGCCGCCGCCAGCCGATGGCGGGCTGGGAACGGCCGCCGCTTATAGCGCGATGGATGATCACGGCCATTCCGGTGTCCGGGCGGAAGCCGTTGTATCCGGCTGGCGCGCCCGTCAGACCGGCAAAGGGGCCGCGATGACCGCAGCAGATGCGCAGGCCCTGTTGCAGGGTGGCAGCCTGCCTTCCGGGTCTGCTCTGCCGCCCCTGCCTGCTTCCACATCTTTTGTGGTGACGGACCGGACGGGTGAGACGGTCAGCTGTGGCCTGACCATGAACAATCTGTTCGGCACCGGCCGTGTTGCTGGCTCGACCGGGATCGTGCTGGCGGCCTCCCCCGTGCGGCGTCCGCTGCCATTGCTGACGGCGGCTATCGCGCATCAGGGCACCAGCCAGTTCCGCGCGGCGGCGACGGCTTCTGGCCAGAATGTTGCGGCGGATACGGCAGCCATTGCACTGCGGGCAGCGATTGCCGGGCAGCGCCCGACCGTGACGGACGGTGTGGGGCGCGCCAATTTTGTGTCCTGCCCTGCGGGGCTGCCGGGCGATTCCGGAAAATGCTTCGGGTGGACCGATCCGCGCGGCTCTGGCCTTGCGGTCTCTTCCAGCCATACCAAATAAGGTCTGTCGCGCTGGCGGCAGGAGGCAAGGCGGCTTTTGGCCGCCTGTTTCCGGCTTGAAGTGTTCTCGTTTTGTTTCTATAAGAACAGGTGGAAACACCATTTTTAAGGTGCCTGAGCGAGGATCGGGGTGTGATCCCGGTCATTGCCCGGTACGCGGCTTTTATGGCACGTCTTGAAACAGTGCAGCACTCCCGGCCGTAGTCGATGGCCACAGGAAAGGTGAATGATGGATAAGGCAAAAGCTCTTGAAGGCGCGCTCGGGCAGATTGAACGGGCTTTTGGGAAAGGGTCTGTCATGCGGCTGGGACAGCGCCCGAAGGAACAGGCGGACGTGGTTCCCACTGGCTCTCTGGGGCTGGATATCGCTCTGGGGATTGGCGGCCTGCCGCGTGGCCGTGTAATTGAAATTTACGGCCCGGAAAGCTCCGGTAAAACCACGCTGGCGCTGCATGCCATTGCAGAGGCCCAGAAGCGGGGCGGCACCTGCGCCTTTATTGATGCCGAGCACGCGCTGGACCCCGGCTACGCCAAGAAGCTGGGCGTGGATATTGATAATCTGCTGATCAGCCAGCCCGACGCGGGTGAGCAGGCGCTGGAAATTGCGGACACACTGGTGCGCTCTGGCGCGATTGATGTGCTGGTGGTGGATAGTGTGGCGGCCCTTGTGCCGCGTGCCGAGCTTGAAGGGGATATGGGTGACAGCCATGTCGGCCTGCATGCCCGTCTGATGAGTCAGGCGCTGCGTAAGCTGACAGGCTCCGTTGCGCGCTCCAACACCATGATGATCTTCCTGAACCAGATCCGTCTGAAAATTGGCGTGATGTTTGGCAACCCGGAAACCACGACGGGCGGGAACGCACTGAAGTTCTACGCCTCCGTGCGTCTGGATATCCGCCGCATCGGGTCCATCAAGGACAAGGATGAGGTGGTGGGCAACCAGACGCGGGTGAAGGTGGTCAAGAACAAGATGGCCCCGCCGTTCCGTCAGGTCGAGTTCGATATCATGTATGGTGAAGGCATCAGCAAGGTCGGGGAACTGATTGATCTGGGCGTGAAAGCCGGTGTGGTGGAAAAATCCGGCGCATGGTTCTCCTATGACAGCCAGCGGATTGGTCAGGGGCGTGAAAACTCCAAGCAGTTCCTGCGTGACCACCCTGAAATGGCTGCCGAGATTGAACGCAAGGTGCGTGAACATTCCGGTATTGTGGCGGAAGCCATGATGCTGGCCCCCGAGCACCATGTGGAAGACTAAGCGGTTCTTTTCAGTCGTTTAGACCCGGCCTGAAACAGGTCGGGACAAAAAGCTGGCTTCGGGATCATACGAGGCCAGCACGGCTTTTTCAGCCTCGGAAAT
This sequence comes from Acetobacter sp. P1H12_c, assembly GCF_018811975.1. NCBI lineage: Bacteria > Pseudomonadati > Pseudomonadota > Alphaproteobacteria > Acetobacterales > Acetobacteraceae > Acetobacter > Acetobacter sp. P1H12_c. Next base: position 26,971 of record NZ_JACRVR010000001.1, on the reverse strand, counting down.
ATCTTCTGGCGTAAAGCCCTGCTTTAGCCAGAATGTGCGGGCTGGCCCGGTTGCTGTCAGGCTGAGCACCGGCAGATTTGCCTTCCGGGCAGCGTGTTCTGCCAGCAGGATGGCCTCTTTGGCACGCCCCTGCCCCCTTACGGTTTCAGCCAGAGCAAGGTCATGCAGATACCAGCTTTCCGGCTGGGCAGGCAGATGGTGCAGAAGGCAGTTCAGGCGCGGGGAGAGATGCCCCGCCCACGGGTGGCTGATCAGATAGCCATGCACCCCGCTTGCATCGGCCAGCACAAAGCAGCCTGACGGGGCAAGCCTCAGCCGTTCTCTGAAAATATCGTCATCTTCCGGATAATCCGGGTGGATGTGTGCCGCGAGTGTTATGATGGCGGCAAGATCATCTGGTCTCATGGGGCGCCAGATGATATCTGCGTTGAGATGTGTCATGAGAAGATGGCCGGGGCGCGGGTCCGGGTAAAAGAAAACATCATGTTCTTATGGTATCATGCAGAGAACGGGAACGCGAACGCGGGCAGGTGAATGACTGAGCGGTTAAGACTGACCTTGCGGGTGGATGCGGACAAAAAACCTGCTCTGGGGCATGGGAAAATTCGTCTGCTTGAGCAACTGGCGGAAACAGGGTCTATTTCTGCGGCGGGGCGCGCTATGGGCATGTCCTATCGCCGGACATGGCTGCTGGTGGATAGTCTGAACCAGATGTTCCGTGAACCGCTGGTTGTGACGCGGCCCGGCGGCGGCGGCGGCGCGTTTCTGACAGCCGAAGGCGAGGCTGTGGTGCGCTGTTACCGGGATATTGAAAAACAGGCAGCACAGGTTGCTGAGGCCCATCTTGCTGAACTTGAAAAACTCTTAACACCACAAATCGTGGAATGCCCTTAAAAAGCCGTATCACACGGTGATTTTGTCACAAAAGAAATTTTTAGCCCCTAAATCATAGGGAATTCGGGAGTCTGGAGTGTCTTCATCTGTACAGCGGCGGGACTTAATTCGGATTGGCGCGGGGGCGACACTCGCTACTCTGGCGGGCGGCGTTGCCCGGCAGGCGCGGGCAGAAGGGCTTGAAGGAGCGACGGGTATGTTTGATGACATGACGGTGCGGCAGATTGCCCGTCGTCTTGCCAGTGCGCCCTATCACGGGCCGGACCAGACCTTGCCCAAAGCGCTGGATAATCTGAATTTTGACCAGTTCCGCAGCATTGCCTACCGGGAAGACCGGACGTTGTGGCATGATGACAGCCTGGCGTTTGATGTTGCGTTTTTTCCGCGTGGCTTTCTCTACCGCCCCCGGATTGATATTTTTGAGATCAAGGACGGGAAATCCGAGCCTGTTCCCTATTCCGCCGATCTGTTCACTTATGGTGACCCATCCCTGAAAGTAGACGAAAATCTCGGCTTTGCCGGGCTGCGTCTGCGCACACCCATCAACACTCCCGGTGTGATGGAAGAATTCTGCGTGTTTCTGGGGGCATCCTACTTCCGCGCCGTTGCCAAAGGGCAGAGCTATGGCCTGTCTGCCCGGGGCTTTGCGGACGGCACAGGGGACCCGAAGGGTGAGGAATTTGCCCTTTTCCGGGCCTTCTGGCTGGAAAAACCACAGCCGGGCGTAAAAGCCGTGGTGGTGCACGCGCTGCTGGACAGTCCCTCCGTTGCCGGGGCGTTCCGCTTTACCATTCGTCCGGGCGATACGACGGTGTTTGACGTGCAGTCCACCCTCTATCCCCGCACCAAAATTGACCAGTCCGGCATCGCTCCGCTGACGGGCATGTTCTATTTTGACGCCAATGACCGCACACATGTGGATGACTGGCGTCCCGCCGCGCATGATAGTGAGGCCCTCCAGATGTGGACCGGCGCAGGGCAGGAACTGTTCCGCCCGCTGCGGAACCCGCTGGATCTGCAGTTCTCGGCGTTTTCGGATGATTCCCCGCGGGGCTTTGGTCTGATGCAGCGCCGCCGGAACTTCCATGATTTTGAAGATCTGGCCCTGAATTATGAAAAACGGCCGTCTCTGTGGATTGAACCCATCGGGGACTGGGGGCAGGGCTGGGTGGATCTGGTGGAAATCCCGACCCCGAATGAAGTGAATGACAATATCGTCTCCTTCTGGCGGCCCAAAACACCGCTGGAAGCCGGGAAGGAATACAGTTTTACCTACCGGATGTACTGGGGGTGGGATGCCCCCTTCCCCACGCCGCTGGCCCGTATTGGCGCAACCCGCGTCGGGGCTGTGGTGGACGATAAAACGGCCCGCTTCTTCTCCATTGATTTTATGGGTGTGCCGTTTGAGCGCCTGCCCAAGGACACGAAGTTCCATCTGGAACCACAGTCTTCCGCCGGCAAAATCCGTAATGTGGTGGTAGAACCCAACCCGAATATCAATGGCTGGCGCACAACCTTTGAATTTGTGCCGGGGGATGAAAAAGTTGTGGAGCTGCGCTGTGTTCTGGCAGCAGACAGCGGCCCGGTCTCAGAAGAATGGGTGTATCGTTGGACGCCGTAATGACACCGCCTGACCTGCACGCCGTACCCTTTCAGGCCCTGCCGCCAGAAGCACCTCTGGCCATGCCGGTGCAGGACCTGCATGCCGCGCCGGATATGGAAGGTCGGAGCAGGACGCCTTCTACCTCCCCGGCAAGTATTGGTGTGCGGCGCTTTCTGGTTCTGGGGTCAGCCCTTGCGCTGACTGTTTTTGGCGCATGGCGCACCCACAAAGTGCTGGATGCCAATGGCACCACCATCCTTGGTGTGGTGATGCTGGTGCTGTTTGTGGCGTTGTTCCTGTGGATTGCGCTGGCGTTTACCTCCTCCCTCGCCGGGTTTGTCTCGCTGATTACCCGCGGTGGCCTCGGTCTGGGCATTACCCGCTCTGGCCCGCTCCCTGTCCTGCGGTCCCGCACGGCTCTGCTGCTGCCCACGTATAATGAACCCCCGCATCGTGTGATGGCGGGGCTGAAGGCCATTTATACCAGCCTGTGTGAAACAGGTCAGGTCGAGGCGTTTGACGTTTTTATCCTCTCCGACACCACCAACCCGGATGTGTGGGTGGAAGAGGAAGCGGCTTTTCTTGCTCTGCGCGCCCAGACGGGTGGTGAAAACCGCATTTTCTATCGTCGCCGCCACAACAATGTGGAACGCAAGGCCGGGAACGTGGGGGAATGGGTACGCCGTTTTGGCGGCGCCTATGACACCATGGTCACACTGGATGCGGACTCCGTCATGTCTGGCGAGACCCTGGTGCGGATGGCCGGAGCCATGGAGCGCAACCCCGGTGTCGGGCTGATTCAGACATTGCCGGTGATTGTGGGGGGCACCACGCTGTTTGCCCGCCTCCAGCAGTTTGCCGGGCGTGTTTACGGGCCAGTGATTGCGCACGGTATTGCCTGGTGGCATGGCTCGGAAGGTAATTACTGGGGCCATAATGCCATTATCCGCACACAGGCTTTTGCCGGGCAGGCTGGTCTGCCGCATGTGCCGGGGCGTAAGCCGTTTGGCGGCCATATTCTGAGCCATGACTTTGTAGAAGCCGCACTGATGCGCCGGGGCGGCTGGGCCATTCATATGGTGCCGGGGCTGGATGGATCTTACGAGGAAAGCCCGCCCTCTCTGACGGATGTGGCTATTCGTGACCGGCGCTGGTGTCAGGGCAACCTGCAACATGTGAAAGTGCTGCCCACCAAAAAGCTGCACTGGATCAGCCGGATGCATATGGTGGTGGGGATTGGCGCGTACGTCACCTCCCCGCTCTGGCTGGTGTTCCTGCTGACCGGGATTCTGATCTCCCTTCAGGCGCATTTTGAGCGGCCCGAATATTTTGGGGATACCAAACTGCTTTACCCGCACTGGCCGCATGTGGACCCGGTGCAGGCAAAGTACGTGTTTATCGGCACCATGGCCATTCTGCTGGCCCCCAAGCTGCTGGCCTATATTGCGCTGCTGTTTGACCGCGCAACCTGCCGTGGGTGTGGCGGAGCCATCCGCGCCGCGGCGTCCGTGCTGGTGGAAACGCTGATTGGTGGTCTGATTGCCCCCATCGCGATGCTGATCCAGACGTCCGGAGTGCTGTCCATTCTTTCCGGGCATGATTCTGGCTGGAACACGCAGAAGCGGGACGATGGTGGCGTGCCGTTTACGGTTGTTGTCCGGCAATACGCCAAATTCACCATTTTTGGCCTGTTGCTGGGGATCGGCGCGTGGGTTGTCTCCCCATCCCTGTTCTTCTGGATGACGCCTGTTCTGCTCGGGCTGGTTTTTTCTATCCCTCTGGTTGTCATGACCAGTAGCCGTGATGTCGGGCAGAATTTTAAAAAAGCTGGCCTGCTTCTGGTGCCGGAAGAAACGCATCCGCCGGATGTGCTGGTGAAAACGGAACAGGCCGTGGCCGAAGATCACGGCCCTGCCCTGCCGGATGATGCTTTGCGTGCCCTGCGGGCGGATGCGGGACTGTTTCAGGCGCATGCCGCCATGCTGCCCCCATCCCGCAAAGCGGGGGACCCGATCAACCCTGATCAACTGGTCGGGTTGCTGAAGGTAGCGGAAGCGCCGAGCCTTGCGGTGCTGGAAACACAACTGACGGCGAAAGAAAAAGCCGCTGTTCTGGGCTGTGCGGAAGGTCTTGCAGCCATAAGCCGCCTGCCCGCCTGATCTTTCAGTTGGATTGACATAAAAAGGAAGAAGAGCGGTTTACCCTGCTCTTCTTCCTTTTTTATTGCGCCTGTTTTGGCTGGCGTCCTTGGCCGGTTGGCCGGAGCGGGCGCAGGTAAGTCTGGAGTCCGGGCGTGCGTTTAATGGATGCGCGCGCCGCCCACCCAGACTTCCTGAACTGTAAAAGCGGAATCCAGCACAACAAAATCAGCCCGCTTTCCGGCTTCCAGCGTACCCCGGTCCGTCAGGCCCAGATACCGGGCCGGATTGGTGCTGAGCAGCGCCGCAGCTTCCAGTAGCGGCGTGCCAGCCTGAAGGGCGTTGCGTAATGCCTGATCCAACGTCAGAACGCTTCCGGCCAGACTACCATCGGGTAGCCGGGCGGTGCCGTCTTTCACCATCACGTCCTGCCCGCCAAGCTGGCTTGGCCCTTCCGGCAGGCCGGTGGCGCGCATGGCGTCTGTTACAAAAACCAGCCGCCCGCCCATAACGCGATGCGCCAGCCGGAACGTGGCCGGGTGGACGTGGTGAGTATCAAAAATCATTTCCGCGTAAGCATCGCTGCACATCAGGGCGGTAACGGGGCCGGGCTTGCGGCTGGTAATGGGGGCCATGGCGTTGAACAGATGAGTGCCCCCCGCCACGCCCCCGGCGGCACAGATCTGGCAGATCGCGCTGCTGGTTTCTTCATACTCCGCGACGGTATGACCAATGCTGACGCGCACCCCGGCGTCTGCAAACTGTTTGATGGCGGTCTGGCTGTGCGGGAGTTCCGGCGCAAGGGTTACAACGCGCACACAGCCCGTCCCCAGTGCTTCGGCCACGCGTTCCGCAGTTGGCGGAATGGCATAGGGGGGCTGTGCGCCCAGCTTGTGCGGGCTGACAAACGGCCCTTCCAGATGTGCCCCATGCACCACCGGACCCTTGGGAATTTGCGAGCGCACCACTTCCGCGACAGCACGCAGAGCCTCCATCACGTCAGCCCAGGGGCGGGTAATGGTGGTGGGCAGAATAGTGGTGGTGCCATGCTGTGCGTGGAAGCGGGAGAGCGTGTGAATGGCCTCCACACCATCCATAGTGTCTGCGCCGTTGCCACCATGCACATGGCCATCAATAAAGCCCGGAAGAATATAGCGGTCCGGCACAGCGCTCCGGGCTTCCGTGGCCTCAATCTGTCCGGAGAAAGAGAGGCGTCCGGGCATGATCCGGTCAGGAAGAACGAGGTGTCCATCAAGCTCTGACATAGGGGGCTCCTGTTTTTGAAAAGTCTATGTGTTCAGAGCATGCGCAAGGCGTGCAATCCATTCTGCGTCAATCGGCCATCCGGCCAGTCTGGCGGCCTGCACAAGGCCACCGCCAACAGGCGGCAGGCGCGGAGGCTGCGGTGCGCCGCACAGGTCCGTCAGCGTGGTGCGGAGCAGGGCGCTCTTGAACACACTTCCCGCGTAGCTCCACGGCAGGTCATGGTCAGAAAAACGCGTGCGGGCCGTCTGAACAAGAACGGCGAGGTGCTGCGCGGCCCGCGTGATAAGCGCACGGGCTTCCGGGCAACCGGCTTCCGCCATATCATCAATCAGCCGGGCGCAGTGGGCAATGGCGGGGCGGGGGCGGTCCTGCTGGTTATACCATCCCAGCAGGGCGTCCAGTGCTGCCGGATTTGCATCGGGCCAGTTCATGGCAGCGCAGATCTGCCGGGCGAAGGACTGTGCTTCCGGAGCGCGCCCGTCCATGGTCTGACAGACCCGTTGCAGGGCTTTGCGGCCAATCCAGTAAGCGCTGCCTTCATCGCCAAACACGGGACCCCAGCCGCCCACGCGGGCTGTCTGGCCAGCGCCGTCTGAGGCCCAGGCCATGGAGCCTGTGCCGGAGAGCAGGAGGACGCCAGCGCCCCCGGCAAACGCGCCGATGCAGGCCATGTCTACATCATTAGTCAGGCTGGCAGGTGTTGCAGGGAAAAGCTGCTGCACATGCGCCTGAAGCTGGCGGCCGGTTTCCCGGTTCTCCCCGTACCCGGCAACGCCGAAGGCTGCTGCCTGCACACCAGAGGCCAGCGGGGAGACAAGATCCGTGAGAATGGCCTGCCAGTCCGGCTGATCAAACGGGTTGCAGCCTCGGGTGACCTGCTGGGCCTGAACGGACGCGTCTGGCCCAACCCGTACAGCCAGTGTTTTTGTGCCGCCGCCATCAACGGCCAGAATGGCCGGACCGTGCGGAAAGTGGGGGGGCACAACAGGCTCAGGCATAGGATCGTGCTCGGGTCAAATGGGCGCTCTTTGCAAGGGAGGCGGAAGACAGGCCCTCAGGATTATATCTTTTTCAAAATAGATGCCAGAGGCAGCCCGGCCCTCTTTTCAGGCGGGCTCAGGGGGCAGGGGCGGGGCCATCCGGAATGCTGCCCAGCCGCTCACAGGCCTGCGCCAGTGCTTTTTCCGGGTTGGGTGTTTCACAAAGCTGCCGCACGTCGGGCGAGCAGATTTCGATGGAATTTTCAAAATCGGATTCCAGCACGTCCTGCGCAATGGCCAGATCCTGATCATTCGTGCGGGTCTGTTCTTCCTGCAACTGGGCCTGAGTTTTGTGCAGTTCCTTCAGGGAGTCGATGCAGGCGGGGCTGGCGGCCTCGGGCTTGTATTGCAGCACGGCCAGTTCCTTCTGGAGCTGTGCGTTGGGCACGGTGCTGCGTACGGAGGAGTTGTTATCTTCATCCTCGGCATGCGCGTAAAAAGGGACTGCGGTCAGGGCGGAAGCCAGCAGGACCATGGCGGCATGGGGGAACAGGCTGAATTTGGACACGCGCAGACTCTCTGAAGGGGCAAGGAATGGCTCAGACCTTATACCTCCTAGCCTGCCGCTTCCCGCAAGGCAAAGAGGGAAAAGGGCAGGGTTGGCAGGCGGCGCGGTTTGGTGCTATCTGTGCTCCCGGAAAGTCGGCGGTGGACGGGCGCCTTGCTAACCTGGTCAGGTCCGGAAGGAAGCAGCCCTAGTGAGTTTCGTCCGGGTCATCGTTCGGCTTTCCACCTTTTTCCGCTCAGGGCCTCAGGCCGCAGCAGCGTGAGTTTTTTTCCTCGGAACTGTCATGACCGATAAGACCGAAGCGCACCACTCCCGGGATGACGGGCTTCCCGATCCTGTGATGGAAGGCCCCGGTCTGTTTGGCGATGCGCCGCCCGCGGCACCGGCCCCGGAACCTCAGACTTCCTCCCCCTATCGCGTTCTGGCGCGCAAATACCGGCCCACCACGTTTGATGACCTGATTGGTCAGGAAGCGATGGTCCGTACCCTGCGCAATGCCTTCGCGCTGGGGCGCGTGGCGCATGCCTTTATGCTGACTGGCGTGCGCGGGGTGGGGAAAACGACCACGGCGCGGATTATTGCCCGCGCACTCAACTGTATTGGTCCGGATGGCAAGGGCGGCCCCACGGCAGATCCGTGCGGTGTATGCGCCAACTGTGTTGCCATTCTGAATGACCGGCACCCTGACGTGCTGGAAATGGATGCTGCCTCCCGCACCGGCGTGGATGATGTGCGCGAGATTATTGAGGCCACGCGGTTCCGCCCCATGCAGGGCCGCATGAAGGTCTTTATTATTGACGAAGTGCACATGCTCTCACGCAACGCCTTCAACGCGTTGCTCAAGACGCTGGAAGAGCCGCCTGCGCAGGTCACGTTCATTTTTGCCACAACGGAATTACGGAAGGTGCCGGTAACGGTACTTTCCCGCTGCCAGCGGTTTGACCTCCGCCGCGTGCCGCAGGCTGATCTGGCGGCACTGTTTGCCCGGATTGCTGAAAAAGAACAGGTCCGGTTGTCTGAGGACGCTCTGGCGCTGATTGCCCGTGCGGCGGATGGCTCCGTGCGTGATGGTCTGTCCCTGCTGGATCAGGCGATTGCGCAGGGTGAGGATGCGGCCGAAATCGGCGCATCCGTTGTGAGTGACATGCTGGGGCTGGCCGACCGGCAGGTGGTGTTTGACCTGCTGGAAGCCGCCATGACCGGCAAGCCCGATCAGGCTCTGGCGCTGGCGGATGCCGCCCATGCCCGCGGGGCGGATCTGGGGCTGGTTCTGGGCGATATGCTGGACCTGATCCACACCATCTCGCGCCTGCGGGCCGTGCCCTCCCTGCGGGATTCGGCAGATATGCCGGAAGCCGAACGGGTGCGTGGCACCGAAATGGCGGAAGCCCTGCCCGTACCGGTGCTGATGCGCGCCTGGCAGATGCTGGTGAAGGGGCTGAAGGAAGTGGAAATGGCACCAGACCGCCGGGCTGCGGCGGATATGGTGCTGATCCGCCTGTGCTACGTGGCAGACCTGCCCTCACCTGAGGATCTGGTGCGGCGGCTGTCCGGGCAGGGGGGACAGATGCCCTCTGCCCTGAGTGAAGCCCGGTCTGACGGCGGCAGATCGGGCGGACAGGACGGCCCGCCACCCCTGCGTATGGTTGCGGGAACATCCGTGGCGGCACGAGCCCCTGCTGCGGTGGCGGCTGTTGCCGTGCAGGAGCCTGTGCCAGAGCCAGAGCATGATCTCACTCCGGTTCCGGTGCCTGACGCCGAGCCGGACCCCGTCCCCGCCCCGGAACTGCAGGGGCCAGTGGTGCCCCGGACCTGGCGTGAGGCAGTTGCTCTGGTGAAGGACCAGCGGGAGGCGCTGCTGCACGGTACCCTGCGCAATGGGGTGCACATTGTCTCTTTTACGCCCGGAGCCATTACCATGCGTATGCAGCCGGGGTTACCGGCTGATCTGCCGCGCCAGTTTCAGAAAGTGCTGGAAAACGCGTCTGGTATGTCCTGGCGTATTCGCCTGTCTCAGGAGGAAGGCGAGCCCACGCTGGATGAGCAGGGGGCGGAAATTATTCAGTTCCAGCGGCGCACCGCGCAGGCGCACCCGCTGGTGAAGGCCATTCTGGCCGTCTTCCCGGATGCTGAGCTGGGAGATGTGCAGGATCATGCTCTGGATGAGTATGGTCTGCCGCCGGAAGAACCGCCTGAACTTGTCTTCGCCCCGCTTGACGCTGAGCTGCTGGACGAGGATGAACGACCTTCCGACCCCGGCCTTTCAATAGACTAGGCCGGACAAATGGGCTGCACGGATGCAGCCAGACAAGGAGAGATGCTGTGAAAAATCTTGCCGGACTGATGAAGCAGGCCACCCAGATGCAGGCCAAAATGGAAGCCATGCAGAGCTCACTGGAAGCCATGAATATTGAAGGCTCCGCAGGGGCAGGGATGGTGACGGTGGTGCTGAGCGGCAAGGGTGATATGCGCTCCATCCGGATTGACCCGAAACTGGCCGACCCGGCGGAAATGGAAATGCTGCAGGACCTGATTATGGCCGCCTGTGCCGATGCCCGCACCAAGCTGGACGCAAAGGCTGCGGAAGAAATGCAGAAAGTTACCGGCGGCCTGAACCTGCCTGCTGGCATGAAACTGCCGTTCTGACCCGGCTGCGCGCGGTATGGGTGGGCATGAAATAGAGCAGCTGATCAGGCTGCTGGGGCGGTTGCCGGGCTTTGGCCCGCGCTCTGCGCGCCGGATTGCCCTGTTTTTACTGCGGGACCCGCAGGCCCGCCTTGTGCCGCTGGCCCGCGCGCTGGAGCGTGCGGGAGAGGCGATAAAAACCTGCTCCACCTGCGGGAATCTGGACACGGTTGACCCCTGCCATATCTGCACGGACCCCCTGCGGGACCCCGGTGTGGTGTGTGTCGTGGAAACGGTGGGAGACCTCTGGGCGCTGGAGCGGGCCGGAGTGCATCGGGGGGTCTATCAGGTGCTGGGGGGCACGCTCTCCCCTCTGGCCGGGATTGGCCCGGAAGACCTGAATGTTGGCCCTTTGCTGGAGCGGCTGGAGCAGGGCAGCGTGCGGGAAGTGATTCTGGCACTGGGCGCGACGGTAGAAGGGGCGACAACCATGCACTGGCTGATGGATAAACTGGCTTTTTATGAGGGTGTGACCGTCAGCCGTGTCGCGCAGGGGATGCCCGTGGGCGGTGCGCTGGATGTGCTGGATGATGGCACACTGGCCGCAGCCCTTGGCGCGCGGAGGCCCGCATGACGCAGGCTGAAACCAGTGCGGGTGTGACGACGGTGCCGCTGAGTGTCTTCCCGCTTTCTCCCGCGCTCCCGCGCCGCGCGCTGGTGACGGGCGGCAAGGCGCGGCTGGGGCAGGCCATTGTGCTGGCTCTGGCTGAGGCGGGGTTTGATGTTGCCATTCATTACCGGGGAGACCGGCAGGGTGCGGAAGAAACGCTGAAAGCCGTCGAGGCCCGTGGCCGTAAAGGGTGCCTGCTTCAGGCTGATCTGGCACGGGAAGAAGAGGTGACACCGCTTGTTCCTGCCGCCATGCAGGCGCTGGGTGGCCCGCTGGGGGTGCTGGTAAACAACGCCTCCACCTTTGAGCGGGACGAATGGGACAACACCACGCGCGAGAGCTGGATGGGGCACATGAAGCCTAATCTGCGTGCGCCGTTTGTGCTGATGCAGGATTTTGCCAAAGCGTTGCCAGCTCAGGCGGAGGGGATGATTCTGAACATGCTGGATGAGCGTGTCTGGTCTCTCACACCGCATTTTATCAGCTATACGGTTTCCAAAAGCGCATTATGGACGCTTACGCAGACCATGGCGCTGGCGCTGGCTCCTAAAAAAATTCGGGTGAACGCCATTGGCCCCGGCCCGGCGCTGCCCAGCCCGCGCCAGACGGAAGAGCAGTTTGCAAAACAATGCGCGTCAGTGCCGCTGGCTCATGGAACATGCCCGGCGGAAGTGGCCCGTGCGGCGCTGGCCCTGCTGGCCCTGCCCTCCGTAACCGGACAGATGCTGGCGCTGGATGGCGGGCAGCATCTGCAATGGTCACCCGCGCTCCCCCCGGGCAGCGTGCTGGAAGAATAGGACGAATGACAATTTTTGCTCCATGGGCGGAAGAACCGCCTTTGCGCCATCTGTTTTTAAAAAACATGGTGCTTGACGCCCATATTGGCGTGTTCCCGCACGAGCAGGGGGTGACGCAGCGCATCCGTGTCTCTGTCTCGTTTGGTGTGCTGGACCGGAATGATCTCGAAGTAGGGGCGGATGATCTGAGCCGCACCGTTTCTTACGAGGATGTTGTGCTGCTGGTGCGCCGTATTGTGCAGGAAGGGCATGTGCAGCTTGTGGAAACGCTGGCGGAGCGGATTGCCGCAGGCGTTCTGGCCGATACCCGCGTGCGGGTTGTGCGCGTGCGGATTGAAAAGCTGGATGTGTTTGAAGAAATTGAAGCTGTGGGTGTGGAAATAGAGCGCCGCGCCTGACTATCAGGCACAAAAAAAGCCCGGAGAAAACCGGGCTTTCAAAGACGCATCACAAAAGAGTGATGCAGGGCCACGCAGGGGCCGGGACGGACCCGGCTCCCTGAGCTGCCTCAGGAATCGTGTTCGTCCGAATCCGTGCTGACGTCGATGTCAGAGCTGATGTCATCATCATCATCGTCCAGATCGGACGTGTCTTCCATCACATCATCATCGTCACCGTCCGTATCATCATCGGTGTCGATATCGATATCGTCATCATCTTTCTTGGGCGGAAGCTGCTTGTCTGCATGCGGTGTCAGACTGTCAGAATTACGACGCAGACGGGAGACAAGCTCCGGCTGTTCCGTGCCGCATTTCGGGCAGACGGCGGGAGACCTGTTCAGGTCATAGAAGCGGGCACCGCAGGACACGCAGATGCGTTTGGTGCCGAGATCGGGCTGGGACATCTTGCTACCTGTCGATCCTGGTCAGACATTGGGACAAAGCGTGTCCCGGAAAAGGACGATTCCCTGAAGACCGCGGCGCGGGAGGGGAACAGTCCAGACGTATTAAGGCGAGGCCACATGCCATTGCACAGGGGTCCTGTCAAACCCTGAGTGCCGGTCGGGCCTCTTTTTCCGTAAAAAAGACGGTGTTTTCCCGTCCGCCGGATTGACTTACGGCAGGACAAGCCGGAATGAAATGACCATGACAAAGCCTTCTGCTTCCTCCAGCGCTCTGCGTGTTTCCCGCCCTGCGTCCTCCCTGACCGGCAGAATTGCCGTGCCGGGTGACAAATCCATCAGCCACCGCGCTCTGATGTTTGCGGCCCTCGCCCGGGGCGAGACACGGATTGTCGGCCTGCTGGAAGGGGAGGACGTGCTGCGTACGGCCGATGCCATGCGTGCTCTGGGCGCCAAAATCTCACGCGAGGATGACGGCCGCTGGCATGTGCATGGCTGTGGGCTGGGTGCCCTGCGGGAACCGGCGGATGTGCTCGATATGGGCAATTCCGGCACGGCGGCGCGCCTGCTGTCCGGCCTGCTGGCCAGCCACGGAATTATGTCTGTCATGACCGGGGATGCCAGCCTGCGCCGCCGCCCGATGAAGCGCGTGATGGACCCGCTGGCAGGCACAGGGGCCACCTTCCTCGCGCGGGATGGCGGGCGTCTGCCGCTGGCTATTCAGGGTACTGCGCAGCCTGCCCCGCTGTCCTACCGTCTGCCGGTCGCCTCCGCGCAGGTGAAATCCGCAGTGCTGCTGGCAGGCCTGAACGCCGCCGGGGTGACACAGGTGGAAGAACCGGTGCCGACCCGTGACCATACGGAAAACATGCTGCGGCATTTTGGCGCACATGTGACGGTGGAGGAAACGCCTGAGGGTGGCCGCCTGATCCGGCTGGAAGGGCAGCCGCGCCTTGTTGCGCGGGATGTGACGGTACCGGGTGATCCGTCTTCCGCTGCGTTTGTGCTGGTGGCGGCGCTGCTGGTGCCGGGGTCCGATGTGACGATCACCAATGTGGGCCTCAACCTGCTCCGCACGGGTCTGTTTACCACGCTGCGGGAAATGGGCGGGCGTCTGGATATTCTGGATGAACGCACGGAGGGCGGTGAGCCGGTGGGAGACCTGCATGTGCGGGCCTCCTCCCTTCAGGCGGTAGATGTGCCTGCCGACCGCGCCCCCTCCATGATTGATGAATATCCCGTGCTGGCCGTGGCGGCTGCCCATGCCACCGGCATTTCCCGCCTGCGCGGGCTTGCGGAACTGCGCGTGAAGGAAAGTGACCGTCTGGCCTCCACCGTGGCGCTGCTGGAAAATAACGGGGTCCGCACCCGTATTGACGGGGATGATCTGATTATCCACGGCACAGGCGGCCATATTCCGGGTGGCGGGCTGGTGGAAACCCATATGGACCACCGTCTGGCCATGAGTGCGTCCGTGCTGGGGCTGGTGGCGGAAAAGCCGGTCGATATTGACGATACCGCGTTTATTGACACCAGCTTCCCCGGCTATTTCGCGCTGATGAACAGCCTTGGCGCAGGGTTTTCAGCGTGATGCGCGGTGGTCCGGTTCTGGCGGTTGATGGTCCGGCAGCCGCGGGGAAAGGCACGCTGGCCAAGCGGCTGGCGGCGGAACTGAATCTGCCATATCTGGATACAGGGCTGCTTTACCGCGCTGTGGGGCGTCTGGTGCTGGATGCCGGGCAGGACCCGGCGGCTCCGGCGGAGGATTTTGCCCGCAGGCTGACGGCGGACGATACGCAGCGCAAAGACCTGCGGACGCAGGAGGTTGCCCGTGCGGCCAGCCTTGTGGCTGCCCAGCCGGGCGTGCGCAGTGCGCTGGTGGACACACAGCGGCGGTTTGCGCAGGCGCGCGGCGGGGTGCTGGATGGCCGGGATATCGGCACGGCTATTTTTCCGGATGCGGATGTCAAACTGTTCATCACGGCCTCTCCGGCCACGCGGGCGTTGCGCCGCTTTTTACAGCTTGGGGAAGACCCTGCGGCGGATGATGCAAAAGCCCGGCTTGCGGAGATGGAAGCTGCGCTGAAAGCGCGTGATGCGGCGGACGCCGGGCGTGAGGCCGCACCGATGCAGGTGGCGGACGACGCCGTTGTGATTGAGACCGACACACTTGGCGCGGACGATGTTCTGGCCGAAGCCCTACGGGTTGTGCGGGAGCGACTCGGCGCGCGCGTGGCCTGAGGGCCGCCGGGGGCTTTCAGGAAGTTCTCACGAAATCAATAATTTTACCCGCACCCCCCATTAAAATCCTGCGGATTGTGTTGACAAGCCGCGGCTGGAGGGTGTCTCTGCCCTCAGATACCTGTTGTGTGCAGCAGGTTTCCTTTTCAGTCAGGGTCGCGGGAGAAAAGACGGACCACCGTGTTCGCTCTTTTAAGTCCGTGGCAAGTCGTGCTGCCGCATGGCGGCGCGCAGGAAGTGTCGGCTTCATTCCGGGCCGATGCAGGATTTACAGTTACACATGGCTTCAGCCGCAACCCCGGCCACGGACCATTTCCGTGGCGAAGATTTTGCTACCCTTCTGGACGAGACCCTCGGCCGTGACACCGGCTTTGACGGGTCCGTGGTGCGTGGACGCATTGTCCGCCTGACCGACGAATTCGCGATTGTCGATGTTGGTCTGAAGAGCGAAGGCCGCGTTTCCCTGCGCGAATTTGCTCCTCAGGGCGTGACCCCCGACGTAAAGCCGGGTGACGTTGTTGAGCTGTATGTTGAGCGTTACGAAGACCGTGACGGCAGCATCGTGCTCTCTCGTGAAAAAGCCCGCCGTGAAGAAGCCTGGACGAACCTTGAAAAAGCGTTCGAAGCAAACCAGCGCGTCAACGGCACCATCTATGGCCGCGTTAAAGGTGGCTTCACGGTTGATCTGGGTGGCGCCATGGCGTTCCTGCCCGGCAGCCAAGTTGATATCCGCCCGGTGCGTGACGTCAGCCCGCTGATGGGTGTTCCGCAGCCCTTCCAGATCCTGAAAATGGATCGCGCACGTGGCAACATCGTTGTCTCCCGTCGTGCCGTTCTGGAAGAAACCCGTGCAGAACAGCGCAGCGAACTGATTCAGGGCCTGACCGAAGGCATGATCCTGGACGGCGTTGTGAAGAACATCACCGATTACGGTGCGTTCGTTGACCTCGGCGGCGTTGACGGCCTGCTGCATGTGACCGACATCGCATGGAAGCGCATCAACCACCCGTCCGAAGCGCTGCAGATCGGCCAGCCGGTCCGCGTGCAGGTGATCCGCTTCAACTCCGACACGCAGCGTATCTCCCTCGGCATGAAGCAGCTTGAAGCTGATCCGTGGGAAAATGTTGCCCTGAAGTACCCGCCGGGTGCGCGTTACACGGGCCGCGTGACCAACATCACCGATTACGGCGCATTTGTTGAGCTGGAACCGGGTGTTGAAGGTCTGGTGCACGTTTCCGAAATGTCCTGGACGAAGAAAAACGTCCATCCGGGCAAGATCGTCGCTACGTCTCAGGAAGTCGACGTGATGGTTCTGGATGTGGACAGCGCGAAGCGCCGCATCTCTCTGGGCCTCAAGCAGGTTCAGCGCAACCCGTGGGAGCAGTTCGCGGAAGAGCACAAAATCGGCTCTACCGTAGAAGGCGAAATCCGCAACATCACCGAGTTCGGTCTGTTTGTTGGTCTCTCCGCGGACATCGACGGCATGGTTCACATGTCCGACCTGTCCTGGGACGAAACCGGCGAAGAAGCCATGAAGCACTACGAAAAGGGCCAGGTTGTCAAAGCCAAGGTTCTGGACGTTGATGTTGAGAAAGAACGTATCTCTCTCGGTATCAAGCAGCTTCAGGAAGACCCGGCCGCTGACGTTCTGACGAGCGTTCAGAAAGGTGCCATCGTGACCTGCACCGTCACCGCCGTTCAGTCCAACGGGATTGAAGTGAAGGTTGACGATGTTCTGACCGGCTTTATCCGCCGTGCGGAACTGGCCCGTGACAAGGCTGAGCAGCGTCCGGAACGCTTTGCGGTTGGTGAACGCGTGGATGCGAAGGTGGTCTCTGTTGACCGCGCTGCCCGCAAGCTCGCGCTGACCATCAAAGGTCGCGAAGTTGAAGAAGACAAGCAGGCTATCAACGAATACGGCTCATCCGACAGCGGTGCGTCTCTCGGTGATATTCTGGGTGCGGCCATTCGTCGTCGCAACACGGATAGCTAAGACGTCCGGATTTTCTGGCGGAGCGGCCTTGTGGCCTGCTCCGTCGGAAGAGATAGCGTTCAAGCAAGCCTACCAAAAGGCGGTGTCGGAAACGGCACCGCTTTTTTTGTGTTTTATGGCCATGATGCTCTCCGTCTTCCAGTTTGTGATCACTCTCCGCCGGGCGCGGGGTTGTCTGACAGGAACGTGCGTGGGAGCGTGGAGCCCCCTTAAAACAGGAGTGATGAGTCCATGACGTCTCGCCCGCTTTCTGGCTGCCCGGCTGTAATTCCCTCTCATGCTGAGTCCTTCAGCCCATCCGGGTGTGATGCCCGGAACGCGGCTGTGGTGAGACAGAGGCAAGGCGCGGGCGGCCTGCACGGGCAGGCGGAGGGCCAGCAGCAGCTTGGGCGCAGGCGGCTTTTGTCCTCCCTGCTACTGGGCGGGAGCATTGTCCCTGTGGCCACAGGCCTGCTGCGGGTGCCAGAAGCACGGGCGGCGCAACAGCCCACGCAGGGCACCGTACAGGGTGGTGGCACCCCCACAACCGGGGTGAATGGTGATCAGGGGTATGAATCCGCCGGATCGTTTGAAATTGTTGCTGATTTTTACGGCCCCGGCCCATCCGGCGTGGTGGTGACGGAAGAGGGGCGTATTTTTGTGGGCTTCCCGCGCCATGCCGTGAACCATAAGGGAGCCACGCTGGGGGAACTGGTGCAGGGGCGTGTTGTGCCTTGGCCAACGGCGGCCCTTAGCCTGCCGTCTTCTGCCGCCCCGGCGGACCGGCTGATGTCGATCCACGGGATGACCATGGATACGCAGGGCCGGATCTGGGCGATTGATGATGGTAAACTGGCAGGCCAGCCCTTGCAGCCGGGTGCCGCCAAGCTGGTCTGTTTTGAGCCCTCTACCGGCAGGCTGGTGCATAAAATTGTGCTGAAGGCTCCGGCTCTGCTGCCAGACAGCCACATGAATGATCTGCGCGTGGACCTGACGCACGGGCAGGCGGGCACGGCTTATGTAACGGACAGTTCTTTCGGGCACAGCCCGGCACTGGTGGTGGTGGATATTGTATCAGGCCAGCAGCGGCGTGTTCTGGCGACCCATCCTTCCACACAGGCGGAGCCGGGCTTTATGGCGGTGGTGGAAGGGGTGCCACTGGTCTACACGCCCGGTAAGCCACCGCGCTTTGTGGTGGGGGGCGCTGATGGCATTACGCTCAGCCCGAAGAGTGACCGTCTGTTTTACGCTCCGCTGACCAGCCGCAGACTATACAGCCTGCCGACCGCGCTGCTGGCCGACCCGACGGTGACGGAGGCCGCGCTGGCCGCAGCCGTGAAAGATGAAGGGGAAAAAGGGACAGCCGACGGGCTGGCGACCGATGCGCAGGGACGGATTTATACAACAAACTTCGAGCAGGATTCCATTTTGCGGCGCAATACAGACGGGTCTTTTGAGCTGATGGTGCATGACCCGCGTATTCTCTCACCTGATGGAATTTTCTGCACAAAAACGCATGTTTATTGCACATTGGGGCAGTGGAACCGTCTGGCCAGCTTTAATGGCGGGCAGGATAAAAGAAAGCCGCCCTACCACCTGATCCGTTTTCCGATCGAACCTGTTGCTGCATATAATGCCGAAGAGAAAATCTGAGAGTATGTTTTTAATTAAAGGGTTTTCTATTCTGAGCTTATAAAAAATTTTCTGTGCTGTGTCTGCTTTGAGAGCCTTACAAAGCAGACATATGCAGGTAGAGCAGTTCCAGAAAATCAGCCAGAGATTTCAGGGGTTTTTTCTGTTCAAGGCAGTCTTTCGCAAACAGAAGGGCTGCTTTCTGGCGCGTGGTGCGCAGAGAAGGGTCGGTCAGCACTGAAAAATCGGTCACATGGGCATAGCCAATGGTGCGGCGAATGATTTCTGCGGCACAGAAGCCCACAGTATCCTGAAAAATATTTTGAATAAAAAGAGATTTTTCAAAATTCTGCGTGGATTTGTCTGTGGTGGCGTAATAGAGCGTTGAACGGTCCTCCGCCCATTCTCTGTCCTGCCAGAGGGCGAGAAAGCCTTTTTTGAAACTTGTCCAGAATGTCTGGATCATATCCAGATGCAGTGCCTGTCCGGCCCGGTCGGGCGTTGCGAACAGGCTCAGGATCAGGTTGCCAGTAAAAAGCCCGGCATCAAAGCCAATGGGGCCATAGGTGGCAAATTCTCCGTCAATAATTCTTGTGTCCGTGCCATCGGTCATGATGGAGCCGGTATGCAGGTCCCCGTGCAGCAGAGCCTGCGGCGCGCTTAAAAAACGCAGACGCAGACTATCACTCCGTGCCTGCACCGCCGGGCTGGCGCGCAGGGCGTCCACAATGGGGGTGATCTGCGGGTCCGCCCAGTGGTTGCGTGGGTGGTCATGATACGGGTCTGTCAGTACCAGATCGACCGTAATGCGCGTGAGCGTCTGGTTGCGCGCAAAGCAGATCCGGCGGTCCATAATCCGTTCAAACGGTTCTGCCAGCAGGGATGTTGCGAACGTGCTGCGCGCAACAAAATCGCCCACCTGTGCGGCCACAGACGGGTAAAAATGTCCGGCCATCATGGCGGTGCGCATCACGGTGTGCCCGGAAAGACCCGGCACAATCAGAATAAACTGCTCTGCGTCAAAATGCAGACATTCGGTCGTCAGGTCGGGCACATGCGGAAATACGGCGCGCAGATAGGCGGCTTCAAAAAACGTGCGGTCAAGCGGCATTTTCCATGAGGGGTCTACCCGCACATGCGGAAGAGACTGCTTCAGGCAGACGCTGCCCTGCGGGCCTTCCGCCAGAAACACCATGTTGAGGTTGCCGTCACTGACTTCCCACACCCGCCATGCATCCGGTGTGCCCCCAAGGCGCGCCGCAATGGCCGGGAGTGTTGCAAGAAAGGTCCGGACGCCTTCAAGGTCCAGAGGGGTGTAGGAAGAAGCCTGCTGCGCGTTTGGCGTCGTCATGGTGTTTCTGTTGTTCCGGACTTTGGTGTGCCTGTGGGGGGAAGGCTGCCCACACAGCACAGAAAATGCTCAGGCAGAGCGTTGCGGCTCTGCCCGAAAAACACCTTAATCGAGACAGGCCTGTTTGAAAGCCTGAAACGCCCGCGCCCGGTGGCTTATGGCGTTTTTCTCGGCCTCTTCCATTTCGGCAAAGGTTCGGCTTTCTCCCGTGGGGGTAAAAATCGGGTCATAGCCATGACCTTTTTCACCGCGCGGGGGCCATATGATGCTGCCATCCACGCGCCCTTCAAAGCTATGGGTGGTGCCGTCCGGGTAGGCAAGACACAGCACACAGATAAACCATGCGTCGCGCTCGTCAGAGCCGATGCCGTATTCAATCCGGGCCATGGCGGCGGGGAAGTCTTTGTCCGGGCCAGCCCAGCGGGCTGAGTAAATGCCCGGAGCGCCGCCCAGCGCGCTGACGCACAGGCCGGAATCATCCGCCAGAGCGGGCAGACCCGTTGCCCTGGCCGCCGCCAGCGCCTTGATGGCGGCGTTCCCGGCAAACGTGGTGGCGGTTTCTTCCGGTTCCGGCAGATTGAGATCCCCGGCGGACAGCACGGTCACCCCAAAATCCGCCAGCAGGGTCGAAAATTCGGCCAGCTTGCCTGCATTATGGCTGGCCAGAACCAGTTTACTGCCTGCTTCCAGCTTATCAGCCTCCGGTTTGCCGGGCGTCATGTCAGCGGTTCTCCGCGGTTTCAACAGCCAGCGTCTGGGCGTCAAACAGGACGGACACGCCGGTGCGGGCCAGTGCAAACAGCTCGTTGAAAGCATCTTCCGTAAACGGAGACTCTTCGGCTGTGCCCTGAATTTCTACAATGCGGCGGTCGGCTGTCAGCACAAAATTGGTGTCAGCGGCGGCGGCGCTGTCTTCTTCATAGTCCAGATCCAGCACCGGGCCTGCCTTGGTCAGACCGCAGGACACGGCGGCAACCTGCCCGCGCAGCGGCATATGGGTCAGCACGTTTTTGGCCACAAGTTGTCCAAGGGCCAGACGCAGGGCCACCCATGCCCCGGTAATGGAGGCGCAGCGTGTGCCGCCGTCGGCGTTCAGAACGTCACAGTCCAGCGTGATGCTCATTTCCCCCAGAGCGGCCAGATCCACTACGGAGCGCAGGGAGCGGCCAATCAGGCGCTGGATTTCCTGCGTGCGGCCAGACTGCTTGCCTTTGGCGGCTTCACGGTTGCCACGGGTATGGGTGGCGCGGGGCAGCATGCCGTATTCCGCCGTCACCCAGCCGGTGCCTTTGCCACGCAGGAAAGGCGGTACGCGGTTTTCAACACTGGCGACGCAGAGCACTTCCGTGCCGCCGACGCGGATAAGGGCCGAGCCTTCCGCGTGGCGGGCAAAGCCGGTTTCAATGGTGACGGGGCGCATCTGGTTGGGCTGGCGGCCGGACGGGCGCATGGGGAACTCCTTAAAACAATATGGTCTCTGCACATAAAGCGGTTTTGGCAGGAGTGAAACCTTGGAGCCGCACCATTGTTTTTCTTGTCATACCGGACGCAGATGCGCAGAAGCAGAAAGATCCTGTTATGAAGGAGGAGGTCTGATCCTCATGAAACGTGGTCTGCACCCAGCAAAGCCTGTTCTGCCGCCGGGGCTGGATACCCGCTCCGCCACCATTCTGCGGGAAATTGTGGAGGAATATGTGGCCAGCGGCGAACCCGTTGGCTCACGCACGCTCTCCCGCAGGCTCGGGCTGCCGCTCTCCCCGGCCACGATCAGGAATGTCATGGCCTCTCTGACGGAAGCAGGCCTGCTGTTTTCCCCGCATACCTCCGCCGGTCGCCTGCCGACGGAGGCCGGGCTGCGTCTGTTTGTGGATGGCCTGTTGCAGTTTGGCAGTCTCTCGGAAGAAGAGCGGCGCGGGATTGGTCAGTCTCTGGAGGCGCGCGGGCGGTCTTTGCAGGATACGCTGACGGAGGCGTCCTCCCTGCTGTCTGGGATGTCCGATGCGGCCGGGCTGGTGATTGCGCCAAAAGGTGAGGGTGGCGTCAAACATATTGAATTTGTGGCGCTGGGCGGCAACCGGGCGCTGGTTGTGCTGGTGGGCACGGATGGGCATGTAGAAAACCGGGTGATTGAAACGCCCGTCGGCATGCCGCCCTCGGCTCTGGTGGAAGCCGCCAATTACTTGAACGCGCATGCCCTTGGGGCAACGCTGCCGGACCTGCGGGAGCGGGTGGGGGCGGATATTACGGAAAACCGGAGCGCGCTGGATCAGTTAACCACAGAAGTGGTGGAAAGCGGTCTGGCAATCTGGGGTGGCGGAGATGAAGAGCGCGGCGGTACCCTGATTATTCGCGGGCAGGGCAAACTGCTGACGGATGTGGACGGGCAGGAGCGCCTGCTGGCCATTCAGGCGCTGTTTGAGCGGCTGGAGCGGCAGGAAACCATGCTGCGGCTGCTGGAACTGGCGGAAAATTCTGAGGGCGTGCGGATTTTTATCGGCGCGGAGAGCGGATTATTTGGCGGCACGGGCATGTCCATGGTGGTGGCCCCCGCCCGGAACGAGGCCAACCGGATTGTCGGCGCGATTGGCGTTATTGGCCCGACACGCATCAATTATGGCCGGATTATCCCGGTTGTGGACTATACGGCCCGCTTTCTGGGCGAAATGCTGGGATAAAAGACAAAATTCGCCATGATGTGGTCAGGAAGAGCGACGAGAGTAAAGACGGCAGCGCATGAGAATGGTAAAGGACCTGCATGACAAGAACTCCGTCTTCTGGTGAACCCGGGTCTTCTTCCAATAAAAACGAGGGGAGAGAAGCCTCTTCCCGTCACGGCCCTGCATGGCGCAGGCCGCGTTTCCGCCAGTGGCGGGGGCTGCTGGGCACGGTGGCCGCCCTGGCACTTGTCGGCACGACAGGGGCTGCGGTTGTTGTCTGGACCCAGTATGAAGGCATTGTGTCTGACCTGCCGACGGTTGAGGGCCTGCGGACCTATCAGCCGCCAGTGATGAGCCGCCTTTATGCGTCCGATGACCGGCTGATTGCCGAACTGGCGGATGAACGCCGGGTTTTTGTGCCGTACAGCGCTATTCCGGATCGGGTGAAAAACGCCTTTATTGCCGCGGAAGACCAGAAATTCTGGAGCCATAAGGGCGTTGACCCGCTGGCAATCGCACGCGCCGGGCTGACAGACCTTACTCGCGGCAAGGGGCGCAGGCCGATCGGGGCCTCGACCATCACGCAGCAGGTGGCGCGCGTCATGCTGCTGGGCAGTAATGCGGTTTCCATGAAGCGAAAGGCCAAGGAAGCCTTTCTTGCCATGCGGATTGAGCAGGTTCTGCCCAAGAGCAAGATCCTCGAAATCTATCTGAACGAAATTTATCTGGGCAGTGGTGCCTACGGCATCGGGGCTGCCGCGCAGACCTATTTCAACAAACCTCTGGACCAGCTTGATGATGCGGAGGCCGCCTTCCTTGGGGCGCTGCCCAAATCCCCCACCAACTATAATCCGGTGCGCTTCCCCGAGGCCGCGCGCGGCCGCCGTAACTGGGTGCTGGAACGCATGGCCGAAACGGGCGCGCTGACGCATGAGGCTGCGCGGGCTGCGGAAGCGGAACCGCTGATCCCGCATAATTTTGTGCGTCCCGGCCCGGCCCCCGGTTCTGAATGGTTTGCTGAGGAAGTCCGCCGCCAGCTTCTGGAAAAATATGGTCAGGACATGACCATGCAGGGCGGGCTGGATGTCCATACCAGTCTGGACCCGTCCCTTCAGCTCACAGCGCAGACAATGCTGCGGCAGGGGTTGATGGCGTATGACCGCGCGCACGGTGGCTGGCGTGGGCCGGTCAGGCATGTGGAGACTATCAGCGCATCATCCTCTCAGGAGGACTGGGTCGCGGCTCTGAAAGCCGAAGTGGCCCCGCTGGGGATGCTGGACCAGTGGCGTCTGGCGGTCGTGCTGGACCCGGCGCATGGCCGGGTTGGCTGGCTGGAGGGCGCTGTTGTGCGGCGCGGGGCCACCATGCAGGGCGGGACCGCGCAAACGGGAGAAATTCAGGACCGCGATCTGGCCTGGACGCGGCGTTTCCGTCTGCTGAAGGCAGGGGATCTGGTGATGGTCGAGCCGCAGGCCGGAAGCAGCCGCGTCGGCCTGATGCAGGTGCCGCATGTGGAAGGCGCTGTGGTGACGCTGAACGCCCGTACCGGGCGCGTGCTGGCGCTGGTGGGCGGCTGGTCTTTCCAGACGTCCCAGTTTGACCGTGCAACACAGGCGCTGCGTCAGCCCGGCTCCTCCTTCAAGCCGTTTGTCTATCTGCAGGCGATGGAGCAGGGCATTTCGCCCTCTCAGTCGTTTGATGACTCGCCTGTGTCCTACGGCACATGGCACCCGAACAACTATGAGAAAGATTTCTGGGGCCCGACGTCCCTGCATGATGCGTTGCGGGAATCCCGCAATCTGGTGACCATTCGTCTGGCGGCCCATATCGGCATCAAGAATGTGGCGGATATGGCGACCCGAATCGGGCTGGTGGATTCCATGCCGCATGTGCTGCCCGCAGCACTGGGGGCTGTGGAAACAACGGTGCTGAAAGAGGCCGGAGCGTATGCGTCACTGGCCGCAGGGGGCCGGAAAGTCACCCCGACCCTGATTGATGACGTGCAGGACCGTGAAGGCCACGTGATCTGGCGTCCCGAAGGGATTTCTCTGGTCGCGGCCTCGGCTCAGGCGGCTGATGCGGGTACAGGTGCAGGCACCCCCGGTGCGGCAGCAGGTCCGTCCTCTGCTGCAGGGGCTTCCGAGACGGATGCGGTTTTCCCGGATGCCCCTAAAGGGGCCGATGGCGCAAAAGGACCGGTCCCGGCGGCAGCCCCCGTGCAGAATGATGCGGTAAAGTTCGTCATGCCCGGACAGGATGAAATTCCTGAAGTGCAGGATAACCGCCCGCGCGTGGCGTCCGAACAAAGTGCTTTCCAGATTACTACCATGTTGCAGGATGTTATCCGGCGCGGGACGGGTGTTCAGGCCGGCAAAGGGATTGATTATCCGCTGGCCGGGAAGACCGGCACCAGCCAGAACTTTAACGATGCATGGTTTGCAGGCTATTCGCCCGATCTGGTGACAGTGGTGTGGATTGGCTTTGATACGCCGACTTCACTGGGCAAGAACGAGACGGGCGGCACCATTGCCGGGCCGATCTGGAACAAGGTGATGAAAACCGCGCTGGAAGGCCGCCCGAAGCTGGATTTTGCTGCGCCGGAGGGTATCACGCTGGTGCGGTATGATACAGGCCGTGGCGTGGCGATTGATGCCTTCAAGCCCGGCCAGATTCCGGGTGTGAGCGTCAGCCTTGCGGATAACGGCGCCTCGCACGAGCTGACGGCGGCGGATACCGGGGCTGAAAACATGGCGGATTCGGAAAGTGATATGGCCGCCGGGGCAGGCCAGTCCGGCGCTGCGGCCACCGGGTCCGGCCAGCCTGCGGCTCCCGGCGCGCCAAAAGCGCCTCCGGCTGCGTCCGGGGGTGACATTGGCATGGGCGGCCTTTATTGAGGCCGTTCGCAAACATACGATTTTATAAGACCTGATGGAGAGACGGCCCGATGTCGGCTGAGACAGAAGCCCTTAATGAACAGATCAAGCAGTCGGTGGCACTGCTGAGGAGGCATCTTTAACTGGGATGTCGCTCAGGCCCGACTTGCCGAACTGAACAACCGGGCAGAAGACCCGGATTTATGGAATGATTCCGACGCAGCCCAGAAGCTGATGCGTGAACGCACCCTGCTGGCCGGGCAGGTTGACGGTGTGCAGAAGCTGGAGAGCAGCGTTCTGGATACCTGTGAACTGGTGGAGCTGGCGGAAGCGGAAGGGGATACGGAAGTGGTGGCGGAAGCCACGGCGGCCCTGAAAGCTCTGGCGGAAGAGGCCAAGCGCCGCGAGACGGAAAGCCTGTTGTCTGGCGAGGCGGATAGCAATGACTGCTATCTGGAAGTCAACGCCGGTGCCGGCGGGACGGAAGCGCAGGACTGGGCCGAGATGATGCTGCGCATGTATACCCGCTGGGCGGAAGCGCATGGCTACAAAGTCACGCTGATGGAAAGTTCGGAAGGCGAGCAGGCAGGGCTGAAATCGGCCACCATGCTGGTTTCCGGCCCGAACGCTTATGGCTGGCTGAAGACGGAGGCCGGGGTGCATCGTCTGGTGCGGATCTCCCCGTTTGATGCCGCGGCCCGCCGGCAGACGTCCTTTGCGTCCGTCTGGGTGTATCCGGTGATTGACGATTCGATTGAGATCGAAATCAATGATTCCGATCTTAAGGTGGATACCTTCCGGGCTTCCGGCGCGGGTGGCCAGCACGTCAACAAGACCGATTCGGCCATTCGTATTACCCATATCCCGACCGGGATTGTGGTGGCGTGTCAGACGGACCGCTCCCAGCACCGTAACCGTGCAACCGCCATGCAGATGCTGCGGGCGCGGATGTATGAGGTGGAGCTGCAAAAGCGTGAGGCTGCTGCCGCCGCGACGGAAGCCGCCAAAACGGATATCGGCTGGGGACACCAGATCCGTTCTTACGTTCTGGCTCCGTACCAGATGGTCAAGGATCTGCGGACCAATGTTGAAACCGGAAACCCTGCCGCTGTGCTGGACGGGGATCTGGATGCCTTCATGGCTGCCGCTCTGGCGGCGCGGGTCGGGGCGACCCGGTCCGAAGCAAGTGCAAACGCGCAATAAACTGCACGTTTGCAACAGGTTAAAAAACGGGCTCCTCTGGGGCCCGTTTTTTTATATTGCGTGGAGAACGGGAACCACGACAGATTCAGGAACGTTACAAAGAATTTTTTTTAAATTCAAATGGGCTCAAAACAGGCATGAATGACCCTGATTCTGGCACATCTCAACAGAAAGTGGCTTTTTTCTGCGGATCTGGATGATATGCCTGTTTTGTGGGCCGTCTGCATTGAAAGAGGGCAGTGTTCATTTTCGATCAAGAACATTCTTGACATATTTGCTGTCAAATTGCCCAATCAGGGTCAGGAAGATGGCAGCCATGCAGCTCTGTCAGTCTATCCAGTGCTGAGGCACGAAATGTTGGTGCAGGGCCATCAGTTTTTGATGCCATAGATCAGGTGATGGCGCTGGCCAGTGTTTCTTTGGCTGGCGTGGAAGAAGGAGGATGTAGAAATATGAAGGACCACGCGCAACAGCAACAGAGTCCGGTGCGCTTTGTCGTCGGAACAGGAGCTGTTGTCGGTGTTGTTGCTCTGCTGGTTGTAATTCTGCTGCATCTCTTGGCGGTTATGGGACTGATGTTCGGTATGGGGACGTCTGCGAGCGTTCCGGTTTCGCATCCGCCGATCAAGACCAGAATTCTGCCACCGCCGCCACCACCAC